>JBKPAI010000180.1:0-44448 GCA_046726355.1 Acidobacteriota bacterium | reverse complement strand
GATCACGAACGGGCAATCCGTCCTTGACCTGTCTGACGCCGGCGTGCATCGCATGAAGGTCCTCATCGAACGGGCGGACCTCGCAGACGAGCTCATGCGACTGAGTCAGGCCGGGCTCGCGGATCATCCGCTGGACAGCATCCGGCTGTTGACGCCGGTCGAATCCCATGAAGTGTGGGCCGCCGGTGTGACGTACTTCAGAAGCAAACAAGCGCGCATGGTGGAATCCGAGTTCAGCGCCAACGCCTATGACCGCGTTTACGATGCGGTGCGTCCGGAGATCTTTTTCAAGTCACTTCCGGAAAAGGTTGTTTCTCCAGGCGACGCTGTCGGCATCCGAAGAGACGCTCGTTGGAGCGTTCCGGAACCGGAGCTCGCGCTGGTAATCGGTTCTTCAGGGAACATCGTGGGTTTCACAATCGGAAACGACATGAGTTCCCGTGACATCGAGGGCGAGAACCTGCTCTATCTCCCGCAGGCGAAAGTCTATACAGGCTCCTGCGCCGTGGGTCCATGGATTGTCGTGGGGCAGACAGAAGACGACGCACGTCAGTGGAGCATTCAGCTCGAGATCCGGCGCGAAGGGGAAGAGGTGTTTGCCGGGGAGACACGAGCTGGAAACATCAAACGGCCGTTCAACGAGCTCGTCGACTACCTTTTCCGTTCCCAGAAATTCCCGAACGGCGCTGTCCTGCTGACCGGAGCCGGTGTCGTTCCGCCGGATTCGTTCACGCTCGAGGCGCACGACTGCGTGCGAATCACGATATCCGGTGTTGGCACATTAGAGAACCCGGTCGCGGTAGTCTGATTGGACACGACCGCCACTCCCGTACTACCACGTGATCTGCGATCCTCCAGCCGCTGCTACGCAGCCGCCGGCGGCGCCGATTTGCCGCGCGAGGGGCCAGGCGCAGCAGCCGTTTGGACGGCAGCGCCGATGTCCTGGCGGGCATACGGCGGGACCGTCTAGACCGGACACCTCGCCTGCCGGAGCACAGTCTCATCAGCTGGGTGCGAGGTTATTGCGTGCGCATCGTTCATGTCGGATGGTCACGACCGCACGCACGCGTCGCCACGCTTTTCGGCCTCGGGCTCGTGCTCTTTTTCGTCCCGCGGACGTTTCTCGTACCGAAGGACTTCGGCGTCTACGGCCACGACCGGGCCGGCGCGCTCGACGATGCGCGCGCCCGGCCGATTGCGTACGCGGGGCAGGCGGCATGCCTTGAATGCCACGGCGACGTCGGCGATCTGCGCAGTTGCTGGTTCTGTCCGGCGCCGCGTCGATCGCGTGGGACGCAGTCGCGCCGCCGGCGAGCCGGACCGGGCACCCAACTACACGATGAGCGATCACTGGTGGGCGATGGTGATCGACGTTGAGACGTGCATTGGCTGCGGCACTGTGTGCGTGCCTGCAAGCTCGAAAAGAACGCTCCCCCCGGATCGAAGACTTATTACTACGGCCTCGATGGATCGGTGCGCTGATGGGAACCGTTCAGGGCTACATGTATCCGAACGAGATGGAGCTTCAGTGGGGCACGCTGATCGTGCTCTATCCGTTCATCACCGGACTGGTCGCCGGCGCGTTCATTCTCGCCTCCCTCGAACGCGTCTTCAAACGTGCACGTGGTGAAGCCGACCTACCGCCGCGCGCTCCTCACCGCGCTCGCGTTCCTGCTCGTCGCGCCGCTGCCGCTGCAACTGCACCTTGGACACCCGGAGCGATCGTTCGAGATGTATCTCACTCCGCACCGGACGGAGGGGCTCGGAGCATCGATCGCGCTCCTCCTGTTGCCGTTTGGGATTCTCGCCGCGCTGGTTCGGCTGCTGCCGCCATGGCCGGCTGAGTCGTGGAAGAACGCCTGATCCGGCGGGAAGCCGCTCTCGTATGGCGCTGGCGGTTTTCGGCGTGGCGCTGATGTCCGCGCCGCGTCTGAGGCTCTCCGCGAGCCGGAGGCCGACAGCCCAGAGCCTGGAGCCTTGAGCCCGGACCTGAAGTCTTGAGCCTCAGATCAATGGATTAAACTGACTCACATGCACAGATGGATTGCCATCGCCACCGGAATGTTGTGCGTCGCGGCGGGTATCGGCACATCCGCCCGGCAACGTCAGCCGCCGCCCGGTCATGTGCCGGATCACATGGAGCACCGGTTCGACGATCCCGAGCGCTATGCAAAGGAATTCGACGATCCGGCGCGTGACACCTGGCAGATGCCGGCTCGGGTCATTGACACGCTCGGATTCCGTGCCGGGCAGGCCGTGGCTGACATCGGCGCCGGCACCGGTTATTTCTCGATGCGTCTGGCCCAGCTGCCGGCGGCGCTGACCGTCTATGCGGTGGATATCGAGCCGTCGATGGTGCAGTACCTGAAGGAACGCGCCGTGAAGGCCGGCCTGCACAACGTGATGCCCGTTCAGGCGAGTGCCGATTCGCCGAATCTCCCCGCGCCGGTCGATGCGGTGCTGGTTGTCGATACCTACCATCACATCGCCAACCGGGTCGAGTATTTCCGCAAGCTGCGGGCGTCGTTCAAACCTTCAGGGCGGTTGGCCATCATCGATTTCCGCCAGGACGCCCCGACCGGTCCTCCGCCCCAGTTCCGGTTCACGGAAGGCCAAATCAGCTCCGAGCTCAATCAGGCGGGTTATCAGCTCAAGGAGAGCTACACGTTTCTGCCCCGCCAGTTGTTCCTCGTGTACCACCTCAAGTAGGCGGTTCACCGGTTACGCGAATCGCGATCACTTCCTGCGGGGACCGGTGTACTGCTCGATCGGCGGCGTGCCGTGCGTGTGGAAGGTCTCGATGGTCTGGAGACCCCACGCCTGTCCCTTCTTCCGCTCCGCCTCGGTCCAGACGACCGGCTGCCAGTCCGGGGCGAGCATCAGCCGGGCGCCGGCATTGTCGACCTCGACACGGTTCCCCCCAGGCTCGTAGACGTAGAGAAAGAATGTCTGCTGGATCGCGTGCTTGTGCGGGCCGGTTTCGATGTGGACGCCGTTCTCGAGAAAGATATCCGCTGCGCGCAGGATCTCTTCGCGCGAATCGAGCGCGTAGGTGACGTGGTGAAAGCGTCCCACTGCGCCGTAATGGTCTGCCGTGAACGCGACGTCGTACGTCTTGTTGTTCGACGTCACCCAGACGCCGGCTTCGGCGCCGCTGTCGAGCACGATCTTCTCGGTGACGCGCAGCCCGAGGACATCCTCGAAGAACAGGCGCAGCGCGGTCACGTCTGAGGCGAGCAGATTCAGGTGATCGAGCCGCCGCACGTTCACGCCGCGTGCGGGGAACCGCATCGCCTGGTTTTTCAGCGACGGCTTGAGATCGGGCGGCGGCCGGTACCACTCGGTCTCGTAGTAGATCTCCATGCTGTGGCCGTCGGACGTCGTGAACGCGTACGCGGGACCGTGGCCGACATCGCCGGTCGTCCATCCCTTGCCGCAGCCGGCTCTCTCGATGATGCCGACACGGTGCTGCAGCGCCTCCGGGCTCGTGGCCCGGAAGGCGAAGTGCCCCAGGCCGGCCATCTTGGACGCCGTCAGTTTGAGCGTGTGGTGCTCGTAGTCGTCCCACCCGCGCAGGTAGACCGAGTCGCCGCGTCGGCCGCTCTCGGTCATCCCCATCACGTTGACGAAGAAGTGCAGGCTTTCGACGGGCTTGGGAGTCAGGAGTTCGACGTGCGCCAGGTGGGCCAGGTCGAACGAGCGAAGTGTTGATTTCACGAGTGGATTATGCCCGCATGGGGGAAGGCCGGGCGCGGCTTCCGGGTACCTCGCCTGATCACAGAGTGCGGTCACCCATTTTCAAGCAGGCTGCTCAGGAACGCGCCTGTTCCACTCGGACCGGTGATGTCTAAGCGGAGCGGACCGCCTCCAGGTTCGACAGTCAGCTGAAATCGCAGGAATCGACAACAGCGGCGCTCGGCGTCGATCGCGGTCGCCATTGCGCTCAGCACTTCGGCGCTCGCCAGGAATTCGAATCGATATCCTTCCTCGATGCGAACCTGGCTCGTCGCCAGCGCCGCCAGGCCAGGCAGCAGCTGCGCTGAGCGGGCATTGATCTCGTCCGGTTGCAGTGTGCAGAAGACCGGTAAATCAGGCATCAGGTGTGACTCCGATATGCCGGCCACAGAATGTCCGTCGACCAGTGTTGGCGCTGCGGATGCGCCAGCGCGCCGAAGGCGTCGCCGGATTGCCGGCCGTGCGCCGGGCGATCACGGCTGCGCCTCTGCTGCTTGTTTGAGCCGGTGCAGGTCTGCGGAGAGCGAACGGCGCATCGTGATGGCCAGGAGCCATCGGGGGGCGAACCCCGGCGCATGCCCCACGTTGCGAATCGTCACGCGTGAGCCGCTCCCGTGCGGCTCGATACGGTACATGACGGTTCCCCGCATCGGCCCGTCGATGATCTCGAGGTCCAGCGTTTGAGCGGAGACACCGGTCACCTCGGTTGTCCAACGCAAAGTGCGGCCGAGAAACTTCCCGGTGCGGCGCACACGTGCTCCGGGCCGAACCTCCTCGGCCAGTGGTTCCACATGTTTGACCGCTGCCATCCACGTCGGATCCTGGCGCGGATCGAACATGATGTCGCGCACCCGTGCTGGCGCAGCGTTGACAAAATCCGCGACCGACACATCGACCGTCGATGCCATAAGTCAGTATGCGACTGATGTCGTTGTTTCGACGCCGGTGGTCGTAAAGAACGCCGCGACGCAGCCTTCCGCCGCAGCTTTCGCCTTGAACATGAGGTGCCCAGCGCAGCACATCGTCGATCGTGATCGAGTGTCTCAGATCAGGCATCGACACGCTCGATCATTCAACCATGTTGTTGAGAACTTCCACAAGATGAATGATGTCAGGACGATCGAGTGCCGTGCGCGGGTGCCGTCCACTCGATCTCGAGCCGAAACGCTAGGGACTGGGTCGATTGCCATTCCCGCATGCACGTAGAAGTTGTCGATGATGTTCTGCGCGATCGCCTCGCTCTAATCGTCGCCCCTGGCGCCTGCCCATCCGACCTCGGTGGTGACGGGAGGCAGCAACATCGCGCCGATTCCTGCCGCTCCCGCAAGAACGACCGCGCCCCACAGCGATGCACTGACGCCGGCGAGTTGATAGAGCACGCCGGACAGCAGTGTGCCGAGCAGGCGCCCGCACGCGTTCGCCATGTAATAGAAGCCCACGCTGAGCGACACGCGGTCGGCTTCGGAGTACGCCAGCACGAGGTACGAATGGACTGACGAATTCAACGCGAAGACGATCCCGAACAGCACCAGTCCGCCGAGCATCGTCGGCGCCGGCGGCGTGTTGAGCCGCAGGCCGATGGGAATGAGCGCGGTCACGGCCGCCAGACCAAGTCCGAGCGTACTGGCAAGCACCGGCCCTGGCGCTTTCCCTTGCGTCACCTTCGCCAGCAGGATCGGAGACGCGCTCTGGACGCCGCCGTACGCGATGACCCACAGGGCCATGAACCCGCCCACCTGGGTAAACGACCAGCCGAGCACGCTCGCCAGGAAAATCGGCACGCTGACCACGAACCACACGTCGCGGGCGGCAAACAACGCGAGGCGGGCCAGCGACAACCGATTGATCCCGGACGAGTTCGACAGAATGCCGGAGAAGGCGGCCTTCCTTTTCGCCTGCCCGATCGCCGCGGGCAGGAAGGTCAACACGCACACCAGCACGAGGAACACGCCGGTCGCCATGGTGGCCAGGGCTCCGCGAAAGCCAAGCAGTGCCAGCAGGAAGCCGCCGACGAAGAAGCCCGCGCCTTTCAGCGCGTTCTTCGACCCGGTCAGCACCGCGACCCATTTGAACAGCCCGGAATCGTCGCCCTGCGGCACCAACACCTTGACCGCGCTCTTCGCGCTCATCTTGGTGAGATCCTTGGCAATGCCGGACAGGGCCTGGCAGCCCATCACGTAAGCAACCGACGCGGCCACGCTCCAGTCCCGCTTCAACAGCGCGAGCAGAGCGAGGGCGATGACCTGGAGGGCGAGCCCGAGGACGAGTGTGAATCGCAGGCCGGTCCTCGACGCCACCCAGCCGCCGACCAGATTCGTCACAATCCCGAAGAATTCGTAGAGCAGAAACAGGAACGCCAGCTGGACCGGGGTGTAGCCAAGCTGATTGAAATGCAGCAGGACGAGCATGCGGAGGGCGCCATCCGTGAGCGTGAACGCCCAGTACGCCGCGGTGACGATGGCGTAGTTGCGAATGCTGATCGTCGGCGTGGCTGCCGCGAGCGCGCGGGCGGGTGCATTCACAGCGACGCTCCCCCCTTGTCAGCGAGTTCGATCATCTACAGGATCAAGCGCATGACGGTCGCACTCGACGGGCACGCGGAGGTGAACTCGATCGACGTCTGCACCCCCGCCGGCACGTCGGCTCGATTGATGCGTGTGAAACCGAACCTGGAAAAATACTGATCCGCCGTCGTCGTCAGGAGATAAATCGCCGGCACCCGGCGATCGCGCGCCAACATGATCGCCGTTTCCGTCAGTGCACGACCGAGGCCGCGCCCCTGCCGCTCCGGCGCGATGGCCACGGAGCGCAGCAGCGCGCCGTCCGGATAGATCTCGAGCGCGGCGCTGCCGGCGATTTGCCGCTCCGCGGTCCGTGCAACCAGCGTCGTCGCGAGATGATCCCCCAGACCGTCGGTTGGCAGGTGATGCTGCGCGAGCAGGGCGAAGATGTCAGGCGCGTCGCCTGGGCGTGCGGCACCGATCTGCGTGTGAAGGGTCTCCATTACCATTACCGGCCCACCTGAAGCGGCTGTGACGAACAGCACGAGACGCCGGCGACATCGTCCGGTGTCGGCACGCAGCAGCCGGTCCGTTTCTGCAGTCGTTCGGCATCGCGTTGCACGGAGTCGAGATGGGTCAACGCATGACGGACGGCATCGACAATCGCCGCCATCACGGGATCCGCCAGTTGTCCGAGGCGATAGTGGATCCAGAGTCCTTCGCGCCGGGTATCGACCAGCCCGGATCGCCGCAGGTACGCCAGATGCCGCGATGCTTTCGGTTGAGGGATTTTCAGGGTTTCGTGAATGTCGCAGACGCAGACCTCGCCCGTCAGCAGCAGCCCCAGAATGCGGAGCCGCGTCGCGTCCGCCAGCGCCTTGAACAGGGTTTCCATCTCGTTCAATTGCCTGGGCATATATTTGCCTTGACAAATATATCACGACCGCCTATATTCTATATATTCGCATTTACAGATATAGAAGGAGTGCGGTCATGACAGACGTTCAGCAAGTGGTTCGTGAGAAATACGCCGCCATCGCCGAGTCGGTGAGGAAGGCATCCGGCAGCGCCGCGTGTTGCGGCCCGACGGCGTGCGGCTGCGGCGACCCGATCACCTCGAACTTGTACTCCGACGCCGAGACGAGCGGCCTGCCGGCGGATGCGATGACCGCGTCGCTGGGCTGCGGCAACCCCACAGCCCTGATTGCGCTCGAACCGGGACAGGTCGTCCTCGACCTGGGCTCGGGCGGCGGTATCGACGTCCTGCTCTCTGCCAGGCGCGTCGGCCCTGCCGGCAAGGCGTACGGTCTCGATATGACGGACGAGATGCTCGCGCTCGCCCGCGAGAATCAACGGAAGGCGGGCGCGACCAACGTCGAGTTTCTGAAAGGCGCCATCGAAGCCATCCCGCTGCCCGACAACTCGGTCGACGTCATCATCTCGAACTGCGTCATCAACTTGTCCAGCGACAAGGATGCCGTGCTGCGGGAGGCGTTCCGCGTCTTGAAACCGGGCGGCCGGTTCGCGGTATCTGACGTCGTCGTCCGCGGCGACGTGCCCGCCGAAATCCGCCGCAGCGTCGAGTTGTGGGTCGGCTGCATCTCGGGCGCGCTCGAGGAGCAGGAGTACGCGTCGAAGCTCCGCGCGGCAGGATTCGCCGACGTCGAGGTCGAGCCGTGGCGGATCTATCAGGTCGACGACGCGCGCGCATTTCTTGCGGAGAACGGCATCGACGTCGACCGTCTGGCGCCGGAAGTGGACGGCAAGTTCGCCAGCGCATTCGTCCGGGCGCGGAAGCCACAGCCAAGGACCTGCTGCGGACCGGAGTGCTGCGCTAGCTCCCCGGAATCATGAGGTGGGCGGTCGTCGTGCCCGCATTCATGATCCACACGCCGCCCTGTTTGTTGTTGTCGGGCAGTCCCAGTGACTGGCTCGTCGCGCCCGGCACCGCGATCGTGGTGTGGATGCGGGCGTGCGCCTGGTCAGGGCCGTTCATCGTGAGCCAGACGGATCCGAACTCGGGCTTCACCCGGCTTCCGTCCTTCTCGGCGGCATCCAGCGCCGCCTGCCTCGCGGTCTTGTCGGCGATCGCCTCGAACTTCCGGTTCTGCGCGACGCGGTCCAGGTTGGCGATGCTGGTGCACTGCACCGCGAATGCCTGTTGCCCCGGTTCCCCCGACCGGTCGTAGCAGACCAGACGGTTGGTGCCCTTCTTCAACGTCTCGTACGTGAAGTCGGCCTTCCACTTGATGACCGTGGCGCCCTCTTTCATCTGCCGCGGGGCGGCGGCGAGAGCGCGATCAATGGTTTCCTCCGCCGGTTGAGCGATCGCGCCGGTCGCGATCGTCAGCACGCTGAGAACGAGGGGCAGGATTCGTTTCATTTATGCGCCTCCTCTTTCAAACTGAATGCGAGGATCGTCGACCCTGCAGCGATGCCAATGTACTGGACGCCATCCACTGCATAGGTCATCGGCCCTGCCTTCCAGTTCTGGCCGGTATTGAAATGCCAGAGGGTCTTGCCGTTGGTCGCGTCGGCCGCGATAAATGCCCCGCCGCCGTCTCCATAGAAGACAAGACCGCCGGCTGTGGCCATTACCCCGCTTCCCAGGATCCCGCCGCCCACCGGTATCTCCCAACTGGTGTTCCCGGTTTGGATGTCGAGGGCCTTGAGCACTTTACCCGTCGTATTCTCGCCGGCGGGTCTCCGGGTGCTGCCGCCGTAGAACGACTTGCCGGCCTCCCACCACTCGTCGTTCTTCGTATAGATCGCGCACGATTCGTCCGCGAACACGTAGAAGCGGCCGGTCACGGGACTGAAGGCCGTCGACGTCCAGTTCGTGGCGCCTGCAACCGCGGGACAGACACGCTGGCCTTGCGCCGTCGGCTCGTTGCCCGGAAGCAGTCTGGGACGGCCGTCGGGACCGATGCCGCTCGCCCATGTCACGTTCCGGACAAAAGGCTCGGCCAGGAGGACCTTGCCCGTCAGCCGGTCCAGCACATAGAAGAACCCATTGCGATTTCCCTGAAGCAACAGCTTGCGCGGCTGGCCGTGCCACGGCGCATCGACGAGCATGGGCGTCTCGGTCGCGTCCCAGTCGTGCAGGTCATGAGGCGTGAACTGGTAATGCCATTTCAGCGTTCCCGTTTCCGGGTCGAGGGCCAGCACGGAGGAGCTGTACAAGTTGTCGCCCTGGCGCTCGGCGCCGTTGTAGTCTGGACAAGGATTCCCCGTGGGCCAATACAGCAGTCTCGCCTCGGGATCGTAGGTGCCCGTCAGCCAGGTGGCGGCGCATCCGTGGTCGATCGCCCGCCCGATCCAGGTTTCCGAACCGGGCTCGCCGCGCGCCGGCACCGTCCAGAATCGCCACACGCGGGCGCCGTTCGAGGCGCGGTACGCATCGAGGAACCCGCGGATTCCTTCGTCACCACCCGAGACGCCGGATATGACCAGGTCGCCGACCACGAGCGGCGCACCGGTGGCGCCGTAGTTCTGACGCGAGTCGGCCATCTCGACGTCCCACAGGAGCTGGCCTGTGTACCGGTGCAACGCGATCAGGTGCGCATTGTCGGTGACCATGAAGACGCGATCGCCGAGCAGCGCCACGCCGCGATTGATCCCGGTGGCCGCATCGCCGGCCAGGCCGAGCGTGCGCGGCCGGCTGTAGTGCCAGATCTGGCGGCCGCTGCGGGCATCGAGCGCGAATGCTTCGTTCGCTGAGGTCACGTACATCACGCCGCCGGCGACGAGCGGCGTCCCCTGAAGATCGCGCGGGGCGCTCGGAATCGCGAACATCCAGGCGGGCGTGAGGCGATGAACGTTGCCGGTGGTGATCTGATCCAGCGGACTGAAGCGATTGCCGCTCTGGTTGCCGTGGTACGTCGGCCAGGTGCCGGGCCTGGGCCACGCCACGTCGGCAAAGGGGATCCCGCGACTCCCGACGGAAGTGTCTGCGGGACTGACGGGCGTGATGATCTTCAGACGCGTGAGGTAGGCGATCAGGTCGCGCGCCTCCGTCGGCGACGCGTCGACTCTCGGCATCAGCGATTTTTCACGCATCACCTCCGCAACCTGCTGCTTCTGAAGCAGGTGCAGCTCGCCATCGACACCGAGCAGCTGCAGGTCGAAAGCGCTCTCGTTCTTGGCGAGCCCCCGGATGGATCGGCCGTCCCGCAAGCGCACCGTGACCGCCCTGTAGGAGCCTGCGCTGTTGCCGCGCACGTTCGGCCCGGCGCGCGATGCGGACGTATCGGTCGCAGCGCCTGGATCGACCAGCGCCCGCTCGATTTCGGCGGCCGTCCGATCGCGTCCGATGCTCGACAGATCGGGGCCCAGAATGCCGCCGCGACCCCGCACCATATGGCAGTCGATGCACTTGCCTTTGCCCGTAAAGAACCGTTCGCCGGCCGCGGCATCGCCGGGTGCAGGGTCGCTTGCCGCCGGCAGGTTGGCGGTCGAAGGCTTCAGCGAGAGGACGTAGGCCGCGATCGAGGCGATCTCCTCGTCGGCGATCGAGAAGGCCGGCATGCCCCGATTCGGGACGCCATTGCGAATCACGTCGCGAACTGCCTCTTCGGACGCCGCCCGCGATTGATGCACGTCGACAATGTTGACGCCGCGCGCGCCGCCCGTTCCGTCCTCGCCGTGGCAGCCGGCGCAGCGGGCCTGGAACGGCCTCCTGCCCGCTTCGCTTGACTGGGCGCGTGAATCTGCCGCGAACAACGCGATGCCGATAAACAACGTCGAGAATCGCATCATTGTTACTATCGGGACCTGATTATATTTACTCGCGGCCGAGCGGGTTGAGCCCATTCTAATCACCCGACGGCTCCGGCGGGAATGGAAACAGCGTCGGAATGGGCGCGAAAGCGAGCCTCCTGATGGCGGCCGGCGTCACGGTACAGATTCTCGGCTCGGGTGATGCATTTGGCAGCGGCGGGAGGCTCCAGACGTGCATTCACGTGAGCTCCGCTACAACCCGATTTCTCATCGATTGTGGTGCCACATCGCTGACGGCGTTGAAGCAAGCACACGTCGACCCCGCCAGCGTCGATGCGATATTGATTTCACATCTTCACGGCGACCATTTCGCCGGCGTGCCCTTTTTCATTCTTGACGCGCACTTTTCGAAACGCGAACGACCGCTGGCGATCGCAGGGCCGGCCGGCGTTGCGAAACGCATCGGCGACGCCATGGAACTCTTGTTTCCCGGATCGTCAGCGATCGGAATCGGGTTCGAGGTCAGCTATTCAGAGCTGCGGGACCGCCACGAGACTGCCATCGGGTCGCTGAGCGTTGTCCCGTACACGGTGAGACATCCGAGCGGGGCGCCCGCGCACGCATTGCGGATCGAAACCGACGGTGTGGTCGTCGCGTACTCTGGAGATACGGAATGGACCGACGCGTTGCTGGATGCCGCCAGGGATTCGGACCTCTTCATCTGCGAAGCCTATCGATTCGATCAGAAAGTCAGATTCCATCTCGACTATGCGACCATCCGCGACCGGCTCGACGCCATCACCAGCCGCCGCGTCGTCTTGACCCACTTCGGTGAGGAGATGTTGCGACGGCTCGAGGAAGTGACCCTCGAGTGCGCTGAGGATGGAAAGGTGTTTCACTTGAGCCCGCAATCCAGCAAGCAGCCTGCTGAGGATTAGCTCGATTACCCGCCGCGGATGAACGCGTCGACGGTCTCCGACTTCGGCGACGGCGGCGTCAACCGCTCCGACGGCGTGTTCGTGAACGATGTCCCCTACTGCACGGCAGCGACCACGCTCGTTCACTGAGGAGCGTCTGGCGTTCTGTCGGGTTGTGCTCTCGCGCGTGCCGCAGAAACTCACCGCCGTCAATACTCGCACAGCCCGACCTCCGCCGAAAACGGCAGGCATCGCTCTGGTCCTACAATGGTGCCGATTCAGGAGGACGCATGAGCGAGACGGCGAACGTCGAGTTAATCAGGCAGCTTTACGACACGATGAGCAAAGGCAATCTTGATGCCGCGCTTGCGATGATGACCGATGATGTGACGTTGGTCGTGCCCAATGGGGGCCTTTGGCCTGATGGTCGCGTCGTCTCGCCGTCGCTGGTCGAGGGTGACGCCAGGCAACGCGAACGTGCCGCGCACGGCAAGAGCCCGGCCGACGACGGCAGCGTCGAGGTGCGGCAACGGCCCGATCGACGTCCTCTGATGGATCAGCCACCGGCGCGTTCGGTGAGTTATCTGCCTCCTATGATTTCGCCGTGCGGCTTTCCCATCGTGATTTCTTTGTAGACGACCTCGACGTCGGCAGCCAGCCCCTGGTCGTCGACCCAATTCTTGACGGATACAGGCAGTTTGATGCGCGTGCCCGTGATTGTGTTCCCCTGCTTGACGACCAGGTCGTCGAGTGTCTTCCCGGCCTTGATGGCGTTGTCCACCGCTTTCCGCAACTCGACCAAGAACTGGGCCTGACCGGTCAACACGTCTTTGCCGGCCGGCGGCCCATGCCCCGGCAGCACGGTGGTCACATCGAATCTTCGAGCCTTTTCGATGACCAGTGGCCAATTGGCGGAATTTCCATCACCCATGTAATTGAACGGTCCATTCGCGACTGCATCGCCGGTGCAGAGTATCTTCTCCTTCGGCAGATAAACGAATCCGTCGCCGCGGGTATGAGCCCATCCCAGAAAGTGAAACTCCACCTTGCGACTGCCGTCATCGAGAACGAAATTTTCTTCGCTGAAGGTCTGTTTCGGCGGTTCGGCCGTGGGTAGATTGAGGGCCGCTACGTCCTTCCGTGTTCTGGCGGTGTCCTGCCACCGCGTCGGTTCATAGCGCTTCATTTCCTCGGCCACGCCGACATGCGCCAGCGTCGTAGCGCCCAGCCTGGTCCAGACCGGGTTGCCGTAAGCATGATCACCATGATGATGGGTGTCGAAGACATATTTCACCGGCTTCTGTGTGGTTTTCTGGATGTCGTTCAGACACACCTCGGCACCGCTCGGAAAATTGGCGTCCACGACGATCACGTAGTCCTTCATCTCAATCCAGATGTTGTTGCAGTGACCCTTGTCTTTGAGCTCTCCCTCGCGAAACCACACTCCAGGAGCGACGAGTTTCACGTTGCCAGGGACGGCCAGAGTTTCTCGTTGAATGGTCACGCACCAGATCAATCCGAGGAGGAACGCGAAGATGATCCGGATCCTGAGCGGCCTGCGTTGCATGGCAGCCTCCGTCCAGCGCTAACGTGGCAGCCGGGAGTATACCGCGCTTCAGCGAGCGGATCATGTCGCCGGCCGCGCGCGTGCAGCGAACCGAAGCCGTCACGTGCCGCGCCCGCCCGCCGTCGTGTGACCGTGGTATGGTGACTGGCGAAATGCACCGCTTGTGTGTGTTCTGCGCCTGCGCAATGTCCGGACTGTCCCTTTCTGCACCCGACTGGCCGCAATTTCTTGGTCCGGAGCGCAACGGCGTCTACGTCGGGCCTCCGCTGGCTGCCGCGTGGCCCGCGACCGGACCGAAGAAAGTATGGGAAAGGTCGATCGGTGCCGGCTTCGCCGGCCCCGTCGTCGCCGGGAATCGTCTCATCCTGTTTCACCGCGTCGGCAACGAAGAGGTCGTCGAGGCGCTGGATGCAGGCACTGGCGGGCCACGGTGGCGCTTCGCCTATCACACGAGCTATCGCGACGACTTCGGATTCGATGAAGGACCGCGCGCGGTACCTGTCGTCGCGCAGAATCGCGTGTACACCTTCGGCGCGGACGGACAACTGCATGCGATCGATCTCGCGACGGGAAAAGCGATCTGGAACGTCGACACCACGCAGCGGTTTGGCGTGCGCAAGGGCTTTTTCGGCGCCGCCGGCTCGCCGCTGGTCGAAGACGGCCGTGTCATGGCCAACATCGGCGGCCAGAACGACGCCGGTATCGTCGCGTTCAACGCCGCCACCGGCGCGGTGCTCTGGACGGCGACGAACCACGAAGCGAGCTATTCGTCGGCTGTGGGCGCGACGTTCGGCGGCATGCGCGCGGCCGTGTTCTTCACGCGGCGGGGCTTGATCGCGCTGGATCCGGCGACAGGCCAGCTGCTGTTTCAGAAGTTCTGGCGGTCACGATCGGAGGCATCGGTCAACGCCGCGACGCCGCTGGTCATCGGCGATCTCATTTTCGTCTCGGCCACCTACGAAACCGGTGCGGCGCTCCTGCGCGTCAAGAGCAATGCGCTGACGGAGCTGTGGTCGTCTGACGAGGCGATGTCGAACCACTACGCCACGAGCGTCGTGCGGGACGGAGTGCTGTACGGATTCCACGGCCGTCAGGAATTCAATCCCAGCTTTCGCGCGGTCGATCTGCTGACCGGCAAAGTGCGTTGGAGCGAAGATCGCTTTCGCGCCGGTACCGTTACGCTCGCCGTCGACAAGCTCGTCATCCTGCGCGAGACCGGTGAACTCATTCTGGCGGAGGCCTCCCCGCAGGCGTTCCGTCCGATCGCCCGCGCGCAGATTCTGCCGCCGACGCTGCGCGCCTACCCCGCACTCGCGAATGGACTCCTCTACGTGCGCAACAGCGATACAAACGGCCACGACCTGTTGGCCTGCTTCGACCTTCGGCCGTAAGCGTGCGACTCCGTCTTCGCTGCTGAGCGCTTCCGCGCCACACTGCGCCGTGTCACGAGATAATCAGCAGCACACGGCTCGTGTGCCCTGATCGGCCGCCATGCACGGCGAAGAGGCTGATGAGTTAACCACGTCAGTCTTGCCCATCTCACCAGCACAGTTTCCAGTGCTATAATCGGTGCCTCCATCCCTTACGACGCACTGTTGTGGTCTCGCGGGTCCTGCGTCGGTTCTGTCTCTAGAGAGACCGCCGTGAGATCCGGCGAGCGCGCAGCGAAGAGCCGCCATGATCGATCGACCTGTGGATGGCTCGGCACTCCTCGATCCCGATCATACGAGAGCGCAGCCCTGCCGTGGCCGCGCAACGGAAACCATCGGACCATACCGCCTGCTTGAGCGAGTCGGCGAAGGAGGGATGGGAGAGGTCTGGCTCGCCGAGCAGACCCGACCTGTTCACCGACAGGTCGCGCTTAAGATCATCAAGGCCGGCATGGACACCGCGCAGGTGGTGGCGCGGTTCGAGGCCGAGCGCCAAGCATTGGCGCTGATGTCGCACCCTGCGATCGCCCAGGTGTTCGACGCCGGCGCCACGCCTCAGGGCCGCCCGTACTTCGCAATGGAGTACGTCCGCGGCGAAGCGATTACCGCGTACTGCAATCGACATCGACTGACGACGCGACAACGCGTCGACCTCTTTCTCGAAATCTGCGAAGGGGTGGCAGCACGCCCACCAGAAGGGCATCATCCACAGAGATCTCAAACCTTCCAACATTCTCGTCACGGTGCGCGACGATCGACCTGTACCGAAGATCATTGATTTCGGCGTGGCTAAGGCGACGACGCAACACCTGACGGAGCGAACGCTGTACACGGAACTTGGCGTGCTCATCGGCACGCCGGAGTACATGAGTCCTGAGCAGGCGGAGATGACCGGCCTGGACATCGACACGCGGACCGACGTGTATGCGCTCGGCGTGCTGCTGTACGAGCTGCTGACAGGCGTCCTGCCATTCGATAGCAAGGCGTTACGCGAAAAACCGCTCGATGAGATTCGGAGGTCGATTCGCGAACTCGATCCCCCGCGACCGAGCACGCGCTTGACGACGGTTACGGCAGATGAACCACGGGTAAGCGTTAGCGAAATTCGAGGCGATCTTGATTGGATCACGATGCGAGCGCTCGAAAAAGACCGCACGCGGCGGTACGGCTCCGCGGCAGAACTTGCGGCCGATCTGCGCCGACACGTGGACCACCTCCCGGTAGTCGCGAGTCCGCCGAGCACGATGTATCGGATGAGCAAGTTTGTGCGCCGCCACCGAGTCGGGGTGGCGGCGACAGCGACCCTCATTGGGCTGCTCGTCGCCTTCGCGGCGACGACGGCGATCCAGGCGCGGCGTATCGCACGAGAACGGGACCGCGCCAATCAGGAGGCGGCGGTCGCGAAAGCGGTCAACGACTTCCTGCAGAACGACCTGCTGGCGCAGGCGAGCGCCGACACGCAGGCGAGACCTGGCACGAAGCCCGATCCAGATCTGAAGGTGCGCGCGGCGCTCGACCGCGCCGCGGCGAGTATCGAGAGTAGATTTGACAAACAGCCGTTGGTCGAAGCTTCGATCCGGCAGACCATCGCGCGCACGTACTATGAACTGGGTCTTTATCCCGAAGCGCAGCGACAGTTAGAGCGCGCACTTGACTTGTGGTCCGAACGGAGGGAGCGGTCGAGATCCTGGAACGCTATGGCATCAAGTGTGATCGAGTTCAACTCTATTTCTTCCTACCAGCTCGCCTCGCCGCCCAATACTTGCTTCACCCGCTCCGATACGGCCTTCCGCCGAGCGGCGGTCCATGTTGGATGCCTATGCAGGCGTCTAACGAGTTTCGCGGAAGTTGTTTCCACTGGCCGGCGTGCCGCTCGCACCGCCATTTGGCACTGAGGTCAGCGCGGCTCGTTCCCGCTCGATCTCGGCTAACCGCACTCTGGCACCGAGCTTCGCCAACCGCGTCAGTTGTTCGCGGCTCAAGTCTGGTGGCACTCTATGTTCTCCACGATTCTTCTACCGCGTGATACGGAGAAAGCTACGCCAGATTGGCGTGTTCTCCAATAGCACATCCGCGCGATAGGTTCCCGGATTCGTGAGCATCGGCAGGCTCCACGACGAGGTTGACGCCTGGTCCTTTCGGAAGTCGACTTTCACCGGCTTGCTTTCAGTCACGAAGTGGTTGTCCGCGTCGAAAAGACGGAGGATCATCTGGCCCCGCAAACGCCCCTTCGGAGACCACATGACGAAGACCGCGAACGCCTTTTCACGCACAGAGAGTTCATCGTGATGCTCGGTCGAGATCAGTTTCCCCTTAGCATCCACGCGACCGAAGCCGCCAGTCATTACATGCTCGTCGCCGACAATTCCGGGCACCGTGACCCCGCGAGCGCGCAGATCGACCAACGTCACAGGCGTAGCGGCTGCATCGACATTGACAAAGCGTATGGGTCGATGGGGATGGCAAGGATCGACTGGCCGGGACGGTATGTAATCGTTCCCTCTCCTGTCCGGCCTAGATCGCCGACGAGGCCGATGAGTTCTCCGAACTCGTTGAGCACCGGCGCCCCTGGAGCACCACCGCCAGTAGCAAACGTCGCAGTGAGCGGCGGCCCGGTGCCCTGAGTATTCTGACCGGTTATGCTGCATTCGCTCAACACCAGGCCGGTTGCCGGTGTGCTGTCCAACGAGAAACACCGAGTGCCCACCCTCGTCGCATCCGCAGCCGCGATCGGCTGAACGTCCACATCCGCAGCACCCGACAACACGGCCCAGTGCTGCCGGCGATTCCACGCAACCACGCTCGTCACTTCTTTGGCGGAACCATCGTGCGACACCACGCGAAGGGCATCTGCGTTATCCAACGTCGACATCGCGGTGTAAATCAGTCCGGCAGCTGGACTGAATCCTGCCGTGGGCCTGAGCTCGCGTCCCGTGTTGGATGATCGCCGCAGAACCAGGAAGGCACGATTGAGTCGCTCGTACAGCACCGCTTGCGTCAACATCGGCCTAGCGTCCCCACCGATTGCTCGGCTGCTGCTATGACCCGCAGATCGTCCATGGCTTATAGCCCTATATGCGGTTTGGCCGGCCGCGTGCGCCACCTGCGGTCCGCCATCCCATCCGGAAGCGGCCCCGAAGCGGCTGCCGCGTGGGACCCCGTGTGTGGCGGAGCCCGCAGGTCCAGCCGCACGGTGCAGTGATTGCACTCTCGAGCGTGGTTTCGAGCGCTGAAACCTGCGGGAATCCACGTGCACCAGGTGGCTGCTGAGGCGCTCGGAAAAAGGGACGGCTGATGCGGTACTTCGCGCTTGCGTGCGACTACGACGGAACCCTGGCCGAGCACGGCCGCGTGAGCGACGCGACCGTCGCCGCGCTCGTCCGCGTCCGCGCGTCCGGCCGGAAGCTCCTCCTGGTGACGGGCCGCCAGCTCGACGACCTGATCGGCGTCTTTCCCCAGGTTCAGTTGTTCGACCGGGTCGTTGCCGAAAACGGCGGCGTCCTGTACGACGTCGGGACGCGCGAGGTGCAGTCGCTTGCCGAGAAGCCTCCCGACGAATTCGCGCGCGAGCTGGAGCGCCGCGGCGTTTCGCCGGTCTCGGTGGGCCGTGTGATCGTGGCGACGTGGGAACCGCACGGGCACACCGTGTTCGAGGTCATCCGTGAACAGAACCTCGAGCTCCAGGTCATCTTCAACAAGGGCGCCGTCATGGTGCTGCCCTCCGGCGTGAACAAGGCTACCGGACTGCTGCGGGCGCTCGAGACGTTGAAACTGTCGCGCCACAATACCGTCGGCATCGGCGACGCGGAGAACGATCATGCGTTCCTGGCAGCGTGCGAGTGCGGCGTGGCCGTCGCCAACGCGCTCGGGAGCGTCAAAGCACGCGTCGACTGGGTCACCCCTTCGGACCACGGGAACGGCGTGATCGAGCTGATTGACCGGTTGATCGCGTCGGACCTCAAAGAGTTGAGCGCCAGACTGACGCGGCACCACGTCGTCATCGGACAGTCCGCAGACGGCGACGACATTCGTCTCGCGCCGCAGGACGGAATTCTCCTGATCGCCGGGCCGTCCGGCGCTGGCAAGACCAGAGTGACAACCGCGCTGCTGGAGCGCCTGGCCGAAGCGGCGTTTCAGTTCTGCATCATCGATCCCGAGGGGGACTATGACGAGTTCGCCGGGGCGATCGCGCTGCGCGGCGGCGATCAGCGCGCACTGGCGGATGAGGCGATGCGGGTACTCGACCATCCCGAGGAGAACGCCGTCGTCAACCTGATGGATCTGCGACTCGAGGATCGGCCCGCCTTTCCTCCCCTCCTCCTGCCGCGGCTGCTGGAAATGCGGGCCGCGAGTGCGCGGCCGCACTGGATCCTCATCGACGAAGCGCATCACCTGCTGCCGTCCTCGTGGCAACCATCCGAGGCGGTGCTGCTGGCGCAGCCGGACAACATCGCGCTCGTCACGATTCATCCCGACCACGTGGCGCAGTCGGTCCTGCGCTTCGTTCAGACGGCGATCATCGTGGGGCCTGAGCCGCAGACAACGGTGGACGCGCTGGCCCGGGGGCGCGGCGACAAGGCGATCCGGTTGCCGAAACACGAGGCCGATACGAAGCTTGCGTGGTTGCTGCGGCGCGATTCAGCACCGCTTCGGTTTCGACCTGTCGAACCGGTTGCCGTCCGCCGGCGCCACCAGCGCAAGTACGCGGAGGGGGAGCTCGGCGAAGACCGGAGTTTTTATTTCCGTGGACCCGAAGGGCACCTGAATCTCCGCGCCCAGAATCTCGATCTGTTCAAGCAGATGGCCGATGGCGTCGACGACGCCACGTGGGAGTTCCACCTGCGGCAGCACGATGTCTCACGCTGGTTTCGCGAGGTGATCAAGGACGAGTCGCTGGCCGCGGACGCGGCCGAGGTCGAAGGGCTCGATGATCTGTCGCCGGCCGACAGCCGCGCGCGCATTCGCGAGGCAATCGAGCGGCGTTATACGACACCCGCTTGATCGGGCGCGACAATGCCTAACGGATCTTCAACAGAAAGATCCCGTAGCCGACACCGGCGGGATCGCTGCTGCGTGCCGATTGGAATGCGATGGTCCTGCCGTCCGGACTGACCACAGGGTTCGACGCTTTGTATCCGGGATAGTCACCCCACCGCGTCATCCGCACGTAGTCTGTGCTGTCCGGCTCGAGCTTCAGCTTCCAGATATCAACGTGATTGGAATCGTGCTGGGTCTGTTCGCGGCTCGATTCAACGAGTGTATACGGGCCGTCCGGGAAGATGCCCTCGACCTCGTTGTATTCGCCGGCGATTTTTCGGTACGTCGTCACCTTGCCGGTACTCAGGTCGACGCCCAGCACGTCGGCGAAAGGACGGCGGTAGCACGTATAGATCAACTCGCTATCATCGTTGCGAAAGTCCTGCGCTTCCAGCGTGCACTCGGGCGCTCTGGCTCGAATGACCTCCTTCTGGTTGGCGAGCCTCCGGCGGCCACCTTCCTCGACGATGTCGGCGGTGTAGATAATCGACTCTCCCTCGGCGATCGTATCGGGGTACTGCCCGTGTGTATTGGACCACGCGATCTTCATCGTCTTGCGTGAAATCGCGACTCCTTCCGAGATCTTGTGCTCGAGGGGAGCCGGCCGCCCGCCGCCATCAGCGTCGAGCACCCACATCTCCTGGTCGCGTGATCGCGTAGTCACGATGTCGGTGAAGGTGCGCGCACCGATCAGGAAGAAATCACCGTTGGGCAGGTACTGGACGCGGGTGTAGCCGGAATGCGGGTAGTGCGTTAACAGGCGAATCGTTTTCGTGCCGACGTCGGCCACGAACGCGTCGCCGAAGCTCTTGGACATGAAGGCGATGCGCCGGCCGTCCGGCGACCACGACGCGCGCTCCCCGAACCACGTGAGCTGTGTGATGTTCGAGGGCAGGTGCTCCTCCGGATTGCCGCTCTTCGTCCCCTGCGCCGTCAGCACGGTGAGCGTCCCCATCGCAGCGAGCGTCGTTGCCGTGAAGTGACGTCGGTTCATGCTGGCCTCCGTTATTGAGAATCGAGCGATCGCAGAGCGTGAAAGGCTCGGTCATCGCCGGGTTTCATCCGTCTCGAGCTTCCAGCGACTGCTATCCATCAGCCCGCTGCACCCAGGAGCCGGCGTGCCGCAGCGCCACCGACCCCGATCCCGAGCAGAACCGCCGCCGCAGTCGCGACAAGATGCTGGTTCATCCAGACTTGTGCGCTGCTGTCGATGCTGCGGCTTGTAAACCGGCCGCGGGCGCCGTGATCCCCCGCGATCGGATGCCAGAGGTTGTCTCGACGATTCGGATCGACCGGTTGATTTGTTTGCTGTGAGTCGTAGCCGGTGCGAGCGAGATACCGATCAAAGAGTCCGGCGGCGATCTTGTTGCCCCAAATCGCTGCCACGGTCGGACCGCCGACGCTGATTTCGCGGCGGCCGTGGGCGGCCGCCCACACGATGGCCTCGGCCGCGATTTCGGGTTGAAAGATCGGTGGCACCGGCTGCGGCTCGCGGGGCAGCCGGCTCCTCATCCAGCCGAATTGCGGCGTGTTCATTGCCGGCGGGTGCACCATCGATACCCGCACACGGCTGTGATCGTGCAACAGTTCACAGCGGAGCGATTCGGTGAAGCCCTGGATCGCGTGTTTCGCGCCGCAGTACGCCGCCTGGAGCGGAATCCCTCGATACGCCAGCGCCGAACCGACCTGGACGATCGATCCACGATCGCGCGGCAGCATGCGCTTCAACGCCGCCATCGTGCCGTAGACGGTTCCCAGATACGTGACTTCAGTCACACGCCGGATCTCCTCGGATGTCAGCTCTTTGACCGGTGAGAAGACGGACACCATGGCGTTGTTGACCCACACGTCGATAGGTCCGAGCTCGCGTTCGATGCGTTCGGCCGCCGCCTCGACCGCGGCCGCGTCAGCCACATCTGTTGGGACCACCAGGGCCCGATGTCCAGCCGCTTCGACCTCTCGCCGCGCCGCCTCGAGGCCGTCGATGCCGCGCGCGAGCAGACCGACGTCGGCCCCCTCTCGCGCGAAAGCCCTAACGGTCGCGCGTCCAACACCTGCAGATGCACCCGTAATCGCAACGATCATGGACGGCTCTCCAAGGCAGCAGGCAACTGAAAGCGGATGGTGAACGGATCGAAGACGTCGGAATCGTCGCCGCGCCCGCGCCGCTATCGGCCAGGAAGCGCGAGCCTGAATGCGTATGTGCCAGGTGTACGCCTCGACAATGAGCGAATCGCGCTCGATGCCTACCTCGATAGCAGGCGGTCTGCCTGTTATGGAACTTGCAACCTGCGAGCCGCGGCGGGCTCACTGGGATGTATCCGCCCGAGCTGGACCTTTGCGACGACGCTTGATGAGGAATGAGGCGATGACCAGGGCGGCCCCAATGGCAAATGCCATGATTTCATATGCGTTGGGAATCTGGCCCAGGTACGCCAGCAGCAACGCAGACGGCATCAGACCGAGTGCCGTCGCGATCAAGTATTCCCACCAGCCGATATGTGTCAACAAGCCGAGTACGTAGCTGATGACGTCCATCGGCAGGACGAGCCGGGCGAACACGACGCTCCAGAACAGATCTTCCGGGATGTAACGCCTCATGCTGCGCACGCGCGCGATCGATGTGAGCTTCTGCACGATTGGATAGCCCCACCGGCGGGCGATCAAGAACGCGATCAACGAACCTGCTGTCCATCCCGCAGTGGTGGCAATGGCGGCGGGCACGCGTCCCCAGACCTGAGACGCGACCGGGATCAGCGGCAAGGTCGCACCCGGCGCCAGTACGGCATCGAGCACATTCAGGATCAGGTAGAGGAAAACGCCCCCGAATGCGCGTCGCTCGATGAACCGACTGATCCAATTCTCGTGCGCTCGCACGACAAAGACAGCGGCGATCAGGATGACGCCGAGGACCGCGAGCCACAGGTACTCCTTCCAACGCGTTGCTGCCATCTGGCCATGCTAATAATTATGATGAGCTCGTCGACGTCGGCTGCGACGGGCTGTGCGACCTGCATCGATATGGAGAATTCAAGCCGCCGTGGGGAGAACCAATCGCCGACGCGTGGTCTGCAAGCTCAACCGGATCGTGCCGAACTGGTCCTCCGCGATCGCAACCCGGAATCCGACTCCGGGGAAGGCGAACAACGCAACCAGAAAGGGCCAAAGGGTGGTTGCTCGTGACTCGAATTCAGCGCGTGCTGTTCGCGACCGACTTTTCAAAGGCTTCGGCCAGAGCCTTCGATACTGCTGTCAGTCTGGCCAGAGCCAACCGAAGTGCCCTGATCATCCTCCATGTGATCGCGCCCTTCACGCCAATCATGCCTGAGCAGTATATTGGCACTCACACGTGGGAACAGATCGACCTTGAAGGCCGACAGTGGGCGAAACGAGAGCTTGCCAGCTTGACGAAGAAGGCAACCAAGGCGGGGATTCCGGCAACCAACCTTGTGGCAGTAGGCGAGCCGGCACGGCAAATCGTTCGCGCCGCGCGGACCAAGAATGCTGATCTGCTGGTCCTCGGCACGCACGGCCGGACCGGGTTGACCCGGTTCTTTCTTGGAAGCGTCGCCATGCGAGTGGTGGCGACGGCGGCCTGCCCCGTCGTGACGGTTCGAGGCAAGTAGGTTCCGCCCTGAGCCGCTTCGGTCGACGAGGCGGTGCAGAAAATCATTGCAAGGCTTATTGCTGGGCTCGGAACCGCGGCGGGCGCGTCGCCGTGACCTTCATGCTGTCGTTCTCGTACACCATTCTTTTCTACGCGACCAGCCAGCGCGTTCGCCGCAGACCCGGAGAGTGATCGGATTTCCATCGCAGGCTCTGAAGTCTGTGACGAAACGACGTCGATTCGGTCGACTGCCCACAAGAGAGAAAGTCTCCACACTGAAACAAATCATCCTAGAGCCCGCGCGTCGGCCGCCATGGACGGATGCGCCTCTCTTATAATCCGCTCGCTTTTTAGCGACCGGGAAGGAAGGGACGCGATGACGTTCGGCTCCGAAGCGTGGTACGTCATGGTTCTCTACACATTGCTCGCGCTGTACGGCGAGACGGGAATGTCGCCAACAGTCGACACCGACGCCCACATGATTTACATGGCGCGCGAGCAAGGCAAGGGTGGCGAAGATCTTCGGCAGTACTTGCAGAGCGGGGCACCGCCTGCTCCGATCACGTTCGGTTCCGAAGCGTGGTACGTCATGGTGGTGAATACCGTGCTCGCGCTGTACAGCGAGACTGGGATGCCGCCCACCATCGACACCGGTGCGCACATGCTCCACATGGCGCGCGAACAGGCGAAGGGCACCGAGGACCTTCGCGCGTACCTGCAGAGTGGCGCACCGCTTGCCCCGCTGCCGCCGATGACGTTCGCCTCGGAGGCCTGGTACGGCATGGTGTTGCGCACGGTGTTCGCGCTGTACAGCGAGACCGGGATGCCGCAGACAGTCGAAAGGACATCCCACATGCTCTATATGGCGCGCGAACAGGGCAAGGGTGGTGAGGACCTTCGCGCGTACCTGCAGAGTGGGGCACCGCCTGCTCCGCAGCCGCCGATGACGTTCGCCTCCGAGGCTTGGTACGTGATGGTCCTGCAGACGTTGCAGGCCCTGTACAGCGAGACCAGACTGCCGCCGACCGTGGAAACCAGGGCGCACATGCTCTACATGGCGCGCGAACAAGGCAAGGGCGCCGAGGACCTTCGCGAGTACCTGCAGAGCGTGAAACCGCCGGTGCGGACCGGACTCGTGGGGCTTGACGGCCGCAGGTTCGTCGACGGTGATGGTCCCTACCTTCCGGTTGGCGCCTCACTCTTCTGGGGGCTCTGGGGGTACCAGCACGATCGCGATCGACTCGAACGGCAGCTCGATTACTTGTCGAAGCAGGGCGTCAACTACATCCGTGTATTCGGCGTCATCGGCACCAGATGGACGGATCGCGTCATCGACCCGCACGATCGGGCCTGGGATAGTGATGTCGCCGGGCTGCTGGACCTCGCCTACGGGACTTATGGTCTGCGCGTGGAGTTGACCATCTGGCAGGATACCGATTTGACGCCGACACCCGCGGAGCGGACGGCACTCGTCGATCGCGTGGCGGCGATCGTCGCGCCGCGACCCGAGACCATTCAGTATCTCGAGATCGCCAATGAGGGATACGCGACCGGTTGGACCGACAAGAAAGCCGAAGCACAGGAACTTGCCACGAGGCTTCGCGCCCGCACGCCTCACGTCGTCGCGGTCACGTCGCCGGCCGGGGTCGATCCTCGCGAGATCACGTCCTGGTATGGCAGCTCGTCAGCCAATCTGCTGACGCCGCACCTGCCACGTGACGTGGTCGGCGACGGAGTGATCGGCGAGTGGCGGTATGTGCGGCAGACCTGGGACCCATGGCTGGCGACGCCACTCGCGTGGACCAACGATGAGGGCAAAGGCCCCCAGTCGTCGGTGTCCGCGGACGACGATCCGTTGCGGCTGACGATGTACGCCGCGCTGACGTGGCTGTGCGGCGGCGCCGGGTTCGTGCTGCACACCGGCGCAGGTGTCGGTGGCGGTGATATTGCGGATCAGGCCCGCGGACGCTCAGCCAACGTGTGGGAGGTCCCCAATATCGATCAGACGCTCGCGGGCATCAGCGCGGTCAGGCAACTCCTGCCTCCCGATCTCCCGAACTGGCATCGTCACAACAGCAACGCGAACTTCCCCGGCTACCCGTGGGAAACGCAGCCAATCAGTCACTTGATCGAGACCAACCAGCTCGTGCGGGCGTTCGCGGCGACGTCAGACGACGGTCGGATTATCGCGATGCCGATTGGAGTATCCGTCCCGGTTCCGTTCGTGCCGCGGTTTCCGATGCACATCGACGTGTACGATCCACTGACCGGAACCCTTCTGGAATCGTACGACGATGCGTTTACGCTGTCTCCGCGAGGTGCCGCGATCCTGATCGGCTATCGCCGTTGAAACGTCGGACAGCGCGCTCACCTCGCGCCGGCCGCGCCAGAGCGTCAGGGAGCGTGAAGACATCACACGTTCGGCGCTTTTGAAAGCCACGACGCGCACAAAGACCACAAAGAACATGGCCTTCTTTGTGGTCTTTGTGGCTTGATTTGTCAGCCGGATTTTTTCACAGGCCCGTCCGCGGAGGCGGTTCGACCCTGCCACACCGCCGTGTTCATCAAACAAACACTCTGGGTCCTGGCTGCGCTCGCGGGGTGGTCCGCCTTTCTCTGGCGCGGCCTGGACGCATTCGGCCCAGGCAGCGCCATCAACAACATTTCGTTCAATTCCGATTCCGCGATTCCGGTCCTGATGGCGAATGACGAGAGACCGATTACCGTCTTCAACTGTTACTACTACGGTGCGGATCGGTGGGGAGCCTGGCCCTTCATCGCGGCCCAATTGATCGGGCGGGCCACAGGCCATTACTGGACTGCGGAGAGTTTGACTGCGCTCCAGATCATCTGGGTGTTCCTGGGCGTCTGGGCAGTCCTGAGCTTGAGCCGGGACGAGCCCATGCTTGCGGGAATCGTGTATCTCATCGCCGTGTGCCTGCACCGGGAAAGTCGATATCTTCTCTTCGAGTTGAGCCAGCTTTACGCCTGGCAGACGACTTCCCTGCTTCTGAGCTGGGTGTGCCTGCGCCGTCTCTTCGACAGCTCCGTCGAAGCCGCACCGCAGTATCCGATCGGCCGGCCTGTGTTCTGGGTCATTCTGACGCTGGGTTCGTCCTTTCTTGCTACGTGGAGCTCGGTCGCGAGCAGTCTGTTCCTCGTGTTCCTGCTGGCCGTCGAGGCATTGCGGGCGCAATCGAAAATGCAGGCCGCCCCCTCGACCGGCCGACGACACTTGATGCCCACTATTTCAGGCATCACGGCAATCGCGGCGGCGAACTTGCTTGAACGCCAACTCAAAATGAGTTATCGCCGCTACAGTCTCGAGCACTATGGCAATCCGTTTATGACGGTCTTCAACCTCGACACCGGCCACTTCGCGACGAATCTTGGCGAGCAGTGGAATCACCTCGCCAGGCTGACCTGGTGGCCGCTGTATGTGCTGCCGCTCGTAGCGCTGGCGCTCGCTGTGGCGCTGGTTTCCGTGCGGACCAGGCCGACTCTCCGTGAGCACGTGCGCGAGGCCTTCGCCCGTGACACGGCAATCCTGGTACTCGGTGCATATGGCATCGCGGCACTGAATTTCGGGCTTGCTGTGATTGTCGACCATGTCCGATCGAGCGACTATGACGACCGATTCCTGACGCTGACGAACCTGTTTGCTCCCGTCGGCGGCATGTTGACGATATTTCTGTTGCTCATGGGTGCGGTGCGGTCGTCCAGGCTCCGCCCGTACCTGCGGGCGGCCTTCCTCCTCGGCGCGGTGGGCCTGTTGACGATCCGGTTCCCCGTCGCGCGCTACAGTCGGGAATATCAGGTGATCAAGACCACTGCGTTGATCCTCGCCCAGAGAGCTCCAGGCGCCGTGTTGATGGGAAGCTACTGGGACACGTACGTGTTCACGGCTCTTCAGCCGCGGATCGCAATGGTTCCGGTACCGTTCGAGGGCGAGTCGCTTCGCACGCCGTGGACGCCACTGGCGCTGGAACGGGCGACCCACGTCATCATCAGCTATTCATCGCGCGACGCCAGGTCGGTATCACGGCCCGCCTCGCTTCAACAGTACGGCCACAGATTGAGGCTGATCGAGCCCTACTGGTACGGCAACGAGTTTTACACGTTCGCCTTGTACGGCATTAACCCGTAGCGTAGACGCCGGATGCGGTGCTGGACGGCAGCGTCGCAGCTTACGACTGTGTATCGACCGCCAGACGCGCTTGCGTCAGGAGATCCGCCATTCGAAACTCCCCATTGTCTGCGCGGAATTCCGCAAACGGCTTCCAGCGCGGCGCCTGGTTGAGGAACGACTGGGAATCCTCCAACAGCAGGCGGACAAATGTTTCTGCCACGATCCGCCCTCCGACCGGACCCAACCGAATGGGCGTGCTGTCCTTCTTGAACTGCTGCTGGGCCTCTGACAGGATGTAGAACCAGAGCGGTGCGTTGCCGCCGAAGTCGGGGCTCACCGTCGCAACAGACCGATTCGCCTTCGAGTCCTCCTCAGTCGCCTTTCCAACGACCAGGTGGTCGTCTCCCAGAACCGGGCCTCCCATGAAGGCGGCCACGGCCTGCCCCGACGGAAGACCCATTTGAGATCCGCGCAGCAGGTTACGGAGCGCGAGCCGTGCCGGACCGGCCAATCCAGGCAGATTCGTCAAGGGCGCCACTAGCGAGGTGTCGATCTTGTACGCCGGCTGCACCCGATTCCTCGCACCGGCGAGCACCGGCTTGACACCGGTCTGAGGGAAGAAGAGGCGCCAGTCAATCGCCCACGGGTTCGGGAACTCCCTGAAGCCGCGCAGGCTCTCGCCCGCCTCGATGACGTCGCCGTTCGGGACACCGGTGGTGTCCACAGGAAAGATCGACAACGGCTTCGGCAGCGTGGTGTTCAGCCGGTAGAAAGGCCGGATCATCGAATGACCGAAGCGATAGGCGGCGACCGAGAACTCCACCGGGATGAACGCGTTGTTCTTGGGTTTTTTGAAGACGGTGAGCTTCGGTGGATCGGTCGCCGGGTCCGTCTTCTTCGCGACGTGGGGAAGGACGTCATCAATCACGTCTTTGATGACAATCGTCGGCAGGAAGTCGTACAGCACCACCCACTGATAATGCCAGCGCACCAGACGCTGAAGGTCAAGGAATGCAGCGCCGGGCACGACGTCAGCCATCCGATTGTGGAATCGCAGAAACGCCGCGTGCAGTTGTGAGACGATCACGTTCTCGTCATTGCGTGGATCGCCGATGAGAGCCCGCGACGGTTCGCCCGCGACCGCAGGACTGCGCGGAACATCGCGCGCAGACGGATCGTCAGGATTCCCGCTCACCCTTCGGCCGAGCAGCATGCGAACGCCATCGGCGCGGTAGAGATATGGCTGATCGTCGGGGCCGCGGCCGTACACGCAATCCAGATCGAAACGCGGAGTGCGGAAGTCCACCAGCGCATCGGGATCATTCAGGCGATCGAGGCTGCTCACGGGATCGAAGGTCAGATCGTGATCGATGAATTGCCCCAGGTACGTGTGCCCTGCGGAAATGCCCTGGTTTTCTTCCGCATCCGCAGCGTCGGGATCGGGCTCGAACTCGAGATCCGCGGACATCGCCTCTGCCAGACTCTCGAGGCTGGCAGGCGCAAACGCCGCCGGCTCGAGAGACCGGAAAAACCTGCCGAATCGTCCTTCGAATTGTGCCGACCGAGGCGTTCGATCCAGTCCTCTGATGGCACCGTGGAACCCGGTTGTCCTCTGCTCCATGTGCTGTCCTGTCTGTGTAGCTAGTGCAGGCCTCTGAGTGAGACACCCACGGACGCTGCTCCGGATCTCACCAGACCTTCGGCTCCCATCACCACAATATCTTCAGAGCGAGCTGCAATTGACGGGGCGCGTTGGCCTGACCGCTGATCACGCCAAAGGACGTCGACGTGACGCTGGTGTTGGGAGCCAAAAACTGCACGCGGTTGAACGCGTTGAGGGCCTCGACCCGAAATTGCGCGGTGACACCCGGCCTCACGTCGAGGTTTTTGCAGAGGGATGCGTCGAAATTGCGCACTCCGTGCGCGCGGAGCACCGGCGAGAAGATCGGCTCGTTGCCGAACGTAAATGGGGCCGGCTGGCTGTACACGCTCGTGTCAAAGGCCTTGTCCAGCCGCTGATCGATGGGGCCACTCAGACTCGGGTCGTTGCCGTTGTTGTTCGGCTGGGTTCTGGCGCCGAAGATGCCCGCCGTGTTGTTCGCCGTGATTGACAACGGTGTGCCCGACTGCAATGTCGTGATGCCGTTGAACTGCCAGCCGCCGATGAGCGCGTTGACGAGCGGCGAGGTGCCGGACGCCATCCGGCGGCCGCGTCCGAACGGCAGCTCGTACAGGTAACTGATGACGAACCGGTGCGCGATGTCGTACGAGGCGAGCGCCCAGCTCGCCTCGATGTCGTAGCTGTTCTGGTGGCTCATCTCGATCTCCCGCGCCCTCGCGAAGGTGTACGATCCCTCGAACATGAGACCGCCGGACAGACGCTTGCGTCCGGTCATCTGCAGCGCGTGGTAGCGCGACTTCGCTCCGGACGAATACAACGGGATGATGTCGGTAAACTGCGGGTACGGCCGCAGCAGCTGCGCGCGGCTGACGGTAGGCTGCGTCAGCACGCCGTTGTTCACGATCCCGTAGAACGGGTTTGGCACCTGCTGGTTGAGCTGCGACCCGAGCGACATGTACTGCGGATCCAGCTGATTCAGACTCAGACCGCTCTCGCCGATCCGCGACAAATCGAACCCGCGCGTGGCCACGTAGGCGATCTCCACGAACGACGCCCAGCCCAGTTCGCGCTGCAGGTTGATGTTGTACTGAATCGTCCACGGCGAGGGCGTGTCCTGCAGCGGCGCCTGGAGGTTCGCCCCGGCCTGCGTCAACAGTCCCTGCGATGCGCCTGGTGACGGCAGGAACCCGTCTGGATACGGGTTTTTGAGCGTATTCAGCGGCGTGATGCCGTCAATGGTCGTGACCCAGAGGTTCTCCGTCCGGAACCCGAACGGTCCGACCGTCCCCTGCGCGGCCTGATTCGACGGGCCGCAGATGTGACTGTAGCCGGCGCGCACCACCGTCTTCGGACTCAACTGATAGGACAGGCCCAAACGCGGCGCGATGTTGTTGGTGTCCCAATGATATTGCCGGCGGCTGCGGCCATCGACGCCGACAAACACGACTCCGCCTTTCAGATTGGAGAACACGGGAATCCGGTCCGCGAGCGGCGAGCGGGCGTCCGGGTCGAAGTAGTTCATCCGGTTGTAGCGCTCCGTGCGCGGGACGTCCAGGTCGTACCGGACTCCGAGGTTGAGCGTCAGCCGCGAATCGAGCCGCCAGTCGTCCTGCGCGTATCCGGCCCAATACAAGCTGTTCGAGGCGACGTTCTTCCAGTTCTGAATCAACACGTCATTGGGCTGACCGGTGCCGAGGAGAAACGATGCGAATCCGAAGCCGGCGGTGCCGCTGGCGATCGTGGGGTTGGGTCCCTGCGTCTCAGCCGCGCGACAGTTGAATGTACCGGCGCTCCGCGCCTCCCACACGTTCACCCTGAGCATCCGACCTTCGAACCCGGTCTTCAACGAGTGATCGCCGCGCACGTGTGTGAGACTTGCGGCGGCGGTGTAGCTCATGAACGCGTTGTAGCGGTGATCGTTGCCGCCCAGCGTCACCATGCCGCTGACGCCGAACCGCGGGAACATCACACGATCGACGTTGGCGTCAATCGACGCCGGCAGGCCGACGCTCGAGGGCCTGAAGCCGAGCCCCTGGTTGTCGAAGATGAACAGCGTGCGCGCGAAGCCAAGACGGGCACTCACCAAGCTCGAACTCGACTGCGGTCGTACTCGGCCGGATAATCGCGCCGAGCACCTTGAATTCCTGGATGGCGTCCACCGACGGAAATACGGAAATGCCGGTAAACCCGTTGACTGTCGGAAACGATGCCGTCACACCGTCGATGATCGTGTCCATCATCGTCGGCCGCGCGCCGTTTACCGTGTAACTCAACGAGTTGTAGTTGTTGCCGATTAATCCGGCGACACCCGGCGTCAGGAAGATCAGCGAGTACACGTTCCGCGTGTTGAGCGGCAGCTCGAGAATCCTCCGTTGTCGACGACTTTCCCGATGGTGCCGCTGCTCGTCTCGAGCACGGGAGCGGTGGCCCGCACTTCGATCTCGTCGGTCAGGTCGCCGAGTTCCAGGGTGAAGTCGACCACAACCGTCGTAGCGATTTGGACCGTGATGTTCGTACGCGTGGCGCGGCGGAAGCCCTGGAGACCCGCCTCGACACGATATACCCCCGGCGGCAGCGGCAGCGAGGTGTACCGGCCGGCGAGATCCGCGGTGACGGACTCCTGGCGATCGGTCTGCTGATTGGTGATCGTGACGCTGGCGCGCGGAACCAGGCCGCCGCTCGTATCCCTGATTGTGCCGCTGATCGTGCCTGTGTACAACTGGGCAGACAGGATCGACGGCGAGATGACGAAGACAGCACAAAGCCGAGCGCAATTCAGGCGCATATCCTGCCGGATTATAGCCCTCGCACGATCGGGGCTGCGCTGACCACACCAGTGGACGGCGCTGCCCCGACGTTCTCGTGAAGAGATTTCTTCTCAAGTGACGACCAGCAGCAATCGCCCCCTCATCGTGACGAGCGTCATCGGCTCGCGAGAAAACTCACCAACTCCGCATTAATCCGGTCGGCGTGCGTCCACAGTACGCCATGCGGGCCGCCGGGAAGCTCCACCAATTTGACGTTCTTGATCATCTTCGCCTGCCGCCTTGACGTGGCATCCGGCGGCAGGATGCGGTCGGCATCGCCATGCAGAATGAGCGTCGGCACCTTGTTCTTTTTCACGTCCTTGCGAAAATCCTCGATCCAGCAGTCGACGCACGCCACGGTGCCGATGGCGGAGGCCCCGGCAGCGACGTTCCAGTTGTCTTCGAGCACGCGTTCGCTCACGAGCTTCCCGCCCGTCACGTCGTAGTTGTAGAAGTTGCGCAGGAACTCCATCAGGAACGCTGGACGGTCCGCGCGAATGGCGGCCTTGATATCCTCGAACACCTTGGCATCCACTCCGTCAGGGTTATCGGCCGCTTTGACCAGGTACGGTCCGAGCGTCCCGATCAGCACTGCTTTGCGTACACGCTTGCTGCCATACTTGCCGAGGTATCTGGTCACCTCGCCTGATCCCATCGAGAAGCCGACCAGCGCGGCTTTCTTGAGGTTGAGCTTTCTCAGCACCTTGTCGAGATCGGCCGCGAACGTGTCGTAGTTGTAGCCGGCTGCGGGCTTACTCGAGCGGCCGAAACCGCGGCGGTCGTAGGTGATCACGCGGTACCCGGCCGCCAGGAGCGCTGCCGTCTGCTTTTCCCACGAGGCGCCGCTGAGCGGCCAGCCGTGAATGAGGACGACCGGCGATCCCGATCCATGGTCTTCGTAATAGAGATCGACCGGCGTGGAGTTCTCCTTGCCTACGTTGATGGTGCCCATTGCAGCGCTCCTTTACGCCGGCAAATCACAACCGCACGGCGCCAAGCTACGAAGCGTGCCCGCGCGGGACCGCCACGTCAAGTACACTTCCGCGGCGCTCAGAAGTGACAGAGGCCCGGCCCGGCAACGTTTATCCATTTGCATGACAGATGGGGCGCAAGAGACTAGCGAATCGGTGCGCGGACGGCCCGGCCCGGACGAGCCGAGGTCAGCTGTCCGCCGTCCACGACCGGCCGTCCCGCGATAAGAACGTATGGAATCCCCGCCGAGGGCAGCGTGGCGTCCTCATAGGTGGCGCGATCGATAACGGTCTCCGGATCGAAGATCGTCAGGTCGGCGTCGGCTCCGGCGCGAATCCGCCCTTTCTCACGCATCATCGGGGTCCGGCGCTCCAGCCGCCGCGCCGGTTCCAGCGTCATGCGCCGCAGCGCATCCATCAGCGTGACCGCGCCGTCTTCGCGCACGTATTTTCCGAGCACCCTGGCGAAGGTGCCCGAGGTGCGTGGATGACCTTTGCCGTTCTCGATGAAGCCGTCGCTGGCAATCATGGAGAGCGGGCTGGCAATGGCGGCGCGAGTCTGGGCTTCTGATCGGCCGTGGATGATAACGGTGCCGCCGGCGGCGCGGGCTTTCGCGAAGCTCGCGCGGGTGAGGCGCTCGCCGGTCGAGACGAGCTGATGCAATCCGAATCGCTCGTCTGGCCAGCTCGCCCAGTCATCGAAGAGCGCTGACTGGATTTCGGTCATGCCGGCGCCATACGGGTACGCCTCCGTAGTCACGTCTTGCCCCGCATCGCGCGCGGCCTTGATGGCAGACAGGAACCCGTCGAGCTCGTCACCGCCGGACGAATTCACATGAACGATGTGAAGCGGGACGCCCGCAGCCTTCGCGGCCGCGATCGTCTCGCGCAAGCCGGCCACGCCGCCGCGCATGTGGATGTGGGCCGACGCACCCCCCTCGGCGGCGACGCGGAACATGCGCTCGATCTCCGCCATCGGCGCGCCCGGCGTGTACGCGCTGCCGAACCCCACGGCCACCGCTCCCTGGGCGAGCCCCTCGCGCAAAATCGTTTCCATCGCCGCGATTTGTGCGTCGTTCGCCGACCCGCTGCCGCCGATGCCCGCCGGCAGGAGCCCTTTGCCGGGATCGCCCAGCACCTTCATGCGCGCCGGTATGTGGCCAATCGACACGCCGTAGTTGACGATCTGCCCGCCGTCGCGCGCTTTGTACCACGACGCGACGTCGGCGGTGCCGACCTCCAGCTCGAACGCCGAGGTCACGCCGTCGCGCACCATCATCCGGTACGCCTCTTCCTGCTGGCCGTGCTCGTGAAGGTCGATGAAGCCGGGCGCCACGACATGGCGCGATGCATCGATGACCCGCGCGCCTGCGAGCGGAGTCGACGAGATCGCTTCGATCTTCCCGCCCCTGATGCCGATGTGCCGGACCGCGTCGAGGCCCGACTCGGGATCCATCACGCGGCCATTGGCGATCACCACATCGTAGGCGGGCGGCGGCTGCATCGCGACGCAGACGACTGGCAACGCTGCCGCCGCAATCAGACCGTAGACGCGTCGCATGCCGTTCCCCCGTACTTCGAGTCGAACTCAGATCCGGGGGCGTCGCCCCCGCGGACCCCTACGCCGTCGCTCGCGGGGGCCCATGCCCCCCGCTTCCGCCTCCGCTAAAGCTACGGCGGACGCGCCTGTGGCGCGCCTAACACGTTCTCGCGAGTCGATCCGTCATCGCACGGTGAAGATCAAGCCGTGCTGCAGCGGCAGAAAATCGAGAATCTGTTCGAGGTCGAAGCCCATCTGTTCGATCTCGTCGCGAATCTCGTCGAAGCTCATTTTGTGCAGGCTGGCGGCCGGCGCCAGCCTGTTCTCCTTCGCGTATTCGACGATGACCAGACGGCCGTCACGCTTCAACGATCGCCGGACCGCCTCCATGATTCTCTCGGGCTCGGAGAACTCGTGGTAGGCGTGGGCGATAAAGACCAGGTCGAGCGCCGCCGGCGGCAGTTTTGGATCGTGCCCGGTTCCCAGCACGTACTCGACATTGCGGAACCCGTGCTGCCTCACGGTGTCCGCCGCCAACTCCAGCATGCGCGGCTGGATGTCCGCAGCGATCACGCGACCCGCGGCCCCTACCGCCTGTGCCAGACGCCATGTGAAGTAGCCGGTCCCGGCGCCAAGATCCGCGATAGTCGTCCCCTCGCGAATCTCGAGGGCGTGGACGAGCGCGTCGGATTGCTCCTCGGCATTCCGTTCGGGCCGGTCGAAAAAGGCGACGTTCTCGGACGCTGCTGGAATCTGGCGGCTGCGCTCGCGCGGCACGCTCGGTGGGATCGCCCGCAGCGTCCGCAGGTAGGCGACCAGATGGTCGATCTCGCCAGGCGAGAACGTCGAGGCGTACGAAGGCATGACCGTCGAAAACCGTGGATTGCCCTGAGGCGCCGGGTCGGCGAGTGATCGGCGCAGCGAGTCCGGCGTCCGCAACATGCCGATCCAGCTCAGATCCGGTCCGACTCTGCGCGCCCGGCTCCCGGGAAAATGGCAGGCGGTGCATCCGCCGCGGCCCTCGAACAGTGCTTTGCCCGTCGCCGGGTCGCCTGCCGATCGCGGAGGACTCGTCTGAGCCGCGGCCGGGAACAGCGCGGCGGCGGCGATCGCTATCGCTGAGAGAAGCGCGCGCATCGTGCTCGGCAATGTCAAGAGAGCGCCGACGATGATACGCCGATCAACGGCGACCCGAAACACGTGCGTACGACACTGACATTGCGGCTGCTGGGGCGCGCGATGCGGATTACTGCCTCAACGCGTAATCGCTCGAGGTGCTCGGCTGTGATATCGACAAACATTCCTGATGAGCTTGAGGGGAAGGCGCTACCATGAGGCATGGATGGGTATCCTGAGAGCTGAATGCCGGAAAAACAAGATCAACCCGACCAACGCGCATGCGGATAAAGCATCCGATCCGGAGCCTCGTCACAGCCATAGTCGGCGCCGTCGTCATCACCGGCGGCGTTGGCGGCTGCAGTGTCTGGAGGGTGTACGATAACGAGCGGCTCGTTTCGCACACCTATGAGGTGAAAGCGGCCCTCTCCAGCCTCCTGTCCGCGATGACGGACGCCGAAACCGGTCAGCGCGGATTCCTGATTACGGGCGATCCCGCTTACCTCGAACCGTACCAGCGGGGTACCGCCAGCGTCCAAGAGGCGCTGGACAAAATCGCGTCCTTGACCGTCATGAGCACCAGCCGGCTTCAACATCTCACCGAGTTGCGGCCAATCATCGACCAACAGGTACAGGAACTCGCACAAACGGCTCAGGTCCGGCAAACCGAAGGCTTCGACGCCGCCCAGCGCATCGTGCGCACCGATGTCGGCAAGGCGAGGATGGATCGCATTCGAGCGATCGTGGCTGATATGAACCGGGACGACGACGCATTGCTGGCCATGCGCCGCCGTCAGAGTGTGGCAAGCGTTCGAACAGCCATCACCGCAGAAATCGGGATCGCCTTGGGCGCCGTGGTCTTGCTCGTCGCTTTCGCGAACGCCTCTCGACGACGCGAGGCGGCCACTGACGCGCGCGAACGCATCGCACTCCGGCTGGCCGCGATCGTCGAATCTTCCGAAGATGCGATGATCGCCAAAGATTTAGACGGTCTTATCACCGCATGGAATGCGGCGGCCGAACGCTTGTACGGGTATACCGCGAACGAAGTGATTGGACAATCCATCCGGATTGTTGTTCCGCCCGATCGCCAGCGTGAAGAGGATGAAGTCCTGGCGCGGCTTCGACGCGGCGAGACGATCCAGCATTTCGAGACCGTGCGTTTGGCCAAGGGCGGCCGGCTCATCGAGGTGTCTCTGACGGTTTCCCCGATCAAAACGCCATCGGGACAGATCATTGGTGCGTCGAAGATCGCGCGTGATCTCACTCCTCTTCGTCTGTATGCGACCGACCTCGAGCAGAAGGTCCGTGAACGGACCACGGATCTGCACGCGGCCAACTCCCGACTCGAAGCGTTCGCCTTTTCCGTCGCCCACGATTTACGTGCACCGCTGCGTGGCATGCACGGGCTCGCGCAGGCGCTCCTGGAGGATTACCGCGATCGACTCGACGCCACCGGGCGTGACTACGCGCAGCGCATTGTCGACGAGGCAACGTCGATGGACGTACTCATCAACGATCTCCTCGCCTACGGACGCCTGTCCGGTGTCGAACTGGCCATCTCGGCGGTTGATCTCCGAGACGTTCTGGACGCGTCGTTGTACGCTGTGCGCGATGACGTACAGCGAAGCGGCGCTCATGTCGACATCGAGCCTGGCCTGCCAACGGTCCAAGGCAATCGCTCGGTGCTCATTCAAGTCTTCTCGAACCTGTTGTCGAACGCCGTCAAGTTCGGCGGCCGTGAACCCCGCGTCCGCGTCTGGTCAGACATGCGCGCACCGATGGCTCAGGTCTGGGTCGAGGACCGGGGAATCGGGATCGCGCCCGAGCATCACGAACGGATTTTCGGGGTATTCGAACGGCTGCACGGCGCCGAGACCTATCCGGGTACCGGCATCGGCTTGGCGATCGTGAAGAAAGGCATCGAGCGACTCGGCGGGCGCGTCGGCGTCGAATCGCAGGTGGGCCACGGGAGCCGCTTCTGGATTGAATTGCCGCGCGCGGAGGCCGCATGAGCGAGATTGATACGATTCTGGTCGTCGAAGACAATGCGACTGATGTGATGCTGATCCGTCGCGCATTCGCCAAGTTGAACGTCGCCAACCCGGTGCAGGTTGTCACCGATGGCGATGGCGCCGTGGCGTACTTGTCAGGACACGATGGCTACGCCGATCGCGCGCAGTTTCCGCTGCCTGCCTTGGTTCTCCTCGATCTGAAACTGCCGCGGCGTTCGGGCCTTGAAGTTCTGGAGTGGGTGCGCGGTCAGGATGGTCTGCGCCGTCTTCCGGTCGTCATGTTGACCTCATCGCGGCTATCGCAGGACGTGAATCGCGCGTTCGATCTCGGAGCAAACTCGTACCTGGTGAAGCCTGTGGAATTCAACGACCTCCAGCAGATGCTCGGCACTCTCAACACGTACTGGATTCATTACAACGAAAGACCGAACCTGGCACCGACGGTTTAGTCATGGCGACGCGCGTCCTCGTGGTTGACGACAATCCGCAGGACCGGCTGTTGACCAAACGCGCGCTGGCTGCTGAATTTCCCGATCTCGACGCGTCAGAAGTCATCGGCCAGGAGCAGCTGGATGCGGCGCTGCGCGATCTCGCCTTCGACATCGTCGTCACCGACTTTCAGCTCAGGTGGACCGACGGGCTCAAGGTGCTCCAAGCGGTCCACGCCGTGGCCCCACAGGTGCCGGTGATCATGTTCACGAACACCGGGAGTGAAGAGATCGCGGCCTCCGCTTTTCGTCTGCGCGTCGCCGACTACATCGTCAAGGCGCCCAGCCGCTACGGCCGTCTCGCCCACGGTGTGCGCGCCGCGCTGACGAATGCCGCCGACCGACGCGCCATGGAAGCAACGGTCCGACGACAAGGCCGCCTGATCGACCTGTCACTGGAACCCGTGTTCGTCTGGGAATTCGAATCCGGGATCACCGAATGGAACGCTGGATGCGAACGGCTCTACGGCTATCCACGCGACGAAGCCATCGGTCGCAGCCCGCACGACTTGCTGCACACCGTTCATCCGGTCTCGCTGCAGGAGGTTGAGAGAATACTGGTGGACACGGGCGGGTGGACGGGCGAGTTGCGCCAGCGGACGCGCGACGGCCGCATGGTCATTGTCGAAAGCCATCAACAGCTCATTGAGACCGACCATCATCGCGCAGTGCTCGAAGCGAACCGGGACATGACCGATCGCAAACGGGCAGCCGAACGCGCCGCGTTCATGAACCAGGCCAGCACCGTGCTGGCGACATCACTGGATTACGAGACCACACTGACGTCTGTGGCACATCTGGCTGTCCCGGCCGTCGCGGACTGGTGTGCGGTTGACGTCGTGGTCGACGGCAAAACCCGACGGTTGGCGGTGGCACATCAGAACCCGGAGAACGTCGAATTCGCCAGAACGCTGCAGCGATACGAGGACCCCAGCGCGACGTACAGCGTGCCCCACGTGATTCGGGCGAAGACGCCGGTGCTCGTGCCGCTGATCACCGACGAGATGATCGTCACCGCCGCGCGCGGCGACGCGGAACAGGTCCGACAGGTGCGATCGCTCGGCCTGGTGTCGTATATGTGCGTGCCGCTCGTCGCGCACGCCAGGACGCTCGGTGCTCTGACGTTGGCGACCTCGGAGTCCCAGCGCCGCTTTCGCGAAGATGACCTCGCCTTCGCGCAGGAACTGGCCCACCGGGCCGCGCTGGCCGTCGACAACGCGCAGACCTACCAGCAAGTCCAGGTTGCGGATCGTTTGAAGGATGAATTCCTCGCGACCTTGTCACACGAGCTGCGGACGCCACTCAACGCGATTCTGGGATATGCGCGATTGTTGCAAAGCGGCGCCGTGACCGGCGAGAAGATCGCGCATGCGCTCGACATCGTCGAGCGCAATGCCTCAGCGTTGACGCAGATGGTCGAAGACGTGCTGGAGGTGTCGCGGATCATCTCGGGAAAGATGCGCCTCTCCATCCAGCCAGTCGATCTGCCGACCGCCGTGCAAAGCGCCGTCGAGTCCGTGGCTCCCGCGGCAGCAGCCAAGCAGGTCCGCGTGCAGACGTCCATCGATCCGAACGCCGGTCCAATTTCCGGCGATCCCGACCGCCTGCAGCAAATCGTGTGGAATCTCGTATCGAATGCCGTGAAGTTCACGCCGAAAGGGGGCCGGATTCAGGTGCGCGTTGAACGCGTCGCTTCTCAGGTCGATATTGTCGTGAGCGACACCGGCATCGGCATCAAACCTGAATTCCTGCCCCATCTCTTCGAGCGGTTCCGCCAGGCCGACAGCACGACGACGCGCCACTTCGGAGGGCTCGGACTCGGCCTCGCGATCGTGCGGCACCTGGTCGAACTCCATGGTGGGACCGTCGAAGCCATCAGCGACGGAGAAGGCAAAGGCGCGACGTTTCGTGTGCGTCTCCCGCTGATGATTGTGCACGCGCAGCCGGCCGTGGAAGAACGTCGCAAGATGACTCGTCCGCGGGCGGCCTCCGGGCCTGCCACCGCCGGGAAGCTGGTCGGCGTCCATGTCCTGGCAGTGGACGACGACCCTGACGCCTTGTCCCTGTTGACGGAGATCCTGGAATTGGCGGGCGCGCGTGTGACGACCATTGATTCCGCAATCCAGGCGCTGGAGCAGCTTGGCATGCTGCGTCCTGACATCCTCCTGGCGGACATCGGTCTCCCTGTTCTCGACGGCTTCGAGATGATTCGAAAACTTCGCGAAGCACCCGACGCCAAAATCCGCAATATCCCCGCGATCGCGTTGACCGCATACGCGCGCTCACAGGATCGCGTGCGCGCACTCGAGAGCGGATTTCAGACTCACCTCGCCAAGCCGGCGGATCCCGCCGAACTCGTGGCCGCGATCGGCGCACTCATCAAGAGCGTTCGCCCGAACTACTAAGCCCGACCGTGCTGTATTCGTCTTCTTCGCCATTCGAACAGTACCCGATCCGCTGCGGCGAGTATGTGCGAAAGGGCACAGTCGCATTTCGTCGTCCCTGCTACTCTGGCCGTCATGTCGGAACGGAACGGCGATCGAGCGCGATTCCAGAAAGAGCGGAAACGCAGACTGCACCGTCGGCAGCGAATTCACGCGTTGATGGCTGCAGTGCGAAAACGGGCGGGCGAGGAAGCCGCGACGCGCGTCGCGTCTCTCAATAAGCACGACGCGGGCGGTCCGGCGCGCATCGGGAGCTGATCAAGCGCGTCAATTGCGGTTGACCGACGGCTGCCTTCGTAAGGCTGCGGCCGGTCCGTCCGTCCTCTCCCGAAAGCGACATCCTTTGGGGGCCAAATGGCGAATCACGACCTCAACCGAGACCGACAGAGTTCTGAAGCCGTCTCTGCATTGCCGCAATCATGTCCGTCCTGCGCCTCAGCATTGATCGTGTCGACCGCCAAGATCCCAGACGCGAACAACGGATACTGGCGCTGTTCGCGCTGCGGTGAGATCTGGAATCCTGCTCGTCGAATGACTCAGGACGCACAGCGGTGGCGATGATGATTGAACTCACGACAACCAAACAGGTCGACCGTGTTACGGACCGTTCGTGAATGGCACGAACTGATTGCGGCTCTTGACCGACGAGTTCCACGCGTCGAACGTGCAGGAGAACTCTCTATAGTGAAGGCCGCGGCGCCGCCCCCGGAACCCGCGCAACCGTTCTGCGAGCTCATACCCATCCATGATCGGCAGGCCGATATCAAGCAGGGCGACAGATGGCCTGAGCTCCTCGCACACACGAAGCGCAGCAGGGCCATCGTGCGCCACCCGCACGTCGTGACCCTTCATCGTGAGCATCTGCGCCAGCATGTCCGCGGCGTCTTCATTATCGTCGACCAGGAGCACCCGCAAACCTTTTCCAGTCGTCGCTATCGCACCGGCCGCCGGACGCCGTGCCCGCACTTCGGCCGGGGCGACATGCGCTGCCAGCAAGCGCACCACGAGCTCGCTTCCCCGGCCAACGCCCTCGCTGTGGGCCGACACGCGTCCACCATGCAGCTCGACGAGGCTGCGAACAATCGTCAGCCCGAGCCCGAGACCCCCATGCGACCGATCGAGCGACTGCCGCCCCTGCACGAACAGATCCAACAGATGCGGCAGGAGCTCCGCTGAGATACCCATGCCGGTGTCGCGGACGCGCAGAACGATCTCGTCACCATCATGCTCTGCTCGAATCGAGATGCGCCCGCTGGACTCGCTGTACTTCGCCGCGTTGGTAAGCAGATTCGAGACGACCTGCGCCAGCCTGACGGGGTCCGCGTCAATCGAGAAACCCGTGCGCGGCACATCCACTTCGAGGACATGGGTGCGCATCTCGCCTTCGACGTTCCGGAATGGCGTGTACAGGAACGTGAAATAGTAGGTGTCAAAACGAGCCATCGCCTCGCGGTTCGAATCGCGCGGGCATTTGATTGCCTACGAAGCCCGCAGGAGCCCGAAGCCATCGAGCCCGGGCATCATCACGTCGGTGAGCACGACGTCAGGAACTCGTCGCAGTGCCGCTGCAAGGGCGCCCGTTCCATCGGCGACGGCCTCGACAGTCCAATGCTTACCGAGGAGCCGCGTGAGGTACTCGCGCATATCCCATGCACGCGCAGTTTTCGGAGGACTTGATCGGCCCGGTTGGCAAAGCGGTCGAGCGGACATGGAACGCCCTGTCGGCGAAGCACGTCCACCCGTGATATCCGCAGCGCCGCGTCGAGTTGGCAAGCTGATTCTTATTCCGCCGCGGCCGATCGTCATGTCTCTGTGTGACCAATAAATGGCCACCGACTGGCGATACTTGAATGGCGTCCAAAATGACATGCCGGTTTCTCGTTAGAGCCATCGCTCCCTGGGGCGTCATGCGCCACGTCCTCGGGTTGGTCATTGTCGGCTGCGTTCGACATGTGGTTAGCGCGCAGGAACAAGCACCATCTGACCACGCGAAGATTAGCCGTCGACGAATTCGTAGAGGTCGGCGAGGGTAAGCGCGCTTCGGCGATTTGCGAGTGCGTTTCGAAGTGATGCGTGATGGCCTCCTCGCCGTCATCGACATAACTAACCTGACTGGTGGCCTCGTCGATTGCGGCCGCGCAGACTGGCGCTGATCATGACCGGCCTGGTGGTGAGCGTGCTGCTGCTTGTCAATGTCGCCATGCTCATGTCCACGGCGACCGACGCGCGACCGCAGGCCAGCGTGGACGAACCCGGCGTCAGTGGCTATGTGCTTAGACCCGACGAGAGACATGGACGGCGGAACCATCGTCATCCAGCAGCCCGGCGCCGTGCTCAACACGTCGACGTGGTGGACGGGGCAGGTGCCCCCGTTCCGAACCACGTCGTCCTCATCGAGGACCCTCGTCCGCGATCGCCGCTGATCTTCCCTCCTGAGCGAACGAACCCGCAGGGACGCGCGACGTTCAACCGACTGGCCGCGGGCCAGTACCGCGTGTCGACGACGGCCGTGAACCGGTGCGACGGTGTGCAGCTTACGACGTCCCGTGTCGTACCGGTCTCCACCAACGGAACGGTCGACACTCCGCTCGTGATCGGCGGCCGTGCGAGGTTCCGCATCACATCATCCCTTGGGCCGAAGATGAGCGTTCAGATTTCCGCGTCTCCTGACGTCCCAACGCCACCAAGGCCATTTCCCTTTCGCATACTCCCGTCCGGGTGTCGCGGGGTGACGGACGGGGATGGATGCGTCACGCTGACGAATTTCCCTCCAGGTCCGGCGCACGCCGACGTACACATGACGAACTCGACGTATAGGCGCCAGGTTCAGGTGCCGCTCGACGGGCGAGAGGTGGTGATCGCGATCCCCGACGGGTTCCTGCCGGTGCACGTCGTCAACGACAAGAATGAACCGGTGCGGGGCGCCAGCATTATATGGACGGGCAGCGGCGGGCGCGTCCAAGCCACGGCGACGGCCACCGGCGATGCGTTGCTCGAAGGCGTCGGGACCGCGGGAGGTACGCTCACGGTCTCCGCGCAAGGATACCAACCAGCCGAGGAGCCACTCGCCGAACCGCCAGCCAGCGTCCATAGTCTCGCGCTGTCGCCGCTTCCACAATCCGCGCGTTTGCGCGCTCGCGTGATGACGAGGGCGGGTGAGCCGCGGCGCGATGCCGTGGTCGAGTTCCTGTCGACGGATCCGGCCGCAGTGCCGCGCATGGCGCTGACCGACGGAAGAGGCGTGGTCATATTTGACGACCTGCCGTCGGGATCGATGCAGCTGATCGTCACCGCCGACGGATTCGTGACGTCTACCATGCGCGTCGCCAAAGATGTGACAGGCGAGGTTGTGTTCACGCTGTCGCGCGGATATCGGGTGATCGCCAACGTGGAGTTGCCGGCGACGGCCGGTCCACAACTCGTTCGCGTGATGAACGACAGCAACCGATCGATGGACGACGTTCTGGACGGCGAATCGGACCGGCGCGTCGAACCACCTGGGCGCCTTTCATTCGGTCCGCTCGCTCCAGGAACGTACGTCATCGAGTTGCAGGGGGCAGGTGGACGCCGGCAGGAACGCATCCGCATCGTCGATCGCGACGTATACGCGACAGTCCGATGAGTACGGTCGGCTCGAAGGATCACGACTAAACGCTTCGGCGTTTGATCGGCATAGGGGCGGCGGTTGCCCACCGACCCCTGCCACACCACCGTGCGTACGGGTCCGTACACGGCGGTTCAAGTTGGTTACGCTAGCACCCGTCGATCAACGTCGGAAGTCCGAGCGATTTGAAGTACGCGTTG
>JBKPAI010000179.1:0-33179 GCA_046726355.1 Acidobacteriota bacterium | reverse complement strand
CGCGCCGGTAACCGGCCGGAACCGCAGATCCTGACGGCACGGCTCCTGGCCGCCACCGGTGTCACCCAATCCACGGCGTGTCAGCGGTTCCACGGCGCGCTGCTCCTCGTAGCGCAGGGCTTCAGGCCTGCATTCCGGCTGCTACAAGCGATTTTCCCCACGGATCGCAGCCGGTCGAGCGCTGGTAGTACATCGTCGATACGTGCATGCGCGCGCACTGCTGCCGCCTTGCCCGTTGGCACCCCGCCTGCAACGTTGGTCGGCACTCGAGACTTTCCGATGAACCTCTTTCACTCGCCGACGGGAATTCCCATGCGCATTCGATCCGGCCTGCTGGTGCTCCCCGTCCTGATCACGCTCTCGGGTCAGGCAGGGGCGCAGACCTCGCTGACTGTCGTCGCCGGGCAGCCGGGCGGCGAGCTGTCCAGCCCTGAACAGGCCGCGGAAGTTCGCGTCCGTTTCTCCGAGCCGATGGTGCCGATCGGCAGATTACCGGAGGACGTGACGGTGCCGTTCTTCTCGATTCGTCCGGCGCTGGCCGGAACGTTCCGGTGGGCGAGCCCGACACTGCTGGTGTTCACGCCCGATCCGAAGGGACCGCTGCCGCACGCGACTCGATATGAGGTGACCATCGCCGGCCGTGCAACGGCGGTGAGCGGGCGCACACTTGGCCGTCCGTTCACCTTCTCGTTCACCACGCCGACGGTGCGGCTGCTGCAGACGCAGTGGTACAGAATCAATGGACGATTCGATCAGCCGGTCGTCGTCGCGCTGCGTTTCAATCAGCCGGTGCGGCCGTCCGAGGTGGCGGCGCACGTCACGCTGCGGTACGAACCCCACGAATGGGGTGTTCCTTCGATCAGTGCTGACGAGCGCGCGCGGATGGGCGCTGAGGCGATGCGCTTCGACGCGAAGGTTGCCGCGACGAAGGCCGTCGTCGCGTCTCAGTCGCCGGTTGCCGTCCGTCTCGCCTCCGATTGGGATCAGAAGCGGTTCCCTCCGTCATCCGATCTCGTGGTGCTGCAGACCGTGGACACACCGTCAACGGACGGGTGGCTGCGCCTCGCCCTTGATGAGCGCGTGCCGGCTATCGAAGGGCCGGCCACGCCCGGCAGTCCCCAGGTGTACACCATCCACCTCGATCCGACGCTGTTCATCGATGGTTTCGGCTGTCGTACGGGGTGTGATGCCGACCGCTATAACTTTGCTCACCTTCGGTCGCAGCGCGTCGCCCTGGACGCGCTCGTTCGCGCCGCAACCGTGAGCGACATCGCCGATGTCCGTCGGGAACGGGCGGTTGCCCGGCCCGCAGCCTCCCAGCAGACGCCGGCGCGCCGCGCCGACCAGACGATTACGTTCTTCACCATTGAAGATCTTGGATTCGAACGGCAGCCGCCAACCAGCACGTACGCCGTGACGATCGATTCCAGCCTGCAGGCCGCTGACGGGCAGAGACTCGGATACGCCTGGACCGGCATCGTCGAAAACTGGCACGAGCAGGCCTTCACGAGCTTCGGCGATGGGCATGGGGTGTGGGAGAAGGACGGCGGTCCGCTGCCGTTCTACGCGCGCAATTTCGCCGACGTCTGGCAGTGGGCGCGTGGCATCACGCCCGATCACCTGATGCCCACAATCCTGGACCTGAAGCGTCGCGCGTTCCGCGATGCGCCGCCGCCGGGAGACGGCGTGCACCGCATGCTGGGCGGTGCCCCGGACAAAGTCCTGTCGCACGGGCTCGATCTGTCGCGCACCCTGTCGTCTCAAGGAACCGGGCTCGTGTGGGCGGCGGTCCGGCCCGGACAACCGATCGCACGGTCCCGTCCATTCGACGGATCCGCCACGATCGCGTCGGTCGTGCAGGTCACGAATCTCGGCGTCAATGTCAAGGACAGTCCGCAGAACACGCTGGTTTTCGTCACTCGCCTGGACAACGGCGCACCCGTCGGCGGGGCGAACGTCTCGATCATCCGATTGGACAACACCGTCGCCTGGAGCGGCCGCACTGACGAGCATGGCATCGCCATCGCGCCGCAGCTGCGGCTTCGCGGCCGGCAAGGCTGGTGGGCCCGGGACCTCCGGTTCCTCGTCACCGCCGAAAAGGACGGCGACATCGCGTATGTCGGCAGCGACTGGAACGAAGGCATCGAGCCGTTCGAGTTTGCGACGCCGTACGACCTGTCGGAGGCACAGCCGGTGCTTCGCGGAACGGTCTTCCCGGATCGTGGAGTCTACAAACTGGGCGAAGAGATTCACGTCAAAGCCATCCTCAGGCGCGATACGCCGTCAGGCATCGAGCTGGTTCCTGACGCCACACCGGTGTACGTCGCCGTGCGCGACAGCCACGACAAACTGGTCGATCGCCGAACCGTCACCACAAATGGCTGGAGCAGCACGGAGTGGACGCTTCGCCTGCCAGCAACCGGTGCGCTCGGGAACTATCAGATTCTGGTGACGCTCGACAAGAACGCATTCGAGGAGCGTACGCCAAGGCCGCAGGAGAGCATCGATGACGAGGAGCTGCCGTGGAGAAGCGTTGTCCGCGGCGGATTCCTGGTCGCCGCCTATCGCCGGCCGGAGTTCCGCGTCGATGCGATCCTCTCGGGCGAGGTCGCCCTCGCCGGGGCCCCACTCAAGGGCGTGGTCAACGCCCGGTATCTGTTCGGTGCCGCCATGGCCAGTCGGCCCGTGAGCTGGACCTACTCACGGACTCCGATATTTGCGGCGCCTGCGGCCGTAGTCAATCAGTACCCGAATGACCGGTTTGTGTTTGTCGGCTGCTGTGTAGAGGGAGCGCAGCCGGAGGGCGGACGGTTGAGGGGAGAAGCGGCAACGCTGGATCCGAAAGGGCAGACTGCGCTGGACCTCGAGACGCAGCCGAGTGATGGATTGCCGTATCAGTACACGCTCGAGGGAGACGTCGAGGACGTGTCGCGCCAGCACATCGCCGGACGCGCCGGCTTCGTGGTGCATCCCGCGCCCTGGTACATCGGGCTGAAACGGCCCCCGCTGTTCGTCGATCAAAAGAACGGGTTGACGACCGCGGTCGTCGCCGTCGCGCCCGATGGACAACCGGTGCCCGGAGTCCAGGTCGATCTCACCCTGGTCGAGAACCAGTGGCACAGTGTCCGCCGCGCGGAGGGCAACGGCTTCTACACCTGGGAGACCGAACACAAAGAAATCGAAGCCGGTCGCTTTACCGTGATCACAGCGGCCGATCCCGTTCCGGTGTCGATTCCCCTGCCGTCGGGAGGATCCTTTTTCGTCCGCGCCATCGCGCGCCAGACGCAGTATCTCTCGTCGACGCGGCTGGCGTTCTACGCCATCGGCTCGGGATATACGGCCTGGGAACGATCCGATCACAATCGGATCGAGCTCGTCCCCGAGCGCGAAACCTACCAGCCCGGCGAGACCGCGCGCCTGATGATTCAATCGCCGTGGGAACAGGCGACGGCGCTGCTCACCGTCGAGCGCGAAGGCATCCGCTCCCACACGCAATTTGCGCTGACGTCGACCCAGCAGACGGTCACGGTGCCGATCACGACGGCCGACATTCCGAATCTGTACGTGTCGGTCCTGCTGGTGAAGGGACGGACGACGGCGGCGGCCACCGGGCGCGCAGCCGATGATGCCAGCGATCCGGGCAAACCGGCGTTCCGGCTCGGGTACGCGAAGTTGACCGTCGAGGACTCGTCGAAGCGCCTGTCGCTGACGGTCAAGGCCAACAAGGAAGAATTCCGGCCGGCGGGTACGGCTCGCCTCGACGTGCAGGTCGATGACAACCGCGGCGCCGGCGCGGCGAGCGAAGTCACATTGTGGGCGGTTGATTACGGCGTTTTGTCGCTGACCGGATTTCGAACCCCCGACGTGCTGCGTTCGGTGTACGTGCCCAAAGCGCTCCAGGTCATGAACGAGGACAACCGGCAGCGCATCGTGAGCCGCCGCGCGCTCACGCCGAAGGGGACCGACGCCGGCGGCGGCGGTGGCGCAGATGCCGGTGTCAGTCAACTGCGCAGGGATTTCCGCGTCCTCGCTTTCTGGCTCGGCTCGGTGACCACGGATTCAAAAGGTCACGCGAGCACCGAAGTCACGCTGCCCGAGTCGTTGACGACCTATCGCATCATGGCAGTCGCCGCCGACAAAGCCTCCAGGTTCGGATCGGGCGAGAGCGATCTCCGTATCAACAAGCCGGTCGTGCTCAAAGCAGGCTTTCCGCGGTTCCTCACTCGAGGTGACCGGTCGTTTTTCGGATCGGTGGTGACGAGCCAGTTGAAGCAGCCGGGCACCGCGATCGTGACGATGCGGAGTCTCGATCCGGCGATTCTGCACATTGCGGGGGACGGACGGCGCATCGTCCAGGTGGCCGCCGGCGGGTCGACTGAAGTTCGGTTCGACGTGACTGCGAAAGCCGTTGGCCGCGCCCGGGTTCAGACGACGGTCCGCATCGGCAATGAAAGCGATGCGTTCGAGGACACTGTTCCGGTTCAGATCACCGTCTCACCCGAAACTGTTGCTGCATACGGCGAAGCGGCTCCGGATGCAAAACAGACGCTGGTGGTTCCGAGCGGAATCGTGCCGGGCCTCGGCGGGCTGCACCTCGAGCTGTCATCAACCGCGCTCGTCGGACTCGGGGAAGGCGCACGATATGTCGTTGAATACCCGTACGGATGTGTCGAGCAGAGGGCATCGCGGACCTTCGTGCTCGCCACCGCAGCGGATCTCGGCGACGCGTTCAAGCTGCCCGGGATCGATGCCCGATCGCTCCGCACCGACACTCAGAAATCGCTTCTCGAACTGGAAAAATTCCAGTGTCCGTCCGGCGGATTTGCGTACTGGCCTGGCGCCTGCGCGACGGCTTCGCCGTTTCTGACCAGCTACGTGCTGCATGTCTACCAGACGGCTGCGGCGCTCCGGTACGACGTCAACGGCGAGGTCTTGCAACGGGGGTACGACTACCTCCAGAACGCGCTGGCGGAGAAGCCGCCCTCCAACGAATCGTGGTGGCCGATGTATACCGCGTGGGAAGCGTTCGCCGTCCGGACGCTGGTTGACGGCGGACGAAACCAGGACTCCAATGTCAATCGGCTGTACACATACTTGGATCGCATGCCGATGTTCGCGATCGCGTATCTGCACGATGCGCTCGTCGCGAACGGCGAGACCGGCGCGCGGCCTGCGGAACTGCGCCGGCGCATGAGCAACGCGGTCCTCCCCGAGGGAGGGACCGCACACGTCGAAGAGCTCAGCGATCCCTATCTCCTGTGGTTCTGGAACTCGAACGTCCGGTCGACCGCGCTGGTCATGAACAGTCTGGTCAGAAGCGGCGCATCGGCGACCGACGTCACCCCGATGGCGCGCTGGCTCGTGGCGGCGCGCAAAAACGGCCGGTGGGGCAACACACAGGAAAACGCCGTCGCGATGCAGGCTCTCGTCGCCTATTACCGCAAGTACGAGAGCGCAACGCCGAATTTCACCGCCGCTGTGAAGCTCGGAACAGACGAACTCGTGCGGGCGACCTTCAAGGGGCGGTCGACCGGGGCCACGACGACAGAGGTCCCGATGGCGTCGCTGGCGCGGCCGGATACCGCCGCGCGGGACCTCACGTTGCGCCGCGACGGTGACGGCACCCTCTTCTACTCGGCCCGCCTGACCTACGCGCTCGACGCCGCGACGCTTCGTTCGCTCGACACCGGGTTTCACATCGAACGTCGGTTCGCGCCGGTCGTGGACGGCAAAACCGGTGCTGCTGCGACGACGTTCAAGGCCGGCGATCTCGTCCGGGTGACGCTGGCATTCGACCTGCCCAAGGAGCGGCGCTTCGTCGCCGTGACCGATCCCGTACCCGCCGGCTTCGAACCGGTTGAGTCCTGGTTCGCGACGACGGCGGGCGATCTGGCCAGGGATGCCGAGCAGCAGGACGGCACCAGCGAACCGACGTGGCAGGATATCTGGCGACGCGGCACGTTCGACCATATCGAACGGCACGACGATCGCGTGCAGCTGTTCGCGACGCGTTTGAGTGAAGGCCACCACGAGTTCTCCTACGTGGTCCGGGCTACGACGGCCGGTGTATTCGTGGCTGCGCCGGCACACGTCGAGGAGATGTACGAACCCGAGGTCCGCGGACGCACCTCGACGCAGACCATCGAGGTCAAACGATGATCGCGCGACGATGGCGGTCGGCGGCGATTGTGGTCTTGCTCGCCGTCTGTGCTGCCGGTTGGCTGCGTGCAGGCAGGCTTCCGGCAGGCCTGCTCGACCTTGATCAACCGGAGTCGACGACGGTCCTCGACCGCAACGGGGAGGTCCTGTACGAGGCACTCGGCGCTGCAGGCACGCGGGCCGAGTGGCTGTCGGCCGATCAGCTGCCGGAAACGCTCGTGAATGCGACCGTTGCCGCCGAAGACCATCGGTTCTGGGTGCACCCCGGCGTCGATCCGGTCGCGCTCGTACGCGCATCGGTCCGCAACCTTCGGCGCCACCACGTGGTCGAAGGGGGATCGACCATCACCCAGCAGTCCGCCAAACTCCTGCTCGCCCGGCAGAACGGTGAGGTCCGACACCGGGCAGTGATTGCCAAGGCTTACGAAGCACTCGTCGCGCTGCGGCTGGAGCAGCGATTGTCCAAGCGCGAAATTCTGGCGCTGTATCTCAACCTCGCGCCGTACGGCAACCAGTTGACGGGCGCCGAGCGCGCGAGCCGCGCCTACTTCGGTCACAGTGCCGCGCTGCTGACGCCGGCGGAGGCCGCATTCCTGGCGGCGCTGCCGCAGCGTCCGTCATGGTTCAATCCGTATCGCGATCCGAGGCGGGCACGGCAGCGGCAGGAACATGTCATCGTCCAGATGGGACTCGGTGGGTCGCTGACCCCGGACGGCGTCCGCGAAGCCCTGGACGAACGGCTGTCGCTCCAGCGGGAGCCGCCCGCCTTCATCGCGCCGCATTTCGTCGAGCGTGTGCTCCGGACATTCGGGCCGCTCCGGCCATCCACGATTACCACGACGCTCGACGCTGAACTGCAGCGGACGGTCGAGGGAATCATCCGCGCCGAGCGGCCCGCACTCGACCGGGCTGGCGCGCACAACGTCGCCGTGGCTGTGCTCGACAACAGGTCGGGTGAGTGGCTGGCGTGGGAAGGATCCGGGAACTACGGAAACGCCGCGCATGGGGGCGCCATCGACGGAGTGGTCACTCCGCGGCAGCCGGGGTCGGCATTGAAGCCGTTCACCTACGCGCTTGCGTTTGAACAAGGCGAGTCGCCCGCCACCGTTCTGCCCGATGTTCCGTCGTATTTTCCGACGGGCGAGGAGGGCATTCTCTACAGCCCGCGGAATTATGACAACCGGTTCCGCGGCCCTCTGCTCGCGCGGAACGCGCTCGCGGGATCGGTGAACGTCCCTGCTGTCGCCCTTGCATCACGGATTGGGGTGCCGAACCTGCTGCGATTCCTCCGCGGCGCTGGATTCACGACGTTCGACAAGACCGCGTCGTATTACGGGCTCGGAGTCACGTTAGGCGATGCCGAGGTCCGGCTCGACCACCTGGTGACGGCCTACGCCGCGTTCGCACGCGGAGGCGTGCCGATTCAGCCAAGGTTCGTCCGGCCGGCCGGTTCCGGTGGTGCGGATCCGGAGCATGAGCCGCTGGTCTCGGCTCGCACCGCATTCTGGGTCACCGATATCCTGTCGGACGATGAGGCGCGGGAATTCGCGTTCGGCCGCGGCGGCAGCCTCGAATTTCCGTTCAAAGTGGCCGCCAAGACCGGGACGTCGCAGGGCTATCACGATAACTGGGCGCTGGGCTATACGCGTGCGGTCACGGTCGGCGTCTGGGTCGGCAATTTCGATCATCAACCGTTGGTCTCGTCGTCGGGTGTGAGCGGGGCCGGTCCAATCTTCCACGCGGTGATGGTCGCGGTCGAACAGCGGGTGAGGGGCGGTCTGCCGGGTGACTACGAGACCGCCACGATCGCGGAGCCGGCTAACACGAGCCGGAGCCGGATCTGCGCGTTGTCCGGCATGGCGGCCGGCCCCTGGTGCCCGGCGCACGTCAATGAGTGGACGCCGACGGAGGCGCCGCCGCGCAACTGCACCTGGCATCGGCATGATGCGCGCGGGATTGTGGTTCGATGGCCTGCCGAGTATCAGACGTGGGCGCGCGCCGAACCGCTGGCCGGTCGGGTGGCGCCTTCGCCCGCCGCGACGCGATCGGCCGCAGCACCGGCGATTCGGCCGGCGCCGCCGGAGCCGCGCGCGCTGCGAATCGTCAGCCCGCCTGACGGTGCAGTGTATCTCATCGATCCCACGCTGCGGCGCGACTTCCAGACCCTGTCCTTGCGAGCGGCGGCGGTGAGCGGCTGCCTCCTCGAGTGGCGCGTCGATGATCGCGTCGTCGCACGCGGCGATCCCGGCTCGGGGGTCGACTGGCCGCTCATCGCCGGTCGCCACATCATTGCCGTCCGTGACGAAAAGGGCCATTCCGCCGACGTCGCGATCATTGTCAAGTGAATTGCCGGTGCAACGTCCTGCGGAGCCTGCCGCTGCGGGTGCTGGGAGCCTGACACATGGCAAGGCGGTCGGACGTCTTGCCTTACTGAGAAAACACTGTCTTTCTTTGCGTCCTTCCGCCTTCGCCAAAGCTACGGCGGGCCGCCGTAGCTTCAGCGGAGGCGGTTGCGGCCTCTGCGTTCGATTATGGCATTCTCCGTCCCGGTCGCGGCGGCACGCCTTTCTGCCCTACTGCGCGCCACACGCCCGGAGCGGTGGGTTGATATCCAGAAACGGCTCCGTGCCGCGGTCGATTGAGGCGAGGAACCGGGCCAGCTTCCGACGGTCCTGTCTGTCTGTCAGGACATCCAGACCGTCCGCCCGTCCCACGCTCCGGTGGGGGACATTTTCGAGCACCGCTTCGAGTGTGGGTGCCGCTCCGCTGTGCAGATACGGCGCCGACGCGAACACGCTGATGAGCGACGGGACATTGAAGCCGAGAATCCCGCGCGCCTGAACGTTGGCGGTGTTGTTCGACCGTATTTCATTGCTCACGCCGTCGGCAAAGAGACCCGGGTCGAATGTACCGACGCGGCACAGGAACTTCGCGAGCTGGGCATCGACGATCTCACCGGCAGCGGGAGGCGGCGTGAAGTCGACGGCGCTGATCGTCCAGTTGGGTCCGCCATGGCAGTTCTGGCATCCGGCTTCCCTGAACAACTGACGGCCCTGCTTGACGGAGTGGCTGCTGAGTGGCGAGATCGGCGCGCGCACGCCGAGAGCCAGGTAGGTGGCGATGGCATCGAGGTCCGCGCTTCGGCCGGTGTTCGCCTGGCCCACCAGGTCGGGCACCTGCGCGAGGCCGGCGGCGCCTTCGGCAATCCCGGTGATGAGCCCTCCGCCTCCTGACACGGCGCGGATATTCCGTTCGAAGTCCTGCACTTCGTCGCGAATCGCCGACCAGTTCAACGCGCGCATGTGCGACTCCGGCAGCAGCGGCGCCCCGTTCGCGATCACCGCGCTCCCGAACGGAAAGGTGCTCTCCATCGAGATGGCCTGCCGCGGTCCGTCGGCGAACATCCAGGTGACGCTGTCAGTCAGGCCGTTCGGGTGACAGCTGTAGCAGGTTCCCCAGCCGGTATCCGACATCCGCCCCGAGGGACGCGTCGAGTTGGCGAGCGCGCCCTCGGGCCCGATGGCGGAATTGAACAGCTGCTTTCCGCGCAGAACGATTGCCGCGTCGCTGCCGGGGGCGGGCAGCGCAGCCGACGGCATGCGCGCCAGCGTCCGATACTGCAGCGGGTCGCCTGAGATATCCACGACGGCGACGTCGCGCGAGACGAAATCCATGACATACGCACGCGTGTCAGTGGAATTCAGGACGAGGCCGCGCGGGTTCTTCCCGCCGATCGTGTCGTTCGGGTCGGCGAGCAGCATCTCCCGCGGATCCTTCAGTGGAATGCGGACGATATCACTCGGATCGCCGGCTTTCGCCGGTGGATTGATCGACGGCAACCCGGAGGCGTCGAGCGTGACGCGCAGCAATCGATCGGTGGCGCCGAGCACGACGAAGCCCTCCGGTGCCGAGCGCTTGAACGCGATGGCGACCGGGTTCGTGTTGAACAGCTTGATGCCGGCCGGCTCGAAGTTCACGCCCACGTTCATATTCAATGTCGCAAATGCCTCGACGTCCTCATCGACGTCAACCGTCGAAAGGCAGCTCTGCACGTTCACGTTGAAGCGAAACGGGCCGTTCGGCGAGGAACACGTGTTGGGGATGTACGCGATGTCGCCTCTGATGAAAATGTTCTCGAGGAGGTTGGGAAACGCCCCTGACACGTTGTCGAAGACCTGTGTGAGCGGCTCGCGCTTGAGCGTATTACCGTCGGATCGGAACGCCGCGCCGACGTCGGCGAGGGGTTTCAGCGTGACGGTGCCGATGACCTCGTTCCTGCGCGCATCGATGACGGTGACCCGCCCCTCGCGGCCGTCATCCGCCCCTTCGCTCTGGGTCGCCGGGCGCGGATCGGCCGGCGAACGCTGGGCCAGGAACTGCGTCACGTAGACCTTCCGCCCGTCGGCGGTGACCGCAACGCCGTGCGGTTTCTGGCCGACGCTCTTGATCGTCCTGACCACGTCGTCTTTGCGGGTGTCGATTACCGATACCGTATTCGACGACTGGTTGGCCACGTACAACGTCTCACCGTCGGGAGAGAGGGCGCATCCGAACGGTTCGGATCCGACCTTGATCGTCTCGGTCACTTTATAGTTGGCGGTCTTGATCACCGACACGGTGCCGCTCGCCATATTGGCGACGTACACCTTGCGGTCGTCGGGCGTGATTGCCACGCACCAGGGCCCTTTGCCGACCGGGATCTCGGTGGTTTTGTGGTTCGCGTCCTCGGTTACTTCAAACACGGAGACCGAGTCCGAATCCGGGTTCACGCTCCAGACGTGCCGGTCATCACTTGTGATCGCGATCGGGCTCGAGCTGGTCGGTGCTCCGGGCCGGTTCTTCTCGTCGTGTTTGTCATCGTCGCGGTCCTTGCCAGGACGGCGATCGTCATCGTGGCCGCTCGCGCTGGCCGGGGCGATTTGTCGTGCCGCCGCTAGCCCTGGCCCGGTCCGTGGACTCGCAGTGCCCGACCACGCCACCGCGCCCGCGGCCCCGGCGGCCACAAGGCCTGAGACGATGAGCAGTTTCCTGAACATGTCGCTTCCTTTCTCCAACAGAACGTTCGCTGGAAGACCAGGATACTAGCCGGAGCGCGTGCGCGGACTCATGCGCGTCTGGTGAAAGAACGGTGAGATTCGCGTAAGAGCGTGCGCTCACCGAATTCTCACGCGATGCTCATGCCGCTCACATGACTCCGCGGATCGGCACCGGCTACATTATCGGCGCGGGCAATCATGCGCGGCTGCAGGCCGGCCGCAGTGAGGAGCAGACGTGGTATCAAGCCCTGTTTCCCCGGCCGAAGTTGTCGCTGACTCATACCTCGACGCAAAGATCGACGCGGTCGTCTTGCGCGCATCGCGTGCTCAGGAACTGTTCGAGAACTGGAGCGATGAGCGGATCGACGGGCTGCTGCTCGATGTCGCAATGACCGTTGCCGCGAATGCGGAGCCGCTGGCGATCGCCACGGTTGCAGAGACCGGTCTGGGCAACGTTGCCGACAAGACCCTGAAGAACCGGTTTGCGAGCCTCACGGTCTACGAGTCGCTTGCGGGCAAGGTCGCGCGGGGGCGGCTCTCATTCGATGCGGCGCGGCAGATCAGGGAACTGGCCCGTCCCGTCGGCGTGATGTTTGCCATCGTGCCGGTCACCAGCCCCGTCGAAACCGCGATCTTCAAAACGCTCATCGCTCTCAAAGGCCGGAACGCGCTCATCCTGAGCTTCCCTCGTGAGGCGCTCGGGGTCGGGCAATTCGTCGGAAATCTCATTCGCGACGTCCTGGCCGCCGCCGGCGCGCCGAACGCCCTCGTTCAGTGCGTCCGGTACCGGAGCAGCCCGCCTTCGCGCGAACCGCTACGGCGCGACCGCAGGCGGGGCCCCGGGGGCCCAGCGCGGTAGTCGCGTTGGGTGCCCCGTGGGGGCGCCGGCCTACGTTAGCGATGACATGCAGGAAGGAGCGACTGTGATGGCAACTCTCACGACTAGCCTCTCCAGACGGGAGCGCGGGCTCGGGTATGTCGGCTTGGCACTCATCGGTTTCATCGGGATGCTTGCCGATTGGACGGCTGAACGGCGCGTGACGGGAACACGGGTTGATGAGGTGACAGATCGGGTAGTATGGCGATACTTCCCCCTGCGCATCGCCATATGGCTCTGGAGCCGTCGTTCTCGTTCGATCGCTTCCGGATCGATCCTGCCCGCGGGCAGCTGTACGGAGAATCCGGTCCGATTTCGCTGACACCCAAGGCGCTGTCGCTGCTCGAATATCTGGCGGCGCGGCCCGGTCGACTGGTGAAGAAAACTGAGTTGCTCGATGCGATCTGGCCTGGCGTCTTCGTTGCTGACGGCGCGCTCAAGGTCTGCATCCGTGAAATCCGGCGCGCGCTCGGCGACGACGCGCATTCGCCACGGTTCATTGAAACGGCGCACCGGCGCGGTTACCGGTTCATTGCCGAAGTGACGCAGTCCGCGCCGCCGGCGGCTCCACGTTCGGCAGCAGTCACCAGTCCCGTTGGCGTAACACCCGGCCCGGTTCAATACGCACGGAGCGGCGACGTGAACATCGCGTACCAGGTGTGCGGGAACGGGCCCGTCGATCTCGTGTTCGTCATGGGCTGGGTGTCTCACCTCGAATATTTCTGGAAGGAGCCGTCCTTCGCGCGGTTCCTCGCGCGCCTGGCCTCGTTCTCCCGGTTGATCCTGTTCGACAAGCGCGGGACCGGCCTCTCCGACCCGGTCACGCATCTGCCGACACTCGAACAGCGCATGGACGACGTTCGCGCCGTTCTTGATGCGTCGGGATCGCGCCGAGCCGTGCTTCTCGGGGTGTCCGAGGGTGGGCCCATGTGTAGCCTCTTCGCAGCGACGCATCCTCGCCAGACGGAGGCGCTCATCATGATCGGGACCTACGCGAGGCGTCTCAAGGCGTCGGATTATCCGTGGGCGCCGACGCGCGAGCAGCGGGAGGCCTTCTTCCGGGAAATCGTCGAGAACTGGGGCGGGCCGGTCGGGATCGGCGAGCGCGCGCCGAGCGTGGCGCACGACCCGGCTTTTCGCGACTGGTGGGCGTCATTTCTGCGCATGGGCGCGAGTCCGGCCGCTGCCATCGCCTTGACGCGGATGAACTCCGAAATCGACGTCAGGCATATCCTGCCGACAATCCGCGTGCCGACATTGGTGCTTCACCGATCCGGCGACCGCTGCCTGCTGGTGGACGAGGGCCGCTACGTCGCCAGCCTGATTCCGGAAGCCCGGTTCGTCGAGCTTCCCGGAGACGATCACCTGCCGTTCGTGGGCGATCAGGATGCACTGCTCGATGAGATCGATCGGTTCCTCGCCAACGCGCGCACCCGGACGGACCTGGACCGCGTTCTCGTGACACTCCTGTGCGGTGAAGTGGAAGGCAATCGGCGGTCGATGAAAACCGGCCGCACGGCGCTCGGGCGGTTGCGCCCAATCGTCGACGAGCGCGCCCCCCGCTTCGGCGGAAGTGGCGTGCACGAATCCGGCGGCCGCGTGGTCGTGGCGTTCGACGGACCGGCGCGGGCGATCCGCTGCGCCTGCGCTATCGCAGAGGAAGCGCGGCGGCTGCGCGTCAACGCGCGACTCGGCCTGCATACGGGCGAATGCGACATCATCGCGGGAGTGCCGCACGGCGTCGCGGTCGAGATCGGCAGCCGGGTTGCCGGCATCGCCCACGCCGGAGAGATCCTGGTGACGAGAACGGTTGTGGATCTCGTTGCCGGCTCCGGATTGCGTTTTGCGGACAGGGGCACCCACGCGCTCGTGAAAGGCGAGACCGGCTGGCGCGTGTACGCAGTGCAGGAGTCTTGAGGATAGACCTAGGCGGACCGGCAACGCTCTCCGATTCTGGCAGGCGCTTGAAGCGGTTTGTCCAGAAATCGGGTCTGCCGAAACGTGACGCCCTATCTGGCGGACGTGCTCACGACGCCATGCGCTTCGATTTTGTCGCGTGCGGCCGCGAACAACCCTTTCGCCTGGCTCTTGATGCGATGCTCGACGAAGGGCCGCCAGAGGCCGCGGAGGCCGTCGATCCACGTGCGGTTCAGGTATACCAGATAGCGCTGTGAGGGCTGGCGCTGGTCGCGAAGCAGCAGCGTCAGCACCAGTGAGCCGCTTGTGTACCGGGTCGCGAACACGTCACGCGTGGCGATCATGGCCTCCGGTGAGCCAGCGTCCCCGGTTCCACGCACCATCGTCACATGGGTGATGCTGATCATCGGTTTCCACGCGTACGTTTCCTTCGACCAATACAGAAATGACTCCGAGTCGGGCAGCGGCATTGCCGGATAGCGCTGCAGATAGGTGTTCAGCTGCGGGAGCGACTGAAAGTGAGGCGAGTGCTGCAGCAGCATCGAGAACTCATGCTGGTTGCGCTGCTCGCCGCGGCGCAGGTACTCGTGCGCCCGATCCAGCACAACCCGCCGGAACTCCTGTTCCAGGGCGGCGCGGGGGTCCTCGGAAGATGTCGAGAATGCCCGCTGCAGCCGTGTGATTTCGGCAGGCTCCAGCTTCAAGCCGCAGCGTCCGGGACCGCACCGCCTGATCTCGTCGGCGTCACCGGTATCGAGCGTCAGGTCGCGGAGATCTTCCAGCTGCGGCTGCGCCGAAAAGCGGCTGATTTGCGGGACTAACGAGCTCTTCTTCAATTGGACGATGTTTCTGACACTGGCCAGAAGCGCATCCGGGCCGACGCTCAGAGCGCCGGCCGCGAGGGTTGCCACCTCGTGACCGCTCGCGGGCAGGATTCGCACAATGACGGACCGCCCATCAATCCGTTGGCGGTCTTCGTCGGAGAGCTGAACCGCTGGTTCGAGGAAATCGAACGGATCGGTCGTCGGTCCACCGATGGCGCGCGGGCCCGGAAGGAGAAGGAACAGCAAAAGGAGTGCGGCTCGGCTAGTAGGCATCCGTGCGGCTGGCCTGCACGATGCGCACCATGTTTCCACAACGATTTTGGCAAGAATTCCCTCGGCCCGCCGCGGCAACACATCACCTCGGAAGGAAGATCAGCGTCAGATTTGACACTCTGCTCCGAGAAGATGGGTGGACAGGTCCTTCACGCCGCGTGATCGTGGGCGGTGCGCATCTTGGCGACAGCTTTTGCCTCGATCTGGCGCACGCGTTCCCGGGTAATCGACAGGCGGCGCCCGATCTCTTCGAGCGTCATCTCTCGATCGAGGCCGAGCCCGTATCTCAGGCGAAGCACTTCGCGCTCGCGATCGGTGAGCGCGTCCATCGCCCGCTCGACTTCACCGGCCAGCTCGCTGCGCATCGCGGCTTCTTCAGGCGAACGAGTGGCCGTGTCGCGGACGAAGTGGCCGAGCGGCGTTTCTTCGCCTTCGCCGACCGGCGTTTCGAGCGACGCGGGATGCTTGGCCGCGTCGAGCAACAGCTCGACTTTTCCGACCGGAACCGCCATTCGGGCCGCAAGTTCCTCCGGACGCGGCTCGCGACCCATTTCGGTGAGCAGGGTGCTGCGCACGCGCGCCAGCTTGTTCAGCGACTCCATGACGTGCACTGGCAGGCGGATCGTCCGTCCATAGTCCGCGATGGCCCGCCCGACGCTCTGACGGATCCACCAGGTCGCATAGGTCGAAAACTTGAAGCCGCGGCGATACTGAAAGCGATCGACCGCCTTCATCAGCCCGATGTTGCCTTCCTGGATCAGATCGAGCAGCGACAGCCCGCGACCCAGGTATCGCTTTGCGATTGATACCACGAGGCGCAGGTTGGGTTCGACCAGGCGGTGTTTTGCCGCCAGCAGCGCCTCTTCCTTGTCGCGGATGCGGGCAAACTGCTTTCGGAATTTCCCAGCACGCAAGCCGGCACGTCCTTCGAGCGCCTGAAGCCTCCCGACCCTGTCCCGCGGCATGCTTTGCGCGAGCGATTCGAACTGCTGATCAATCTGCCGGAGCTCTTCCACCACCTGACCCACCACGGTCGGCCGGATCGGGAGGTCGCGAACGGTTGCCTGGATGGCTTTCTCAGCACGCGCGATTGCATCCCGGGACCGCGCACGGCTCACGGCAGGAGAACGACCCTCGGACAGACGTTGACGACACGACTCGATTTGCCTGGTCAGCCGCCCGACCCGGACGAACGCCCGCAGGACCGGATCGATTTTTTCCGGTTTGAGCTCGCCACCGTCCGGCAGCAGAATCAGCTCCGCGGCCGGCACTGCCTGTTGCCGCACGGCATCGGCGAGCGACAGAAGCGTGAGCCTCGCGGCAGGCACCACCATCAGCTCGCTCAGCAGATCGCTGCGGGCCACCTCGATCGCTCTGCCGATTTCCTGTTCCTGCGCCGCCTTCAACAGCTTCTGGCGGCCGATGTTCTTCAGATAGACGCGGACGAGGTCAACGTCGTCCTGCGATAGTCCTGCTGCGCGCGGTTCTGGAAGGTCTTCGTCCGCCTCTTGTTCAAGGCCAGCCGCGGCACCGCCGATGTCCTGATCCTCGAACGCTTCAGGTTCTTCCTCGCGAAGAAGGCGTTCAGCGGGTTCGACAACCAGGCCGGGAACCGGCTCCTGCTCGTCGATTGACGCAAGGCCAAACGCCTGGGCACGCTCGCGCCAGTCGAGTACACGTGCATTGCGTTCGGGTTCGCGCCAGTCGACCAGAGCGGTAGCCGACCGGGCGCCTGGATTCCACGACAGGTCAGGGGTTCTTTTCGGCATGGCAATTTGTCGTGCGCTACTGCCGGCCTCGACACGATCGAACCTTGCGCGTACAGACGACCCGGGTCATGACACGGCTACGCCGGCACTCTGCTTACCATAAAGAGCAATGCGCGTACCCTTCAACCCGGCATGAGGCCATCATCACATGAGGTCGTCGCCTTTCCTGGCAAGCCGCGTGGCGCCGATCAGTCGCCTGTCCCGATCCACATTTCCCTCGATGCCTTTCGCACGGCGGAGACCCCGCACGACCGAAATCGCCGCCGGCACCGTCGTCGCGGCACCGATAATGACCAGCGTGGTGCCGAGGGCGCGGCGGCGTGCGGCAGCCAGCCTGCCGGAGACGAGAAGCCCGATGCCCGCCGCGAGCGCGACGCGCGTGCCGACGACGAACGCAAAGGTCCGCGGATTTAGAACGACATACTTCATTCCGACCTCCGCAATTGATTCACTGCAAACACCGTGCAACCCGGAGTCAGAGTGCGCGAAGAACAATTTGTGATTGTCGAACGAGGTCAGGCGGGACGGGTGGGTCGGGTGGGTCGCGTGGGTCGGGTAGGTCAGGTGGGTTTACGGGTGCCTACTTGCCCTGCCTGCCCTACCTGCCCCACACTACGTCCGTCCCCCGCATTCCTCACGCCTCGGATGCGACGACAAGGATGTACGATGTGCGGTGTGGAGCGCCGGGCACTCGATGTTACCGGTGTGGTGCAGGGCGTCGGGTTCCGCCCCTTCGTCCACGGACTCGCTTCGCGCCTGAACCTGAGCGGGTTCGTAACCAATAACGCCGGCGGCGTCCAGATCGAAATCGAAGGCGATGCGGGGGCGGTTGCTGAATTCGAGCGTGAGCTCACCATATCGGCGCCGCCGCTGGCGCGCATCGAATCCATCGGCGCGCGGCGCATCGATCTGCGCGGCGAGCGATTCTTCCGCATTGAGGCGAGCCGCGTTGACGGCGAGCGCTCGATCTACGTCTGTCCCGACGTGGCGACGTGCGACGCCTGCCTGCGCGAGCTGTTCGACCGGTCCAACCGCCGCTACCGCTATCCGTTCATCAACTGCACGGCATGCGGGCCGCGGCTGACGATCGTCACGGGCAGTCCCTACGACCGCGAGCGGACGACGATGGCGGCGTTCGAGATGTGCGCGGCATGCCGCGCCGAATATCTCGATCCCGCAGACCGGCGTTTTCACGCCGAGCCGATCGCCTGCGCTGATTGCGGGCCGCGCCTGTACGCGCTCGACTGCGGCGGCCGGCGGCCGGGCGATCCGCTCGCGGCGGCGTTGGGGGCCGTGGCCGCCGGTCAGATTGTGGCCGTCAAGGGCCTCGGCGGGTTCCATCTGGCCTGCGATGCGCGGAACGCGGCCGCGATCGCGGAGCTGCGGCGGCGGAAACAGCGCGACGACAAGCCGTTGGCGCTCATGGTTCGCGACGCCGCCGCAGCCGGAGCACTCGCGATCATGTCCGCGTCCGAAGCCGCGCTGCTGCTTTCCAGTGCGCGGCCGATCGTGCTGCTCGACGTCGCTCCCGGTGCCGCGGCGCTCCGTGAGCTGGTCGCGCCCGAGGGCAACCGCCTGGGCGTAATGCTGCCATACACACCGGTGCACCACCTGCTGCTCGCGGGTGCTGACGGACCGCTCGTCATGACCAGCGGCAACCGGTCGGACGAACCGATCGCGATCGACAACCAAGAGGCGCAGGTGCGGCTGCGGGGAATCGCCGACCTGTTCCTCCTGCACGACCGGACCATCCGTGTACGGTGCGACGATTCCGTGGTCCGCGAGGCGGGCACCGCACCGATCCTCGTGCGGCGGTCCCGCGGCTACGCGCCCGCACCGATCCGTCTGCCGTTCTCCTGTCGCGAGCCGATCCTCGCGGTTGGCGGACAGCTGAAAAACACGTTCGCCCTGGGCCGCGGCGCCCAGGCGTTCGTCAGCCATCATCTCGGCGACCTCGACGAGCTCACCGCCTTTCAGGCGTTCGAGCGCGACCTCGAGCTGTACGAGCGGATGTTCGAAGTGCAGTCGGACATCGTCGCGCACGATCAGCATCCTGACTATGCGTCGACGCGTTATGCCCTTGCCCGATCGTGCCGCCGCCGCGTGGCGGTTCAGCACCATCACGCGCACGTCGCGTCATGCCTGGCGGAACATGGTTCGACCGCTCCCGTCATCGGCGTCGCCTGGGACGGGGCTGGATGGGGAACAGATGCCTGCGTGTGGGGCGGCGAATTCCTCGTCGGCGATGCTCGAGCGGTTGAACGGGCCGCACACCTCCGGTATGTGGCCATGCCGGGAGGTGACCGCGCGGCGCGCGAGCCGTGGCGGATGGCGCTCGCATATCTGCAGGATGGCGGCCTCGACGCGTGCGGGGTCCTAAGCGCAGCCGCGGGCAGAGGCGGAAGCGCGGCGAAGCACGGGCGGATCGTGCTGCAGATGATCGAACGCGGCGTGAACGCGCCGATGACGTCCAGCGCCGGCCGGCTGTTCGACGCCGTTGCCGTGTTGTGCGGCGGACCGCCGGTCACGACGTTCGAAGGACAGGCCGCGATGTGGCTCGAAGCGCTCGCGGATCGAGGGGCCTCCGACGCGGGCTATCCTTTTTCCGTGGACGAACCGGCCGGGGGGCCTCTGATCGCCGATACGCGGCCGCTGGTTCGCTCGCTTGTTCGCGATCGGCTGTCCGGCGTCGCGCCGCACGTCGTCGCCCGGCGCTTTCACTCGACACTTGCTGAGTTGATTGCCGCGGTCTGCGGCGAGCTCCGGCGGCGGACCGGCCTCTCCGGCGTGGCGCTGTCCGGCGGCGTGTTTCTGAACGGGTTGCTCGCGGCCATGGTCGAAAATCGGCTCGCCGGTGACCGGTTCCAGGTGTATCGTCACCGCGTGGTGTCGCCGGGAGACGGTGGACTATCGCTCGGGCAGCTGGCGGTCGCGGCCGCACGACAGGAGCGCTGACCATGTGCCTCGGGATTCCGGGTCGGGTGATTGAGACGTTTCACGAGCACGGCGTGCTGATGGGCAAGGTGGATTTCGGCGGCGTCACCAAACACGTGTGTCTGGAGCACGTCGACGACGCCGCGCCGGGCGAGTACGTGGTCGTCCATGTCGGCTTCGCCCTGGCGCGTGTCGACGAGTCTGAAGCGCGGCGCGTGTTCGAGTTTCTCGCCAGCATGAGCCAACTGGGCGAGCTCGATGAAGTTTCTTGACGAATACCGCGATGGAACGGCGATTGCCACACTGGTGCACGCGATCGACGCACGTGTGACCAGATCGTGGACGATCATGGAAGTGTGCGGCGGCCAGACGCACGCCATCGTCAAGTACGGCATCGATCAGCTGCTGCCGCGCGGCATCGAGCTCGTACACGGGCCCGGGTGCCCGGTCTGCGTCACGCCGCTCGAGGTCCTCGACCGCGCCCACGCGATTGCCGCGCGTCCCGAGGTGATCTTCTGTTCGTTCGGCGACATGCTGCGCGTGCCCGGTTCCCACGGCGACCTGCTGCAGTTGAAATCGCGCGGCGCCGATGTCCGCATCGTCTATTCGCCGCTCGATGCAGTTCAGATGGCCGCGGCCAACCCGTCGCGGCAGGTCGTGTTCTTCGCCGTCGGGTTCGAGACGACGGGTCCGGCGAACGCGATGGCCGTCTCGCTCGCGGCGCGCCGCGGCCTCGCGAACTTCAGCGTGCTCGTGTCGCACGCCCTGGTTCCCCCGGCGATTTCCGCGGTTCTCGAAACGCCTGACAACCGCGTGCAGGCGTTCCTCGGGCCCGGCCACGTCTGCACGGTCGTCGGCTACGCCGAATACGAGCCGCTCGTGGAGCGGTACCGCGTGCCCGTTGTGGTGACCGGGTTCGAGCCGGTCGACATGCTCGAAGGCATCCTGATGACGGTCGAACAGCTCGAGGCCGGCGAAGCGCGCCTCGCGAACCAGTACCGGCGCATCGTGACGCGTGAGGGGAACGCCGCGTCGCGCGCCCTGATCAACGAGGTCTGGGAGGTGTGCGATCGCAAGTGGCGCGGCGTCGGAGTGATTCCCGCCAGCGGATGGCGGCTGCGTCCGCCCTATCAGCAGTTCGATGCCGAACGCCGCTTCGAGGTGGGGACGATCGACCCATCCGAGTCCTCGGTCTGCATCAGCGGCCAGGTGCTGTGCGGGCAGAAGAAGCCGCACGACTGTCCGGCGTTCGGTACGGCGTGCACGCCTGACACGCCGCTCGGCGCGACGATGGTGTCGTCGGAGGGCGCCTGCGCGGCGTACTTTCTCTATGGCCGCGCGGGTCCGCCCGGGCACCGCCCGCGCCCCGATGGGAAAGCCGTGGCATGAGCGACACATCCGCCTCTGCCGTCGTCAGCAATCTATTCGGCAGTTGTCCGCTGCCATTCGCCGGGTACGACCACGTACTCCTCGGCCACGGCAGCGGCGGCCGACTGAGCCACGACCTGATCACGCGGGTATTCCTGCCGGCCCTTGGGAACGACGTGCTCAACCGTCTCGAGGACCAGGCGACCTGCGTGGTGCCCCGCCTGACCGGCGCGCGGCTCGCATTGACCACCGACAGCTTCGTGGTGCGCCCGGTGTTCTTCCCTGGCGGCGACATCGGGAGCCTTGCGGTGCATGGAACCGTGAACGACCTTGCGGTCGGCGGCGCGACGCCGCTGTTTCTCACGGCGGCGTTCATTCTCGAAGAAGGGCTGCCGCTCGACGATCTCCGCCGCATCATCCTGTCGATGAAGAGGACGGCCGACGATGCCGGGGTGGTGATCGTGGCCGGCGACACGAAAGTGGTCGATCGCGGCAAAGGCGATCAGATCTTCATCACGACAACCGGCGTCGGCATGGTCCCGGACGGACGCACCCTCTCGATAGCCGCCGCGGAGCCGGGCGATCGCGTGATCATTTCAGGGACGATCGGCGATCACGGGATGGCGATCATGTCGGTGCGCGAAGGCCTCGAATTCGAGACCACGCTCGAGAGCGACACCGCCGCGCTCAACGGACTGACCGCGTCGATGCTCGATCGGTGCTCCGGCATCCGTGCCATGCGCGATCCGACGCGCGGCGGGCTGTCGAGCGCGCTGAACGAACTGGCGGCAGCGTCGCGCGTCGGCGTCGATCTGGTCGAGCGCCAGGTGCCGTTGCGCGAGCCGGTACGCGCCGCCTGCGAGATCCTCGGACTCGATCCGCTGTACGTCGCCAACGAAGGCAAGCTGCTCGCGGTGGTCGCGCCCGCGCAGGCCGAGCAGTTGCTGCACGTGATGCGGGAGCATCCGCTGGCTCGCGACGCGGCGCTGATCGGTGAGATCACCGCCGACCATCCCGGCACGGTGGTGATGCGATCGCTTGCGGGGGGGACGCGCGTCGTGCCGATGCTGGCCGGCGAGCAGTTGCCCCGGATTTGTTAGCGGAGTGTTTGAGTCATGAGTTTTGAGTCATGACGGATGCGGCGCACCCCCACGAATGCTCCGCAGGTCTGAAAGCTATGACCGAAGACTCACGACTCACGACCGACAGAGATTTGACAGCCGCAGCAAAGAGGCGTATTGCTAGGCATAGCCACGCCAGTCCAGACGTGGAGGTCCCTATGAGTGAGCCACCGGGCTGCGACCGCGCATCGTCGATCGGCTGATGCCGCGTCGGTGCGCGAGCGACAAACGATACGCGAAACGAATCGTTGAGTCCCGGCTCTCGCCGGGATGCGCGTAATATGCGCAGCAAACGCCCGGCGCCCGGGCGATCAACCCGGGCCGGGCGTTTCGTTTGTACCGCTCCACTCTCTATTTTTTGCCAGGGGCCCCTTCGGTGATCTCGAGACGTCGTCCGCGGCGGACCTGTTCGGAGGGCGCCGGTATCGTGATCTCGAGGACACCTTCCTTGAACGTCGCTTTGGCCTGATCGGCCATCGCGCCTTGCGGCAGCGGGATCATGCGGCAGAAGCTGCCGTAGCTTCGCTCCGATCGATAGAGACCCTCGTGCTCTTCCTCATGTTCGCGCTTGCGCTCGCCCTGAATAGTGACGGTGTCGTCGCTCACGTCAACCTTGACGTCCTCGCGGCGCAAACCCGGAAGGTCCGCGCGCACGATGAGCTCGTTGTTGCGGTGAAACACCTCGATGTCCGGCGTCCACGACTGCCACTCAGCGCCGCTGCGGAACGGTGGCCGCAGCGAGGCGCTACCCGCTCGAGGCGACATCCACCGTTGTCCGAGGCCGAAATCGCCGAACACCCGATCCATCTCGTCGGCGAGACGCTCGAGTGTGCGGAACGGATTGCCGAACTCGAACGGCTGTTGTTGAGACAGGCCGCGCTGTTCGCGCGGCGCAACTTCGGTCCGCTTCTCAGCCATAGTGCCTCCTGTCGTTCAGTTGGCGTTTCGGTGGCTCCAAGGATGTTCGAGTGCAAGCCAGGATCCGGTTGCCTGGCACGCGTTGCGTACCGAGGCTCTTCCAGCTGAAGCCGGACAGTACCGTTGTAAGTGACAGGGTCCGTGGCGGTTGTCGTGATCGCGTTGATGCGGCTGTGGTGTGAATATGAGCAACAACTACTAAGATTAAATGCTTGACACGCACTTAAATCGCGTGCTACGGAAATAGGTTGGATCAACCAGGAGGAGCCCAATGAACGTGCGACCCCTACGGGACCGTGTCCTCGTCAAGCGTGTCGAGGAACAGGAACAGCGTATCGGCGGCATCATCGTCCCCGACACCGCCAAAGAGAAGCCGCAGCAGGCGAAGGTCGTCGCCGTCGGCACCGGCCGCGTGAACGACGACGGCAAGACGATTCCGCTGGACGTGAAGGCCGGCGAGTACGTCCTTATCGGCAAATACGCGGGGACGGAAATCAAGCTGGATGGCGAGGAGTACCTGATCGTGCGCGAGGACGAGATTCTGGGCGTCGCCGAAGGCGTGCCGGAACTCGCCGGCGTCTAGGCGTACAGGGAGGTTCGAGCGATGGCTGCCAAGCAGATCGTCTACAACGAAGACGCGCGCCACGCGCTGATGCGTGGCGTCAACAAGCTCGCTGATGCCGTGCGGGTGACGCTCGGTCCGAAAGGACGGAACGTCGTCATCGACAAGAAGTTCGGATCGCCGACCATCACCAAGGACGGGGTCACGGTCGCGAAGGAAATCGACGTCGCCGACCCGATCGAGAATCTGGGCGCGCGCATGCTGCGTGAGGTCGCAAGCAAGACCTCCGACGTCGCCGGCGATGGCACGACCACGGCGACGGTTCTCGCCCAGGCGATCATTCGCGAGGGCTCGAAGAACGTCGCGGCCGGCGCGAATCCCATGGGCCTCAAGCGCGGCATCGAACGGGCTGTCGAACGCATGGTCACCGAGCTCAAAAGCCTGAGCCAGCCCGTGAAGGGCGGCATGATCGCCCAGGTCGGCACGATCTCCGCGAACGCCGATGCCGCCATCGGGAAGATCATCGCCGAAGCCATGGACAAGGTCGGCAAGGACGGCGTCATCACGGTCGAAGAGGCGAAGACGATGGAGACGTCGCTCGACGTCGTCGAAGGCATGCAGTTCGATCGCGGTTATCTGTCGCCGTACTTCGTGACCGATCCCGAGCGCATGGAGTGTGTCCTCGAGGACGCGCTCATCCTGATTCACGAAAAGAAGATCTCGGTCATGAAGGATCTCCTGCCGGTCCTGGAAAAGATTGCGCAGGCGGGCAGGCCGCTGCTGGTCATCGCCGAGGATCTCGAGGGCGAGGCGCTGGCCACGCTGGTTGTGAACAAACTGCGCGGGACCCTCAAGGTGGCGGGCGTCAAAGCGCCGGGCTTCGGCGATCGGCGCAAGGCGATGCTGGAGGACATTGCGATTCTCACCCACGGCCGCGCCATTACCGAGGATCTTGGCTTGAAGCTCGAGAACCTGAAGCTCGAGGATCTGGGCAAGGCCAAACGGATCACGATCGACAAGGACAACACCACCATTATCGAGGGCGCCGGCAGCAAGGCGGCGATCGAGGGCCGGGTCAAACAGATCCGGAAACAAATCGAGGAGACGACCTCCGATTACGACCGCGAGAAGCTCCAGGAGCGGCTCGCGAAGCTGGTGGGCGGCGTGGCGGTGATCAAAGTCGGCGCGGCGACCGAGACCGAGATGAAAGAGAAGAAGGCGCGCGTCGAGGACGCGATGCACGCGACCAAGGCTGCGGTCGAAGAAGGCATCGTCCCCGGCGGCGGCGTGGCGCTGCTGCGCGCGGCGGCTACGCTGGATGCGCTCGCCAAGGACAGCAGGTTCGATCATGACGAGCGGCTGGGCGTCGAGCTGGTCCGCAAGGCGGCTGAGGAGCCGACCCGCTGGATCGCACAGAACGCCGGCCTTGAAGGATCGATCGTCGCGGCCAGAGTCAAAGAAGCGCGCGACAAGAACTGGGGCTTCAACGCCCAGACCGACCAGTACGAAGATCTGGTCAAGGCCGGCGTCATCGATCCGGCCAAGGTCGTGCGGAGCGCGTTGACGAACGCAACCTCCATCGCGTCGCTGCTGCTCACGACCGAAGCGCTGGTCTCGGAGATACCGGAGAAAGAAAAGACGCCGCCCGCGCCGCCCAGCCCGTACTGAGGTTCGGCCGACTCTCGTAGTACAGGCCTCAGGCCTGCGTCACGACCGCCGGGCAGCCCTGAAGGGCTGCGCCACCTATGGCCAGGCAGTGTCCGGGTTCGCCGGACACTGTTTCGGCTGCGCGGCGACACACGCGGTCCCTGACGGCGTTCCCAACCCGCGGAGCCATCGCCACAGTTCGCTCCGAAGCCGCCGTTCGATCTGATCCATGATGGCTGCGGAGCCGATGTCTAGCCGTGCGTGCACGGCTGAATGTGTCACAACGTGTTAAGTTCTGCCGTGCAAGCAGGGCGTCGGCGCGCGCAGCGCGCCGGCGAGGGAGCGGCCGCCTTCGCGCCGCAGGCGCTACGGCGAGCCTCGCCGAAGCTTCAGTCCGCCTTCGCGCGAAGCGCTGCGGCGCCACCTCGCCGAAGCTCGAAGAGCGGAGGCGGGCGGAGGCGGGAGCGGGGCAGAGGGGCCTGCGCGAGCGACCGAGCGGGGGTGTGGGGCGGAGCCCCACGTTAGAACGTGCACGATTCCCAGGACACACCCCGCACGCCGTCAACCCATCCGCTCGGTCCGAGCGCGCTCTTGAGCCCCATCCTGCTGACGGATCTGTATGAGCTCACGATGCTCCAGGCGTACTTCGATCAGGGCATGCGTGACACTGCCGTTTTCAGCCTCTTCGTTCGCCGTCTTCCCGCGCGGCGCAATTACCTGCTGGCCTGCGGGCTCGATGATGTGCTGACATTTCTGTCGTTGGCCCGCTTCGATCAGCGGGCGCTCGCATATCTGCAATCGCTCGGCCGGTTTTCGGATCGATTTCTTCAATCGCTCGAGCAGTTCCGCTTCACCGGCGACGTGTATGCCGTCCCCGAGGGGACGCCGGTGTTTGCGAACGAGCCGATTCTCGAAGTCGTCGCGCCAATTGCGGAAGCGCAACTGGTCGAGACATTCGTCATGAACCAGGTGCACCTGCAGACGGCGGTGGCGTCGAAGGCGATCCGCATCGTCGAAGCGGCACGCGGCCGCCAGGTCGTCGATTTCGGATTGCGCCGGATGCACGGTATCGATGCGGGCATGAAAGCGGCGCGCGCGTTTCATCTCGCCGGCGTGCAGGCGACGTCGAACGTTGCAGCGGGACAGGTGTATGGAGTGCGCGTCGCCGGCACCATGGCGCACAGCTACGTTCAGGCGCACGACGACGAATCCGAGGCGTTCCGCACGTTTGCGGCGATGCAGCCCGGCACCGTGCTGCTCATCGACACGTACGACACGATGGCGGGCCTCGAGAAGGTGATCGATCTCGCCCGCCGGCAAGGGAGCCGGTTCCGGATCAGCGGCGTGCGTCTGGACTCGGGCGACCTGTGCGACCTGTCGTTTCGTGTGCGCGCGCGGCTCGATGCGGCCGGCCTCCGGGCGGTGGAGATTTTCGTCAGCAGCTCCCTGGACGAAGAAGAGATTGCGCGGCTGGTCGCGGCCGGTGCGCCGATCGACGGGTTCGGCGTCGGGGCGGCCATGGGAGTGTCCGTGGACGCGCCCGCGCTGGACATCGTCTATAAGCTGGTCGAATACGCAGGGCGCGGGCGGGTGAAGCTGTCGCCCGAGAAACTGCTCCTGCCGGGCCGTAAACAGATTTTTCGGGTCGAACAGGATGGACTGTCCCGCCATGACGTGCTCGGACGACATGACGAGCCGCTCAGCGGACGGCCGCTGTTGACGCAGGTCATGAAAAAGGCCGAGCGTCTGGCCGAAGGTCGGGTGACTCTGGATCAGGCGCGGGTGCGCGCACACGACGAGGTAGGCCGTCTGCCCGCCGCGCTGCGTCGAAACGAGCCTGCGAGTCCACCTTATCCCGTTGAAGTCAGCTCAGGACTGGCGCGCGATCTCGAGAGCGCCCGCAGGCTTTGCAAGCTTGAGAGGTGAGTCATGAGTTTTGAGTCGACGCTCGCAAAACGCAAGACTCATGATTTTCCTAATAAACCGCCCACTCCACGAACGTCGGCGGCACATCGTCGCGCGTGATCATGACCGTTGCGACGAGCTCATGCTGACCAAGCGAGACGGCCGCTTCCCGCGCGGCGTCGAGTGTCGGGTAGGACGCCAAGACTTCGTCGAGATCGGACGCCACCCCGCGTTTGACGGTCGCGATGAGCCTGAACATTGGTTTCCCTCGCTGTGTAGGGTTCTCGGGAAACGTGTTCAGGATCCGTACCGTTCCAGTTAATGTCCCGCTCTTGTATGCTTGGCCTGTCTATAATGAGCCGCCTTTGGCCGCCCCCATAAGCGGATCGCCGGCTGCACGGCTTACGGGGTAACTGCAATAGCGGCGCTAAGCCGTGCGTCAGGCGCGTACCGCGCGCCTGCGAGCCGGGGGCCCCCACGATGCGGTTTGTCCATCGTGGGGTGGGACGGAGCGGCCGCCTTCGCGCCGCAGGCGCTGCGGCGAGCCTCGCGAAGCTTCAGCGGAGGCGGGAGCGGGGCGTAGGGGCCCCGCGAGCGACCCCGGGGTCCCCACGGCGCGGATTGTGCGCCGTGGGGTGGTGTGAGCCGGAGCCCCATGTGAAATGCCGCGCGCAAATTCAGAGCTCACATTTGCGGGCGCCTGCGCACAGATCGAGACGGCCCTGTCAGTGCCGGTCCGTCACGATATTCTCGCGGACCTGGCCACGACGAACAGCTTCAGATCGGCGCTTGTCCGGCTGCGGGCCTTGATGCGGTCGAACGAATGGAGGCTGCCGGCGGGCACCATTCGTCTGGATTCGATTGTCAGTCGCTACGACGCGCAAACCCGGCGCGACGGGTTCCATGCGCTGCACGACTGGGACGGCATTGCCGACCGCGTGAACGACGACACGATTCCCGTCGACGTGCTGAATTTCCTGCTCGATCAGCGGGGCGGGGAACCGTGCGACGTCACGGCGCTGGCGATTCTGCTCGACTACTACTTCCTGTACCTGCTCGCGCTCCTGTCGTTGAAGATCTGGGACGAGGGCAGCGCCGACGAAAACCTCGATCGGCTCGCGCGGCTGTTGGACTGCCTGCAGGGCGGCGGCAGCGGCCACCGTTTCGCCGATAATGCGGAAACACTGCTGCTGATTGCCACGTCGCACTACGAGCTCTACGACGGGGCGTACGACCGGCTCCTCGATCGCGTACGGACCCTGAACGACGCCCACCGTCTCAACATCGCGATCGGTCACGCCGCCAGCATCGGCAGTCACCTTCGCTTCGGCTTCGAAGCGACGTACGGCAGAGACACGGTCCACCTGCGGAATGACAACGTCGCCGATTATCCGTGGCTCGCATTTTCGCTTGCAACGCTCATGCGGGAGTATGCGCGGATTCAGCGTGGGGATGCCGCTCAACTGCGGCGGGAGACGATCAGCGAAGCGATTGTGAACGGCCTCTCGCCGGACGCGCGCGCGTTCATCGGCGCGCATCCTCCCGCGTCACTGGCGGCCTGCGCGAGCGAGCTGAAGGAATTTCAGGATCTGTTCGAGAGCCATCGGGGGGATCTCCTGCGCGAGTTCGAATGCCACCGGCCGGCCCTCGCGGCCTATTCGCCCATGTCGTTCTTCTTCAACTTCTCTCATAACGTGCTCAAAGGCGCCGTGGTCGACGCGATCCTGCGCGGCCGCCCGTGGGACGTCACCCTGAACGACCTGTTCACCGCGTTGCCGCGGGATTCCGCCAGGGCGGCATCCAAGGAGGCGCTCGCCCGGGTGCTCATGGGGTATGCACGCGCGAATCCGGATAGAATCCGCGGCCGCCTCGCGCCGGTGATCGTCTATGACCCGCAGGCCGGTCGGCAGGCTTTCGGCGTGGCGTTGCAGAAGATTAGGGAACGCGACGGGATGAGCACCTGAGGGTATACGGAGGAGATGGAGAGAACGGTAAAGCAGAGAGCTGAATGATGAACACGATGACGACTACGGCAATGCGGACGTCTGTGCTGGCGACGATGTCGGCCATCACGCTGGCGGTTGGCACCTCTCGTGCGACGCACGCGCAGAGCGACGGCGGATACCGGCTGGTTGCGAACTGGCCGAAGCTGCCGGCCGGGATGTACTTCGGGCTGAAGGATGCCCCTCCGCCGCCGGCCGAGCGCGAGGCGCAGGCTGCGGCACGACGCGCACGCGGAGGAAGCGCAAGCAGCCAGAATCCGAGCGGGCCGCAGAACCAGCCCGGCATCTCCGGACTGGCTATCGACGCGCAGGATCACATCTACGTCTTCAACCGCGGCATCAAGCCCGTCATGGTCTTCGACCGCGACGGCAACCTGATCCTTGCCGGCGCCGATCAGGAGATCAACGGGAAAACAATCAACCCGTCTTGGCAGCATTCGGGCGGGGTCGACTGGGACGGAAACGTCTACGTCATCGAGCGCGATGCGCACCGCATCATCAAGTTGTCGCCGAGGCTCGATACGGTCCTGCTTCAGATCGGGGTCACGGGTGAAAAGGGTACTGACGCGACGCACCTCAATCTTCCGTCCGGCATCGCCATCTTGCACAGCGGCAACATGATTGTCACCGACGGCTACGGCAACAACCGCGTGGTCATGTACGACAGAAACGGCAAGTTCATCAAACAGGTCGGCAGGGGCGCCGGCGGACCGGACGACAAGGGCACGGGTCCGGGCGAGTGGAACCTTCCTCACAAGCTTGCCGTCGATGCCGAGGAGAAGCTGTACATCATCGATCGCGAAGGTCATCGGATCGAGGTGTTCGATCGAAATCTGACCTACCTGCGCGAGCTCCGGAACGACTGGAACCCGTGGGATATCGGGATCTCACGCAAAGGCAATGACGGCTTCGCGTTCATCGCCGATCACAAAGACGAGCGCGTGCGCAAGATCCAGCTGAAAGACGGCCGGATCGTCGCGACGTGGGGCCGACAGGGACGCGGCCCCGGTGAGTTCGACTGGGTCCACGGCATCGTCGTTGACTCGAAGGGTGCCGTCTACGCCGCAGATACGTACGGGCAGCGGATTCAGAAGTTCGTGCCGGCAGGACCCGGTTCGACGGACCGCTGACCCGCCTCGGCGGGCGCCTGCCTCGGCGCCGTCCGCTTCAGATCCAACCGGGCCGGTCCTTTGCGTTCTTCGTGTTCTTTGCGTGAGGTGCGAGCCGGCATCTGATCGCCAGGCCCACAACTCCCACCATGATCACAAACGGCAGCTGGCGCGCCACCGCCGCCGGGATCCGATAGCGATCGAACTGCCCGCTGATGTCGAGCGAGCGGCTCCACGCATCTCCGTACACGGTCTCGGTGATCGTTCGGCCGTCGGCACGATGCAGCGCGATCGGATACGGATCGATGACGAGGCCGTAATACCAGCGCAGAGTACGTGCACCGGCCGGCACGCGGCCGCGGAGGCGAAACGTCGCCAGCGGCGGCGCGTCACCCCCTGCAGGCCGCGAGACCGGAGGCAGGAAGTCGGCCGAAGCCGGACGTACTTCACGACCATCGACGAACAGCACCACGCGCTCCCGGAAGACGTCACCAAGCGCACCGAGATCGCGGCGTCCGCCTGCGAAGGACTCCAGACGCAGCGTCAGCCAGTTCAGATCGTTGGTGACGTCGAGGACGAACGATGCGTCACGGGCGAAGGTCAGCGATACCTGGGTACGTTCGAAGTCGTGTGCGCTGGCGCGGCCAGATCCTGTTATGGCCGCGAGAACGGCGAGCGCCGAAAAGATGATCGGCTGACGGCAGGCGCTGCGCAGGACGACACGTCGCCGCACCGCCGCGGGCGCCAGTTCCTTCATACAGGCGCTATCATACTCACGATGATGAGCCTCGCAATTCTTCTGGCCCTGCTGGCCGTTCAACCGGTCCCGTCGCCGAAGGTGGCGATTGTCAGCGTGACGGGCTGCCTCAGGGAGACCGCCCCGAACACCTGGATGCTTGTGGACGCAACGGACCCCGTCCCCAGCATCGCCAACGCTCCGCCGGCGAACGAGATTCCGAACGTTCCGCCAGCCGGGAACCATGAATTCAAGCTGATCGGCGTGAGCGAATTCAACCTGCCCCAGCACAAGGATCACGCCGTCATCGTCAAGGGACTCCATATCCAGGCGTCGCCCCCGCGGCTCAACATCACGTCGGTGACGACGATCTCGGCGTCGTGTGCGAAGCGGGGAAAGTAGGCTAGACTGTTCGGGCTTTTCCGGCGGGCATGTTATTCCTGGAGGGTTCATGAAGCGCGTTTCTGCGGTGCTCCTCGGGACCCTTGTTGCTACAGCCCTCACCAACCGCGTACACAGCGCTGCACCTGGCGTGGCGGTTCCTACCTTCACCAAAGATGTCGCGCCAATCGTCTTCAGCAAGTGTGCTGCCTGTCATCGACCGGGGGAAGTCGCTCCGATGACGCTGCTGTCGTACGAGGACGTGCGGCCCTGGGCCAAAGCGATCAGGACGAAAGTGATCGCGCGCGAGATGCCGCCGTGGGGCGCCGATCCGGAGCACAGCCTGAAGATGCGAAACGATCGCAGTCTCAGCACGGCACAGATCGACACGATCGTTCGATGGGTAGACGCCGGCGCGCCGAGAGGTGCCGAGAAGGATCTCCCTCCGGCGCCGAAATTCGCCGAAGGCTGGACCGCCGGCCGTGAACCGGACTACGTGCTCGAGATGCCGGTCGAATTCTCGATTCCCGCGGAGGGCGAGGTCGGCGTGCAGATGTTCTACTCGCCGGTGCCGTTCAAGGAGGACCGCTTTGCGGAGACGCTCGAGATCCGTCCGGGCAACCGCGCCGTGGTTCACCACGCCGGCGTGTTCGTCGTCGATCTTCCTGAGGGTGCGCGCCTCGACGAGAACGGGCGGTTGATCGCGCCGGACGGCAAGACAGCGACCGACCGCGGCGCCGGTCTGGCGGGCCGCGCCGACACGACCGCATTGCCCGGCGCGAACAAGCTGCTTTCGTGGGTACCGGGCCGCGGCGTCGATTCGCATCGCCCGGACATCGGCAAACGGATTCCCGCCGGCAAGTACATCAACTGGCAGGTCCACTACAATCCGACCGGCAAGCCCGAAAAGGACCGCACCAGGCTCGGCATCTGGTTCAACAACGTGCCGGTCACCCATGAAGTGTTGATTCGACAGGCCGGCGATCCGCTCGCGACGACCAGAGGCGGGCTGTCGCTGTATCGCGCCGAAGGCAAGGAAGTGGAGTACACGGCGGAAGAAGGCAGCACGCGTCGCCGCACCAAGACGCCGAACATTCCGCCATATGCGGAGGACTGGTCGCTGACCGGCATCACGCCGGTGACCGAGGACATCACGTTGTACGCGATGTCACCGCACATGCACCTCCGGGGCAAGAGTCTGCGTTGGGTCGTCGTGTATCCGGATGGGCGGGAGCAGACGATTCTCGATGTGCCGAGGTTCGATTTCAACTGGCAGATCCAGTACGAGCTCGCCGAGCCGCTGCACATCCCGGCCGGAAGCAAGATTCTCGGCATCGGCAAGTACGACAACTCGGCCAGGAATAAATGGAATCCGTCGCCGAATCTGGAAGTCTACTGGTCGGAGCAGAGCTGGGACGAGATGTATCAGCCGTTCACCGAGTACTCAGTGGACAGCCAGATCCTCAGTGAAATGACGGTGACGAAGAACCCGCAGTGATCCCGGCTTGGTCGCGTCCGGCCGGAGCCGGATACTACAGAGAGGGGATCAGCTCCACCGACGATGTGAGGGCGATCGCCGTGTGCAGCGTTCGGTAGAGCGGACATCGCATCGCGTACATCCCGTGCACGCGTTGCACCGT
>JBKPAI010000178.1:0-9756 GCA_046726355.1 Acidobacteriota bacterium | reverse complement strand
TACGGATTGGGTCAGGCTGCAGTGATTCCGAACTGGGTTGCTGCCCCCGCATACGCTGTGGCGATGGTACTGGTGTGTGCGCTTCGTCTCAGGCCCGAGGAGGAATTGATGAGAGAGCACTTCAAGGGCGAGTACGACGTGTATGCGAGCCGAACAAAGAGGCTCGTTCCGGGCGTGTGGTAATGCAGGCTGACATCCGCTTGCAGCCGGCGGAGGCTGGCGCGATCCAGAGCCGCCGCGGCTGAAGCGGCACGTTATGCGGCACAAGAACACATGAATATGCCGAGCCGCCAAGCCATCGGTGCTTCAGAACGAGCGCGCAAGGTCACGGGTGCGTCGATGCCACAGGTTCTTGCGAACCACATGTCACCCTAGAGAGGATTTCATCGCTCAACTGTCTGACGAAGCGAAGAAACGACTGTCGCGTTGGAAATAGCGCCACAGAGCCGCTAACCGGGCCGCTGCAGCCGACGGCGCGGATCTTGCGCGCCGCGGCTGAGCGCCAGGTCGTTAGGCAGCAGCGCCGAGCCAACATGAGGCTGTTGCGATGAAGGAGACACCCATGGACGACCAAATACGGCATTATAAAGCGAAGCTTCAGTACGAAATCGACCCTTGGGATCTAAACGAGGCTCTTGGGCGAGGAGACAAGATTCTTCTTGTGGATACACGATCCTCGGAGGCCTACCGGCGAAGCCACATTCCCGGCGCGATCAGTATTCCACATCGAATGATGAGCCCTGCGACGACGGCTCACCTCGACAAAATGGCTCTTATCGTTACGTACTGCGATGGGATTCGTTGTAACGGCTCTACCAAGGGTGCGCTGAACATGCTCCAGCTTGGGTTTCGCGTAAAGGAGTTGATCGGCGGTCTCGATTGTTGGCGGCATGACGGCTATCCAGTTCACGGATCGGATGCGGCAAAACCTGCTGGCTCGTGCGGTTGCTCATAGTCCACGCGCGCTTCGATTCCTGACCCAACGTGCCTATACTCAACCGGCTGGAGTTGAGCATCTGCGTGCACGAACGAATGAGCGCTGGCACACCGCGGGTTTCGTGTAGCGATATCCCGGCCAATGCCACACGTTGACAGCGTCAAGCAGTGCTCGTGCATCCGGCAGAATGGGTGCGACTGAGAGGCAAAAGCGACGCTGACTCGGGCACCGAATCCGCGTCTATTCCTGTTGCGACATCCGTGCTGAGGCGCTCACCGGGCGGCACAATGCGCCGCCCGCTCTCGCCGCACCGTCGGCGACAACATCGCAGCCTCCAGGCAGTTCCAGGCACGCAACGGCGGCGATAGTCAATCGGACCTCGCTGTTCCTCGCGGCAAGCGGCTGTGAGTCAAGGGCCAACCGCGCCTTCCCTTGCGTCCCCCTCCTCGGCCCCCATCGTCGGCGGAGGAGCCGCTCATTGCGACCTCGATGATAGAGTTTCAACGAGCCATCACCCACGTCCTCGAAGGCTATCGTCAGGCGCTTGCAGACATGTGCAAGAAGTACCGCGTCCGCCGGCTGGACGTGTTCGGTTCGGCAGCTCGGGGCGACTTCGACGAGGAGGCAAGCGACGTCGATCTCCTCGTTGAGTCTGAGGACATGCCGCACGCGGACCGGGCCGACGCGTACCTGGGTTTTCTGACCGCGGTGGAGGCACTGCTTCGACGTCGGATCGACCTGGTCGAGGTGGGCGCGGTACGCAATCCATACCTGCTTCGCGGAATCGAGGAATCGCGAGAGCTGGTCTATGCCGCGTGACCCGCGGGCATGGCTCACGGACATCGTGGCTGCCTGCGATCTGCTCATCGAGTTCACCACGGACAAGACGTTCACCGAGTACGCCGGCGATCCCCTGTTGCGGTCCGCTGTCGAGCGTCAGTTCGAAATCGTGGGTGAGGCGCTGCGGGTTGCCCTACAGAACAAGCCTGAGCTGGCCGCCAACATCACGGACGCGCGCGCGATCGTCGCGTTCCGAAAACCAGCTTACTCATGCCGCGCGTCGAGACAAAAAGGAGGAAGTAGACGATGTTCCTTCGTTCCGACGCGGCAGCACGGGCTCGCGCCACGGGCGTAGGTCGGGTAGTGGTCGTTCCACTTGCAGTCCTCGTTGCTGCTCTCGCCGGCACGGCACGCGCGGCAACGCCATCGGTTGATCTTGGCACCCTCGGCCGGCCCTTCAGCGGCGCCAATGTGGTGAACGCCAGCGGTCAGGTTATTGGCGGTCGCACTATCACTGCCGAGGGGGGACGCATGCGTTCTCGTGGACAGCGGCCGGCGGCATGGTTGATCTCGGCACCCTCGGCGGCACCGACAGCGACGCCGTCGGGGTCAGACACTTTTTTCGGGACTGGGCGATGGGCGGGGCCCTTCTCGCCGTTCACCACAGTTCCTGGAGCTGGAACGCGATCGCCTGCACTCGCGCTGCAGCGGCAGCCCCTTCCTCAACTTCGCCCCGGCGGTAGTGGTGCTTGATCGCGGTGAACGCCGCTTCCAGGGCGGCCATCAGCCGCTCCTGCATTTCCGCCAAGGCGTCGCACGTCAAATCGACCTGGTGGTCGCACATCTCCGTCACGAAATCATCATGCGGGTATTTCGCCCACAACTCCGTGATGATCGCGTCCGCCCGTGTGGCGAACGCATCAACCGCCGTGACATCGTCGCGATCAGCGGCCACCTGCAAAGCCCCGACCGCGTGATCGAGTTCCGCTATGCGCCGCAGGGCATCATCATCGTCGGCGGCCATCGGTTCTCCTGTTTGCCAACCGGAGTACGATCACTCTGGTTACCGCAGCTTGAGCTTGGCGAGCGCCAAAGCCGAAGCGTTCCAGCCTCCGCCACAGCAGCGCCCGGCCTTCTTGTCGGCGGGACCACGCCGTCTGAATAGACAGACCGATGGCGGGCCGGACCGTTCTCTAATGGCTCAGTTGTCACGGCAACCGCACCACCCAGCTAAGGCTCTAGCTGAACTACCAGGCTCGCGATCACTGTCGGTGTTTTATCCACCGCGCCGTTATAGGGGGCTCGCTTAGCTCCGCGTACATTGCCTCGGCTTGTGGCTCGCGCCGGCCTTCAAACTCACAGGAGTTCGGGTGCTCAGCAATAGGCGAGTTCCGGCCCAAATTAGCCGCGCCCATTTATATAAGGGCGGGGTCCGCACAAAAGGGAAGGCGGGACAAACCTGGCCCATACGCGGTCCTCAGTTAGCAGGAGCACATGGCGAGCGTGGGGTGGCGCGCTCCACCGCTGTTGCGTTGGAAGGCTATCGCGACGGCACGCTCAGCTGCGAGCAGACCAAGGCCTGCCCGCTTCAAAGGGCTGACGGTCGAGAACTGGTCGAAGCGACACGTGTACCCGAAGACAGAGCCGATATAACTTCTGGAATGGTCCGTTGTCGGCGCGTGGAGGCAAGAACCGCTGGCCAGGCGTTGACGGCGCCCGACGCGCTCTTTGGCGCGACCGGTTCGATTCCCGTCCGTTCGATTCCCGTCCATGTCGCCACAAACTGGACGCGAACCAACAGCCATCCGGCTAACACACCCAACTGACCGACAAAGCGACGGTATGAGCGAGTCGTGCTGCCCCAAGCAAAACAACGATCATCGGATCGACTCGCGACGCTCTCCGGACCGGTCCGTAGCTGGCCACGAACGCTGCGGTCAACAGAATGACCGCCGCTAGCGTCAGCGCGCGGGGGTCGTTCGGCCCGCGTGAAACGAGAATTCCAGCCACTGCAGATCCATGAAATCGAGCGGCCCCATCACCACTCTCACCCTCCGACGTCCACCCTCGAGTAGAACACCGGAGATCCTCACGGTTACATAACGATCCCAGTCCGGGGTCTGCGGTACGGGGATCGCCCCGGTCACATCACGGCCATCGACCTCGATGTGAAACGTTCGATCTGAAAGGGCCGAACCCACTCGTGCCGCGATCGAATACGCGCCTGTCTCTCGAACCTCAACCGTATACTCGAGCCATTCGCCCGCCGCGAACCACCCGATCGCGAAACCGTCCTCCCGCGAAGCCTTGATGTCGACATCATCTGTGCGGTACACGAACCCGCCTTCGTCCCCCGGCGTGGTATCGACGTATCCGATGCCTTCCCCACCCAGATCGTAGTCTTCCGCTTCGATCCGTCCAGGAATCACCCGGGCAACACCCCCGAAGGCCCCACGCGCCGATTCGTACACGTAGCGAGTCAGAATGAAGTGACGATCGTCTCTTGCCAGGGCGACAATCTTTCCGTCTGATTGAACCGCGACCGCAATCGCAGCCTCGAACCCGCCGAGGTCGGTCAGCGTGATGCCCCCGACGCCGAACACAGGGTCCAGGATCCCGGTGTCGTTATACTGCGCGACCGCGATGTCGATCGAGCCGCCGGGGCTCGTGGCGACGGACATGACACCGGCGGCGACGATCTTGCCGTCGATTTGGAGCGCGAGTCCGTTAATCCGGGAATTCACCTCAAAACCCAAAGCGGTGACGACCCGACCTCCCTGCCCAAACGTCGCGTCGAGCGTGCCATCGTCGTTATACCGAGCCATGGCGAAATCGAACGGAATGAGGGCGCTCCTGCTGCTCCCGGCGTATCCGCCCGCCACGATCTTCCCGTCCGATTGAATGAGGACGGCCTGCGCCACATCGATCCGACCGGAGAAGTCCGTGTATACGAGACCGCCATTCCCGAAGAAATGATCGAGCGTGCCGTCCACGTTGTACCGCCCGACAAGGAATTCACTTCGACCAGAGGTCGGACCAAATCCCGCGCCCGCGACGACGATCCGGCCATCGGATTGGATCGCCACCGCCAAAGCGGATTCCGTGCGACCGGTGTCCGTGATGATTTTGCCGCCGGTCCCAAAGGTCTTGTCCAGTGCTCCACGCCTGCTGTAGCGCGCCAGCTCGATATTAAAGTTATCGGTACCCGCAACAACGATCTTTCCATCCGGTTGAAGGGCAATTCCATGGGCGACGTCCTCACCAGTGTCGAACTCTGTCCTGACGATTCCGCGCGCACCGAATGTTTTGTCGAGCGAGCCATTTGCGTTGTAGCGCAGCAGGAAGAAGGCACCGCCACTCCCTCCGGCCACGAGGATCTTTCCGTCGTCCTGCACGGCCACGGCATTGAGCTGGTATGAGGCACCGACCTCGGTTCGTACGGTACCAGACCCGCCAAATGTGAGATCGAGGGAACCGTCGACGTTATACCGTGCCACTCGACTGCCGACGACGACGATCTTCCCGTCGGGCTGGAGCACGACGGCTGACGGCACACCGAAATCGTTAACAACGATACCGCCACTGCCGAACCGCGGGTCGAGGCTGCCATCGGCCGCGTCCGCCGGCGCGCGAAGCGCGAGACACACCAATAGAACGACACCGATCTGCGTAATGTCGATCGTCCTACGCATAACTGATCCTCAGGGAAGACGCGTGTAAGCAACTGTGAATCGTACTGGTTACCCATCTCCGCGCAATGGCCTAAAAGTACCGGCCGTTGACGGCGCGAGATATCAGCGCAACGTGGCCGAGTAAGTGGTGGAATCAGATCAGCTGCGCTGTGGGCGTGGACGATCGAGGTTTCGTGGCCGTCGTTTCCGCACGGTTGAACATCAGTGATTTCGGCGATGTATGTGTTCATTGATGGGTTCGGTCACATGTTGTTGTGGCGGCTGCACGCATAGCAATACATCGAGGTTACTCGAGACATGACGGCACTTTCCGCGGCCTCGGCGGACGCATCGATGGTAGCGATGGCCTTTCGCAATTTGATTCATCCGAGCGTGCCGATAGTGGCAACAGCGGGTAGAGGACCGAGACCGATCGCGCGACAGCGCGGCTAGACCGAGATGGCGCGGCTGCTCGAGACGAAGTACGCGAGCCTGCACCAGGCCTCGCCGAAGGGCGACGCGATCGCCGAGGCAACTCGCTCGCGCGACCTGGCGAGAGTGCGGCGGATGCTGGACGAAAATCCCGAGCTCGTTTAACGCCGGTGACTCGGCATCGAATCGGCCGATCCACTGGGCCGTGATGACGCGCCAGCTCGATGTCAGCGACGAACTGCTGACCCGCGGCGCGGACATCAACGCGCGGCGCGGCGACGGCGCAAGGCCCATTCAGCTCACGAACGGAGACTACGGCTACCGCGGTTGGGTGCATGCGCGCGACGTTCCGACAACACCGCGCCAGGTGCTCGACCACCTCCGCGCGCGCGGCGCGTTCTGCGACATCTGCACGGCGTGCTACATCGGCGATGTCGCTCGCGTGCGCGAGTTGTTGGCGGACGCCGGTCTTCGCGGCGACTTCTGGCGCGTGCGCCGAGCGGATGCTCCTTCGTCATGCGGGAAGCCACGGCTATCTTGATCTGCTTTTCGACCTCGTCACGTCGAACGAGTCAGTTATCTGCGCCGCAGCCGTGAGCGGCGCGAGAACGATCGTCGCCAACATCAGACTCCACGTGCGCACGTTCAGCGCCGTCATGTTCTCACCCTTCTCCATCCGTCATGCGTCGAACCGGGCCGTTCCGGCTCACGACAGCAGAACGCTTCGCCCGGTCTTCCAGGATCCCCCTATGACAGGGGCGGCGCCGCGGATGTTCGACATTCGTTGCGCCGCTCGCGCAGGAGTTCGAATGATGTGTCGACCGACAACGTGCATCCCGACCTTGACTTGAAGCAGGCTGAGCGCATACAAGATCGATTCGTATTGCCGCGGACTTGACGCAGTCTGAGCGCGAACATGCGGTGCATGACACGTGTTCTCCTCGTGCTGATCTTCCTCGTGCCAATCCTGTGGGTTTGGCCGCAGCGGGGGATTACGGTGGCGTTCTACACCAACCCGCACTGGAGAAACGAGCCGGCTATTGTGCACGTCGAGCGACAGATCAATCTCGCCTTCATGACGGCGGATTCGGCGTTGTTGCCGCAGCAGGAGTTCAGCGTCGAATGGAGCGGTTGGCTTCGGATCGATCGCGGTGGCGGGTACGCTTTCTCCACGGTGACCGACGATGGCTCGATCATCGAGATTGATGGCAACGTCGTCGTCGACAACGGCGGTGTGCACCGGGCACGTAGACGAACTGCTACCATTGCGATGACCCCGGGACTGCACCAGATTCGCCTGCGCTTCCTGCAGGCGACTGATGTCTACGAGTTTTATGCGTCCTGGACGCCGCCGGGCGAGACCGAATCGGCGCTCCCGACGCAGCAATTGTTCGTCCACAAACCACCTGCCGTCATCGTATTTCTGACCCGCCGCGTCTCCTCGCTATGGGTGCTGTGCTGGGTCGCACTCGCGTTGGTGATTGCGGCACGGATTGCGAAGAGCGAGCGCAAGTTCGCCAACGCCGACCTGCGCCGATTCGCACTGCGCCTGACGTTGGCGCTTGGATCGACCATTGTGGCGTTACTCGGCATAGAGGGGATCGTTCGGCTCGCGCACTACCTCCGCGAGGATCGGCGGCCCCTCGAGGTGCAGCTGCAGAGTTCCCGTGCTCAGGCGCAGTCCTCGATGCACGATCTGGGGCTCGGCGACATTGTTCAGCCGAGCCGGCACGCGGGCATCGTATACGAGCTGAAGCCGAACGCTCGTGGACGATTCATGGGCCAGCCAGTCCTCATCAACTCTCGGGGGCTTCACGATTACGAGTACAGCCCGCGCAAAGAACACGGCACCTTTCGGATCGTTGGACTCGGGGACTCGTCGCTGTTTGGGTGGGGCGTACCATTCGAGGATAGCGGCTTGAAAGTGCTGGAACGGCGCCTTAATGAGAATTCCCATGCGCAGAAATTCGAGGTCATAAACTTCGCAGTGCCAGGCTACAACACCGCCATGGAGGCCGAAACGTTTGTCCAGAGGTGCCTCGAGTACGCGCCCGATCTCGTTCTGCTCAACTTCAACACTAATGACTACGACGTGCCGGACTTCATGCGGCTCCCGAGGGACCTGGCAACGTTACGCAGGCTATACGTGTTCGACTTGGCGTACTCCGTTTACGAGGGTGTCATGGGGCTGGCAGGACGGCAGCCACCGCCGTTCGACTTCAGGAACCGCACCATTCCACTACGTGAGGCCGCGCGCCTCGATGAAGATCCGGCACTACCGAACGAGTATCGGTACATGGTTGGCGCGAGGGGCGTTGTGCGTGCTCTCGAGCGGCTGGCTGGTACGGCGCGCGAGCGCGCCATTCCCTTTGTAGTGTTTGATGTGAAGGGTTATCCGGGCCTTCACTCCACGTATGTGCGCGACGAGTGGCGTGATGGCCAACGCGAGCTCCTCGAGCGAGAAAGCCGGCGCCTGGGATTTCACTTCTTGAATACCTATCCCTACTACGTGAATTATTTGAACCGACACCCGGACGCGAACTTGCGGACCGTGTTCGCAGTCTCGGCAACCGACGGTCACCCAAACGCGCTCGCGCACTCAATCAACGCTGAGGCGATCCTCGATTACCTCGTCGGTCGCCAGCTTCTTCCTTTTGACAAAGCGTCCAACCATGATCATTGAGCGCGCGCAAAGGCTCCTTCATTCTGCGCGGCTCAGTCGGCTGGGCGCACACTACTGAGTATCCGGATGTCAGCCGGGCTGTCGCATGTCGGTTGGCGGCATCAGCTAATCAATGATGCGGCCAGACATCGGATCGGGATCGTCGCCGTACCCGTGATTCTGGGCGTAACCGGTGGCCGAACGGCTCTCGAGCGTCTCCTCGCACGAGAGCCAGCTGCCCGAGGGCGTCCGTCCGCCGGCGCAGTTGCGCAAGGTGCCCACGAGACTCCAACAAGGACATCACGATCGCAGCCTGAGGAAGTAGACTGGAACGCTGTCGGTCTTCGGAATGAGCCCCAACGATCTTTCAAGACGCTCGTTTCTGAAAACAACAGCTGCGCTCACGGGGATCTCGCCGTTGACGGCTTTCGTCGCCCGGCCAGAAGCGAGCCGCGCCACGGGGCCACTGGTCGCGTACGTGGGCACGTTCAGCTCTCCGCTTCGCGACACCTTGCCGACGCAGGTCGATCTGCCTCCGGGAAATGGCCGCGGCATCCATGTTTTCCACATCGATCGCACCAGCGGCGCCATGACGCCGATCGACGTCGTCGTCATGGGTACGAGCCCGAGCTGCGTGGCGCTGAACGCCGCAGGAACCCGACTCTACTCAGCGAATGAGACCGACCGGGTCGGCGACGACAAGCAGGGCACCGCCAGCGCCTTTGTTATCAGTCGGACCGACGGCAGATTGCAGCCGATCAACACCGTGCGAACCGGCGGCGCTGGCCCCACCTATGTCAGCGTTCACCCGGGCGGACGCCATCTGCTCGTTGCGAACTACTTCGGCGGGTCCGTGGCGGTACTTCCGATACTGGGTGACGGCCGGCTTGGAGAGCCCTCGGACGTGAAGGTGTGTACAGGCACTGTCGGCCCGACCCGGGCGACGCATGCTCCATCCGGCAGCTTCGCGGTGAGCGGGCATGATCGGACCCACGCGCATATGATCCAGGCCGATCCATCCGGACGGTTCGTGCTGCATGCCGACCTCGGGCTGGACACGATCTTCATCTGGCGGTTCAACGATCGGTCCGGCACGCTGGCTCCGAACGATCCGCGTGCGGTCTCTCTTCCTCCCGGAGACGGACCGCGCCATTTCCATTTCCATCCCAATGGGCGCTGGTTCTACTCGATTCAACAGGAAGGCTCCACAATCGCGGTGTTCGACTACGACTCTGCATCGGGACGCTTGACGATACGGCACACGATCTCCACGC
>JBKPAI010000177.1:0-83474 GCA_046726355.1 Acidobacteriota bacterium | reverse complement strand
GGTCGTTGGTCGTCGGTCGTTAGTCTTTGGTCACGACCGCCGACCAACGACTGCCGACCAACGACCAAGGACTAATGACGACTATTTCTTGGGGCCAATCGTCAACTTGTCCATCACGTTTTTCACGCCCTCGGTGCCCTTGGCGATGCTGACCGCGCGCGCACGGCCGGCCGCCGTGGGTACGGTGCCGCTCAACGTCACCACGCCGTCTTTCGTATCCACGTCGATGCTGCTGTTCTTCAGCGCGTCTTCGTTGACGAAGCCGGCCTTGATTCGCGTCGTGATCGAGCCGTCGGTGATCGCCTCGCCGGTCTTGCTCACGCCTTTTTTGGCGGCATCAACCGTCTTCTCGCCCGCTGATTTCGATTTTCCGTACGCGTCCTGAGAGCCTTCCTTCGACTTGTCTCGGACAGCGCCGGCTGTGCCCGTCGTCCCGGCATCCAGATCGACCACGATCTGGTTCTCGACCCGGCTGACGCCGTTCACCTTGGCGAGGCTGCCCGCTTTCGCGCGATCGGCTTCCGTCGCCACGGTGCCGGACAGCGTCGCGACGCCGTTGTTGACGGCAACTTTGATGTTGTACTTCTTCAAATCGGGATCGGCCTTCAAGCGCTGCGAGATGCGCGCGTCAATGTTGGACTGGTTGCTCGTCGCGGCCGCTTGCGGTGCCGCCTGAGCGGATCCAATTCCCCCTATGCCGAGCGCGGCAGCAAAGAGGAAGCTTCCGATAAACGGTTTCATGATCTTCTGCTCCTTCTATAGTCCAGCCTGCGCAGGCTTCGCAGTATCAAAAGAGCAAGGCGCGGACCAGAATTCAAAGCTGAAAATTGGCGTGGGGCTGGGCGCTCGAGTTCGAGCCGGCTCGCCTCAGCTGGCGCCGGGCCATATCCGGCAGCGGAAGTCCTACCTGGCCAGCTCTATCTTCGCCAGTGCTTCCCGGTGCACTTCATCCGGCCCGTCGGCAAGCCGAAGTGTTCGCGTATGTGCCCAGGCGGCAGCGAGCGGAAAGTCTTCGGATACGCCCGCGCCCCCATGCGCCTGAATCGCCCGGTCGAGGACGCGGAGCGTCATCCGCGGCACGATGACTTTTACCATCGCAAGCTCCGCGCGTGCGGCTTTGTTGCCGACCGTATCCATCATGTAGGCCGCCTTCATGGTCAACAGACGTGCCTGCTCGATTTCGATTCGGGATTCGGCGATGTCTGCCCGAATGGTCCCCTGGTCCGCGAGCGGCCGGCCAAACGCCACACGCGTCTTGACGCGGTGGCACATCGCTTCCAGCGCGCGTTCGGCAATCCCGATCGAACGCATGCAGTGGTGAATGCGCCCGGGGCCGAGCCGTCCCTGGGCGATTTCGAAGCCGCGCCCCTCGCCCAGGATCATGTTGGATGCAGGCACGCGCACGTTGTCGAACGTCACCTCGCCGTGTCCGTGCGGCGCATCGTCGTAGCCGAATACCGGCAACATCCGCCGGACGGTGACGCCGGAAGCGTTCATCGGCACGAGGACCATCGACTGCTGCTTGTGCCGGGGCGCCCCGGGACTCGACTTGCCCATGAAGATCGCGATGCTGCAGCGCGGGTCGCCCGCGCCCGACGTCCACCACTTCCGCCCGTTGATGACGTACTCGTTTCCGTCGCGCACGATGCTGGAGCGGATGTTGGTCGCGTCCGACGAGGCCACGTCCGGTTCGGTCATGGCAAAACAGGAACGGATCTCGCCGGCGAGCAGCGGCTCCAGCCATTCTTTCCGCTGGGCGTCGGTCCCGTAGCGAACGAGCACCTCCATGTTCCCGGTATCGGGCGCGGAACAGTTGAACACTTCGGGAGCGAACCGCGGCACGCGGCCCATGATTTCGCAGAGCGGCGCGTACTCGACGTTGGTCAGACCGGCGCCGTATTCGCTGTCCGGCAGGAACAGGTTCCAGAGGCCGGCCGCGCGCGCTCTGGGCTTCAGCTCCTCGATGACGGCGACCGGCTGCCACCGGCTGCCGTCGCTCGCCGACCGCCCGGCGACCTCTCGATGGAACCTCGCTTCGTTCGGATAGACGAATTCCTCCATGAAGGCAGTCAACCGCCGCTGAAGATCCTTCGCCTTTTCAGAGTGCTCGAAGTGCATGAGGCGCATGATAGTGTAGGCGCCGATTCCAGCTGGTAGTGTCCGCCTTCAGGCGGACCGGTCGGGGTCCGGCTGAAGCAGGACACTACCGATCGACGTTAGAAGCGATGGACCAGGATGTCAGTGCCGTTCGCAGCGGCGAGCAGCTCGATTGGGCGCGACTCGTCGCCTGGCTGCGCCGCCGCCTGTCGGCCTTCGGCATTCCCGGGCTCGACGTCACGCGCGATCCGGAGATTGCTCAGTTTCCCGGCGGGCACTCCAACCTGACCTATCTGCTTCGCTTTGGCGCCGCCGAGATCGTCGTCCGGCGTCCACCATTCGGCCCCGTGGCGCCGACGGCACACGACATGGCGCGCGAGTTCCGCTGGCTCGCCGCCATGCACCGCGTCTTCCCGCTGGCGCCGCGTCCGTACATCCTCTGTGACGATCCCGGCGTGATCGGATCCGTGTTCTACGCGATGGAACGCCGACAGGGGCTCATCATCCGTGCGGAGGAGCCGCCGGCGGTCAGCGCTCCCGCAGACCGGCGACGCGTCAGTCAGGCGGCGGTCACCACGCTCGCCAGTCTTCACGCGATCGACGTCGCCGGCAAGGATCTGGGTGGTCTCGGCAAGTCAGCCGGCTTCGTCGCCCGGCAGGTGACAGGCTGGACCGACCGCTGGCATCGTGCAAAAACGACGACGCTCGAGGAGATGGAGGCGCTGGCCGAATGGCTCCAGTCGCGGCTGCCGCCGGACGCCGAGCCGCCTGCCGTCGTCCACGGCGATTTCAAGCTGGACAATCTCATGCTGGATGCCGTCGATGTCGGGCGCATCGTCGCAGTTCTGGACTGGGAGATGAGCGCTCTCGGCGATCCGCTGGTCGACCTCGGGATTCTTCTGGCCTACTGGGTGCCGACGACGCCGCCAACGCAGCGCGATGCCTTGACAACGGTCACCGGGCAGCCCGGCTATTTTACGCGCGACGAAATTCTGGAGTGCTACGCGCGCTGCTCGAGCCGTGACCTTACGAACATCCGTTTTTATGAAACCTTTGCGATTTTCAAGATTGCGGTCGTGATTCAGCAGATCTATTTCCGGTACGTTAAAGGGCAGACAACCGACCCCCGGTTTGCCGCCTTCAACACCCGCGTGGCATATCTGGCCCGTCGCGCGGCGGATCTGGCATCACTCGCGTAAGCCGTCGTTCCACCCCAACGCGGCAGCCGCGTTGGGGACCCCAGGGTTGCACGGCGAATCTGGCAGGTTTTGTACGCATCAGGCCGTGCAAGCACGGCTGAAAACGGGTTCGCAAATTGCACGCTGGCAGGTCGCGCGGGTGACCGGCTCGATGCGCCTCGAATCTGCGAGCCGGCGACAGACCGTTGCTACTTCTGGGGAAGGGACATGAACATCATCGTGAAAACCGGGCTTGTTGTCGCGGCCGCCGCCGTGTGCGGGTCGCTGGCACGTGCGCAAGCGCCGCAGGCGGCGCGCACGACATGGAGCGGGATCTACACCGAAGCGCAGGCCAAGCGGGGGCAGGCCGTCTATGAGGAACAGTGTCTGTCGTGTCATTCGCCCGATCTGAAAGGCGTCGATCAGGCGCCTGCACTCATTGGCGCCGAATTCAACGCCGACTGGAACGATCTGCCACTCACCGACTTGTTCGAGCGCATCAGCGTCAGCATGCCGGCCGACAAACCCGGCACGCTCAAACCGGAGCAGGTCGCCGACGTGCTCGCGTTCATTTTCAGCAAAGGGGGGTTCCCGGCCGGCGAAACGGAGCTGTCGGCGCAGGCGGACACGTTGAAAGAGATCAAGTTCGTGACGAACAAGCCGTAATTCACGCGCCCGGCCCTCGCCACTCAATCAAGATCCTGGCGCTTGAGCAGTTGCTCGAGCGCCTCGCGATGGGTCGCGAGGAAAGACTCGGTCCTTGTCGCGGCCGGCGGCATGTCTCGATGTCACACTGTGCAGGAGACGAGCGACCGGGATATTGGTTCCGTCGGCGATGAACAACCGGCGTTCCTTCGCTGGCCTCTCGCAATGCGCGCAGGCCGTCCTCGAGCGTCACCTTCACGTGATCGATTGTACGCCCGCTCCCTCTGGTGTAGTATCACCGCGATGAAGCTACGCACTCTCGCCGCCGCTCTTGTCGTCTGCCTCCTTGTGCCGGCTGCGGCACTGGCCCAGGCGCTGACCAGCCTGTCGTCGGTGCGCGTCGGCTACACGACCCGAAAGAACACGGTGAAGCCGCAGGGCGATTTGAAGACGCAGATCGACGCGCTGGACGCGCAGATTGCCGAAGCGGCACGGTTCGGCCGGAGCGGCGAGCTCCGCCGGCTCTATGCAAAGGGAATGACCCTCCTCAATGGCCGGCCGTGGACCGAAGAGGCTGACTTTGCGGCGTCGCTGGTCGTCCGCACGTCGACGGTCGTTGCCGATTCGACCAAGCCGTACGTGTTCCGGCTCGAACAGATCTATTCGCCCTCTGTGACACTCGAACGCCCGCTCACGGCGAAGGCGGCGCTCCGGAAAAGGCCGGGGCCGGTGGCACCGGGAGGACCGCCACCCACACCGACCGAAGTCGTGAAGGACCTCGGCACGTTCGACGGGGTGAGCCGTGACCTGCGCGAGTCGCCGTTCCAGTTCGAGGCGGATGTCCGCGACGTCGTGGGCGGCGGGTTCCTGCTGACGGTCGACGTGTTGGACAATGACAGGCTGCTCGGGACCGCAGTGCAAAATATCGCGCTGCGGAAGGGCCTGGACGAGACGGTCGCGCACCTCGAAAACGCGGCAAAGAAAGCGCCTGAGAGCGCGCGCGCCGACATCCTCTTTCCGATCGATCGCATGCGAAACGTCAACCGCGGTCGATTGGAGCTGCGTACCTTCGATCCGGAAAAAGACTTCGCCGCTGCCGAAGCGGCGGCCGCCGGCGTCAGTGCCGGCAAGAGTCCCTTCAGCGGAAAAACGGGCGACCTGAAACGGCATTACACACTCGACGCTGCGGGCGAGATCCTGCCATATCGACTGTACGTGCCGACGGCGTACAACGGCACCAAGGCCTTCCCCTTGATCGTCGCGCTGCACGGCCTCGGTGGAACGGAGGACGCCTTCTTCGAGAATTACGAGCGGAGACTGCCGCCGCTTGCCGAGCAGCACGGCTACATCCTCGCCGCGCCGCTCGGATATCGCGTCGACGGATCCTATGGCTGGGGACTCGGAACACCTCCCGCCGATCCGATCACGAGGCGGGTTCAAGACCTCAGCGAACAGGACGTCTTGCAGGTGCTCCGGAACGTGCGCCAGCAATACAAGGTCGACGAGAACCGGATCTATCTGATGGGCCATTCAATGGGCGGTATCGGCACCTGGAAGATCGCCGCGAAATATCCGGACATCTGGGCCGCCATCGCACCGATCGCGGGCCTCGGCGCTCCGGACACGCTTGAACGGATCCGCCACATCCCTGAAATCGTCGTCCACGGCGACAACGATGCGACTGTGAACGTCTCCGGATCGCGGGTGATGGTCGAGAAGCTGAAGGCGCTCGGCACCGAAGTGAAGTACATCGAGGTGCCCGGCGGATCGCACAGCGGCGTGGTGGCGCCGAACCTCGCGGCCGTGGTGGAATTCTTCGACGCGCACCGAAAGACGGTCAGGCCGACATCGCAATAAGAAGCGTCGCTCGCGACGTTCGGTACAATCCGCGCGTGCAGACGGTGACCCGCCGCGCTGCGGTTCTGGGCGTGACGAAACCGATCAACGGGCACGTAATCGCTGATGTCAGCGGGGGCGATTTCTATCCGCTCGCCCCATCTACCCACCTGCCCCACCTGACCCATCCGCCTCCTCAAGCAATCGCTCAACCTTCGCCATCACCGTCGGCCACCGGTATTCACGATCCACATACGCGCGGCCCTGCCGTCCAAACTGGGCGGCCGCCTCGGGATGGTCGAGCAGAAAGCGGAGCGCGGCCACGAACTCCGCCGCGGTCCGATAGTAGAGACCGCCATCGGCGCGCAGCACCTGGCCCCGCAGGACCGCGCATCGCGAGTTGACGAGCGCCGGCACACCGCGATTCCACGCTTCGAGCAGCACCATGCTCAGGCTCTCGAACGGCGACGGCATGAGCAGCACGCGGGCCCGGGCCAGCAGCGCATCGCGGACAGTGTCGTCCACGAAACCGAGCCGGCGAATCCACGGCGCATCCGGAACCGGCATATTGGCGGGACCGGCCATCACCAGTTGCGCCGTGCCGCCTTCACTCACATAACGCGAGAAATACTGCAGCAGCGCCTCGCATCCCTTGTTTGGATCGATTCGTCCAAGGTAGAGCACGAACGGATCGGCCAGGCGCATCGTGTCGAAACGTGTAGGGTCTCCCGCCCCAGACGCTGGGTCGACACCGCATCCGATGATGGCGGAGGGCGTGCGCGCCGGCAGACGGTCTGCGATGAGGGCCCGCTCTTCCGGCGTCAGAAACAGGTACCCGGCCGGCCGCTTGAAAAAATCGTCCAGGAGACTGATGTGAATGGCCGGATCGTTTTCGGCGGTCGGCACGAGTACGGCGCGGCCGCCGGCGAGCGGCAGTCCGAAGTATGTGTTGAAGTATCGGTACGACCAGAACAGCACCCGATCGTACGCGCGGCTATCGCGATCCAGACAAGCCAGCAGGTCGGGCGTCACCGGCCCGTTCTCGCGAAACCAGTCCTCTTCCTGCGCCGGTGTCGCCCGGCCCGAAAACACCGCGTCGCTGATATCGATGAAGCGGTGCAGCGTCCGCGGGCGGGCGACGCGAAACCTGCGAACCGTCAGCGCGCCCAGGCGCGATTCGCCCGGCGGATAGTGGTTCTCCCACGTGACATGATCCTTCGCGCATGTGGTCAGGATGGTGACGTCGTGGACCGCTGCGAGGCGGCCGGCGATCAGGCGACAGTGTGTCTCCGAGCCGCCGGCGATATCGGTGCCGAAGCGGTGGATAACGCAGGCGAGCTTCATGATGAAGAAAGCGAGACGACGGAGCAGAAAACGGAGATGACGGAGGAAACGGTATAAACAGAGAAACGGAGCAACGGAGATCAGCAGAGTTACTCCGTTCGCCTCCGTTCCTCCATTTCTCTCTGTTTTACCGTCTTCTCTGTGGTCTCAGTTTCCTGGTTCTCTGCACCCGCTCGCCGCTCCAGCTCGCGCCGCAGACGCGCGTTCTCTATCGCCAGCTCCTCGATGCAGGCGAACAGGATCCGGTTCACGCGCTGCTGGCGCCTGAAGTTCTCGCGGCTGTATTCGAGCAGCCAGCGGGTCAGCGGCAGCAGCACGCGTTTCTTCACCAGCAGAATGAACGGTCCGACCGCCGGCCGATGGCTCGTGAGCGTCAGCTGGGTCTTGAGATCCCAGTCGCGGCCTTCGTCCAGAAGCTCAGGCAGGAGAAGAAAGCCGGGATTCCGTTCATCCGTCGCGTGCCCGAGGAGCGCCCAGACCCGCTCGAAGATATCGCGATCGTGGTATTCGCTGGACCCGCCGTGCTCGGCCGTCCGCCGGCGGATCGCTTCGCGCACGTCGCGTTCAATCCGATCCATGAGCGGCCCGGTTCGAATCGGCGCGTCCATGCGCGTCACTTTGCGGAGAACGCGAGCAGCACGTTGCCTGGCAGCCCCCTCCACAACGCATACCCGGAATTGGTGAGCAGCAGGCCGTCGGCAATCACCGGACCGGCCGCGTCGATCGACCCGCCTTTCGCCGGCACCTTGTTGACGGTCTCGAATTCTTTTGCCGTATTGAAGTCCCACAAAATCGTCCCGTCGGCGGTCGAATAGGCGCGAAGATGGCCGTCCACCGATCCGGAGAACACCACGCCGGGTATGACCGATACGGGCGCAGACTGCGCGCCGGTGCACCCGCGCCCCGACGTGCATCCGAGCTTCGGCGCGGGCGTGTGCCACACTTTCTCGCCGGTCGCGATCTTCAACGCAAACAATCCACCGGCTTCCGCCGGAGGCGCGAGCACATCGGATACCGGAATGTACGCGTTCTCATCGTCTGCAGCCGATCCCCATTCGATGCCGCCGAGCGCCGTGCCTTTGCCGGCCCTGAATTCCCACATGACCGTGCCTTTGTTGTCCGGGTCGAGGCCGTAGACCTGGCCGGACTTCTGGCCGATCACGAGAACGCGTGTGCCGCCAGGAAGCCTGCGGAGAATCGGCGCGTTGCCGAAGTCAAAGTCGGGCCCGACGGCGTTGGGACAGTTCGCGTTCGGGCGATCCGGACGGCACCCGATGACGAACGCATCGCCCGGCGTCACCTGGTTCCACCAGAGAATCCGTCCGGTCTTCAGATCCATCGCCATGACGGAATCGCTCGTCGACGCGGCCGGCTCGGTGTACGCATTCCCGGTCCCGATGAAGAGCTCGCCTTTGTCCGCATCGATCGTCGGCGACGACCAGACCGACGCGCCGGCGGCCTTCCAGAGCTGTGTGCCGGCTGCGTTTTTGCCCGCTGGCCGCGGTGCCTCGGCAATCGTGTACGTCTTCCAGAGCTCGGTTCCGGTGGCGGCGTCCAGCGCGACGACGCTGCCGCGGAACGTGCAGCACTCGTAGGTCGGCTGCGCCGCAGGTCCCTCTTCGACCGATGACACCGGTACGTAGAGACGACCGTCGTGCAGCTTCGGCGCTCCGGTGACGCGCGCCGACCTGTGATCGTCGACGCGCTTCTTCCAGATCAGCTCTCCGCTGCTCGCGTCCACGGCGTACACACTGCCTTTCAGGTCGCCGAAGTACACCGCGTAGCGCCCGCCGGCGCCTGGCATGAGCGGCGCGACAGTGGGCGCCGAGCGGATGCCGCCATCCGCCTCGAACGACCAGTGGATGCAGCCGCTGGCCGCATCGAGCACATAGAAGCGGCCCGTGTCGCTGCCGACGAACACGCGGCCTGCGACGATGGCGGGCTGCCCGTACGCCTGAGAGCCGCCCGGAAAGCCGAAGGCCCATTTCAGCTTCAGATTCCCGACGTCACCGGGCGTGAGGCCGGGTTTCGGCTGAAATCGGCTGTTCGCCAGATCGAGTCCCCAGCCGTTCCACGCGGGAAGGGCGGCAATCTGAGGCGGCATCGGTGCACGAGCATCACACAGGCCCGCGGTCCCGGTGCTGCCGCCGAGCGGCTTGCCTGTCACGAACTCCGCGACGGCACGCTTCTCGGCGGGGCTGAGCGGCAGCGCGATCACGGCCATGCTGCCGCTGTTCAACGATTGCAGGACCACTTCGGCGGTGCGATCCCTGAGCGCCTCGCGCGAAGGGATCCGCGCCTGCGGCTCGTCATGACATTGTGCACAGGCGGATTTGTAGACCGCCGCGCCGTCCGATGACTGGCCGGCTGAAGCCGTCCGCACGTCGCAGACGGCTGACAGGAGGAAAAGGGCGAGCGCAAGCCTGTTCATGATCACTGCCGTTTCGCCGTGAAGCTGCCCTGCGCCAGTCCACCGAGATCGACGCTGCCCTTCATCGAATCCTTGTTCTCGACGGTTCCGGTGTAGGTGACCGTCAGCGGTGTGCCCTGCGCGTCGGCGTTGAACGTGAACTTGATCTCCTGGCCCTTGACCGTGCCGATCAGATCGGCCTCACCGAGGTTCTGCGACGAATAATGTCCGGTGAGCTTCTCACCTTCCTGTTTCAGCGTAACGGTTGGTGTTCCGCTGCCAGCATCGGTCTGAACCGTGAACGTCCACTTGCCGGTCACGTCAATCTTCGAACTCTGAGCCGACACTGAGGCGGCCAAGAACGCGACCAACGCGAACCTGGAGAACCATTTCATGACTCTTCCCCCCGGAACCACGAATCAACGAAGAATGAACCACCAAGATCACAAAGGCCGCAAAGAAGACCTCCTCGATGTGAGCATCGTCCCCTTGGCCGTTCTTCTTTGTGATCTTGGTGCGCTTTGTGGTCCCTTCCTGATGAGCGCGTTGCCCTTTGTGGTTCCTGATTATCGTTCCTTGTGGCTCAGCTCCGGCAAATCCTGATCCGCCCTGTCCCATAGTTCCCGCACACGTTGGAATTCCGCCCGGGCCGTCTTCACATCGCCCTCGTGTTCCGCCACCAGTGCGCGCGCCAGGTGCGCGCCCGCGTAGCGCGCATCGTGCTCGATCAGCTGTCTTGCTGCCCAGCCCGCCAGTTCCCAATCGCCCGTGTCGCGCGCCGCCCGCCCGACCGCTTCAATCGCAAACGTTGTCGCGGTCCAGGCGTCGGGGCCCGGCGAGAGCCGTGCCTTGCGCACAACGTCCTGCAGCAGCGCGCGGCCCTTCTCGCGTTGGCCGGTCCGCAGGTGAAACTCACCCTGCAGCTCCTCGAGCGGCTTCGCGACCAGCCCCGCGCCTTCGGGCGCCTCGCGCATCAGCCGCAGCGCGGCGTTGGCCTCGTCGGCGGCGGCCCGAGATTTTCCCAGCAGGAGCAGCGCACGGCCGGCTTCAACGTGTCCGGCCGCACTGACCACCGGGGACCGATGTGCCGCCATCGTGTTCGCCGCCGCGAGCGCCTCGTCGGCGCGGCCCCGCGCGCGCAAAAACACCGGCCACTCGCGCTTGTTCAGCTCCTGCTGCAGCAGTGGCGAGTCAATGGCGAACGACGTCTTCAGCAGCGCCTCCGCGTTCCGCATCTGACCGAGATACTGGTACGACGTGGCCAGCAGATCGAGATTGTGCTGGTAGTTCCAGTCGTACTCGGGCGGAATCCCTTCCGCTCTGGCCCATGCCGTGTGCAGCGCGTCGGCGGCTCGAAACTCCTCGATCGCTTCCGCCATCCGCCCCGCACGCCGGAGCTCGTGCCCGTGCATGTGCCGCGCATGCGGAACGTCCGGCGCGGCCGCCGCGTACACCGCTCCCTCGGTGCACGCCTCTTCGATTCGGCCGCTGTTCTCGTACGCGTGGGTCAGATAATGATGCGCGGCGGCGTGCGCCGGCGCAAGGGTCCTTGCTTTCTGGTAGAAGGGGATGGCCGCCCCGCCGCTTCCCTGCCCGCGTTCGGCCGGATCCGCGGATTCCGCGTGGCCGCGAAGCAGCCACAGCTCTTCATCTTGCGGGAACCTCGCCAGGGCGGCGTCGAGCGCGGCGCGGTATTCGGCAAGCCTGCCGGCCACGCGGTCGCCAGCAGACGATTCGGCGTCCATCTGCACCGCCCGCGCGGCAATGTGGACCCGATCGTGATCGCTCGCGGCCGCCTCGAGGTCTCTGGCCGCCTGTAGCGCGGTGCGTGCCGCTGCCGGCGCGTTGAGCTCGATAAAGGCGTACGTCAGTCCGATGTGCGCCAGCGCAAGCGCCGGATCGATTCGCAGCGCCTGATTGAACGATCGGGCGGCGTCCAGCCACACATAGGAATGCAGGTAGGTCAGCCCCTGGTCGTACCATGCCTGAGCGTCCTTCGACGACGTCGACACCTCATCGTGCGCGGATCCGATGCCGGTCCGCAGCGGGATCGGCCGTTTCACCAGATCGTCGAGGGTCGCTGATGGAGATACGGCCGCCGACGACACCACCAGGAAGCAGGCAAGTGTGATGAGGGGCAAGGCGATAATTTATCGATTAACTTATCACCACGGAGGACGCGGAGGACAGGAGGAACAATCCTGCCGGTGCGCCTCATGATGTGCCGGGCAGCCCACGGCACAGCATGCTCTTTGCGACACCACGGTAATGGAGACGACGGAGGAAACCTAAACCGCGGAGGAGCGGAGAAACAGAGACGAGCAGAGAAACTGGAGTACGTAGTTCTGAGTGATGAGTTATCAGTTTGAGGCTCACAACTCACCACTCGACAGGTGACGGTCTCTGCTCGCCGCCGTTTCTCCGTTTCTCTGTGTTATTACTGTTGTCTCCGTAACCTCCGTTCGCCGACGCCGTGGGAACCCGCACGTCGTTCAATGCACCGGTATTCCCTCCGCGTCCTCAATAGACCGGGGCTTCGCCCCGCCGGACCCCCGTCGCCGTCGCTCGCGGGGACCCCGCAAGCCCCGCTCCGGCGGGCGCGCTCCTCGCGCCTTGGTGTCCTCCGTGGTGAACACTCCAGCTCAGAAATCGAACTGTGCGCCGATCTTCAAAAACCGCGACTGCAGCACGTTCGTCGGCCGCAACCACACGGCCGTCGTGGTGGTCGCGAACGTGTTGTTCACGGTAAACGGCCAGTTGCTGTTGAACAGGTTGTAGAGATCGAAGTCGAACCGGACGCGGTACTGCGCGAACCGGAACCGCTTCGACGCCCGCAGGTCGAGCTGATGCAGGTTCTGATCGCCGTAATCGAGGCCCTCACGAATCAGCTGAATCGGCTTGTTCGCCGAGCCGGGATTGAGCGTTCGTCCCAGCGTCGAGAAGGCGGGGTTGGCAAAATTCGCGCTGGCCACGCTCCAGGTCGCCAACACGGCCGGCCCGGCCCCGCCGGTCTGCACGCCTCGGCTGAATTGATACGTGCCGCTGAACAGAATGTCCCACGGCAGCGTGTACGATCCCAACACCTTCACGTCAGGGCGGTACGGGTACTCGCGATGACAGTACGAGGTTCCGTCGGGATACGTCTCGGTATTGACGACCGCGGTGCCGCCGCCCGGCACCGCGTCGTACCCTGCGTTCTGCAGGTTGCAGTTGTCGAAGGTGCGGCTCACCGCCGTCACGCCGCCACGGATGAAGGCGCCGTTCGAGAACCGCGACTCGAGGTTGATATCGAAGCCGCGGTACACGTTCGTCTCTCCTCCGAAGTTGTCCGAGAACGTCACCAGGTTGTTCGCCGGGAGCCCCAGCGCGAACACCGACGGCTTCAGGTCGAACAAATTGCACACCTGATCGCCGCCGCCGCCGGGCAATCGCGGATTTGACGGCGCGGTGATGCAGAACGGACCGTCATAGCTGTTCTTGTCGAAGCGCAAATCGTCGGTGAAGGTCTGGTTGCCGAATGACCGGCTGAACCAGCCTCCGTACACCATCGTGCGCGGTGCCAGCTCGTGCTGCGCGGCAATCGTGTACTCGATGTTGTAGCCGCGCTTGAACCAGCCGTTCAGAACGTCCGGATCGTAGTCTGTGGTGGAAACGCTGCGGCCGAATGTCGGCGTCGACGTCGATGTCCCCAGCTCGTTGAACTGGATGTTGCCGTTCGAGTCGATCGGCAGGCCGTTGCGGTCGAGGTCGTTCGTCCACGGCCGGCGATCGGAGATGCTCAAGGCCGACACGGGATTGATGTCGTCGGCAACGGCAATGTTCTGGCCGGCCACATACCGGGCCGCGCTGCCCTTGACCGCGGTCCTGCCGTCGCCGAACAGATCGAGCGCCACGCCGATCCGCGGCGACAGATCCTTCCAGTTCTGGACCGTGCCGACGCAGCCGGCGCGCGGATCATTCTTGCCGTCGGCACACTCGCCATAGTGCCGGCCATCGTTGAAGCGGCTGGGCAGCACGTCGCTCTCCTGTGACTCCCCGATGAACCAGTCATAACGGAGACCGGCGTTCACCGTCGCGCGGCGAACGGTCCATTTATCCTGGGCATAGATGCCGGTGTCGGCCTTGATCCCGTTGCGGCGATCGGTCGGCAGCCGCAGCGTCACCGCGGTCGGCAGCCCGTTCGTGAACTCGACCGGCTGCACGTCGCCGGTGTTCTGGCGGACCAGGCGCCAGTTGCCTTCGGTGACCGCCGCCCCGAACTTGAACGCGTGCGATCCGGTCACGTACGACGCGGAACCGGAATACGTCCGGAGCAGCGAAAAATGATCCGCCGGATTCGGCCAGGCACCCGCCAGCTTTCCCGTCTGCGCCTGGCAGTTGCCGGTCGAGTTGTCGCAGAGCGTGTACGTCCGCGCACCGCGGATCGCCGCCAGGTCGAAGACCTTCGCGGTCTGACTGGTAATCTCCGGCTGGTACAGCTCGGTGTACTCCTGATCGTAGATGCCGAGGCCGGCATCGAGCAGAAGCTTGTTCGTGTGGGTCCTCGTCCACCGCGTCACGTGCACGAAGCTGGTGGGCGTCACCTGCACCCCCGAGGCCTCCGGCGGCACGTTGCCGCTGATCCCCCAGTGATCGCGGTACTTGTTCTGATCGTCGTGGTAGACGGTGAGCTTGTCCTTCTGTGAGATCTGCCACGCGATCCGTCCCGCGCGGCTGACGATGTGGCCATCGTCGATGCCCTGGCGCGTGGTATCGGGATCGTAGCGGAACGGCGACGGATCCTGGTCGAAAAAGCTGTCGGCAACCGTCTTGTTGACGCCCCAGTGCCGGAAGGTGAAGTTGAACCAGATTTTATCCCGTCTGATCGGTCCGCCAATCGAGGGATTGATATCCCAGACCTTCCTGATGACGCCGACGTTCGTCAGCCGGTTGGCGGGATTGAAGGTGAGATCGCCGGCGAGATTGGCGCGGAGATTGTCGGCCGCCCAGGCGCCGTCGGCGTAGTTGCCGAAGACGGTGCCGCGGAAGGAGTTGCCGCCGTCCCGCGGCACCATGTTGACGCGGATGCCGCCCTGGCCCATCTCGGCGGAGTCGGCGCCGGTCACGTAGCTGATTTCCTGAAAGCTGCCGTCGTTCCAGTAGACACCGCTGTACGCACCCTGTGCGCACAGGTTGTTCAGCCGCAGCCCTTCGATGGTCTGCACGGTATCGCCGGAGCCGCGGTACTGGAGCGGAGACTGCTGCAGATTGCCCGATCCGCCGACGTCGCGGGAAAGGGCGCCGCCACCCCCTTGCGCGATCGTGGTCCCCGGAATCATGATGCCGACGGCTTGAATGTTGCGGCCGGTTGGGATGGCGTCGAGCACGTCGCGGGTCATCACGGTGCGCGCCGTGATGTTGGCGACGTCGACAATGGGCGACTCGGCCAGGACCGTGATGGTTTCCTCCACCGCCCCGACTCGCATGTCGGCATTGATGGTCGCCGTGAAGTCCGACGTGAGCTCCACGCCTTCGCGCTTCACGACCGTAAACCCGGGCAGCGTAAAGGTGACAATGTAGGTCCCGGGCCGGAGCTGGGTGATTTGGTACTGCCCCGAACCGTCGGTGGTCGCCGTTCGGACCTTTTCGATCAGCGCGGGGCTGGACACTTCAACGGTGACGCCGGGCAGGATGGCGCCTGACGCGTCTTTGACGGTGCCGGCGATGGTGCTGGTCTGGCCCGACGCCGCGGCCGGCAGGAGCATGAGGCAGGCGGCGGCGACAACGATCCGTGCAAACGTTCGCATGCCCGGTATCCCTCCTGGAATCATGAGATTGCTGATTGCTGATTGCTGATTGCTGATTGCTGATTGCTGATTGCGGATTGCGGATTGCGGATTGCGGATTGCTGATTGCGGATTGCGGATGCTGTTTCGAATCAACAATCAACAATCAACAATCAACAATCAACAATCAATGTGTCTTCGATACAGGTAAGGCGCCAAAACAGGTAAGGCGCCAAAAGCTGAGCCTACCGACCGGTCGGTCGGGGGCATAATATCCCGGCTGCGATGGCTACTCAACGACGAAGTCCCCAGCGGCCGCTGACCACCGCAGCGGACACGTCCTCACGGGTGATGGCGCGGGTGGCGCCAATCCAGCGGCCGGAGGCCCCTACGCGGGCCGACGGCAAGGCCGACGCCACAGGGCGCCGCGCCGAGATGTGCCGCGCCGCCGCGCAGCTGTTTCGCGACCGCGGCTTCGACGCCACGTCGGTGAGCGACGTCGCGCGCGCGCTCGGATTCACAAAGGCGGGCCTCTACCATCATTTCGAGAGCAAGGAGGCGCTGCTCTTCGAGATCATGACGTTCGGCCTCGAACGCGTCCGCGATGAAGTGGTGGTCCCGGTCCGCGGTATCGCCGATCCGGAAGAGCGGCTGCGCGAACTGATCGTACGGCACGCGCGGATCGCGACGCGCGGGCAGGGGGCGGTCACGCACCTCAACGATGAGATTCGCGCGCTGCCGCCGCGATCGCGCCGGCAGATCGAGGAGAAGATGCGGCGCTACTTCGATCTGATCCGCGGCACGCTCGTCGAGCTGCGGACGGCCGGCCGCCTGCGCCGCGTCGACGTGACGGTGGCCACGTTCTCAGTGCTCGGCATGATCCTCTGGCTGCCGCGCTGGTTCCGCCACGATGGGCGCCTGACACAGGAGGAGGTGGCGGAAGAAATCGCAAAACTGGCGCTTGGCGGACTGATCGAGCCGCGCCGTTCGCCGAGAGAACGGAGGGCAACGGAGGAAACGGTAAAACACAGAGAAATGGAGAAACAGAGACGAACGGAGAAGCGTGGGCAGTGAGTTGTGAGTTGTCAGTTGTCAGTTGTCAGTCGAGGCTCAACACTCACGATTCACAAGCCCACACCCACAATCCCTGCCTTGCATGCGGAGCGTGGCGATTCGCGGACACCCTGCGGGGCCACCACGAGGGACACAAAAAACAGAAAGCCGCAAATGCCTACGATTGATTCTTGTGTCCTTCGTGTCCTTTGTATCCTTCGTGTCCCTTTTTCCTTAGATTCCTCCCATACACAGATACTTGATCTCGAGGAACTCCTCGAGCCCGTATTTGGATCCCTCGCGTCCGATCCCGGATTCCTTCACGCCGCCAAACGGCGCGACCTCAGTCGAGATGATGCCCGTGTTGATGCCGATGATCCCGTATTCGAGCGCTTCGGCCACGCGCCAGATCCGGCCGACATCGCGGCCGTAGAAATACGCGGCCAGACCGAACTCCGTGTCGTTCGCCAGTCGAATCGCATCGGCTTCTGAGGTGAAGCGGAACAACGGTGCGACCGGCCCGAACGTTTCCTCGCGGGCGACCATCATCGCCGGGGTGACGTCGGTCAGGATCGTCGGCTCGAAGAACCGGCCGCCCAGCGCGTGCCGCCTGCCGCCGACCAGGACGTGAGCGCCTTTCGCGGTCGCGTCGCTGATATGCTGCTCCACCTTTTCCACCGCGCGGTCGTCGATGAGCGGCCCTTGTGTCGCGCCCGGCTCGCCGCCCGGCGCCGGTTTCAGCTTCTTCACCGCTTCTGCGAGCTTCACCGAGAACCGGTCGTAGACCGAATCCTGGATCAGCAGCCGGTTCGCGCAGACGCACGTCTGGCCGGTGTTGCGATACTTGGACATGATCGCGCCGTCGACTGCCGCGTCGAGATTGGCATCGTCGAACACGATGAACGGTGCGTTGCCGCCGAGCTCCAGCGAGAGCTTCTTCACCGTGCTCGCACACTGCGCCATCAACAGCTTGCCGGTCTCCGTCGAGCCGGTGAACGAGAGCTTGCGAACGGTCGGATTGGCGGTGAGCTCGGCGCCGATGTCCTTCGCCGGTCCGGTGATCACGTTGAAGACGCCGCTCGGCAGGCCCGCCCGTTCGGCGAGCTCGGCCAGCGCGAGCGCGGAGAAGGGCGTCTGTGACGCCGGCTTCAGCACGACGCAACATCCCGCGGCGATCGCGGGACCGGCCTTGCGCGTGATCATCGCGAGCGGAAAGTTCCACGGCGTGATGCAGGCCACGACGCCAATCGGTTCCTTGGTGACCACGATCCGCTTGTCGGGCTGATGCGGCGGGATCGTATCGCCGTAGACACGTTTCGCTTCTTCCCCGAACCACTCCAGGAACGACGCCGCGTAGGCGACCTCTCCTTTCGATTCGGTCAGCGGCTTGCCTTGCTCCGTCGTCATGAGGTTGGCAAGGTCGTCCTGGTTCGCCATCATGAGATCGAACCAGCGGCGCATGACGCCGGCGCGTTCCTTCGCGGTCTTCGCGCGCCAGCCGGGGAAGGCCCGGGCCGCCGCGTCGATGGCCTGACGCGTCTCGGCACGCCCGAGCTTGGGTACACTGCCGATGACTTCACCGGTTGCCGGGTTGTCGACGTCGATGGCGGAGCTCGCGGTGGCCTGAACCCACTTGCCGTCGATATAGCAGGCCTGCCGAAAGAGGTGTGCGTCCTTCAGACGGACGCCGGCGCTCACATTGATGCTCATGGGGCGATCATACTGAAATTGAAGACTTTTACTCAAAGCCCCTTGCAGCGATAGCTCCGTGGTAGTGGTTCACTGTTCGAGCGCTTCGCGAACCTTCTCGATCAGCCGCTCGGCCGTAAACGGCTTCTGCAGAAAGATCGCGTCCTTGTCGAGGCGCCCGAGCGCCGGAACCGCGTCGTGTGCATAACCCGACATGAAGAGAACCTTGAGATCAGGCCGCTGATCGGAAAGATATCTCAGCAGCGCAGGCCCACTCGCGCCCGGCATGACGACATCGGTAATCACCAGATCGATTTCCGTCCCGACGCTCTGGAACTGGAGGACGGCTTCCTGCGCGTTCGCGGCCGGAATCACACGGTACCCGGCACGCTCGAGCAGCACACGCGCGAGCGACCGGACGGCCGGTTCGTCCTCAACGAGGAGGATCGTTTCCGAACCGCGCGCAGGCTGCGCCGCCTCCTTGTGCGGGTGCGGCACGTGCGGCACCTCTTCGCCCACCGGCAGATACACCTTGAACGTGGTGCCGTGGCCGAGCTCGCTGTAGACCCAGATATAGCCGCCACTCTGCTTGACGATTCCGTACACCGTCGCCAATCCGAGGCCGGTGCCCTTGCCGAGCGCTTTCGTCGTGAAGAACGGCTCGAACAGACGGCGCCTGGTCGCTTCGTCGATGCCGGTGCCGGTGTCGCTCACGGCCAGCATGACGTAGCGGCCCGGACGCACGGAGAGGTGACCTGCGGCATAGTCCTGATCGAGCTTGACGTTCGCTGTCTCGATCGACAGCCGTCCACCGGTCGGCATGGCATCGCGCGCGTTGACCACCAGATTCATGACCACCTGCTCGATCTGCGTCGGATCGGCGCGGATCGGCGAAAGCTGCGGGTCGCCGACGGTTGTCAGCTCGATGTGCTCGCCGATGACGCGGCGGAGCATCTGCATGAGGTCTCGCACGCTCGCGTTGAGGTCGACAGATACCGGCTGCAGCACCTGCTTGCGCCCGAACGCCAATAGCTGACGCGTCAATGCCGCTGCGCGCTCGGCCGCCTTCACGATTTCCTCGAGGTCGGGCCGCAGCGGCGAGTTGGCGTCGAGATCATCGAGCACGAGGTTGGCGTTGCCGAGCACCGCGGTCAGCATGTTGTTGAAGTCGTGCGCGATCCCGCCGGCGAGCTGGCCGATGGCCTCCATCTTCTGCGCCGAACGAAACTGCTGCTCGAGCTGCTTCTCGTGATGAACGTCCATCGCGACGCCGAGCAGGTGGACGGGACGCCGGGTTTCGTCATAGGCCACGCGCGCCCGGCCCGCCACCCAGCGATGGCTCCCGTCCGGCCAGATGACCCGGAACTCGATGGTGAATTCCTTCTGTTCCGCGATCGCCAGCCGCAGATGCTCGTTGAACGACGGCCGGTCATCCAGATGAATGAGCTGCAGAAAGTTGTCCAGCGTCGCGGGCGCCTGCGCTGGCGTCAGACCGAACACGGGCGCCAGCGTGTCGGACCAGGTCACGCCCTTCGTCACCAGATCGATGTCCCAGACACCCATGTGCGCCGCTGCCATCGCAAAACGGGTCCGCTCCTGTTCGTCGCGAAGCACCGCCGACTGCCGGCGCAGATCCTCGAACAACCTGGCGTTCTCGTATGCAATCGCCCCTTGTGTGGCGATCGCGGACACGACCGCAAGATCGCTGTCGGTGAACGCGTCGGCGCCATGTTTGTTGCGCAGCAACAGCCATCCGTAGACGCGCGTCGCCGATGCCAGCGGCGCCCCCATCAACGAGGTCGTGCGATCGTCACCAAACAGCTCACGCGACCAGCGGCGCCGCTCGGCCGACTGCTTGATCCGCGCCGGTTCCCTGCCGCGGACGATCGCCTCGAGCGGCGAGCCGGCCACGGTGGGCGGCCGCAGCGCCGCCCCAGGCTGGTCGGGGCTGCTGCAGAACAGCGACGCGGTGGTGGACTGGTCGTCGCTCAGGAGACCGATCACCGCCTGGCCCGCAAAGGCCACCTCCCGCGCCGCGTCACACAGCTTGGTCAGCAGCGTGGTCGGGTCGTGTTCGGCGTTGATCGCCTGCGCAAAGTCGACGATCGCCGCCAGCCGCTGTTCGCCCGCCCCGAAAACACTCATCGACGTTCCTGACACGGAGGCGGGGAGTTGACTGGATGGCTCGCCTTCGCGGAGAAGTGGGGCATTACCCGGCAGATGCGATGGTCGCCGGCAATCGGCGCCAGGAAGAGGGTATCGACGATCGGGGTTGGACCATTTCGAGAGCGACGAAAATGCAGATCAGGATGTTGAGCTGCAACAGCGTTTTTCGACCACCGGAGGCCCCCGCGCCCGCCGCCACGAAAAGCAGCTGATGCGGTTGCCTGTCGACGGGCCGATGCGTGGCGATCAGAATCGCAGCCATGGGCGCGGCGGACCCAACCGCTAATTCAGTTCATCTAAACCATAGACGGGAAGTGGGATAGAGTGAATCGGGTGTAGGACTTACTCAGATGTCGGTATTTGACCTACAAGGGCGTTATCTTTTTACAATCTCGAAGGTCGACTTCACAGGCAGCGAAGGGCGCCTGCACGATTAACGTCAGCATCAGTAGGGGTTATTGCGTCGCTGGCCGGACAACTCGGGGAGATCAGTCGGTGAGGCGGTGTCGGACGGCGTACGCGGCAAGCTCCGCTGCCGTTTTCATGTTCATCTTGTCCAGCAGTCTCGCGCGGTACGTGCTGACGGTTTTCATGCTGAGCATCAGCTCGGCCGAGATCTGGCGGGTGCTTTTACCCTCCGCAATCATCCGCAGGACCTGGTATTCCCGATCCGACAACCGCTCATGCGCAGGCCGCTCGGCATCCGGACCCAGGTGTGCGGCGAGGCGTTCCGCCAGGCGGACGTTGACGTGGCGGCCGCCGGCGACGATTTTTCGGATCGCCCCGATCAACTCCGCCGGCGCGCCGTCCTTTGTGAGGTAACCGGCGGCCCCGGCTTTCAGTGCTCTGACCGCGAACTGATCCTCAGAGTGCATCGTCAGCACCAGGACGCGGACTGACGGCTGCTGGCGGCGGAGCGCCTTGAGCACGTCCAGTCCGTCGCGATCGGGCAGCGACAGGTCGAGCAGAATCACATCGCACGGAATGACCTGGCCCGCGAGCTCGAGCGTTTCGCGTCCGGTTGCGCCCTCGCCGACGACAACGATATCCGGGATGTCGGCAACGATCTGCCGAATGCCTTTTCGGACGACCGGATGATCGTCGGCGATGAAGACTCTAATCATTCCAATCGTCTCGAGGCGCCCGGCGCCGCTCCGCCAGCGGGATTCCAATGGTGACCACGGTCCCGCGGCGCCGGCGGCGCCGAACGGCAACGGTCCCGCCGAGCAGGGATGCACGTTCGCGCATTCCGAGAATGCCGAGCGCGCGGCCGCTGATCATCTGATCCGCCGCCATCCCCCTGCCATCATCCGAGACGGCGATCCGCAAGTGCGTGTTGGCGACCGAGACTGATATACGAACGTTCGCCGCCGCGGCGTGCGTCGCGACGTTGGTCAGCGCCTCCTGGAGAATCCTGAAGACGGCGGTCGACCGGCCGCGATCCAGGCCGACGTGCTCGATACCGGAGCTGAAGTGGGTCTGGATGCGGGTCCGGTGCGCGAACTCCTCCGCCTCCCACTCGACGGCGGCGACGAGCCCCAGTTTGTCCAGCACTGGCGGCCGCAGTTCGCTCGAGAGGCGACGAACCCGTGCGATCGTGTCGTCGACCACGCGGATCATGTTGTCGATTTTCTCCGGCAGCCCCTGAGATCGCTTCTGGGCACCTGTTGTCTGATGTCCCAGCCAGTGGAGGTCGATCTTCAGGACCGCCAGGGCCTGTCCGAGCTGGTCGTGGAGCTCGCGCGCGATTCGCGTCCGGTCCTCCTCGCGCCGCGCGCGCAGGCGGGCCGCCGCGCGGCGGGACTGCTCGTGCGATTCGCGAAGCCGCTCCTGCGCTTCACTCCGGATGGCATTCTCTCTCGTCACGTCGCGCAGGATGGCGAGATGCAGCCCGGGCAGCACGTTGGCGACGGATCGGAACTCGACGTCGTGAATCGTCCCATCGCACGCGCGCAGCCGGTAGCCGCCCGACATGCTCCCGTCCTTCAGAAATCTGTTCCAGGACTCCCGGGCGTGGCCCGGCGTCACGTCCGCGGGCACGTCCCACACGTGAAGCTTCAGGATCTGGTCGCGATTGCAGCCGAGCAACGCGCATGCTGCCGCATTGGCGTCGACGTATTCGCCGGCATCGTTCGCCAGCAATATGGCATCGAGCGCATTATCGAACAGCGCCTGGAGACGGCGGCGGCTGTGGAACAGCGCCTCCTGAAGGCGGAGCTGTTCCGACATGTCGATGGCGATGACGAGATAGGCGTCGCGGCCGTGAAAGGTCAGCGCCCGCGACGACACCTCGACCTGAAAGACTTCACCGCTCTTGGTCTGGTGCCACCAGCGCTGGCGAAACGAGGTCGGCTTGCTGTGACGACTGAATTCCTCCATCAGGCGCGGCCGCTCGGGCAGCGGGCGGATCTCGCTGATGGACATGGAGAGGAATTCGTCGCGCGAGAAGCCGTAGCGTTCAATCGCCGCCTCGTTGACGCACAGAAAGCGCAGTGTGGAGGCGTCAAAAATCCACGCGGGCAGCGGAATGAGATCGAAGAGGGCCAGCGGGTCTTCGATCGGCGGGCCGCAGGCGGAGAGAGCCGTCGCCATCGATCCGGCGCCGTTCATGGTAACAAAAAGCCCCGCTGGGCGGCTACGGCCGGGCGATTGCCGCGGCCGGCTGGGGTGTCCTCGTCAGTCGGCGGGAACCGATGGCGCGGATTCATCAACCGTGAGACGAAGGACACGCCACGGACGTTCGCGAGCTGGCCTGGCGGCGGGCCCCGCTCGTTTTCGGGCGTCAGTTAACCTTCCGAGCGCCGGAACGTATGTATCCGGTGATGACTGCAAAACCCCTGAACAGCCTGTTGGTGACGGCGTTGTTGGGTTTGTCTGGAGCAATGCCGGCCGCGGGCGCTCAAGGGCGGACTGCGCCGGGTGTGCAGGCGCCTGCCGCGGCGGCTGAAGAGAATGCCCGGGACACGCGCGAGCGACTGCGACATCTGCTCGACGAGTATCCGCCGACGGTGGAACAGGTTCTGCGGCTGGATCCGATGCTTCTCTCGCGGTCGGAGTATCTCGGCACCTATCCGAAGCTCGCGGCGTTCCTGGCGCAGCACCCCGAAGTGGCGCACAACCCCGTCTTCTTCCTGGGCGACTCGGGCTATCGCGTCATTGATAACCGGGTTCGTGCGATCAACGTGGTGCAAGGCGTCCTCGCCGGCATTGCGGCGTTGATTGTCTTCAGCACGATTGTCGGCCTGCTCGTCTGGGTCATCCGCTCGGTCATCAATTACCGGTCGTGGCTGCGGGCCACGAAAATACAGACCGACGCGCACACCAAGATTTTCGACCGCCTCTCGTCGAACGAGGAGCTCATGGCCTACGTCCAATCGCCGGCGGGCCAGCGCTTCCTCACCTCGACGTCGCTCACCGTCGACGTGCTGCCGCGAAGCGTCGGCGCGCCGCTCGGCCGTATTCTGTGGTCGATGCAGGCCGGCGTCGTGGTGGCGTTCGCCGGGGCCGGCCTGTGGGTCGCGAAAGCGAGTGTGATCGACGAGGTCGCGCAGCTCCTGCAAGTGATCTCCGTGCTCGCCATGACGATCGGAGTCGGGTTCATCGTCTCGGCATTCCTCGCCTATGTGCTGTCGTATCGTCTCGGGCTGATGGAACCGGCGTCGCGCGCCACTCATGCGTGACATGACACTCTCCGAAATCGAGCGCCTCGCTGCGGCGGCAGGTGAAGCGGACGAGCCCTTTCACATGGACGAGGAGACGTTCGGCCTGTTCTATGAGCGAACGTCCAGGCCGGTGTGGGCGTACTTGTCACGCATGACGGGCGACGCGCGGCTGGCCGACGATCTTCTGCAGGAAACGTATTACCGCTTTCTGCGCGCGGCGGTGACCTACGACAACGACGCGCACCGCCGCAATTACCTGTTCCGGATTGCCGCCAATCTGGTGCACGATCACCGCCGCCGCGTTCGCGGCGACCGGGTGCAGCTGAGCGCGGCACTGGAGGCTGCCGACGGGCGGCCGGAGGCGGACGTCGCCGTCAGGACGGCGCGGCGCCTCGATCTGGCACGCGCGATGGCGCGCCTGAAACCGCGCGAGCGCGATCTCCTCTGGCTCGCGTACGCCCTGGGGTCGTCGCACCAGGAAATTGCCGAAACGCTCGGATTGAAGCGCGCCAGCATCAAGCTGCTGCTCTTCCGGGCGCGGCATCGGCTCGCCGCGCTCCTGCAGGATCTCCGTGTCGCCCGCCCGGACCCCGCCGCACAGGCAGCAACGGGAGCCGGGCGGATCCAGTCCGCCGACGAAACTCCATCGCGAAGCGGGAAACAGCACCGTGTCGACTCCTGAATGCGCCTGCGAGGCGCCACTCGTCGCCGCGATCGTGGGCGGCCGCTGGCCGGACGGCTGCGACCCGGCGCTCGCCGCTCATGCCGAAAGCTGTCCGGTCTGTGCCGATGTCCTCGCGGTCGCCCTGGCTCTGCACGATGCCGAGACGAGCGCACGGCACCAGGCAGGCCCGCGGCTTCCATCAGCGGGCGCGGTCTGGTGGCGCGCCACCATCCGGGCGCGCGTCGAGGCGTCGCGCGCCGCGGAGCGGCCGATCAGCGTCGTGCAGGGAATCGCCGGCGCCGGCGCGGTCGGTCTGGCCTGCGGCGTCGCTGGGGCTGCGTGGCGATCGCTCGAGTGGTTCCGCCATCTCGGCGATGTCATTTCCGATCTCGAGCCGAACCGCTTCGACATCGCCGGCGCGTCAGCGCTCATCCTGCAGCACGCGCTGCCCCTCGTGCTCGGCCTCGGCGCATGTCTCCTCATCGCGCCGCTGGCACTTTACCTGGTGCTGTCGGATGACTGAACCAAAGTCGTCGTCAGTCGGTAGTCATTCAGTCATTCAGTCATTCAGTCATTCAGTCACGTCGCCAGTCTCAGTCACCAGTCTTCAGTCATTGGCCGGTAGTCGGCAGTCGGCGCGGACTGTCGCGCCGGGCTGGCCCAACTGAATGCCTGCGACTGAGGGACTGACGACTTGGACTGGTCGACTGACGACTTGGACTTGCCGACTGGTGACTGACGACTGACGACTGACATGACGCCAGCGGTCGTCAAAGCGTGTACAATCCTGCTCCTCCTTTCCTTGCCGGGAGTCGACATGCGTCCTTTGCTGGTGGTGCTGGCTGCGTTCGCAATCGGGGCGGCGGCCGTCCAGCCGTCCGCTCAGTCGGCCGCACCCGTGTTCACGGTGGCGCAGGCGGAAGCTGGCCGCGCGGCCTACGATGCCAGCTGCTCCGGATGTCACCTCCGCGATCTCAGGGGCTCGTTCGAGGCGCCCCAGCTCGCGGGGTCCAACTTCCTGAATCAATGGGGTGACAAGACGGTTGCGGACCTCTACGCGTACCTGATGGCCTCGATGCCGCCGACCGATCCTGGCGGACCTGGCGGTCAGGCGATGATCGACATTGTTGCGTACCTCCTCCAGGCAAACGGCGCTCGTCCCGGCTCGCAGCCGTTGGCGCCGCAAACACCGGCGACGATCCGTTCCGCGACCGGACCATCGGGCGGCGCGGCCCAGCAACCGTCACCGAGGGGTGGCCGCGGCGCAGGAGGAGGAGGCGGCGGCGGGGATGCGGCACCGCCCGCTCCGGCCCGGAAGGGGCTGACCGTGAAAGGCGAGGTGAAGAACTTCGCGGTCGTGACCGACGAGATGCTGCGGAAGCCGGATCCCGGCGACTGGCTGATGTTCCGCGGCAACTATCACGGCTGGAGCTACAGTCCGCTGAAGGAGATCACGACCGGAAACGTCGGCGATCTCGAGCTGGCATGGGTCTGGGCGATGGCCGAGGGCGGCGCCAACCAGTCGCATCCGCTCGTGCACGACGGCATCCTCTACCTGCTCAATCCAAATAACATTGTCCAGGCGCTCGATGCCGAGTCCGGTGAATTGATCTGGGAGCAGCGTGCCGGACCCGAGCAGCGTCCCGGCTACGGCGGCCTTCGCAGCTTTTCGATCGCGCAGGACAAGATTCTGTTCGCCGCCAGCGATGCGCGCATGGTCGCCCTCGATGCCCGGACCGGCCGGCTGCTCTGGGAGACGCCGGTCGGCGATCCCGCGAAGGGCCACTTCACGACGAGCGGGTCCATCGCGATCAACGGCAAGGTCCTGCAAGGCCTCAGCGGATGCGCGCGGTTCACCGGTGAGGGCTGCTGGATCAGCGCCGTCGACATCGCGACGGGAAAGCTGGCGTGGAAGTTCAACGTGATCGCGCAGGAGGGCACGCCCGGGGGGGACACGTGGGGCAAGCTTCCCAACCTGTTTCGGGCCGGCGGCGAGACCTGGATCGCCGGCAGCTACGATCCGGATCTGAACCTCACCTACTGGGGCACCGCGCAGGCCAAGCCGTGGGTGCCGGCGAGCCGCGGGCTGACGGTGCTCGACAGGGTGCTGTACACCGGCTCGACGCTCGCGTTGAATCCGGACACGGGCAAACTTGCGTGGTACTTCCAGCACGCGCCGGCCGAATCGCTCGACCTCGACGAGGTGTTCGAGCGCGTGCTCGTGGATATCGGCGATCAGAAGGTCCTGTTTACCGCGGGGAAGGCCGGCATTCTCTGGAAGCTCGATCGCCGGACCGGCCAGTACATCGGACACAAGGAGACTGTCTTTCAGAACGTCTGGGAACGAGTCGATCCGAAGACGGGAACGCCGGAGTACCGCAGCGACATCATCGAAATGAAAATCGGCCAGTGGGTCGCGTCATGTCCCAGCACCGAAGGCGGCAAGAACTGGCAGGCGATGAGCTACAACCCCGAGGCCGGCGTCGTCGTGCTGCCTTTGAGCCAGTCGTGCATGGAGCTTCGCGGCCGGCAGGTGGACTTCAAAGAGGGCTCGGGCGGCACGGCGGGCGAGCGGCGGTTCTTCGAGATGCCGGGGAGCGATGGCAATGTCGGCAAGCTGGCGGCGTACGATGTCCGAACGTTGCAGGAAGTCTGGAAGCACGAGCAGCGCGCTCCGTATCTGACCGGCGTGTTGTCGACGGCCGGCGGTCTGGCGTTCGTCGGAGACCTGAATCGATATTTTCGGGCGCATGACGTCCGCACCGGCAAAGTGCTCTGGCAGGCGCGCGTCGGCACGTCGGTGCAGGGCTTCCCGATCTCGTTCAGGGCCGGCGGCCATCAGTACGTCGCGGTGACGACCGGCCTCGGCGGCGGGAGCCCGCGAAACGTGCCGGCAGTCATCGCGCGCGACATCGAAACTCCGAACACTGGTCAGGCGCTGTACGTGTTCAGGCTGCGGGACCGGAAGTGAGTCGGTGACAGATCGAGCGTCAGCGGCGCTCACCGCGGCCTGCCCACGTCCATCCGTCAGCGGGCCGTACGACCCGCTTCAGGTGCATCTTGTACTCGGCAGGATTTCGCGAAGGGCTGCCCGTGAGGATGAGTCGATCGCCGGGCTTCAGAGTCTCCCTGGTGACTCCCTGCTGGCTCAGGCGGCCGGGATTGGCCCATTCAGCGCTGACTCTCTGCACCTGGCCAAAGTTGTCGCGCGATTCGATGTGCACCCAGGCGTGCGGGTTGCGGTACTCGAACACGGCGAGGTCTCCTTCAATCGAGACGGTTTGATCCTCGGCGTAGTAGGCGGCGAACGAGTGGTGGCCGTGAACGGAAATGCCGCCGGCGAGAACGCTGAAGGTCAGGATCAGAAGTCTGCGTCTCATCGTGTGTTCTCCCTCTGGCGGCTCGGCACTCCCTGGCCCGCTCCAAAACATCCCCGCCGCGTCCGGCGTGGTCAGTTCCGCCCGCGCGCACGTCACTTTCCGCGCAGCCGCGCAACCGGTCCATCGACGCCGTTGGGCAGCTGCTCATCCGCGAGCTGGTCGTCGTCTCCGAGCTCGCGCTTCAATCGCAGGAGTTCCGCCTTGAGCGTCGCGGTCAGCTGCTCCTGACCGGGTTGTCCGTACAGGTTGTGAAGCTCGGACGGATCCCGCACCAGATCGAACAGCTCCCATTGATCCTTCTTCCAGAAGTAAATCAGCTTGTGTGTCGCCGTACGGACGCCGTAGTGCGCGCGGGTGTTGTGATCGCCCGGATCGTGGTAGTAGCGATAGTACATCGCGGTGCGCCAGTCCGCAGGCGTCCGGCCGCGCAAGACCGGGAGCAGACTGCGTCCCTGCATATCGCCGGGCACGGCGACTCCCGCCGCGTCGAGGAAGGTCGGCGCGAAGTCGACGTTCAGGGCCATCGCCTCGCTGTGCGTTCCCGGCTTGATCGCCGCCGGCCAGCGGACCAGAAAAGGCATGCGCAGCGATTCCTCGTACATGAACCGCTTGTCGAAGAGGCCGTGGTCGCCGAGAAAGAAGCCCTGGTCGCTCGTGTAGATGACGATGGTGTTCTTCGCCTGGCCGCTGCGGTCGATGAAGTCGAGCACGCGGCCGACGCTCTCGTCGACCGTCTGGACCGTGGCGAGGTAGTCCTGCATGTAGCGCTGGTACTTCCACCGCGCCAGCGCTTCACCCGTCAGCGTGATGGTCTGGCCCGCAACGGTCGTCGTGACCGACTCGGGTTTCGTCGTCAACCAGGCGGTCAGCGCTGCGCCCTCGAGATCGGCCGGCGGCATGAGCTTGAGGTCGCGGCGCGTCAGGTCGTTTGCGACCCGCTGCTGGTTCTCGTGAAGCGCGTCCGTACGCGTCGCATACGAATCCCAGAAAGTCTCCGGCTCGGGAATCCAACGGCCGGTGAAGCGCGCGGCGCGGGCGGAGTCGGGCTCCCACGGCCGGTGCGGCGCCTTGTGGTGCATCATCAGGAAGAACGGCTGGCGGCGCGGCCGGTTCTCCAGGAAATCGATGGCAAGGTCGGTGATGACGTCGGTCACATAGTGGCCGGTGTAGGTCTTCTCGCCGCTCGCGGTGTAGAAGACGGGATTCGTATAGGCGCCCTGTCCCGGCAGGATCTCCCAGCGATCGAACCCGACCGGATCGCTCCCGAGATGCCATTTGCCGACGATGCCGGTGTAGTAACCGCCGGCCCGGAGGAGCTGGGCCACGGTCCGGCGCGAACCGTCGAAGCGGTTGAACATCGTCACGCCGTTCTTGTGCGAGTACTGGCCAGTGAGGATCGCGGCGCGGCTGGGTGTACAGATCGAATTGGTCGCGAACACACGCGTCAACGTCGCGCCTTCGCCGGCGAGCCGATCGAGGTTCGGGGTCTGATTGATGCGGGAGCCATAGGCGCCGATGGCATGCGCCGCGTGGTCGTCCGACATGATGAAGAGAATGTTCGGCCGATCGGCACCGAGGCACGGCGCAGCGAACAGGCCCGTGAAGACCACGGCGAGAATGACCGCGCGCATGGGCTGATGGTAAATCATCTGCCGCGCGGCGGCCGGGCACGGCGACAGAATCGCGGTATCTCCGACTTCTCGCTGGAGCGAAGCGAAGGCGGAGGCCGGACACGTCCTTTTCAAACGCAAACGGCCCAACCTTCGCTCGACGGCGATTGAGGCGAGCCGAGCTACGCCCTGCCCAGCGCGAAGGCGGCGAAGGAAAGCACGAGAGTCACTTCTCGCCGAGAATGAGCGGCAGACCGGTCTTCGTGTTGCCGATCACGACGACCTTCGTGTTGCTGCTGCCGGCGAGCTTTTCTGTGGCCTCGATGCCTTTCCATTCGAGCAGCTGTGCGCTGATACCCTGCGCAACGATGCGTTGGAAATCGGCGATGCCCTGTGCCTCGATCCGCTTGCGCTCGGCCTCCTGCTGTTCCTTCTGCAGCACGAATTTCATCTGCTCCGCCTCCTGTTCGCGCCGCAGCTTTTCCTGGATCGCGTTGGCGACGACCGGCGGCAGCCCGATTTTTCTCAGCAGCACCTGCTGGACGACGATACCCCGTTCGCCGGCCAGGCGGCTGGACAGAGCAAAAATCTCGTTGGCGATCCGCTCCCGTTCGGCGGAGTACAACGCCTTCGCTTCGTACGAGGCGGTGATCTCGCGAATGGCCGATCGAAACTGTGGCTCGACGATTCTGCCGACGTACTCGCGGCCGACGGTGCGGTAGATGTCGGAAGCCCTGGCCGGATCGAGCTGGAACAGCAGCGACGTTTCGAGGCTGAGAATCAGCCCCTCCTGCGAAGGGACTTCTGCCACTTCCTTGATCTCCTGCGTCTGGACCGACATCGTGATGACCCGGGTCAGCGGGATGACGAAGCGGATGCCGGGTGGCAATGGCTGGGGAGAGACGACGCCGAAGAAGTCCTTCACGCCGACATGGCCGGCCGGGACCGTGCGCAGCGGTCCCATCAGCACGACGACGATGAGACCGGCGACGAACAGCGCCAGCCCGATGACGGGCGACGGCCGGCGCCCGGAGAGTTTGATCGGATCGAGACTCCGGTCCATGGGATGCTCCTTGGCGATTCCGGCAGTGCGCGGAATCCGAATTCAGATGTCACCGGACCCGGGGGGCTTCGCCCCGCCGGACCCTCCAACGCCGCCGCTCGCGGGGACCCCCGAGCGCCCTGCTCCGCTCCGGCGGGCGCGCTGGCGCGCGGTCAATGTGCACCAATGTGTCGAATTGCCGTGCAGCAGCGGCTTGACGTGAACCATTATCGAACGTGCGGGGTCGAAAGTGTGCGGGCAATGCACAGGCAACGTGCGGCCCGGACCGCGCGCGGCCCGGGCGCCGCCGATTCGGGGCAGGACTCAAGTGGTGCAGCGTCGTGAATGTCGGTCCCGTTGAACGCCCGTCTGAGGTTTCCTCCGTGCCCTCCGCGTGGGTCAGCGGTCCGGTTCGCGGTGTCGAGGTCAGTAGGGACGACGGGACGCTGGCGGATCATCAAGAGCTGACGTTCGGGAGTATCGCGTGTCCGTTCGTTATGTCTGCTGCTACCACGGAGAACGCGGAGGACGCGGAGGTTCAATCGTGAAATGCAACAGAATTGTTCCTCTGCGTCCTCTGTGGTGAGACCCTGCGGGTTCAGCGAGGGTCAGTTTCGGCGCTTGCTTGGTTTCCCGCCGGTCGTCGTCGACACGTTGTCGAAATAGACCTCGGCGTCCTCGCTGTACAGGCCGATCCGGCCGAAAGAATAAGGCCGCTCCTGATCGGTGAACGTCGTGATGAGAAGGTCATTCACGAACACCTGGATCGTCTGTCCCGACTGGGCGACCCTTATCCGATACCAGCCGCCGATCGGAAACGATGGCGAGGTGCCGGTGGCGAGAAAGCGCTGCGCTCCGGGATAGGCAGGGTCTCCCTTGCCCAGCTCCCATCCGTTCGGTTTCGGGATGAAGTAATAGAAATGCACGTTATCCGTGTAGTGCCAGAGGACCCAGGCCACTTCCCACGTGTTCGGCGCGCTGTTCACGCGCAACTGAGTCGTTGTCGCGGCCGACACCTGAAGCGTGAAATCGCCGGTGATCGAGGGACCGGTAACGAGCGCTCCGTGGGTTTCGGCCGGACTGGTGGATACGGCCGGATGCTCGAAGAGCATCGTATTGGAATTCGAGGCATAGAACCCATTGCAGCCGTACCCGTTGTACACGAACTGCCAGGCGCCGAGCGCCGTCCCGTCCTGATAGCAGGTGCCGGCCGGCATGTTTGAAAAATCCTCAAAGAAAGTGGCCGCCAGCGCGGTGGCAGAGATTCCCAGGGTCAAGGAGATCACCAAAGACACACGTACTCTCCACACACGCATAGTGCGCTCCTGCAGCGTCGGTCGGCGTTTCAGTAAGGGATGTTTTGGGTCGGAGTAGAGAAATTTATAGCTCACGCTAGCCGGCACAGCAAACACTTCAGCGGTGACGTGTCGCGCAGGATAATGATGTTGAATTTATGCATCATTTTTAGGGCGCGCACCCCACGCGTGTCACATCGCGTCAGTACGCGCGGCATTTTCCCAGTCCCGCGCTGTTTCAGAAAAGAACATCCGGAGTCAATGCTCCTCAGTTTAGAACAACAGCTTCAACGCCAGCTGGATGTCGCGCGGCAGGTTCGTCTGGCTGGTGACCTTGCCGAAGTCGGCGTTGGTCGGATCGGTGTTCGGGTTGGCATAGACCGTGCGGTTGAACGCGTTCAGGAGCTCGACGTGAAATTGGGCGCGCACGCGGTCGTTCACCGCCACCCGCTTGATGACCGAGATGTCCCACAGATTGAGCCGCGGACTGCGCAGGCCGTCGATCTTCGACGGAAAGTCGCGCACGTCGTTCGCGAGCCGGATCCGGGTGTCGGCGCGCTGCTTGACCGGGTCGTCGACGCCGGTGGTCTGGACAGCGGCGTCGTGGAAGTAGAAGCCGCATCCGAAATGTTCCGAACCGCTGAGTAAGAGCTCCGATGATCCCGAGCCGAATCTTCGCGACATTGCGGCCACATCGCATCGATACTGGATGATGTTCACGCGGCTCCGCGCTGGCCCGGCAATTGCTGAGAACTGATCGGTTCGGCCGGCGCATGCACGTCTCGATCATTATCCGTACGGCAAACCGCGCAGAGGTGCAGCGCGAGACGATTTGCAGCCTCGCCCGTGTCCGCCGGCCGGGTACCGTCGAGCTCCTGGTCGTCGACAATCGGTCGTCGGACCATACCCGCGAGGTCGTCGAGGAGGCGGCACGCTATCACCCGTATGCCGTGCGGTACCTGTATGAAGCGGCGGAAGGCAAATATGCCGCGCTGAGCGTCAAGCTGACGAGGGCCGAGCGGAAATGTCCGGTCGTTCGTGCCGGCTTCGTTGTCGGCATTGGCGCTCGCCCGCGCCAGTCACCCTTGCAGGCGTTTCGCCCCGGCCTGGCGTCGACAGAAATCAGCGTCCAGCTGGCTATGTGGCGGAGCTCTCCTGCATATCTGATCGCGTGGGCATTTGTCCGCCTGTTTCAATTTCGCGTGTTCCCGAAGCGCATATCGAGACGTCTGCACTTCGATTTACGGCAAGCCGGAGGAGTACGTCGCGCTGACGGTGACGGCGGCGCAGGAGGATTTTCTCAGTGATCCGCTGAGCAACTCGCGCTTCGAGGTACAGAGCTCCTGAAGCAACTCGAAGACGGTGAATCGCAGGACAACGCGACCCATGCTCAGACTCTGGAAGAAGGACGTTGTCGTCCTCGCAATTGCAGCGATGGCGATCATCGCCGTCGGATCACTTGCGCTGCACATGCTGGGTGCAGCCGGGTGGATTCTGACCGCCGGAATTGCAGCGGCAGTGCTCGGGCTTTTGATCCTCGAGATGTACCGCAGTCTGCAGATTCAATTGAAAGAAGCAGCTAGTGAACAGATGCTCGCGATACGCAGGTCGCACGAGCAGATTGCTGCTCTCGTCTCGGTGGTCAATACGATCCAGCCGACCTTTCCGCTGCCGGCCACTAACACGTGGGCAGCCTCGCCCGACCTGTTGAATCAGCTGTGCAGGCTCGTGCTGTCCCGGCAGCCGGAACACATCTTCGAGGTCGGCAGCGGGATGTCGACATTGACGCTGGCATTCTGCCTCCGGCGAATGGGCCGGGGCAGGATTACTTCTCTCGAAAGCGATGCCCGGTTCGCCACCGCGTCACGCCAGATGTTGGCGGACCACAATCTGAGCGATGTTGCGACGGTCGTCGATGCACCGTTGACAGCAGTGCAGATCGGTAATCAACAATGGGTGTGGTACGACACAGAATGTATTCCCGAGACGCCGCCGATCGATCTGCTGTTTGTGGATGGCCCTCATGGATTGACTCAGCCCCTGGCGAGGTACCCAGCTCTGCCGGTCTTGTCCCCGCGGCTTGGCCCCAACGCATTAATCGTGCTCGACGATGGTGTGAGGGCCGACGAGAAGAGGATTGCCGAACGTTGGAATCGAGAGTTCGGCTTGACGTCGGAGTACCTGGATCTCGAGAAAGGCGCCTTCACGTTCACCAAGAAACGATGAGAAACGCCGGCACCCTCGTTGCACTCGGCCCAGCAGCACAATGGGTCGCGATTTTCGCCAAGCCGTTAGGTCGTCGCCATGTCGGACGAGGTGGGTCGCCGATGTGGAAGCAGGGTCCGCATGACAACCGTCGCTGACGTGGACGACGCGCGGCCGTCGCTCGCGCGCCAGGCAACGTGGTTGCTCGTGGCGAAGACCATCGGCTTCGCGCTGACGTTCGGTCTCCCGCTCGTCCTCGTTCGGACGTTGACCCAGCACGATTTCGGCGTCTACAAGCAGGTCTTCCTCGTCGTCGCCACAGCGGTTACGGTTCTTCCGCTCGGCTTCGGGATGACGGCGTTCTACTTCCTGCCACGGGAGCCGGAGCGGCGAGGCGCGGTGCTCCTGCATGTCCTGCTGGTGCATACGGCGATCGGAACGATCGGGGCCGTCGCAGCGTGGCTCTGGCCAGGCCTTATCGCTGCCGCGTTCAACAGCCCGGAGCTCAGGGCGTATTCACCCGTGCTGGGTGCAGTCATCTGCACCTGGACGATCGGATCGATTCTCGAGATCATTCCCGTCGCGAGAGGGGAAATCCGAACTTCCACCGTCCTCATCGTATTCAGCCAGGCCTCCAAGACGCTGCTGTTCATTGTGAGCGCCCTCACGATCGGTTCGGTCTCGTCGCTCATTGGCGCGGCCCTCGTGCAGGGCATCGTGCAGATCGGTGTGCTGCTGCTGTATCTGCGTTCCGCGGTTCCGGGTTACTGGCGATGTTTCGAGTGGGACTTCCTGCGGCGGCAGGGATCGTACGCCCTCCCACTTGGGCTTTCGGCGGTCCTGCTTCGGTTCCAGCTGGATCTGCCGCATTACTTCATCGCCCATCATTTTGGCGCGTCGATGTACGCGATCTACGCCGTGGGCGTCCTTAACCTCCCGTTAATCGGACTGCTGCGCGAGTCGATCGGGTCGGTCATGCTTCCGCGGGTCAGCTTGCTCGAGGCGCAACAGAATCCCCGTCCGATTCTCGACCTGCTGGCACGGGCGTCGCGCAAGCTCGCGCTGGTGTACTTTCCCGTGTATGTCGCGTTGATGGTAGTGGGACGCGACTTCATCGTACTCCTGTTCACGCAGCAGTACTTGGACAGCTGGCCGATTTTCGCCGTCAATCTGACGCTGCTGCCACTTGGCGTGCTGGTTCTTGATCCCATTACGCGCGCTTTTGCGGGGCAGCGATTTTTCGTGCTCAAGCTCCGCATCGCTCTTCTCGCCGCAACTGCGCTGATCCTGTGGTTCGGCACCGCGCGACTCGGAGCCCTCGGAGTCGTCACATCCGTTGTGGCTCTTCAGGTGATCGCAGTCGTGGCGTCCGTATGGAAGCTGGCTCAGGTGATGAGCGTCGGTCGCGCAGAACTCGCCTCCTTCAGCGGGCTTGGAAGAATCGCGTCAGCCGCCGTTGTTGCGGGCATCGTGTGCGCCTTGACACGTCAGCTGCTCGGCACTGCTGCACCACTGATGACGATCTGTGTGTGCGGTGCCTTCTACTTCATTACATACGCGGGTTTGCTGATCGTCCTCACTGTGCTCACGCCGGATGAGCGCGCGATGCTGCGATGGCTGGCACCCGGCCGAGTGGCGAGGATACAGCCCAGCAACAATTGATCCCATTCACACAACGCCATCGCTCGCGCGGATTGTACGGCTTCGGCGTCTCAGCGAATATTCAGGCCGGCGTAGATATCGCCCAGCGGGAGATGAACCGCCACCGAGGGAAGCTCCGCCCGCGCGACCAAGTCGCGATGGTCGGATCGTGAGCACTCAGTTCCGGTGTCGGATCCGCGGCGCGTGTACTGTTCAACGTACACCGCCGTCTGTTCGATCTCGATCGTGTATTGACGTTCGATCGGAATAGGCATCGACGAATGCCAGTATAAATCGGGTCCAAAATGAGACAGCGGTGGGCGCTCGTCGTGATGGGCGGCTGGATCGCGGGCACGCTTTGCATGGCCGTGGTCGCGACCGAGAACTTTCACAGCATCGATCGGCTGCTCGCCGCGCGCGTGAACCCGCGCTTTGCCGCGGTGGTCGACCGGCTCGGGCAGCCGGAAGCGCGCGATCTGCTGCGGTATCTCTCGTCGGAACTGAATCGACTGTATTTCCAGCTGTGGAACTGGACCCAGCTCGCGTTCGGCGCGCTTTCACTCTGGCTTGTCCGTGACAGCGCCGGCGGCTACGCTCGCGTCCGAAAGGGTATCGCGGCGATGATCGCGATTGTCGTGCTGATGCTGATCTATCTGACGCCCGCGATAATGTCGCTCGGCCGCAGCCTCGACTTCGTGCCGCGCAGCCCTGCACCAGGCGGGATGCAGCGCTTCTGGATTCTGCACGCGAGCTACACGACACTCGAAATGCTGAAGTTGCTCATCGGCGGGGTGGTAACGTTCTGGCTGCAGCAGACAACGGCCAGAAAAGAGGCGGGACTGCCGGCCGAGTTCCCATGAGCGTCTCCGAACACAGACTGGGCCGTTCGCGTCGCATCCGCCAGCCGCTCGCCGGATTAGGGGAAACGACGCGAACAGAGCTCGCATCGCTGCGATGGCTGCTTCCGCGGGACTCCTTGCCAGGGTGACACGCCGCGGCTCGGTCCGACACATGCCGTGCCGGCGCCCGCTCAGCGAAGTGCCGGCCCGCGGTGGACCGTGACGCGAGCCGGTGCCGTCTCGCTGAGCGTGATACGCGTCGCGCCGCGCGCCAGTGTTTCGAGCGTGGACGTGTCCGTACTGCCTTCCCTCGTCAGGTCTGCCACCACGGCGACGTAGTACTCGCCGGCCGGGAGACCAGCAATGACGTCGCGTCGCTGAGGAGCCGCAGGTCCGATCGATGGCGCACCGGCATTCGCGGATGCGACAGGCGGCGGAACGTACAGCCGCACATAGCGCGATCGCTCCGTCCAGCGCTTCTTATCGGGAGGGAACACGACCGCAACGTAGTCGCGCGTCGGCAGCCCATGATCGTCGGTCACGTCGACCGTCAACTCGGTTCGGCGATCGGTGAAGACCACCTGCACGTCAGGCAGGGCCTGTCCGGGAGCGATCCGGATCGGCCGGTCGAGCAGATCGAGGTCGTCGCGGCCGGCGCTCTTCATCGTCCAGCGTCCGGCGCCTGACGGCATGATGGTGCACGTGCCGCTCGCGCCCTCGATGCGGAACGTCCAGTCTGGCAAAACCTCGGAGCGACCTCCGCGACACCCGGCGTTCGGTGTCATGGTGCCCAGACCGATCCGAATGGCTTGAGGGTCGTCCGGCGGCGGTGTCTGTCCGTCGAATACGATTCGACCGGAAATCACCGCGCCCGGCGCGAGCTGGATGTTCAAATCGGAGAGCGGCGCGCCGGTCACAGAAACAGGCAATACACCGAACAGCTCTTCGCCGGGCTTTGCAGACCGCATCATGTCGCGGTTCGCGTGCGCTTCGAGCTCGTACTCTCCAACGGGGAGATACATCTTGAAAGCGCCGTCCAGGATTCGGGTGCCCCCACCGCCGAAATCCTGCATCAAGCTGGACATACGCCGAACGCTGATGAACCCGGAGACCGGCCGGCCGTCGGGATCGAGTACCGTCCCGCTGACGACGGTCGAGACGGCTTCGCCGACCACGATCTCGATACCCGATACGGTTTGGGCACGTCCGACGAGGATCGGCTGCGCCTCGGCCAGCGAGGCCGCATTGGGAAAATAGGTTGGAACCGGCTGGCCGCCCGACGCGACGTCATGCGTATAGCGCGGATGGACGGCGACCACATACGAACCCGGCTCGAGCCGGCCAAGGCGGAACTCGCCGAGATCGTTCGTTGTGGCAGGCGGCCAGCGCGGCATCGGCGTCCCGCGACCGCGGCTCGGAACACGAAATGCCTGCACCTGCGCATTTTCCATCGCATCGCCGTAGGCGTCGACGACGCGGCCGGAAATCGCAGCGCCGCGATACATCGGGATGACAACGTCGGCGACCGTTTCGTGCTCGGCCACCATCAGTGGCCGGTTGCCGCCTCGGAGGGTCAGTCCCGGTTCGGGATATTGCCCGACCCCGTACCCGGATTTCTCCGCGTTGAGAAAGAACCGGCCGGGGGGAAGGCCGGTGAACTCGAAGCCGCCGTGCTCGTCTGTCAGCGCCACCGGCGGAAGATTCGCCAGGCCCACGATGCGGACCCGGGTTCGGGGCAGCGCGGAGCCGCTCTGGGCGTCCACGACGCGGCCTTTGATGCTACCGCTGGCGGTTGGCTGTGGTGGTCGATCGCGCGGCGGCAACGTTTGCGTGTGTGTCGGGAGGGGGTTGCAGACGGCGAGGTCGAAAACAGCGAGCCAGCGCAGCAATTGCCACGTTGTCATAGGCGTTCTGCCGATTAGACACCGCATCGGCCTGCGCGGCCGGAATGGCTTGCGCCGTTCGCTCGCGAAGCAGGGCCCCGATGCGCGACCAGGGCAGCCAGAAAACGTAGCACATCATGAATTGCTCGAAGGTGGGTCCCATCAGCGTCCGGATGCCGATCAGAAAGCACAGTCCCGCCGGCACGATCACGCAACGCGCACGCCGGCTGAACAGCGCGAGCGGAAACATCGTTTCCACGCCTACCGACATCGCGGCCAACCCGCGCGACGCCCACGCATGATTGGCGACCCAGATCCCCCAGCGGGTCAGCGGCTCCCCGTCCGACAAATGGTATTGCTGCCGTAGGAGCAGGTAGGACAGATTGTCAGAAAAAATCCATTCGAGTCCGGAATGCCGCAGCTTTGACACGCCGGCCGCGAAAAAGATCAACGCCATCATCACCCAGACCAGACGAATCGGCCACGTGTACTCCCCATCGTCAGGTGGCCGCTCGCCGCCGCGCGTTCCTGCTGCGTCCCTGATCGCGTCGACCGAGCAGGCGTCGCCCGCGCGCGACAGCGCCAGCGCGCCGCTGGCGAAGACCACGAGCGTATCGAAATGCTGCGTCTGGCCGAAATTGTGCGGCAGTCCCATGAGGTAGGTGCCGAGCACGAACGCGACGGCCATGGCGGGCCGTGCGAACCAGCCAATCGCGCTCAACAACAACGCAACCTTCCAGACCGCCTGTATCCACTCAATCGTTGCGGGTGAGAAGGCGGGAACGCGCAGGACATCGAAGAGCGGGATGGGCATCCACCACGCGCTCGAGTAGGCTCCCCACGCAGAAAAGTCGTGCGGCAGCTGCCACAGGAACAAGGCGCCGAAGAACAGCAGCCGGCACGTCCCGAGCGTTGAGGCTGGTCCCGGCGCGAACCAGAACGCGTTCCACGCGGCGAGCGCGCGCGACGCGCTGGTCATCGTTGGACCTCGGCGATGAACCGCCGCCGATCCGGATGGTCGACATTCGCCGCCCGGCGGTCGATCGTCCATTCGAGCTCGTAGAGGCGCAGCGCCATCAGGGGCGGACCGGAATGACGCGCCTCGCGCCGCAGTTCCTCATAGCGCCTGAGACAATCGGCGAGGGCCGCACGCACGCGCGCGGGATCGTCGCGCTCGTCGAGCATCCGCTTGAACGCTTTCGGCAGCCGCGACTGATCGAACGGCTCCACGTACTCGTTGGTGTCGAGCACGACCTCGCGCCCATCGGCCGTGACGCCGAACAGGCGCAGCCACGTGAACGTCGGGCTCCGCCACACGCCGGAGAACATTGGATACTGCGAAAAGGGCCAGTGCTCCTGATCGGCGGCGATGTCGTAGAGCGATCCGCCGATCAATGTGATAAGGATGAAATTGATGAGCGCCTTGCGCCGCGGAGTCACGCCGCAGATGCGAGCAATGGTCATGCTCTCTAGGCTCAAGGCTCGAGGCTCAAGGCTTTAGCCTCTGGCTCTGGAAAGCCTGGAGCCCAAAGCCCGAAGTGTTTCGCCGTTGAGCCGCTGCAAACAGATGTTACAACGGCGCAGCGACCGGTGAGGTTGACGGAGGAGAGAATCACGTTGGCCAAACCTGGAAAGCGAAGGCGCACAGCCATTGCGGCTGATCCGAACGATGCCGAACCGCTGAGTAAGAGTTCCGATGATCCCGAGCCGAATCTTCGCGACGTTGCGGCCACATCGCATCGATACTGGATGATGTTCCCGCGGCTCCGCACTGGCCCGGCAATTGCTGAGAGCTGATCGGTTCGGACGGCTGCAACCGCGCATGAACGTCTCGATCATTATCTGCACGGCAAACCGCGCCGAGGTGCTGCGCGAAACGATTTGCAGCCTCGCCCGTGTCCGCCGGCCGGGTACCGTCGAGCTCCTCGTCGTCGACAATCGGTCGTCAGACCATACCCGCGAGGTTGTCGAGGAGGCGGCGCGTCATCACCCGTATCCCGTGCGGTACCTGTATGAAGCGGAGGAAGGCAAATATGCCGCGCTGAACGCGGGCATCAAGGTGACAAGGGGCCGAATCATCGCTGCCACCGACGACGATGCGCGGTTCGATGAGGAATGGCTCGAACGCGCCGTGGACGGCATCAACCGGTACGGGTGCGAATTCGTCGGCGGAAGAGTCCTGCCGGTGTGGGGCGGTCCGAAACCGGAATGGCTCGCGGAGCAGAACAGCCTGCATACGAAAGTCATCGCCCTGCTCGATCACGGCGAACGCGTGCGGGAGTTCGGCCGCGGCATCTCGTGGCCGCTTGGGGTCAACGTCGCCTACCGCCGCGAAGTCTTCGAGCGCGTAGGCCTGTTCGACAACCGCCTCGGCCGCAAATCGGGGACGCTCCGCAACCAGGCACAACGGGAGTGGCACCTGCGCGCGCGAGCCGCCGGGGCGAGAGGCTTCTACATTCCGCGGATGCTCGTCCATCATCTGGTCGGGCCGGAGCGCCTGTCGAAACGGTATTTCCGCCGCTGGCTGTACTGGCATGGCATCAGCCGCGCGATGTTGTTTCTGAACGGCGGCTTCGACATGGAAGAACCCGAACTGGAACCGCCGCCGCACGCCGGCGGCCGCCAGATGTTCGGTGTGCCGGTTCATCTGCTCGGCAAGGCGGGACGATCGTCGCGCAGCTTCCTGTGGCACACGCTGCGACGCGACGTGGGCACCGCGTTCGAGCACGAGCTCTGGCTGTGCTTCTTCGCCGGCGTGGTCCGGCAGCGTTGGGCAGATCGCAAGCTGCCCGTCGCCGGCGGGGCGGCAGTACCCGGCTGCCCGTCCGCGGCGGCGCTATCGGGTCCGGTCAGTAGTGTGCGACTTTAGCAGGTTGCTGAAACCCAACATTCGTGCTTTTTCAGCATCCCGCGATCGGTCGCGGGATACGGGCATCGGCCGGCGCCTGCCCTTTTATCGCGCCGCGTACGGGCCTATCGCCGTCACGCTGGCCCAGGCGACGCTCGCCAGCACCGCTGACGGCGAGCGCTTCAAGCGATGACAGACGCGGTATCGCCGTTCACTTGCAGCACTCGCAGAGCCTCAGCGCTCAGTTCGACAACGCTGATCCGCGCCGGCAGAATCACGAGCCGGCTGTAGAAATCGAACGGCATGCCGAGCGCAAAGAGCAGCATGGCCCGGATCACGTCGCCGTGCGACACGACCGCCACCGTCCCGCGGCCATAGCGGGCCTGCAGCTCGAGCAACGCGGTCACGGCGCGGTGCTGCACGTCGAGCATCAGCTCACCCCGCTCCGGGCGGGTGACGCTGCGCACCGCGTTGAAGCGACGCCACGCGTCGTTCGCGTCGAGATCGACGAACGGCATGCCCGTCCACGCGCCGACGTCGTACTCGAGAAAGGCGGGAAGTACCTGCACCTCGAGCCGGTGATCGCGGCCGATCGGATCCGCGGTTTCACGGGTCCGCTCGAGCGGGCTCGAGACGACGGCCGTGAGGTGAACGTGCCGCAGCTGCTCGACCAGGCGCGCGACCTGTGCGCGGCCGACCTCGTTCAGGTGGGTGCCAGGAGCGATCCCGGCCAGGCGATGATCGACAGCGTCGGTGAGCCCGTGGCGAATCAGGAGAAACGTCGTCATCTGGGGATCTGGTGATCTGGTGATTGATTGGGAATCTAGCGAAAGCAGTCGGCGCGATCGTCGACGAAGATGTGCGCAGGAGGCTTGCGGTCGGTCACATCGGTGATCAGACCGTCGAGGCCGTATGGCCGCCGCCACTACCACACGTCAGCGGCAGAGCGGGTGGTGAAGACGACGATGCGGAAGCCGCGGCGGGCCAGCGCTTCGAGAAAGGCGCGGGCGCCGGGGCGCGGGGAGTCGAAGCGCGCCGCGCGCCCTTCGAGCCGGTGTACGAGTCGAGCACGCCGTTGGCGTCCACGCACGCGATCGGCCGCTCAGCGTCGCCGGTCATGCGCCAGTCCGCCGAATCGTCACAGCCGGCTCACGCCGGCAGCGCGCTGAAATCGCGTCCGCCGAGGCGGACGAACATTTCCTCTTCCTTGAACAGTTGTGGAACACTTGCCACCCACGGTTCGTCGAGGTCCAGCATCATCAGCGCGGCACCAAGGAGCGCCAGGTTCTTGCTGAAGTTGACGAGCTCGTTCATCCGCTGGTTGGGGTCCCGTTCCTCCCAGAAACGATGCATCTGCAGCGTCACCGGAATGAGGAAGCCGATGATGGCGGCCAGCCCCTGGCGCGGCTTCAATCCGGCGATGATGCTCGCGCCTCCGGCAAGCAGCATCGCGCCGGTAGCCGGGATAACCGTCTCGGCCGCAGGCACGCCTTTGGTGCTGGCGTACTGGCTCATCGTCTTCTGATTGAGGAAATGGTTGATGCCGTTGTAGGCGAAGAAGCCGCCGAAAATCAGGCGTCCGAGAACAAAGGCCGCGCGCATACTCCCTCCGCCGCGAGTTGATGCAGTCTTCGTTCCGTGGCACCACGGCAGAGGTTCCTTGAGGCCGTGGGACAGACCAACCCGACTCGGCTGCATCGTCTGGCGAGCGACCGCGAGCCGCGCGCGCCATCTACCTCTGCTCCGCCAGCAGAGTGACCCACGGCCACAGACGGTTACGTGACCGTGGAGACTTGAGAGAGCGCCTGCTCGATGTGGGCCGTGTGGTGGCGGCAGTGCCAGGCGTACATCGCAAGGGCGTCATCAATCGCGACCCGGCCCAACTCGGGATGGATATAGGTCTTGCCGTACTCAGCCTCGCCTAATGCACGCAGAAACGTGATCCAGCGCCGATGCAGCGCGTCGAGCAGGTCGATCGACATCGCGATCGGTCCACTCTTCGCCTCGGGAAGCTCCGCCCACCGCGCCTCCTCGTAGGTTTTGATCGACGGCTCCTTTTCGGTCACCGCAACCTTCATGCGGATGTACGCGTTCAAGTGGCTGTCGGGCACGTGGTGAACCACCTGTCGGATGGTCCAGCCGCCCGGGCGATACGGCGTGTCGAGTTGCTGATCGGTCAACCCGCTCACGAGGGCACGGATGCGCGCCGGCGCCAGCTCGATCGTCTGGAGGTACGCCGCACGCGCCGCCGCACTGAGGGGGGTTTTCGGGCGCTCCATCGGACCGATCGGGTATCGGAGCTTGTCGATGTCTGCCATGAAGCCTCCGGTCGACGTTCTGTCGTTGGCGTGAGTACAATCGCACCCATTTTCAGCATGAGGCGAATCCCTATGTTACGAGTTTCAACGGTTTCGGCAGCGATCATTTTCCTGATGGGACTGTCCTCCTTTCACGCCGAGCAGCCGCAGACGGGAGGCGGCACGGGACGAGCGGAGCAGGCGCCGAGTGGACGGACACCATCGATCGACGAACGCACCAGCGGCATGCAGAAAATCGACGGGTTCTTCCCGCTGTACTGGGACGAGCGGGCGGGCGCACTCTATCTCGAGATCCCGCGCTTCGACACCGATTTTCTCCTGTCGACCGGACTGGCGGCGGGCCTCGGCTCGAACGATGTCGGGCTCGACCGCGGCCAGGGCGGCCAGGGCCGCGTCGTCCGGTTCGAACGCGTCGGCCCCAAGGTGCTGCTGACGCAGGCGAACCAGTCCTTCCGATCGTCGAGCAGGAATCCCGCCGAACGAAAGGCGGTTGAAGACTCTTTTGCGAAGTCGGTGCTCTGGGGCTTCACGGCGGCGGCCGACAGCGGCGGCCGCGTGCTCGTCGACGCGACCGACTTTCTGCTGCGCGACGTTCATGGTGCCGGCGCCGCACTGCGCCCCGGCACCTATCGCGTCGATCGCAGCCGCAGCACCGTGTATCTGCCGCGCACCCGGGCATTTCCAAAGAACACGGAAATCGAGATGCTCCTGACGTTCGCGAACGAAGCTGCGGGTGGCCGCGGCGGCGGCGGCGGACCGCAGCAGGGCCCGCCGCCGATCGGTGAAGGCGGCGGGCGTGGCGCCGTCGGCGGCGGCCGCGGCGGCGGCTTGTTCTCCGGAACAGTGGCGAGCGTGACGCCGACGGCCGAAGCGGTGACGCTGCGGGAGCACGTCTCCCTCGTGGAGCTGCCGCATAACCATTTCACGCCGCGCTGGGACGACCCGCGCGCCGGCTACGGCGGACTCGCATTCGTCGACTATAGCGTGCCGATCGGCGAGCCGATGCAAATTCGGTACATCCGCCGGCACCGCCTCGAAAAGAAAGATCCGAACGCGGCCGTGAGCGAGCCGGTCGAGCCGATTCAGTATTGGGTCGATCCCGGCGCGCCGGAGGACGTCAAAAAGGCGCTCCTCGAAGGCGCGAGCTGGTGGAGTCAGGCCTTCGAAGCCGCCGGCTTCCGCAACGGCTTCAAGGTCGACGTGCTGCCGGACGGCGCCGACCCGATGGACATCCGCTACAACATGATCAACTGGGTGCACCGATCGACTCGCGGCTGGAGCTCGGGCGGGACCGTCTCCGATCCGCGGACAGGCGAGATCATCAAGGCCACGGTCACGCTCGGCTCGCTTCGGGACCGCCAGGACTATCTGATCTTCGAAGGCCTGCTCTCGCCGTATGTCACCGGCACCGAGAAGCCAGCAGTGCTCTATGAGACCGCGCTGAAGCGCATCCGTCAGCTGGCCGCGCACGAGGTCGGTCACACGCTGGGGCTCGGTCACAATTACTACGACAGCGAAAAAGGGTGGATCTCGGTGATGGACTACCCGCACCCGCTCGAGAAGCTCGAAGCGGACGGGTCGATCGATCTCTCTCAAGCCTACCAGGCACGGATCGGCGACTGGGACAAAGTGGCCATCAACTACGGCTACCGGCAATTTCCGACGGGCACGGACGAAAAGGCGGCCCTCACGAAGATTCTCGACGACGCCTGGGCGCAGGATCTGCGCTATATGACCAACCAGGACACCGATTCGAACCCGAAAGTCGATCAATGGTCCAACGGCGTCGATCAGGCCGACGAGCTGTACCGGCTGCTGAAGGTGCGACGATCGGCGCTGAACCGGCTCGGTGAGCACACGATCCGCGCCGGCGCCCCGATGGCGACCATCGAGGAGCCGCTCGTCCCGATCTTCATGTATCACCGCTACGCCGTGGAATCGACCGCGTCCATGGTGGCCGGACACGACTACATCTACGGCATGCGCGGCGATAATCGGACGCCGACCAGAGGCGTGTCGGTCGACGATCAACGCAAGGCCCTCGATGCCCTGACCGCGACGTTGAAGCCGTCCGAGCTGACAGTGCCGAAGCAGGTGCTGGATCTCATTCCGCCGCGGCCGCCCGGCTGGGGCCTGCACCGCGAGCTGTTCCCGCGCACAACGGGCGACACGTTCGATCCGCTCGGCCCGGCGACCGTCGCCGCCGACGTCACGATCGGCTTCGTGCTGCAGCTCGATCGCGCTGCACGCATGGTGGCGCAGCACGCGGTCAATCCTGCGCTGCCCGGATTAGAAGACGTGATCGATCGCCTGGTCGCGGCAACATTTGACGCGGCGACCGCAAGCCCCTATGAAGCGGCGGTCCGCCGCGCGGAAGAGCGCGTCCTCGTGGACCGCGTGATGTGGCTCGCGTCGGCGGCGCCCAACAGCCAGGTGCGCGCGATCGCCGCGCTGAAGTTGTCGAAGCTCGCCGCGCGGCTGAAGGCGGCGCCAGTCAGAACCGAAGTGGACACCGCACAGCGCACGCTCCTGTCGGCCGATATCAAACGCTTTCTCGAACGGCCGGCGGAATCCGCGCGCATGCTGCCGGCGCCTGAGGCTCCGCCCGGTGCGCCGATTGGCGACATGCCGCTCGACTGGCTGGCGCCGGCGCCGTGGAAATAGGAATGTGGAATGAGGAATTGGGACTTTGGTCGCTGCGCCGCGTCGCCGGAGTCCTGAATCTCACACCAGCTCGTCAGACGGCGCTAGTGACAATTCATAGGGGCGGTGCGATACTGCCTCTGTGAATTACAAGAAGCCCGTCGATGAGAGCACTGAGCTCACGGAACGACTCGAGCGGATCCGTGGGCTGTGCGACGAGCTTGAAAGGGCACGAGGAGCAGCAGACGAACAACGGAAGCTGATTGGACAGATGAAGCGCGAAGCTGCTGAGCTTCGAAACGATCTGCGTGCCCACTTCGAACCCGCCAGGCAACGCTGACGGCTGGCCGTCATCGATTGACCTACCAGCCGTTGGGCCCTCCAACTGCTGAGGCGCTGGCTCAGATTTCTGCGGTCGACATGCCGTGTGCAGCGTAGCTCTGTGTCGAGTTCACGACGCTCCTGACGGTCCGACCCACCGCGACGCGTTCCTGGTCGCGGCGCAATCCCTGGAAGAGTCCCGACCACCCATCAGCAATCGTCCAGTTGTCAGCACAAGTCGTGTGCTCCTCCGGTATGATGAGAGTGCCTCAGCGTTTGCCGCGGATGACGCGCACACTGTTGATTCTCATCGCCGTTATATCGCTGACCTCGACCCTCGCTGTGCGGGCCGCAGACGATCAGCGCGCCATTCTCGACCGTTTCGCCAGCTACCTGGAATCGCTGCGCGCGCAGGCAGACATTCCGGGGCTGGCCGCCGCGATCGTCGGACCCGGCGGCGTGACGTGGGATTATGGATTCGGGTATCAGAACGTCGAGCGGGCGGTACGAGTCAGGTCGGACACACCGTTTCATCTGGACGGCGGCACGCAGTTAGTGACTGCGGCACTCGTGTTGCGGTGCGCGGAGGAACGGTGGTTCTGGCTCGACGATCGTCTCGACCATTTCGGACCCGACGCGCCGGAACCGACCGCGACAGTACAGCAGGTCCTGAGCCATACGACCTTGCAGGCCGGCGGGCTGACGTTCGCCTATCGTCTCGACCGCCTCAACATGCTCGCGTCCGCGGTGCGAGTGTGCCGGGGGGGCGAGTCGTTCCGCAAGAGCGTTGCGGATCTCCTTCAACAAATGTCGATGTTCGACTCGGTTCCTGGTCCGGACGCCACGACGGCATCATCTTCGGAAGGCTTCGACCAGTTGGCAATCGATCGGTATCGGAGAGTGATGGGCAACCTGGCAACCGGCTACACGGTGAACGGCCAGGGGACCATCGCGACCGCCACGTATTCGGCTACCACGCTGGCACCGTGGACGGGACTCATCACGACTGTGCTCGACTTTGCGAAATTCGATCTCGACTTGAAGAAGGGTCTTCGGGGTCGGCTGCTGCGGCCCGAATCGATCCAGGCGGCGTGGACGGCTCCGCTGGGGCGCGACGGCCGGCCTTTGCCGCATGGGCTCGGATGGTTCGTCCAGAGCTACAGCGGCCAGACGGTGGTCTGGCAGTTCGGCGCCGGCAATGCCTCCTCATCGTTGATCGTGACGGTTCCCGCGCGCGGTCTGACGATGATTCTGCTCGCCAACAGCAATGGTCTGGCGAAAGGGTTCAACCTTGCCGCCGGCGACGTCAGCGTGTCGCCGTTTGCGAAGGCTTTTCTCGGCACGTTTCTCCGGTAGGCTCGATGCGACTGCGCCCAATGCTGGTCGGAATCCTGTTCGTCGTTTCACGGGCGTCCGTTCATGCGGCCGAGCGTCAGATTCAGTTGTTCATCGCCGTGTCGTTCAAGGGCAACACCACGTTCACGCTCGTGCAGTACGCGGCGAGCAGGCCGAGCGTGTTTTACGGAGCTCGCGGGCTCCTGCTGGGTGAGATCGTGGGCGTGGAGGCCGACTTCGGGGACGCACCCTCGTTTTTCCAGCCCGGGGATCCAGCGCTGCCGGGCGGCCAGGTGGTGCTCCACAGCCGCGTGACGACGCTGACCGGCAATGTCGTCGTCGCCTTGCCGCGGCGGATGACCGAGTACACGCTGAGGCCCTTCTTCGTGGGCGGTGGCGGCCTCATGCGTGCGCACGGCGAGGACATTTTCGGCGTGCTGCCGTTTTCCGATACACTCCCCGCCATCGACGTGGGCGGTGGCGTCTCGGGATTTATTACCAACCAGGTGGGCCTGTCCTGGGACCTGCGGTATTTCCGCGGCCTGGGAGGAACCGACCAGAACGGCGGGACGAATTTTGGCCAGCAGTTATCTTTCTGGCGGGCGGGCATGGCGCTCGCGGTTCGGTTCTGACATGGTTCGTTCAAGAGCTCGCCGCGTGTGTGGCTGGAGTGCCGCGGCGGCACTCGTCTCGCTGACGATGGCGCAGGCGGCTGAAACGCTTCGCATCACACCGATCGTGCGCGACAAACAGGTGCTCGTCTCCTTCGAGCTCGCCGATGCCTACACCGACGCCGTCCGGCAGGCCATTGCGAGCGGCCTCCGCACGACGTTCACCTACCAGCTCGAGCTGCGCACCTCGGCGTCGTTCTGGATGGATCGAACCATCGTCACGGCGGTGGCCACCGCCGCCGATCGCTTCGACAACCTGACGCGCCGGCACACGCTCACGCGCACGGTCGACGGCCGCGTCGAAGACATGCTGGTCAGCGACGACGAGACCGTCGTGCGGGAATGGCTCACCACGTGGAACCGCCTGCCGCTCTGTGAGACGTCGAAGCTCGATCCGACGCGCGACTACTATGTGCGCATCAGCGCGCGTGCGCGCCCTTCCGGGGAATCGCTGATCGGCCTGGCCAGGACGATTTCGGGGCAGGCAAAATTCAGCTTCGGCAGGTAGACGGGGGCCCGCTCGGGGCCTGACGCTTCAAGGTGCTGGGGGCCTCACGCTGCACGGCGCTGGACTCCTCACGCTGCAAGGTGCTGGGCTCCTCACGCTGCAAGGTGCTGGGCTCCTCACGCTGCAAGGTGCTGGGCTCCTCACGCTGCAAGGTGCTGGGCTCCTCACTGCAAGGTGCTGGGGGCCGCAACGTGCTCGGAGGCTGCGCGACAACGTGCTGGGAGGCTGCCGTTGCAACGTGCTGACTCATAACTGCAACGCGCTACTCACTGGCAAATAAGCCGAGACGCCTCTCACACGGTCTTATGGAACCGCAGAGCCGATCCGCCTATCGGCCCGCGCCAAAGACAAAGAAAGGAGCGGTGCCTGGCTTCACCTGCCCCCGGCCATCGGCGGACGGCTCTCGTGACAGGCGGCACGCGCGGCATCGGCCTCGGCATCGCGAAGGCGCTTGCGAGCGACGGCTGGGACCTGATGCTCTGCGGCGTGCGGCCCGAGGCAGACGTCGCGCCCGTGCTGGATCACCTGCGGCAACACGGTGGCGCGGTCGCGTATTTGCCGGCCGATATCGCACGCGCAACCGACCGCGCGCGTCTCATTGATCATGTGCGGGGGGGCGTCGGGGCGGTGCATGCGCTCGTGAACAACGCCGGCCGCGCTCCGCGCGTGCGTGCGGACGTGCTCGAGACGAGCGAAGACAGCTTCGAAGAACTGCTGCGCGCAAACCTTCAGGGGCCATACTTTCTGACGCAGGCGGTCGCGCGCGATCAAATCGCGCGTCGCGGGACCGATCCGGGGTTCGAGGCGTCGATCGTCTTTATCACATCCGTTTCGGCGGAGATGGCGTCGGTGAATCGAGGCGAGTACTGCGTGAGCAAGGCCGGTCTGTCGATGACTGCCCGCTTGTTTGCGGCGCGCCTGGCCGAGTACCGGATTCCGGTGTACGAGATCAGGCCCGGTATCGTCGCGACCGACATGACCTCGGCCGTCCGCGAAACCTACGAACGCCGGATTGCGGAAGGGCTCGTGCCGGAACGACGGTGGGGTCTGCCGGAAGACGTGGGCCGTGTGGTCGCGGCGCTCGTGCGGGGAGAGCTGCCCTACTCGACCGGCAGCGTCGTGCACGTCGACGGCGGATTGTCGGTGCCCCGACTCTGATTCTCGAGCTGACGCGGCAGGTGCTCGGAACCTGGCGGTGCACGGTGCCTGCGAACTGACGGTGACGGAGCTTTAAATCAAATCGAGGGCGTCGGGTGCTTCGAATAACCTCCGCAGCACCTTTTAGCGTCAGACTCCAGCACGTTGCAGCGTGAGGCTCCCAGCACGTTGCACCGTCAGCCCCCTGGCGAGGGCTGGACCTGCGCTTGCGGCCCGAAGAATGTCAGATACGGGCCATCCTCGGCCAGCCGTTTCACGTAGAGCGCCGCCTCGCGCGCATGGTAATCGCCCCACTGGCTCGATTCACCGCGCGGGGTGTGAGCGCCTGCCGGCACATGGTCCCATTTGTTCGGCCAGTGATACACCGAGTGCAGGACCAGGCCCTGATGATGGCGCTCGGTGCTCAGATATGGGTCGCTGAAGATGGCGTCGAGCACGCGCAGGCCCGCCTGCAAGTACCGGTCGGCACCTGCGGCGTCCCCCCGCCGCACGAGCGCACGCGACAGGCGGAGAAGCCCCTGCGCGCCGATCGCGGCGGCCGAACTGTCCACCGGCTCGCTGTCGTTGAACGGATCGGCGGGCCGGTCGCCCCAGCCCTTCAGTGCGGCAAGCCCTGGCGCCCCCGCGTCCCAGTACGGTACGCCGTCCGCCGCGGCAACCTCGATGTAGTGATCACACGTCGCTCGCGCCGCTTCGAGCATCACCGAGCCGACATCGGCACGATCGTCGGCGGTGCCGAAGGCTGCGTCCGGCAGCGCGTCGACGAACTCCAACTGCTCCGCGAACCCGAGCATCGCCCACGCGAGCCCGCGCGTCCAGGTACTGAACGGCGAATAGCCCTGCTGCGTACTGGGCCCCCGGTATGTGCCGTTGGCCACGTTGAACAGGCTCTCGTGTGCGACGCGCCCGCGCACGTCAAAGCGGTCGCGCCCGCGACCGTAGTACACGCCGAACTCCGCCGTGGCCCGTGCATGCTGAATCAACCGCGGGAGCAGGCTCACACGCTCGTCCTGCTCCTCCATGAGCGGCTGCCCGAGCACGTAGCCGAGCGCCAGCACGCGGAGAGATCGGATCGTGTCGACGAACAGCGAATGCGCGCCGTTGAAAGAATAGATGAACCCGCCGCCGCCCGGCAGCCGCGTCCACCGCCGCGCCTGCACGGCGGCGCTGACCTTCAGCGCCAGCTCGTAAAAGCGCTGCTCCCAGGCGTTCACCGCCGTACGCCCTTCGCGCGCCAGCCGCCACAGGTTGCCGTACGTGCTCACCGTATTGAACCCGTGATCGTGCACGCCCATGTGGGTCAGGTGCGGCGACATGCGTTCCACGGTGCGCGATCGCCCGAGCGCCAGGCACTCCTCGTCGCCCGTCGCATCGAACTGCAGGATCGCGGATCCGAACTGAAACCCCTGCGTCCACTCGGTCCACCGCCGGGCCTGATACCGTCCTTCCACCGTGAAGACCGGCGCGCCCTGCTCCGGCCGCCAGCCTTCCTCGATCGATCGAATCTTCGCCGCCGAGAGCGCAAACAGACGGTCGATCTGCGGCAGCAGATCGCGCGGGGCGCGCCGCCGATCGATCCGAATCATGGCGCGTGATTATCGGTCAGATCGTTCACCACGGAGGACGCGGAGACAACCTTTGGCCTGTGGAGCTCAGGGGTTGGGAAAGGACAGGATTGAACCTCCGCGTCCTCAGCGTCCGCCGCGGTTGCATCTCTCCCCTATTCGGTGTCTCGCGATCGAAATGTTACGACGAGCACGTCACGGTGCCCGGGATGGCGCGGATCCAGCGGCGCGACCGGCGTCACGCCATGCGCGACGCGGTTGTCGTCGACGAGCGCGGCATCGAGAGGATCGGTCAGGGTAAAGCTGCCGAGCCGATCCCCGCCGGGCGTATAAACCGTAGTCGTGCCGCTGACGATGTTGTTGCGGCTGACCAGCAGGACCAGCACGAAATCGACGCCGTCCCGATGCACGCCTTCTGGCGTGGGGTGGCCCGGCGCGTCGGCTCGCGCCTCGATCCGGAACTGATGGACCTCGACGTGCCAGTTGCCGGCGGACGGCATGCGGGCGCGGAACAGGCGATCGCAGAACCGCAGGACCGTCCGCATGGTTGGTCCCTCCGCGATCTCCGGGGAAATCGGAAGAAACCATCGTTCGATGCCGCCGAAGAGCGCGTTGTAGTCGGGCTGCTGGTAATGCGGCTGGTGCGGCCGCCGTTCCAGAGCACCCGCACGATCGATGCGGTAGACGGCAAAGCGGCGCCGGCGATAGCGCTGGCCTTCGGCGAGGTATTCGTCGAGCGCCAGATCGTCCCAGCTCGCAGCGAATACCGGCCAGTCGGTCAGCGGCCCGACCGCCTCGACCGCCCCGCGCATGACGGCAGCGCGAACGAACGCGTAGCCGCATTGTGCCAGCCCCTGTTCCATCATGTTCGAGATTACGCCGGCCCGTCGCATGTCAGCGTACCAACTTTTGATTGGCCTTCAAATCGAGTGCCTTGCGAATGACCACCGTTGCGGATTCCGCCACGCCGTACTCATCGAGCTCGGTGACATCAGCCCACGCGACATCCACTGCGTCCGAGGCACACGCGAGCGCCCCGCCGATCGGATGACACAGATAATCGATCAGCACGTAGTGATAACGCACGCGGCCATCCGGATCCGGTCGGATGCGATCGAGCACCTCGACGATGGGGCCGACTTCGACCTCGACGCCGGTTTCTTCGAGCACCTCACGGGCGACCGCAGCCCGCAGCGTTTCTCCGACTTCGACCGCGCCGCCCGGCAGGCTCCACTCGCCTTTCAGCGGCTCGTTTGCCCGGCGCACCAGCAGCACGCGATCGTTCTCCACGACGACGGCTCCGACTCCGACGATGGGACGATCCGGATAGATCCTCACAGCAGGCGCGGCTCGCCGAGCCGCCCCTACACTGTGCAGCGGAATGGTGGCCGTCCGCAACCGGGCCGATCGGGCCGCATTCGGCCTCTGCTATCATCGCCACTTATCACGCATGCTGCATCACGATCGCGTCTACATGCTGGCTGCCGATCACCGCTGGCAATGGGAGGAATGGTGCGACGCGCGCGGAACTCCGCGCGCGCGGATCGCCGCCGTCAAGGAGCTCGCGCGGCGCGGCTTTGCGCTCGCGCGCGAACGCTCCGCCATCGTCCGCGAATACGGGGCGCTGCTGCTCGATGAACAATATGGCTCGGCGTCAATTGCGCGGGCGCTCGGCGAGCAGATCGAGGTCGGCACGCCCGCGGAGCGCGCCGGCGCGTTCCCGCTCGCCTGGGCGACCGATCCGTTTTCGGCTGCGTTGACCGGCCGGTTCGTCAAGGTGCTGGTCCGGCACCGCGACGATCATCCGGCGCCGGTCCGTGAAGAGCAGCTCACCAGATTGCTGGCGCTGCAGGATTGGTGCCGCAGCGCCGGCAAACCGCTCGTCGTCGAGGTCCTGGTGCCGGCAAACGGCGAGCGCGAGGAAGTGTTCAACGTCTCGGGACGGCCGGCGATGCTCGCGGCGTTCATCCGCGAAGCCTACCGTCGTGGACTGACGCCGCAGTTCTGGAAGATCGAGGGAACCCCCGGACACGACGCCGCACGCATCATCGACGACGCGATTCGAGCACAGCCCGCCTGCCGGCAAATCATCCTCGGCAAGGCCGCGGCACTCGACACGATTCGTGAGTGGTTTGTCGCCGCGCGCCAGAGCGCGACGGCCTCAGGTTTCGCTATCGGGAGGTCCGTGTTCTGGTCCCCATCGACCGATTTCCTGCTCGGTTCCGCGAGCGAGGCTGAAGCTGTCGAGCGGATCTGCGGCAGTTATCTGGAGCTCATCGCGGCTTGGGATGGCTGACGGGTCGGCCGCTCGACTGCGGAACGACGATCAACGCAGAACCCGCGGAGCCCGCAGAACAAATCAGCCAAACCATCTTTCTGCGGGTTCAGCGAGTTCTGCGTTGTACGTTGTCGATGAAACATGTCGCGAATTACCAATAACACTTCACCGCAAACTGCATCTCGCGCGGGGCGTCGACCGTCGATGAGATCCTGCCGAAACTTGCTGGCGCCGAGACGTTCATACCCGGAAAGTCGAAGTTCGTCCAGTTGAACAGATTGAATGTCTCGACCCGAAGCTCGATTCGCTTCTGGTTTCCGAGCGGCACGCTGCGGAAGACCGACAGGTTCATCCGTTTGAAGCCCGGACCGCGCACGCTGTTGTAGCCGCAGCTCCCGAAGGTGAAGTTGGCGGGTTCGGCAAAGGCCTTCGTATCGAACCAGTGATCGATGGTCTGGTCGAAGCCCGACGGCACCGCATCGCCAGCGCAGGTCGCCCGGTTCTGGTGGCTCTGGCCCGTGTTGCTCCGGTCGGTGGCCGAGACGGTGAATGGCCGCCCGTCGGTGATCGTCAGGATCCCGTTGACCGACCAGTTCCTGGCGATGACGCCGGCGGCGCCGCGCGGATCGAACTGGCGGCCGGTGCCAAACGGCAGCTCGTAGATGAAGCTCGTCGTCCACTGGCGAGGGATGTCGTACGGGAGCGGACCATAGTCTTTCGAGATGTCGTGGGCATCCATCGGGAAGTTGCCCGAGGCGCCGCCGCCCGCACTCAGGTGATCGAGGAAATTGCCGCGCGCGCGGCTGAAGGTGAGCGAGCTCGTGAACGCAAAGCCGCCGGCCATGCGCCGCTGGAGCTTGATCTGCAGCGCGTGGTAGTCGGAGACGCCGTCGGTCGCGATTTGCTCGATGAACGCGTTGGCGAAGCCGTACTGCGCGTACGGGAACACCACCGGCCCGACGCCCGGATTGGTGAGAATCCCCTGATTCAGGTTCCTCAATTTCCGCCCGTGCCGGACGAAGTTGCCGACGTACTCGACGTCGACTACCGTGGTGGCCGACAGCTGGAGCTCGGGGCCGACGCTCGCCTGATGCGCGCGCGGCGTCTGCTGGTTCGGATCCTGGACTCGCCACTGCACCCGCGTTTTGTCGATGTTGGCCTGCGACACCGGCTGGAACCCGTCTTTGAGGACCACTACCGGCGGATCGCTGGCCGAGCTCGCCGCGATGCTCACGTCGACGAGCTGCGGCGGGTTGAGGGCGAGCTGGCTCTCGCTGCCGTATCGATCGGTCTGCTGGTAGAAGAGGCCGTAGCCGCCGCGCCAGACCAGTTTCGGCGTCATCGTCCAGGCGAAGCCGACGCGCGGCGCGAAGTCTTTCTTCTGTGGATAGATGAGCGACCGCTCGTACACGTCTCCATCTGTCGCCTGCACGATCTGGCCGGTCGCGGGATCGAGGTTCGTCATCTTGTTGTCGTGAGAATCGGTCCGCCGAGCGTGGCGCCGCCGATGCTCTGGTTGAACTGGCCCTTGGCCACGCCGGCTCGTTCGTTTTCCCACCGGTTCGCGTTGAACCAGTCGTCGCGACCGAACTCGAATACCGAGCCGTGAAAAGCGTTCGTGCCCTGCTTGATCGACGCGTTGACGACGGCGCCCGCGGCCTTGTCGAATTCCGCCGAATACGTTCGCGTCTGCACCCGGAACTCCTGCAGCGCGTCGACCGGCGGCTGGATCACCTGCGGGCTGCGCTCCTGCAGGTTGGTAGAAAACGAGTTGTTGTCGGCGCCGTCGAGCGTGTAGTTGTTCCACGTTGCCGGGTTGCCATTGGCATTGAAGAACGTGTCTTCGCCGCGGCTGGTGATACCGGCCGGGGCAACGTTGACTCCGGGCGTCAGCAGCGCAAGCTCGGCATACCTCCGCCCGAGGAGCGGCAGATCCTTCAGCTGGCGCTCGTCGACCGCGTGCCCCATGTTCGCTGTTTGCGTCTGCAACAGCGGGGACATGCCGACGACCTTGATTTCTTCCGCCAGCTGGCCGACTTCGAGCCCCAGGTTGGCTTCGACGCGTTCCTGCACGTGCAGCTCGATCGTGTCGTGCACGGCGCGGCGAAAGCCGCTCAGCTCCGCTGCAACCGAGTAGCGGCCGATTTTCAGCGCGGGGAACACGTACTGCCCCCGGTCGGTGGTCACCGCGGTCGTTGACACCCCCGTGTCGAGCTGCGTCGCGATCACCGTGACGCCGGGCAGCACTGCTCCCGACGCATCGGTGATCGTTCCCACGATCGAGCCGGTGTCGAGCTGCGCGTAGGCGGCGCGAGAGGTGGCGGCGGCAAGGGCCAGTGCGATAAACGCGGTTGTGACGCCGAAACGTGTGAGAGACATCTCCTGGTTCCCCTCAGGTAGTGCGGACCTTCAGGTCCGCGTACCGCACAGCAGGCCAAAAGGCCTGCACTACACCTGGGCCGATGTAGTGCGGACCTTGGCGCACCGAAATCATCGCGTTCCGGCCAGCCGTTCTGCCTGCACCCCTTCGACGTGGTCCCCGCGGGTGCGCTGCCGAGCCAGCGCCGTGGTCATCACCACCATGGCGAGCGCGGAACCGATGATCACCAGATAGCCACGCGCATAGTCGGGGGCTTCACCGCCGGACGAGTGCGCCACGAACCCGAACGCCGGCGACACGACGAACGATCCGAACCACCCGCATGTGATCGCCAGTCCGAGTGCCGTGCCCGACATCGCTGCAAAACGTCCGCTCAGCACCCCCAACGTCGTCGGATAGACGCTCGCCATGAACAATCCCGCCACGAAGAGCATGGCCGATGCGGCACTCGTGCTGCTGGTGATCAGGATGACCAGCAGGCTGATCGCCGCGCCGAACGTGCTGGCCAGCAGGACGGGGAACGGCGAGACGCGCATCAGCAGGCGGTTGTTGACGACCCGCCCGATCAGGATCGCGACTGGAAACCACGAGAGCAGCTGCGCTGCGCTCACTTTGTCCATCGCGAACCGGCCGAGCAGAAACGTCACCTGCCAGTCGAACACCGACTGCTCCGTCCCCACATAGAGGAAGATGATGGATGCAGGCACGAGGAACTGCGGCGACGCGAGTATCCGCGGGGCTTCGGCGACGGAGAAATCGCGTGTGTGCAACGGCGGCGGAAACGCGATGGAGGCAAAATAGATCCATACCCCGGCCGCCATAGCCGCCAGCACGAACAACACCGCCGCGAGCCCGCCGCTCCGCTGGAGCGGCACGATCGCGAAAGCGGTGACGAAGGCGCCAACGCCGAAGAACACGTCGAGCAGGTTGAGCGCCGCCGCGCGGTGCGCGGGGTTGAGGTCGGCAAGCAGGCCGTGCGCGCCGGTGACGAGCGCGCTGCCGCCGGCGCCGAGCGTGAACGCGAGCATCACGAGCAGCGGATACGTGCGCGCGAGCTCGAACAGAATGAGCGCGCCGACGATCAGGCTAAGTGCCCCGCAGAGGACCGCTTTCTTCCCGAGCCGGTCCAGCAACACTCCCGCCACCAGGCTGGCGACGACCATGCCGCTCGAGAGCGCCACGAACATGCCGCCCGAACCCGCCAGCGAAATACCAGCGCGCTCGCGCAGCGTCGGCAGGACGCTGCCGAGCAGAGGCGCAATCGTGCCCCACACCAGAATGCCGAGAAATCCGGCCCACATCAGGTGAACCGAGCTGGATGTTGGTGTCACGGGTCACCAGGTTGCGACGATTTTTCCGGCTGTGTGGGTCATATACTACCCGACGACGGGCTGGCTTGCGCCCGGCCGCGCGCCACGACGATTCACTGGGAACCTGCGACCCGCGGAGAACGCCATCAGGCAGGAGTCTTTTCTGCGTGTTCAGCGGGTTCTGCGTTGTACGTTGTTCGTCGATCAAATGCAGGAGTCCGCGGCGTCAACCGCCAATGGCACGATGCCGACCAGTGCTTCCCGTCGATACGACGTGCTGGCCATGGGCCGCAGCTGTATCGATCTGTACGCTCACCAGACCGGCGTTCCCATCACCGGGGTCAAGAGCTTTGATGCATACGTTGGCGGATGTCCCACCAACGTCGCCGTTGGCAGCAGCCGTCTGGGACTGCGATCGGCTCTCCTGACTGCCGTCGGCGACGATCAGGTCGCTGATCATGTCCTCCACTTCCTGCGCGGCGAAGGCGTCGAAACGCGATTCATCCCGCGCAAAGAGGGCCGCCGCACCAGCGCGGTCATCGGGACGATCAGGCCGCCCGACAACTTCCCGCTGACGTTCTATCGCGACAACTGCGCCGACGACGCGCTGACGATTGACGATGCCGAACAGGCGCCGATTGCGGAGAGCCGGGCGATTTTCGTAACGGGCACCGGTCTGAGCCGGGAGACGAGCCGGACGGCCACGCTCTGGGCCGCGGAGAAAAGTCGTCGTGCCGGTACGACCGTGATCCTCGACATCGACTACCGGGCGGCGGCGTGGCCGGACATGCGGGCATTTGGCGTTGCCGTGAGAACCCTGGCGCGCCTGGCCGATCTGGTGATCGGAACGGAACAGGAAGTCGTGGCCGCGGGCGGCGAAACGGTGGTCGACGCGGCCGCACAACGGCTGCTCGACCTCGGTCCTGGCGCGATCGTGCTGAAACGCGGGGCGGCGGGAGCGACGATCTGGCGTGACCGGGGCCGGGCCGTCGACGTCCAGCCATTCGCGGTGGAGATTCTGAATACGCTCGGCTCCGGCGACGCGTTCGCGAGTGCGCTCCTCTACGGCTGCCTGCACGAATGGCCGCTCGAACGGGCTGCCCGGCTGGCCAATGCAGGCGGCGCGATCGTCGTCGGCCGGCACGGTTGCTCCAGCGCCATGCCGACGATGAACGAGATCGAAGCGTTCGTCGCCGACCGCGGCGGCTGGTAGCTGAGAGCACAGCGAGGCCGTATGCGCTGCACCAGACGCGAGCTCGCGGGGATGGCGTTGGGAGGAATCCAGGGAGTGCGCTGGCTTGGCGATCCCCGATGGGCATCGGCGGCCGCGCCCCCGACGCGGGACTCGGTGTTCGGCGGCGTCGAGATCGGAATCATTTCGTACAGTTTCAGACAGATCAGTTACAGGCCGGAAGACGTCCTCAAGGGGATGGTGTTTCTCGGGCTGAACGTTCTCGAACTGGAGCAATCGTTCTTTGAGACGGCCCTTGGCGCTCCGCGCGACCCGACAGGCGGAGGACAGCCGGACATTGCAGGCACGGAGGTGCCGGGCGGCCCATTTGGCAGCACACCTGCGGCCGGGCGCGCGCAGACGGGCGGCGATGGACCGGGCAGACCCGGGCGGGCGGGACGCGGCGAAAACCGCGAGGATGATGAAAAGAGCACGGCGGTTCGCACGGAGCTGCGCCGGTGGCGTGCGTCAGCACCGTGGGAAAAGGTGCGCGCGTTGCGCCGACTGTACAACGACGCCGGCGTCGACGTACGGCTGGTCAAGTTTCCCGAGCTCGGTGGCCGGGAAATGTCGGACGAGGAAGTCGACGATTGCTTCCAGTTCGCGAAGACGATGGGCGCCCGCGGCCTGACCTGTGAGCCGCCGCTCAGCCAGACGAAGCGGCTGGCGCGGTTCGCGGACAAGCACAAAATGATCGTCGGATTTCACGGACACTCGAACGTCGCGAACGTCGAGACGTTCGGCCGGCCGGGAGCGTGGGAACAGGCCTTCTCGACGAACCACTGGGCCAACGTGGACCTGGGCCACTTCACTGCCGGCAACAACTATCCGCCCACCGAGTTCATTCGCGAATAACACGATCGAATCACGAACATCCATCTGAAGGACAGGAAGATCAACAACGGCCCGAACGTGCCGTGGGGCCAGGGCGATTGACTTACATGGTCGGCGGCAAACAGTACATCGCGCTGGCCGGCGTGGGCGTCATCGTCGCGTACGCGCTGGTTGACTGAAGCGGACCGTCCCGTTTGTTGGCGGATCAGTGGACTCTTACCGTGCTGGTCGTCTGCGCCCCGGCGCACGAGTATCCGGCTTGAGCCGGACCGAGGTTGGATATGCGTCGTTCTTCCGCGATCGTCATGTTGGTCATCATCGGTTCTCTCATCGCGCTCTGGAGTCGCGATCGCGCCAGGGCCACGGCGCAGGCCGGGCGCGCGGCCGCCCCGCAACCGTCGTCGGCCGCGCAGGCTCCGCGCAGACAAGGCGACGATCAAGGCCGCAGGGCGCCGACTGTTCCCACGCCGCCGTATGCGGTGCCGCGGCCGCCGGATGGCGTCAAGGACGGAGACATGTGGGTTCCTGAGCTGCCGGCGATGGAGTCGCTGCTGCCGCCGCCAGGGTGGCAGGCGAGCAAGGTCGAGGTCCCCTGGATGCCGGCGACGCTGCTGCGGCTGCCGCGGACGAAAATCACGCGCGCGAAGTACCCGGTCATCGATTTCCATCTGCACGCCGGTCCCACGACGCCGGACCTGATTGCGCTGATGGATCGTGTCGGCATCGGCGCCGAAGTGAATCTGAACGGCGGCACCGGCGCCTCCCTCGACGCAACCCTGAAGGCAAGCGCGGCACATCGCGATCGCGTTGCCGATTTCATGACGTGGACCGACACGGTCAACGGCATCAACATCAACGATCCAGGCTATTCGGCGGCGTGGGCGGCCGAGCTGGAGCGCGGCTTCACAGCCGGCGCCATGGGGCTGAAAGTCGCGAAGAACCTCGGGCTTGGTGCAAAGAACCGCGACGGCACGTTCATCCAGGCCGACGACCAGCGGCTGGACGCCGGCTGGGAGATGTGCGCCAAGTATCGCAAGCCGGTGATGATTCACCTGAGCGACTCGATCGGCCGGTTCTATCCGATTTCGCCGGCGAACGAACGCTATGAAGCCGGGCTGTGGCGCGGCAGCGGCGACCCGGGCAACTACTACAAGAACGGCTTCCCGGCGCACGAGGTCATCGAGAAGGCGCGCGAGAACATGCACGCCAGACACCCGAACACGATCTTCGTCAACGCGCACATGGCGATGCTTTACTACGATCCGCCGAAGGTGGCGGCCCTGCTCGACAAGTATCCGAACGCGATGGTTGAAACCTCTGCCACCGTCCAGGATCTCGGCCGCGCACCTCGCCTCTGGCGCGAGTTCATGGTCAAGTATCAGGACCGCATTCTTTTCGGTACGGACGGGAATCCGCGATCAGATCCGGACACGTTCTGGGTGCCGCATTTCCGCTTCTTCGAGACCTTCGACGAATACTTCGAGCACCCGGCGCAGATCCGCACGGCCGGCGGGTCTCCGGGGCACGGCCGGTGGAACATCTCCGGGATCGCGTTGCCCGACGAGGTGCTCCGGAAGGTGTACTACCTGAACGCGCTGAAGTATCTCCCGTCGCTGCGCGACTCGATCGACCGGCAGCTCAGAATTCAGAATTAGGAATTTAGAATGTGGAATGCGTGAACGCATTCCACCTTCCGAATTCTGAATTCCAGATTGCAGGGTTCACGGTGCGCCCATCACCTTCACGACCACCCGCTTCCTGCGCTGCCCGTCGAACTCGGCGTAGAAGACCTGTTCCCACGGTCCGAGATCGAGCGCGCCCCTGGTGATTGGCAGGATGATCTGGTGCCCCATGATCGTCCGCTTGAGATGGGCGTCGGCATTGTCTTCGCCCGTCTGGTGGTGGCGATAGTCGAGGCCGGCAGGCGCGAGCTTCTCGAGCCATTCCTGGAAGTCGTGGATGAGGCCGTCTTCCCAGTCGTTGACGTACACACCTGCGGTGATGTGCATCGCCGAGACGAGCACCATCCCCTCCTGGACTCCGCTCTTCTTCACGATGGCGCTGACTTCGTCGGTGATCCGGATGAACTCCTGGCGCTGTTTCGTGTTGAACCAGAGATAGTCAGTGTGCACGGGCATTTGAGATTTTTGATTGTAGATTCTTGATTGTAGATTCTTGATTGTAGATTTTTGATTGTAGATTTTTGATTTTTCAAATTGCGGACTTGGATTTCAGATTCCAGCGGAGACACCCGTTCAGCCTTTTGCACACATGGGCTCGCCAATCAGCAATCAGCAATCAGCAATCAGCAATCAGCAATCAGCAATCAGCAATCAACAATCAACAATCTCCCGTTACATTGCCAGCGCCGCGTCGGCGTTGAAGTCGAACGCCGCGGTGACGCCGGCGCGGAGCTTGCGCAGCCCGGCCGCGGCAATCATGGCCGCATTGTCGGTGGAGAGCTGCAGGCTCGGCACAAAGGTCGGGATCTCACGGCGCCGGCCGTGCTCCGCCAGTTCCGCCCGAAGCCGGCTGTTGGCCGAGACACCGCCGGCAATTCCGATGCTCTTCGCCTGATAGCGGCGGGCGGCATCGAACAGACGATCAATCAGCACGTTCACGACCACGCGCTGAAAGCTGGCGCACACGTCTGCAATGTCCACATGAGTCAGCGGGCCGGCACCAGCGGCCTCGCGAGTGCGGACGTGCCGCAGGACGGCAGTTTTCAATCCGCTGAAGCTGAAATCGAGATCGCCCTTGAGGTGCGGCGCATTCCTGTCCGCGTGGGTCATCCGCGTCGCCGGCAGTTGGACGGCGCGGTCGTTTCCTTCCTTCGCAATCCGATCGATCACCGGTCCACCCGGATAGCCGAGGCCAAGCAGCTTGGCCACCTTGTCATACGCCTCACCCGCCGCATCGTCGCGCGTGCGGCTGAGAAGTGAGTAGCGGCCCGGGTCGCCGACCAGATACAGGCTCGTATGCCCGCCGGAGACGACCAGGACGACCGCCGGCAGCGGAAGCTCGCCGTTCTGCAGGACGAGCGACTCGATATGACCGGCCAGATGGTGCACCGCGATGATCGGCAGACCTGCGGCGGCGGCGGCGGCCTTGGCAAACGACACCCCGACGAGCAGCGATCCCACCAGCCCCGGCCCCTGGGTGACGGCGATCGCACCGAGCCCGCCCCAGGCGGTTTGCGCGTCGCCCAGCGCGCGCTCGACGACGCCACAGATGTCGCGGATGTGCTGCCGTGAGGCCAGCTCGGGGACCACGCCTCCCCATTCTCGATGGATGGGCACCTGCGAGGCGATGACGTTCGACCGGATCGCCCAGGGCCGGGCCGAGTCGCCGGTTTCTTCCACCACCGCCGCCGATGTTTCGTCGCAGGAGGTTTCGATACCGAGAATGCGCATAGTGTTGGTTCACCATGGAGGACGCGGAGGTCGAATTCTGAACATTTTCCTCCTGTCCTCCCTGTCCTCTGCGGTGGGGCCCTCAACCCTCAGTCGGTGCCTGCTGGTTCTCATCCCGCCGCGATGACGCGTTCACTCTCGACCACCCGCTTCAGCGTCTCGATGTACGGCGGCCGGACGATGCCGCGTTCGGTGATGATGCCCGCGATCAGATCATGCGGCGTCACGTCGAAGGCCGGGTTCCATACGAGCGCACCATCGGGGGCAACCTGGGCACCGCCGACATGCGTCACCTCGCGGGCATTACGCTCCTCGATCGGGATGCTGTCGCCGTCGCGGGTGCCGAGATCGATTGTCGTGAGCGGGGCGGCCACGTAAAAGGGAATCTGATGCTCCCGCGCCAGCACGGCCACCGCGTAGGTACCCACTTTGTTCGCCGTATCCCCGTTTGCGGCAATGCGGTCGGCGCCGACGACTACGAGATTCACTTTGCCCTGCCGCATCAGCGCGCCCGTCATGTTGTCGGTAATGACCGTGGTTTGAATTCCGTCGCGCACCAGCTCCCACGCGGTGAGCCTCGCCCCCTGCAGGAACGGACGGGTCTCGCCAGCGAACACCGCGACGCGCTTGCCCTGATCGACGGCGCCCCGCACGACACCCAGGGCCGTGCCGTAGCCCGCGGTGGCGAGCGCGCCGGCATTGCAATGGGTCAGAATCTGCGCGTCGGCGGGAACGATCTCGGCGCCGATCGTTCCCAGTGCGCGGCAGCTCGCCACGTCCTCGTCGTGGATGGCCTGCGCTTCGACATCGAGCCGATCTTTGATTTGATCGACCGACTCACCTGCGCGGGCCGCAGCGGCGAACGTACGCTTCATCCGATCGACGGCGTGGAACAGGTTCACGGCAGTCGGTCGGGTTCCCGCCATCAGCTCGCACATCTTGTGGAGGTCGGCCGCAAGCTTCTGCGTGCCGGTCACCTTGCTGTTCCGCACGCCGAGCGCGATGCCCATCGCCGCGGCCACGCCAATGGCCGGGGCGCCCCGGATCACCATCGTCTTGATGGCGCGCGCAACTTCTGCGGCGGTCTTGCAGCGGACGTAGACCTCCTCGCGCGGGAGCTTCCGCTGATCGATCATGACGACCGCATCAGCTTCGCGGGCAATCGTCGGCAACATATATCGATTCTATAGGGCCCAACCGCGGAGGACGCGGAGGACGCGGAGGAAAAAATCCGGACCGTCCTCGGCAAGGCGCTCGTACCACTGGGAAGAGCCGAGGTCTGGAACCAGGCGCGCCGGGCCGCGGGTTGCTTCAGGATTGAACCTCCGCGTCCTCCGCGGTTACCTTTACAGCAGCCGCGCATCGAACGGAAGCGGCAGCAAATCCTTCAACTCGTACCGGCCGGTCTCTTCACTCAGGTTAGCGAGCACGATCTCGAGATTGCCGCCGAACTCCCAGAGGATCTGCCGGCAGGCGCCGCATGGAGGCGTCGGCGCAGCCGTATCGGCGACGATGGCGATGCGGGTAAAGCGGCGGTGACCTTCCGACAGCGCCTTGAACATCGCCACCCGTTCCGCACAGATCGTCAGGCCGTAGGTCGCATTCTCGATGTTGCAGCCGGTGATCACCACGCCGTCGGCCGTCTCGAGTGCCGCGCCGACCTTGAACCGCGAAAACGCGGCATGGGCGTGCTCGCGCGTGCGCCGGGCCGCCGCGACGAGCGCGTCGGACCGGCGGTCGCGGTCAGAGTTGACCAATGATGCCCTCGAGCAGCGCGATGAACCGACCGCGGATGCGGCGCGTCGTCTCGAGCACCTCCTCGTGAGTGAGCGGCTGCGGCAGGACGCCGGCCGCCATGTTCGAGATGCACGAGATGCCGAGGACCTCGATGCCCATGTGGCGGGCCGCGAGCGCTTCGGGCACCGTCGACATGCCGACGGCATCGGCGCCGATGGTTCTCAGGTAGCGGATTTCCGCAGGCGTTTCATAGCTCGGCCCCAGCAGCGCGGCGTAGACTCCATGCGGCAGGAGCAGATCGATGCCCCGGCCGGCCGCGTCGGCGAGAGCGCGGAGCCGGGACGAGTACACCTCGCTCATATCAGGAAAGCGCGGCCCGAAGCGTTCGTCATTGGGGCCGACGAGCGGGTTGACCCCGGTCAGGTTCAGGTGATCGTCGATCACCATCAGTGCTCCCCGGGAAAAACTGATGTTCACGCCGCCGGCGGCATTCGTGAGCACGAGCGTCTTGATTCCAAGCAGGCCGAGCACCCTGACGGCGAACGTCACCGCGCGCACGTCGTGCCCTTCGTACAAATGGCAGCGACCCGCGAGCGCGGCGACGCGCCGGCCGCGTACGGTCCCGATCACGAGTTTGCCTTCATGAGCGATCACGCCGGATGGCGGCCAGTGCGGCAACTGGTCGTACAGCAGCGTCACGGCTTCGCCCAGCGTGGAAGCAAAATCCCCGAGCCCGGAGCCGAGGACGACCGCGATGGACGGCGCCTCGGGGACACGCGACCGGATTGTATCGGCGGCTTCTGCGACTTGATCGTAGTAGGTCATTCAATCACTTGTCTCTTGTACGGCAACCACGGAGGACGCAGAGGACGCGGAGGTTGAATCCCGGGCGGCTGCACGATTTCACCTCCGTGTCCTCCGCGTCCTCCGTTGTGAAAGCGACACAAAGGTCGCACAAATCCGCCTCACAACAGAAACCCCGCGATCGTCGCCGTCATGAAATTGGCAAGCGTCCCGGCAAACATCGCGCGGAGCCCCAGCCGCGCCAGATCGTGACGCCGGTTCGGCGCCAGTGCGCCGATGCCGCCAATTTGAATCCCGATGGAGCTGAAGTTGGCGAAGCCGCAGAGCGCAAAGGTCGCAATGGTAAACGATTTCGGATCGAGCGAGGCCTTCATCGGCCCGAGCTTCGCGTAGGCGATGAACTCGTTGAGCGCCATGCGCGTCCCGAGCAGGTTGCCGATGGCCGGCGCGTCGCGCCACGGAACGCCCATGGCCCAGGCGATCGGGGCGAACATCCAGCCGAAGATCTGCTCCAGGCTCAGGTTCACGAGACCAAGCAGCGCGTTGACGAGGGCGACGAGCGCGAGAAACGAAATCAGCATGGCGCCGACGTTCAGCGCCAGCTGCAGCCCCTCGCTCGTTCCGCGTCCGGCGGCGTCGATGACGTTGACGTCGGTCCGTTCCACCACCAGCCGGACAGTGCCCATGGTTTTCGGCACCTCCGTTTCCGGCACGAGCATCTTCGCCATCATGATTGTGCCCGGTGCGGTCATGATGACCGCGGTGAGCAGGTGCCGGGCCTCGACGCCGAACAGGATGTAGGCGGCCATGATCCCGCCGGAGATGTGCGCCATCCCCGACGTCATCACGGTCATCAGCTCCGACTCGGTCATCTCCGGCAGATAGGGCCGGATCGTCAGCGGCGCCTCGGTCTGACCCATGAAGATGCTGGCGGCGACGTTCAGCGACTCGGCGCCGCTCGCGCGCATGACGCGATGCATCAGCACCGCGAACAGGCGGACGACCACCTGCATCACGCCGAAGTAATAGAGGATGGCGAACAGCGCGGCAATGAAGATGATGGTCGGCAGCACCTGGAAGGCGAAGATCACCGCATACTGCGCCCCCTCGGCGCCAAACACGGTGTGCATGGCCCGGCCCCAGATTCTGGCGCTGCCGAGCGGTCCGAACACTATCTCAGTGCCGGCACCGGTAAATCCGAGCAGCCGGTTGATGCCCTCGCCGAGCGTGGCGAACATCCGCTGCCCGGCCGCCGTCTTCAGCACGATCACTGCGAACACCACCTGGAGCCCGACTCCCCATGCCACGGTCGGCCAGTTGATCGCCCGGCGATTCGTTGAGGCCAGGTAGGCGATGCCGATGATCACCAGCGCGCCGAACACCGGCTGGAATATCGTGAGCATTCAGCGCACCTCACCCAGGATCAGCGGGGACGTCGCCGGCCGCTCGTCACGAATCGTCGCCGCGCCCCGGGCGAGCGGCAGCGCCGCCTCGAGGCGGGCGGAATCGCGATAGTGCAATTCCAGGATCGCGTCGCCGGGACGGACCTCTTCGCCCGGCTTTGATCGGACGATGATGCCGACCGCCGGATCGATGGCATCCTCAACTCGATCGCGGCCCGCGCCAAGCGCAACCGAGGCGCGACCGACGAGCTCCGCGTCGAGCCGCCACACGTAGCCGGCGCGGTCGGCAACCACCGCATAGTGTTCCGGCGCCCGCGGCAGCCGCCCGTCATGGTCCACAACCGACGGATCGCCGCCCTGGATCTCGACGATCTGACGGAACCGCTCGAGCGCCGCGCCGGAGTCGATCATCCGGCGCGCGCGGGTTCGCCCCTCGTCCAGCCCGCGTGCCGCGCTGCCGAGCACCAGCATGCGCGACGCGAGCTCCAGCGTCACTTCGACCAGGTCGGCGGGGCCGCCGCCCTTCAGCACGTCGATGCATTCGATCACTTCGAGCGCGTTGCCGACGGCGCGCCCGAGCGGCGCCTCCATCGCGGTGATTACCGCTTCGGTGCGCACGCCGGACGCGTTCCCCACCGACACCAGCGATTCGGCCAGGCGCCGCGAGTCCTCGCTGGTTTTCATGAACGCGCCGCTGCCGGTCTTGACGTCGAGCACGAGCGCACCGATGCCTTCGGCGATCTTCTTGCTCATGATCGAGGCGGTAATGAGCGGGATGCTTTCGACCGTGCCGGTCACGTCCCGCAGCGCGTACAGCCTCTTGTCGGCCGGCGCGATCTGCGACGTCTGCCCGATCATGGCGCAGCCGGCGCGGGCGAGCGCCGCCTTCATCTCGGCGAACGAGAGATTGACGCGGAAACCCGGGATCGATTCGAGCTTGTCGAGCGTGCCGCCGGTGTGACCGAGGCCGCGGCCCGACATCATCGGAACCGGCACCCCGCAGGCGGCAACCACCGGCGCCAGCACCAGCGACGTCTTGTCGCCGACGCCGCCGGTGCTGTGTTTGTCGACCTTGACGCCCGGAATCTCTTCGAGATCGATGCGCGACCCCGAGTGCATCATCGCATCGGTCAGCCACGCGGTCTCGTCCGCGTTCATCCCGCGCAGCACGATCGCCATCAGCAGCGCCGACGCCTGATAGTCCGGCAATGCGCCGCTTGTCACGCCGTCGACGAAGAAACGAATCTCATCGCGGGAAAGCGAACCGCCGTCCCGCTTCTTCACGATCACGTCAACAGCGCGCATCAGGGATGACGGAAGTATATCGAATTTGGATTTTGATTCCGTCATAATCGCCGGATGGCACAGGCTGCGCGGCTCGCGCCGGAATTGATGCAGAGCCTGTCGCGGTTCGCCCGCGCGCTGGTCGCGGCCGCACGCAACTGGACGCTGTACCCGCCGCAGCATCCGACGCTCAGGATGTCAATCACGCGGCTGGAGGACGCGATTCGTCAGGCCGCGTCGGGCAACGCCTTTTCGATCGGGATCACGCCCGATACGCTCATGATCGAAGGGGCGGCGGCGGATCCGTCGCAGGCCGGCATCCGGGAAGCGGCCGGTTTTCTCCACGACCGCGATCTCGTGGCGATGACGTTCACCGGCGACGTGCCGCCCGACGCGATTCAGGCCCTGCTCCGCCTCCTGTCGCTCGACGAGTCCGAGCGGCGCAGCCGCGGCGGCCCTGCCTCCATCTGGCGCGCCGACGGCCACCCATCGGTCGTACTCGAGCAGATCGATTACAGCAGGGTCCTGGCGCGGGAACAGGGCACGGCCGCCGAACCGGCCAGGCGCGACGACCTGTGGCAATCGATCGTCCGCTCGATTGTGCAGGGACAGAAGCCGGCCTTCGACGAGCGCGCCCAGGCGCGTCTCCTTGCGATCGCCGGCAGTCCCGTGGACATCGTCGATCTGACGACTGCGGTGGCGGCCCCCAAACATGCGGTCGACGGCTCGCCCATGATCACGTCGCAGGCGGCGGCCGTGCTCGCCGCATTCAGACAGTTGACCGGCATCGTCTCGGTCATCGCTCCTGAGCGGCTGCCCGAAGTCACGAACAACCTGGCGAACGCGGCCGTGCAGCTTGACGCTCACGTCTTGATGCAGGTCCTGCAGAGCGAGGATGACGCGAAGGACGGGGTTTCCGTTGTCCGCGGCCTGACGGCGGCGTTCGACGACGCGAAGGTCGCCCAGCTGCTCGCGACCGCACTGGCGCTCGAAGGCAAAGCCACCGACCGGCTGGCGACCGTCTTCAACACGATCGCCCCGGACCCGGATCGGAAACGGCGTGTCCTGACGATGACGCGGCACATGCTGAAGGAGAGCGACTTCGGCAGGACCGGCCAGTTCCAGACGCTCTGGACGTCGATGGAGGAGCTGCTCGTCTCGTACGACGAGCGGCCCTTCGTCTCCGACGCCTACCGGGCGGCTCTCGACGAGGTCGGCGTCCGCGCCGAACGCATGGCGGCGGTCGATCTGCCTCCGGAGCTGCCCGAGTGGATCGACACGCTTGGCCAGCAGAACGTCCGCAGCCTCTCGGTGATCATGCTCGCCGACCTGCTCAATCTCGAGCAGGACCAGCAGCGTGCGCGGCAAGTCGCCGAGGACATGGAGACGCTGGCCGAAGACCTCCTGATGGCCGGTGCGTACGACGATGCGTTGGCAGTGACGAAGGCTCTGGCGGATCGCGCGTCGGCGCGCGCGGCTAGCGGCCGCGAGGCATGCCGGCTGGCGCTCGATCAGCTGGGCGCATCGGCGGCGATGCGCGAGGCCGCGGCGTTCGCCGGCGACGTCGATGCCGCCGGGTGGCAGTCGATTCAGGCGATCGTCGATGCAGTCGGCGTGGCGGCGGTCGAGGCGCTGAAGCCGGTGGTCATGTCCGAGACAGACGATCCGACGACGGGGCGCGTCGAGGACCTTATCGTCAGATTCGGGAACCCGGCGGTGGTCCGGCTGGGCTCGCTGGTCGGCGATTCGCGGTGGTTCGTGCAGCGCCGGGCCGCGCGGCTGCTCGGCCGGATCGGCACGGCCGAAGCGGTTCCGCTGCTGCAGCCGTTGCTGCGCGGTACCGATCCCCGCGTGGCGCGCGAGGCGATCTCCGCGCTCGCCGCCATCCCGGATCCAGCCGCTGCCCGCGCCGTTCACACGGTCCTGCGCGCTTCGAGCGGCGAGGTTCGGCGGGCAATCGTCGACACGCTGGTCGAAGTGCGCGATCCGCGCGTCGTGCCCCTGCTCATCCGGATCCTCGAAGACAGTCAGCCGCTCGGAAAGGACCATGCAGTGGCACTCGACACGATCCGCGCGCTGGGACGCGTGGGCAGCGATCAAGCGGTGCCGGCGCTCGTCGCCATCGCCCGCCAGCGAGCGTGGTTCGGACGGCGCAAACTCCGGGCACTGAAAGCGCTGAGCATCGAGGCGCTCATGCAGGTCGGCGGATCCCGAGCCGATAGGGCGATCAGGGACGCTTCGCAGACCGGCGACTCGATGCTGAGGAAAATTGTTGCCGCCAGAGACAGGTCAAGCGGCCTTGCATGACCCAGAAGCAAGCTGAAGAGCTCATCCGCCGGCTGGCTGCCGCGCTTCGCGGCACTGAGCTGTATGCGCCGACGCACCCGTTGGTGCGGCGCGGGATCGACGCCCTCATGAGTGCGGCCACCGAGGGGCTGCAGACATCCTCGCCAATCGTGATTGGCTTCGTTGGCGACGAGGTGATCGTCGACGGCGACCGGCTGCCGCGCGGCACGGCTGCGCTCGCAGGCTTCGCCCGCGGTCTCCGCGACCGGGAGATCGACAAGATCACATTGACGCGGGGACTGACGCGTGAGGAGCTCCGCCAGCTTGTGGCGGCATTCACCGATCGCACCGCGGCCGTGCTGTCGACCGAGCAGCTGCTCGCCCGCGGCGTGCGTCACGCGACCCTCGGCCGCATCGTCGTCGACGACGACGGCGACGACGATCACGTCGGCATTGCCGCTGCGCGCCGCGTCTACAATACCGCCGTCGAAACCGCCGAAACGCTGTGGCGCGCGGCAAAGGCCGGCGACCAGCCCGATCCCGCCGCCGCCCGGAAGATCATCGATGGACTGGCGCGGCTGGTGACGCACGATCGCACGTCGCTGATGGCGCTGACGGCGCTCAAGAAATACGACAACTACACGTTCACGCATATGGTGAACGTCGCTGCGCTGGCCATGGCGCAGGCGACATCGCTCGGCCTGAGCGGTGCTCAGCTGCGCGAGTTCGGCCTTGCGGCGCTGATGCACGATATCGGCAAGGTGAAAACGCCGGTCGAGGTGCTGAACAAGCCTGACAAGCTCACAAAGGAAGAGTTCGCCGTCATGAAACAGCACGTCGTGGAGGGCGCCCACATCCTGCGGCGCACACCCGAGATGCCGGCGCTGGCGCCGATTGTGGCGTTCGAGCACCACCTGAAGCAGGACCTGAGCGGTTATCCGGAAAACGTCGCCACCCGGCAATTGAACCTGTGCACGATGGTCGTGTCGATTGCTGATGTGTTCGACGCGCTGCGCAGCAACCGGCCCTACCGTCAGGGCCTTGCAACCGCGCGGATTCGAGCGATCATGGGCGAACAGGATAATCCGGCGTTCAACCAGAGACTGCTGAAACGCTTCGTGAACCTCATGGGACTGTTTCCGGTCGGCAATCTCGTTCGGCTGAACACCGACGAGCTCGCAGTCGTGACCGCCGAACATCCGTCGGATCCGTTCCGGCCGCAAGTCAAGATCATCGCGAATGCGACCGGCGAGCTGCTCGAAACGCCGGTGCTCGCGAATACCTGGGAACGTGAGCCAGTCGATCACTCGCGGGCAGTTGTCGAAGCCGTCGACCCCGAACCGCTCGGTATCGATCCGCTGAAGTATCTGTGAAAGGATCGCTTCTCATGTCGTGCGGACCTTCCGCCTTCGCCAAGGCTCGGCGGACCACCGTAGGCTCAGCGAAGGCGGAAGGCCTGCACTACCATCGATTTTTTTCGCGATTGTGAAGAGGCACGAAGTCGGAACAGAAGTCACCGCGCCGGAACCGGCTCCTCTCGCGCCCGCGGAAGCGGTCGTGCTGACTGAATTCGCACGGGCGTGCAAGGCCGCCGCGCGCGCGGTCGTGCTGTATCCGGCGGCACACCCGGCGATCGCGGCAACGCTCGGCCGGATCGTGCAGGTCACGTCGACCGCCAATCTGCAGCGCCCGATGCGGCTCAGCGTCCTGCCGGAGGGACTTCTCCTGGAAGATCGCGCGCCACTCCGGCCAGACGCCGCGATTGCCGAGCTCGCCGCTCTCCTCCACGGGCATTTGATTGGTGAGCTGACCGTTCATCCGGGCGGCGACGCCGACGCATGGCGGGCTTTCCTGCTGCTGATCGGCCGCGCGCCCGATTCGGTGCGGGCTGAAGGCGGCATCGCGCGCCTCTGGACGACGGCAGGCGGCCGACACGTGGAGCTGCGCGAGATCGATTACGCGGAGGTGCTCCGCGAACGGACCGAAGGGCGTCCGGCTGTCTGGGAGCAGGTCATCGCCAATTGCCTCCAGGCGACCCAGTTCGAGTTCGACGAGGAAGCGCTTCGAGAGCTGCTCGGCACCGCGCTCGACGCCGACCGCCTCAGCGATCTGATGGCAGCGCTCGACTCGCGGGTCGAACATGGCGCCGTGCAGGCCAGGGCGGCCGCGCTGATCCGGCTGATGCGCGGCATCGTCGACGCCGTGTCCAGATCGGCGCCGCATCAGCTCGAAGCGGTGCTGCGAAGCATGGCGGGCGCCGCCGGATCGCTCTCCGCCGATCTCCTGCTCGGCCTGATGGCCGACCGCACCGGCCGTGAAGACGCGGAGCAGGCGCCGCCGCTGATGAGCGCCGTCGTCAGCCGCATGTCCGAAGCGACCATCGTGAAGTTCGTCGCGCGCAATGTCGCGCACGAGAGCACCGCCACCGATCGGCTGGCCCTGGCGTTTCAAACCCTTGTGCGCGACGGTGAAGAGCGCCTGCGCCTGCTCACGATGACGCACGACGCGGTCGCCTCGTCGCCCTTCGGCAGCACCGAGGGGTTCGATTCGGTCTGGAACGAGATCGCACAGAAGCTGCTGACCTCGTACACCGACCGCGGATTCGTCTCGGATGAGTACGGTCACGAGCTCTCGGCCCTGCGGACGCAGGCGGTCTCGATCGAACAGGTCAGCGACGATCCGCCGGAGCGCGTGGGCGGCTGGGTGAGCACCGTCGCCACGACCGCTCTGAGAGCGCTGGATCTCACGCTGATCGTGGACATCCTGCACATCGAGCCGGATGACGATCGGTGGGGCGAGATGATGCCGCCGGTGATCAGCCTGCTCGACGACCTGCTGCTCGTCGGCGACTTCGAAGCGGCGCTCACACTGGTCGACGCCCTTGCCACGGAGGCCCGCGGCACGGGGTCGAAAACCCGCCGGCAGCACGCACTGACGGCCATGGACATGGTGGTTGCAGGGTCGATGATGCGTCACATCACGACGCATCTCGCCGCCATTGACGAGACGCAGTTCGGGCGGGTGAAGACCATGTGCCTCCGGCTGGGTGAGCTGGTGGTCCGGCCGCTCGCCGAGACGATTGCGGCCGAGGAGCGGCCACGCACCCGCGAGCGGCTCACGTCGATCCTGCTGGCGTTCGGCGCGGCGGGGCAGCGGACGGTCGAGCGGTTGAAAAGCTCGCCGAATGCGGCCGTGCGGCGTACGGCCATCCACCTGATGCGCGAGTTCGGCGGGCATGAAGCGCTGCCCGACCTCTCGGAGCTGCTGAACGACAACGAGCCAGGCGTACAGCGCGACGCCATCCGCGCCATCCTCAACATCGGCAGCGACGCGGCGTACCGCATCCTCGAGACGGCGCTGACCACCGGTTCGCTGCAATCGCGCGAGGCCATCATGCAGTCGCTCAGCCTGGTCCGGGACCAGCGCGTGACCCCGCTGCTCGCCTACATCCTGCAGCACATCGACTATCGCGGGCCGCTCGCGACGGTCTATCTGCGCGCCGTCGACTCCCTCGGCGCGGTGCGTGATCCGGAAGCAATCGTGGCGCTGAGGGCCGCGCTGTACAAGGGCAACTGGTGGGCACCGCGGCGAACGGCGACGGTGCGCGCGGCCGCGGCAACCGCGCTCGCCCGGATCGGGACCGACGACGCCCTCCACGTGCTCGAAGAAGCGGCGGCGTCGGGCAGACGCGGCATCAGGAACGCGGTCAAGCCTCATGTAATCCGCGCCCGCGCCCGGCGGCGGACGGCGGCGCACAGCTGACGACGCGCGGAAACGGAGGCGACGGACGCAACGGTCTAAACACGGAGAAGCGGAGCAACGGAGACGAGCAGAAGACGTTTAATGAAGTTGTGAGTTGTGAGTTGTGAGTGTTGAGCGCCGTAGGTCACGACTCAACCCTCACAACTCATGACTCACTTTCGGAGTTCAATTGTCTACCGATCTGACGACCACGCCGCGCGCTCAGCTCGCCGACGAATTGCTGCGGCGGTTTGCGGCGACGCTGCGCGCGGTGCAGCTCTATTCGAAGGGCCATCCGATCATCGGCCGGAACCTGGAGTCGCTGTCGGCGGCGATTCAGCTGCTGCACGGCCTGGAAGCGTCGGTGGTCATCGGGCTCGTGGGCCGTGAGGTCATCGTCGACGATCTGCCGATGGCCAGGGCCGATACTCTGGGGCCGCTGGTCAAGCGGCTGCAGGACAGCGGCATCGAGCGCATTACCTTCGACCGGGGCGTCACGGCGGACGAGATTGGGAGCTTCATCGAGGCGATTTCCACGCTCGAGCGGCCCGACGGCGACGGCGCGGAGCCGGCGCTGCCCGGCCTGAAGCACATTCGCGTCGGCCGCGTCATGGTCGAGCAGAAGGTCGAGGGCGACGTCGGCGACATGGCAACGATCAAGAAGTTGTACAACGACGCCGTCTCCGTGGCCGGCCGCTTGTGGGAGACGGCGCAGCACGAACGCAAGCCCGACGCCGAAGCGGCGCGCACCATGATCGACGGGCTCGCGCAGGCGGTCGCCCGGAACCGGACGGCGCTGCTCGCGCTCACCACGCTCAAGAACTACGACAACTACACCTTCACGCACATGGTGAACGTCTCGATTCTCACCATGGGTCAGGCGCGCACCCTCGGCATCGACGGACCGCTGCTGCGCGAGTTCGGGCTGGCGGCGCTGATGCACGACATCGGCAAAGTCCGCACCCCGCTCGAGATCCTGCACAAGCCCGACAAGCTCACAGATGCCGAGTTCGAGATCATGAAGCGCCACGTCGTCGAAGGCGCCGAGATCCTGCGCGCCACGCCGGAAATTCCCGCGCTCGCACCGGTGGTGGCCTTCGAACATCACCTTCGGCTCGACGGCACCGGCTATCCGGCCGGCGTGAAACGCCCCTCGCTGAATCTCGGCACGATGCTGTGCAGCATCTCCGACGTCTACGACGCGATGCGATCGCAGCGTGCGTACCAGGAGTCGTTTCCGACCGACCGCATTCTGCAGGTGATGAAACGCAACGACGGCATGCAGTTCGACCAGCATCTCGTGCGCCGGTTCGTCCAGCTGGTGGGCATCTATCCGGCCGGGAACCTCGTTCGGCTGAATACCGGCGACGTCGCGGTGGTCGTGAAGGTGCACGCACCGGATCCCTACCGGCCGGCGGTCCGCGTGCTCATCGATCGCGCGGGCAAGCGGCTCGAGCGCGCCTACGAGCTGAATCTGTGGGAAACGAGCGAGGACCCGGCACGTCCGGCTTCCGTCGTGGCCCCGGTCGATCCCGCCAGCTTCGATTTCGACCCGCTGATGCTGATGTAAAGTTGATAGCCAGGCACATGAAGGGACGACTCGTTTCCGGTCATCGGGCAAGTGTCGGCGTCGGGCTCCGGCCGAGGAGAACACTCCGGGTGGTGTCCCTCGCTGCGGCGATCCTCGTCGTCTTCAGCGCGGAACGGGCGACGCCGCTCGCTGTGCCGAAACTCCTCGTGATCATGGTCGTCGATCAAATGCGGGCGGACTACGTCGATCGTTTTCAGCGCGACTGGACCGGTGGCTTCAAGCGTCTCCTCGCCCGCGGCGCCTGGGTCCGCCGCGCCAGCTATCCCTATCTCGAGACCGTCACCTGTGCCGGCCATGCGACGATCGTCAGCGGCGCGTTTCCGCACACCCACGGCATCTTCCAGAACGCGTGGTGGGACCGCGACATCAGCAGGCAGATGACGTGCACTGAGGATCCGGGTTCGTCGAATGTGGGATACGTCACGGCAGTCACCGGCGGGGACAGTCCGTACCGGCTGCAGATACCGACCCTCGTCGACGAGCTCCGGACCGCGCGCGGCGCACGCGTCGCCACCCTCGCGCTCAAGGATCGCAGTGCGATCATGCTCGCCGGCCACGGCGGCGACGCCGTAACCTGGATCGGTGAACCGATCGACAGCTGGCAGACGTCGCAGGTATATTCGCGGGACGGTGTGGCGCCGGTCAAGGCATTCCTGGAGGCAAACCGCATCAGCGACGATTTCGGCAAAACGTGGACGCGGCTGCTGCCGGCATCCCGGTACAAGGGACCTGACGATGGGCGCGGCGAAGCGCCGCCGGCGGGATGGTCGACCGTCTTTCCGCACGCGTTGACCGGGACGGCGGGCAAGCCCGACGCCACCTACTTCGCGCAGTGGCAGCGCAGTCCGTTTGCCAACGCGTTCATCGGCCGGTTCGCCGCGTCGCTTGTCGAATCGTTGAAGCTGGGACAGCACGACACGACCGACGTCCTGGGCATCAGTTTTTCCACGCCGGATCTGGTCGGCCACACATTCGGACCGCGCAGCCAGGAGGTCCAGGACATCTACGCGCAGTTGGACCGGACGCTGGAAACGCTGTTCGATCGCCTGGACGCGCTCGTCGGACGCGACGAGTGGGTGATCGCTGTCAGCGCCGACCACGGCGTGACGCCGATTCCGGAACAACTCAAGGCCGAAGGTAGAGACGCCGGCCGGATCAATCCGGCAGCGCTCGCCAACGCCGTCGAAGAGCGGCTCGGCGCGGTGCTCGGAAGCGGGCCGCACGTCGCTCTCATGTACGGCGAGGACCTGTATTTCCACAAGCAGGCCTTCGACCGCCTGCAGTCGTCGCCCGATCTTCTCAAGGTCGTCATCAGGACGATTGCGGCAACCCCCGGCATCCACAAGGTGCTCCGCGGCGAGGAGGTCCGCGAGGCGGCGAGCTCGCCCGATCCGCTCCTCCGCGCCGCGGCGCTCAGCTACGTGCCCGGGCGCAGCGGCGATCTGATCGTCATCCCGAAAGCGGGCTGGCTGTTCTCTCCACGCGGCACGAGCCATGGCGGTTTCAACCCGGATGATCGGCAGGTCCCCATTCTCTTCATGGGACCGGGGATCAAGCCGGGCAAGTACGACGAACCGGCGACGCCGGCCGACATTGCACCGACGCTCGCGTTGCTTTCCGGAGTGTCGCTGTCGCACGCCGAGGGGCGGCCGCTGTTTTTCCTTCTGTCGGCCAACGGCCAGACACAGGATCTGCACCGGTGAGGCACGTCGGCGATCAAGGACGGGGACGACGGAGGAGCGGTTCGCGAACCGCCGCTCCATCATCGTTTGCGGACCGCGTCCTGTGGGTGGTCCGGCGGATCCCGCCGGGCCGCATCGCGACCTACGGCGACGTTGCCGCGATGGCGGGCCGTGCCCGGGCCGCCCGAGCGGTCGGCAACATCATGCGCGACTGCCGCAGGCCCGATGTGCCCTGTCATCGTGTGATCGCCGCCGGCGGCCGGCTGGGCGGCTACGGTGGAAGCGAGGCGCTGAAGCGCTCCCTGCTCGTCGCCGAGGGCGTTCCGGTCTCGGGATCGAAAGTACGCGAGATGGACCGGGTGCGCTGGAATCACCACGGCGGCCCCCGGACGGCCGCAGGCGCACGCAAGAAGGGCTCGAAGTCAGCCGGCAACCAGGTCGAGCCTCTCCATCCCCGTCGGCGCCTGCGCTAGGCGCCTGCGAGGGAGCGGCCCGCCTTCGCGCCGGGCGCTACGGCGCGTCCGCCGTAGCTTTAGCGGAGACGGAAGCCGGGCAAAGAGGTCCCCGCGAGCGACCGAGCCGGGTCCGGGGCAGAGCCCCGTCTATTACATGACCGAACCCTGCCGGCGTGTTTTGTCGTATCTGGTAACGTGACCGCCCCGAGGCAACGCCCCGTCATCCCGTTCTCGTCTAACCAGACGGATGCGGGCTCGGCCGCGGAAGACCTGGCCGCCCGATGCCGAGCCGGAGACGTGGAGGCGTTCGAAATCCTCTACCGACAGCAGGCTGCACGCATTTACACAATGGCGTGCCGGATCGCAGGCTCGCCCGAGGACGGCGAGGACCTGCTGCAGGAGATTTTCCTGCTGGCGTACCGCAAGATCGGAACGTTCAAGGGGGACGCCGCCATTGGAACATGGCTGTACCGGCTGGCGATGAATCAATGCCTCGACTACGTGCGGAGCCGGCGGGCAAAGATGAACAAGCTCACCGACACGCTCGACGCCGATGACTCGGCCCAACCGCCGGCCCGCCGGGAATCGCTCGACGCCCGGCTGGATCTGGACCGGGCGATCGAGCGGCTGCCGGACGGCTGCCGCGAGGCTTTTGTGCTGCACGATGTCGTCGGCCTCGATCACCGGGAAGTTGGCGACCTCCTCGGGGTGGCTGAGGGCACATCGAAGTCGCAGGTGTTCAAGGCCCGGGCGAAGCTTCGGGCCTTTTTGCGCGGGCGGGCATAGAGAACCACAAAGAACGGCAATGCACCCGAACGAAGACGTTCTGAACGAGCTCGTCGACGGCACGCTCGGACCGGCCGACACGGCTGATACCGAGCGGCACGTCGCGGGCTGCGCGCAGTGCCGGACCGTCGTCGACGAGCTGCGTGGGCTCCGTCGTGCCGTCGATTCGCTCGCGCTGCGCGAGCCGCCGGTGCGCGTGTGGCCGCGCATCGAACGCGCCCTCGAGGCAGCGCGAGACGCCCAGGCCGCGCCAGAGGACGCGGCGCGAAGCCTCCCGCTGCGCAATCGCGAGGCGGGCACCGCGTCCGCGCGTGCCAAGCGCTCACGGCTTGTCTGGATCGGCCTCGCGGCGGCCGCCGTTATCGTGCTGGCGGCGGCCTTGACGCTCCGATTGGCGGTCTCGCGATCCCAGCCTGGCAATGCGCGGTCCGAAGATCCGACACAGGTTGCCGGAACCGTCGATACCGCGCAGGCCGTGGAAGCGGAGCTGCGCCAGGCATCGGAGCACTACGAAAAGGCGATCAAGGGTCTGGAGCAGATCGCCAACGCTGAACAGGGAGCGCTCGATCCGGGAACGGCGGAGACGCTGCGGAAGAATCTCGCGGTCATCGATCAGGCGATCAATGAGAGCCGCACGGCACTGCACGCGCAGCCGAACAGCGAGCCGGCGCAGCAGAGCCTCATCGACAGCTTCAAGACGAAGATCGCGCTGCTGCAGGACACGGTCGCGCTGATCAACGAGATGCGCAAAGGCAACGAGGCTGGAGCTGCGAAGATCGTCTCCGGACTCAAACAAAAGGGCTGATGGACATGCGATCGATCTTACTGCTCGCTCTGGCGGCGTTCGCCGCGGGAACCCCTGCCGCGGCACAGGGTCACCACGGCGATCGGGTCGTCCGCGACCAGGTACGGCTCGCTGCCGCACGTGCGTACCAGGGACGGAACCGCGGCCCTGAACAGACGGAACGGATCTCGCGCCGGGTCAGGATCGGACGGGACGGGCGCTTCGCCATTTCCAACATCTCGGGCGACATCACCATCACGGGCGGATCGGGCGACGACGTCTCGATCGAGGCGGTGAAGCGCACGCGCGGAGACCGCGGCGAGCTGGCGCGGGTGGGGATCGATGTGGACGAGCGGCCCGGACGGGTTGAAGTGCGGACCAATTACGATCGGAACTGGAACAACCGATCCGTGGATGTGTCGGTCGATTACACCGTCACTGTTCCTTCCTCGGCGGCAGTCGATGCCAAATCGGTGTCGGGGACCGTCAAGGTCACGAACGTGCAGGGTGCCGTTCGAGCCGAGAGCGTCAGCGGGGACGTCATCACCTCGTCGACGCCCAGGCTGGAGCTCGCCAAGACCGTGTCGGGAGACGTGTCGCTCGGCGGCGTGACCAGCGACGGCGACCTGTCGGCCACCAGCGTGAGCGGCAGCGTTTCGGCGAAAGGCCTGAAGGCGCGCGGCCTCGAGCTCGGATCGGTGAGCGGCAGCCTGACGATCGCCGATGCGGCCTGCGATCGGCTTGACGGCAAGACCGTGAGCGGCAATATCGAATATGCCGGGAGCCTGGCCAAGGCGGGCCGCTACACCATCAACAGCCATTCGGGCACGATTCGCCTCACGCTGGCCGGAGACACCGGGTTCGAGCTCACGGCAAATACGTTCAGCGGGAACATCCGATCCGATCTGCCGATCACGATCGGCGGGCCCGGGCGCGCGGTCGGCGGCCGGCGCTTTGGACCCGGACGCGACATTCGCGGGACGTTCGGCGACGGCAGCGCTACGCTTGCGATCCGCACGTTCAGCGGCGACATCGTCATCATCAAGCGATGACGCGGACATTGTTCTGATGTCGTGCGGACCTGACGGTCCGCACGACATCTGACACGAGCCACCTGTGCCATTTGCCGCCAGCCCCGCTTCTCCGTAGACGCCATATAATTGACTAGTTTCAGGTGAGCACTTTTTCGGGAGGCAGCATGAAGCGTTTGGTTCTCGTTGCCGCCGTGATGACGGCGCTGAGTGTCGGGCTCTCCGCGCAGCGGGGCAGATCCACCAGCCCGGCTGGCGGCCATACAGCGCCGAAGGTACAGCCGCCGTCTGCGCCGGCTCCAAGCGTCCCGCCCGGCGAGATGCAACTCGGGTCCGTGCATTTGACCAAAGGCGTCAAAGCCGACGGCAAGGCCCTGGCGGCCGGCACCTATCAGGTCCGACTGACCGCACAGGCCGCTTCACCGGACGCAAAAGGCCAGACTCCGTCGTCAGAACGATGGGTCGAATTCGTTCAGCGCGGTCAGGTCAAAGGACGGGAGGTCGTGACGATCGTGCCGCAGTCCGAAATCGACAAGGTGCAGAAGGACACGCCGCCGCACGCCAACGGGTCGAAAGTGGAGATGTTGAAGGGCGGCGACTACGTCCGCATCTGGATCAACCGCGCGGGCAACCACTACCTGCTGCATTTGCCGACGGCGTAAACGGTCACGTGAGTCGGGTGGGTCAGGTGGGCCTGGTGGGTTCGTAACCCTGCATGCCCCACCTGACCACCTGTCTTATGCGCCCTACCAGCCCCCCAACCAACCTACCTGCCCAACGCGACCATTCAGACTGCCATCAAGTCGAACTGCTCGTGATGCAGGTGCACGTCGGGCTTGACGGTCACGTCCTTGCCCGTTGTCTGCCGCAGATCTTTCAGCACGGCGCTCTCCTCTTCCTTCAGCGCCCGCGCGATGTCGGGGTTGACGCGCAGCAGCAGCCGGTGACCGTTCAGCTCCGGACCGAACTTCCGGACCTCCGACAGAATCTCGTAACAGATCGTCGAGCTCGATTTGATCACGCCGGTGCCGGAGCAGTACGGACAAGGCTCGGTCAGCACACGTTCGAGGCTCTGCTTGACCCGCTTCCGGGTGATGATGACCAGGCCGAAGTCCGAAACCGCCAGCGCCTTCGACGGTGACCGGTCCTTCTTGAGCTCCTGCTCCACGGCCTGCAGGATCTTCTGTCGGTTCTTCTTCTCCTCCATGTCGATGAAATCGAGCACGATGATGCCGCCAAGGTCGCGAAGCCGGATCTGACGGACGATCTCCTTCACCGCTTCGAGGTTCGTCTTGACGATCGTATCTTCGAGCCGGCCGCTCGTCTTCTTTCCGACGTAGCGGCCGGTATTGACGTCGATCGCCACCAGCGCCTCGGTCTGATTGATCACGATCGACCCGCCTGATTTCAGCCATACCTTGCTTTTCAGCGCCTTGTCGATTTCGGCCTGGACCCCGTACTCGTCGAAAATCGGATACGACTTGGTGTAGAGCTTCACCTTCGGCGCGAGACCGGGCATGATGCGCTCGATCCACTCGAGCGTGCGCTGATGTTCCTGCGCGTCGTCAATGCGGATGGCTTGAAACTCCTCGGTCAGCAGATCGCGCAGCAACTTGCTCACCAGGCTCTGTTCGCGGTAGACCACCGCCGGGGCGCGTGACGAATCGGTCCGCTGACGAATCTCGGTCCAGATTTTGTGAAAGGCTTCGAGGTCGCTGACGATGTCTTCGCTGGGACGGCCGGCCGCGGCAGTCCGGATGATGACGCCGCCGGTGAAGCCGCGGCTCTCGCGGAAGTCGCGGACGATCCCGCGGAGGCGGCTGCGCTCGTCGCGCGACTCGATCTTGCGCGAGACGCCGACGTGATCGACGGTGGGCATGAACACGAGAAATCGCCCGGCCATCGTCACGTGCGACGTCAGCCGCGCCCCCTTCGTCCCCAGCGGCTCCTTGACGACCTGGACGAGGATTTCCTGGCTCTCGCGCAGCAGGTCTTCGATCTTCGGCTTGGTCCGCTCGCGGTCGCCGTTCCGATCCTTTGAGCGGGCGGGTTCGGCGCCGGCCGGCTTCTCTTCGTCGTCGTCGGCCGCCAGCCGGTCGAACTCCTCCATTGTGTCGATCACATCGTCGACGTAGAGGAACCCGTCACGCTCCAGACCGATGTCGATGAAGGAGGACTGCATGCCGGGGAGGACTTTCGAGACCCGGCCCTTGTAGACGTTGCCGACCACACCGCGCTGCCGCTCGCGCTCGACGAAGATCTCGGCGACCAGGTCGTCTTCGAGGATGGCCACCATCGTTTCGTGGCCGTTCGACGAGACGATCATCTCCTTGTTCATTTCACGAACTCCTGCGCGGCCCGGAAAAGAGCCGCGCGCGTCAGTTCGTGAATCTGCGCATGCGTACGTTGAGGATCAGCCCAAAGCCGGCGAGCGTCGCGATCATCGACGACCCCCCATAGCTCATGAGCGGAAGCGTCAGTCCCTTGACGGGCGCCAGCCCGGCCGACATGGTGATGTTGTAAATCACCTGGAAGGTGAAGCTGGCGAGCACGCCCAGGACGAGGTACGAGCCGAGCCGGTCCTTGGCCAGACGGGCCGCCTCGAGCGCGCGCACAATCACGAACAAATACAGGCCGAGCGCCACCACGACGCCGGCGAACCCATGCTCCTCG
>JBKPAI010000176.1:0-16440 GCA_046726355.1 Acidobacteriota bacterium | reverse complement strand
CGTTTCTGCGACGTTCGGCGCCGGCGGCTCCGGCAACGACTCCTTCTCCGGCGAATCGGCGCCGCGCATCAACGCCAGCGGCCAGCGCGACGAAGCCAACTCGTTCACCGTCGACGACACCAGCACAAACGGCGTCGCCCGCGGCGGCATCACCAACCTGACACCCAATGCCGAATCGGTCGAGGAGGTGCGCGTCGTCTCCAACAATTTCTCGGCGGTGGACGGCCGCAACAGCGGCGCGCAGATCCAGGTGATCACCAAGGCGGGCACGAACCAGCTGCGGGGCAGCGGCTCGTACTACTTTCAGAATGACACGCTGTCGGCCAAAAACGTGTTCGAGACGGAAGTGCCGGCGTTCAGCAAGAACCAGTTCGGGTATTCGATCGGCGGGCCGATCGTCCGCAACCAGGTCTTTTTCTTCACGTCGTACGAAGGCCTGCGCCAGTCGGGCGGACGCGGATCGCTCTTTTCGGTCGAGACCCCCGCATTCCGCCAGTTTGTGCTGCAAACCCAACCGAACAGCATCGCCGCGAGGCTGCTGCGCGAGTTCGCGCCCGGCGCCGACCCGACCTCGAACTTCCGCGATCTCGGAAGTCCGACGCCGGGGCAGAGCGCTATCGGTCCGCCGGACGGCATCCCTGATATCGGCACGGCGTTTTACGTGCCGGAGGCGTGGCGGCGGGGAAACCAGTTCAACGGCCGGATCGACTACGAAGTACGGCCAGGCAAGGACCGGCTGTACGGTAACACGTACCGGACCACCTCGTATACCGTGAACGGCGGCATCCAGCCGGCATTCGACGTGCCCGTTCTCGAAACCACCCATTTCGCCAACATCAACCACACGCACCTGTTCAAGTCCACCAGACTCAATGAGCTCCGCGCCGGGATGATGCGGCTCGTGGGAAGACCTGATACGCCGGCGCATCTGGAGATTCCGGGGATTACCATCACCGACCTGAACGCCACCGCCGCCAGTTTCGGCACGGCGAACTATCCGCGGGGATGGTGGCAGACCAACTGGCACTTCAAGGACATCTTCACCTGGGCGCCCGGGGCGCACACGTGGAAGATGGGAGGTGAGCTCCGGCGGATGTACGGATCGGCGGTGAACACGACGAACTTCGTGGCACCGCCTTTACCTACAGCCTCGGGGATCCGTCGAAGGCGTACCTCGGGTACCCGGTCGATCCGGCGCTGCGCGTCGGGCTGGATTCCCGGAACGGCGTCATCGGCGCCAAAGTGGGGATCACGGCTGTCGATCCGAACCTGAAGATGCCGTATGCGCACAACTGGTTCCTCGGCGTGCAGCGCAATCTCGTCAGCGGCATCGTCGTCGATGCCAACTATCTCGGGTCCGCGGGCCGGAGCCTGCACAACGCCTACAACATCAACCGCTACGTCGGCGATCTGGTCGATGGGCGGCTCGACGGATTCAATCCGAGCTTCTCGACGATCAACTTCATCACGTCGACGTCACAATCGAGCTATCACGGAGCAACGGTCCAGGTGAAGCGCACGTTCCATCGAGGTTTCATGGCGCAGGGCGCGTACACGATCGGCAGGGCGATGGACGATGCGGATGCCGCGGTCGGCGCGACCAATTATCAGGACGCGGCGAACACCCAGGCGGACCGGGCGGTCGCCGGCTATGACGCAACGCACAAGGTGTCGCTGGTGGGATTGTGGGAGCTCCAGTTCTTCACGCAGCGCTCCGGGCCGGTGCGTGCCATCTTCGGCGGGTGGCAGTTTGCCGGCTACGCGATCCTTCAGTCCGGCTCGCCCTTGAACGTGACGAACGGCGCCCAGTATCCACGCGGCGACTTCAACGCCGACGGGAACGCCGGCGACCGTCCCAATACGCCGTCCTCGAGCGTGAAGCAGAGCGGCTGGAGCACGGACGAATACCTGACCGGCATCTTCCGTGTCTCCGACTTCCCGGTGCCTGCAGGCGGACAGAATGGAAATCTTGCGCGCAACGCGTTCCGCGGTCCGGGGTTCGCCGACGTGAGCCTCTCGCTGTCGAAGAAATTCATGCTGACCGCGAGCGCGCCCGCCGAGTTCCGGCTGGATGCGTTCAACGCATTCAACCGCGTGAACCTCGATAATCCGATCATGGATCTCAACAACAACAACTTCGGCCGATCGACGGTGCAGCTGGCGCCGCGGGCGCTGCAGCTCGGGCTGCGGGTGCGATATTAGCCGAAGACGTTTTCACCACAGAGGACGCGGAGGACAGGAGGATAAATCCTGTCGCATTCACTCCAGCGGACTTGCACCGAGCCCGGACTCTTCTGGCTGTTCGAATGGTAGAACCACAGGGTTGACGCTCCGCGTCCTCCGCGTCCTCCGTCGTAAGAGACGTAGCACGAGGTGCACGATGTCCAAAGAACAGAAACCCACTCGTTTGACCCGGCGTGAGTTCGTTCGGCAGCCTCGTGGCAGCAGGCACAGCCCTTCCCCAACTGACAGCGGCGCAGACTCCACCGCAGACGCGGCAGCCGGATGGCACCCCGCCGCCACAGCGCCGGCTGGTGCCTGAGATGCCGCCGTTCGATACCAACCTGGAGTTCGCGCTGAGGCCGATCGCCGCGCGCACGGTACCGTTTCCGATGACGCAGGTTCGGCTGCTGCCGAACAGCGTGTTCCACGATGCGCAGGAATGGAACCGCGGCTACATGGCGCGGCTCGACGCCGACCGGTTGCTGTATACGTTTCGCGCGAATGCGGGCTTGCCCGTCGGCGCGGCGAGGCCGCTCGGCGGCTGGGAGCAGCCGGACAACGGACAGCGCTCGAGCGAGCTCCGCGGCCATTTCATCGGCCACTTCCTCTCGGCCAGCGCGCTCCTGTCCGCGTCCACCGGCGACAGCGCGGCGAAGTCGAAGGCCGATTACATGGTCGCCGAGCTGGCGAAATGCCAGGACAAACTTGGCGGCCAGTACCTGAGCGCCTTCCCGACCAGCTGGTGGGATCGCCTCGAGAAGGGCGAGCGCGTCTGGGCGCCGTTCTACACCATCCACAAGATCATGGCGGGCATGTGGGACATGTACCGCCTGGCCGGCAACCGGCAGGCCCTTCGCGTGCTCGAGGGAATGGCGGCCTGGGCGGACGGATGGACGGCGCCGAAGACGTACGAGCACATGCAGCAGATCCTCGCGATCGAATTCGGCGGCATCGCCGAGACTCTGTACCATCTCGCCGCAGAGACGCGCGACGTCCGCTGGGGGCGCGTGGGCGACCGGTTCCAGAAGCGGAGCTTCATCAACCCGCTGGCGCTCCGGCGCGACGAGCTCCGCGGCCTGCACGTGAACACCCACATTCCGCAGGTCACTGCGGCAGCCCGCCGCTATGAAATCTCCGGCGACACCCGGTTTCACGACGTTGCCGACTATTTCTTCCACGAAGTGAGCACGGCGCGCTCGTATGTCACCGGCGGCACCAGCAACGCGGAGGCCTGGCTCGCGCCGCCGCGTCGGCTCGCGGCCGAATTGAAGATGAGCCCCAACACCGCCGAGTGCTGCTGCGCCTACAACATGCTGAAGCTCGCACGCCATCTCTACGGCTGGCGTCCGGATTCCGTTTATTTCGACTACTACGAGCGCCTGCTGCTCAATCACCGCATCGGCACAATCCGGCCCAACGTGGGGGCGACACAGTACTATCTCTCGCTGACGCCTGGCGTGTGGAAGACCTTCGCCACCGAAGACCAGACGTTCTGGTGCTGTACCGGATCCGGCGTCGAGGAGTACGCGAAGCTCAATGACAGCATCTACTGGCGGGATGACGAAGGCCTGTATGTCAATCTCTTCATCCCCTCGGAGCTCGATTGGGCCGAGAAGGGGTTGAAGCTGCGGCAGGAAACGGGGTACCCGCGAGCGCAGGCGACGTCGCTGACCGTGCTGAGTGCCCCACAGGACACGCTCACCATGCGGCTCCGCATTCCGGGGTGGTTACGTGCGTCGCCGACCGTCAAGATGAACGGCAGGGTCCTGGATGCGTCGGCGGCGCCGGGGAGCTATCTGACGCTGCGCCGCGCGTGGAGAGCGGGCGACAAAGTGGAGATCGAGCTGCCGATGCACCTGCATGTCGAGGCCATGCCGGACGATCGCCGGCAGCAGGCGTTCCTCTTCGGCCCGCTGGTCCTCGCTGGCGATCTGGGCAACGACGGTCTCACCGAGGCTCACATCGTCGGACCCAACCTGCGCGTCGGCGCGCCGAATGTCGAGCAGAACGGTTCGCCGCTCGCGGCGGTCAATCGGACGCCGCCTATACCGGACGTCGACATTCCGACGTTCCGCGCGCCGAGCGACGAGCCCGCGTCGTGGATCAAGCCGGCAGACAAGCCGCAGGTGTTTCGAACCACAGGGCAGAAGAAGGATGTCACGCTTGTCCCGCTGAACTCGCTGTTCGATCGCCGATATGCAGTGTACTGGGAGGTGGAACCGGCACAATCGTGACGTTAGTCGTAGGGGCCGACTCATGTGTCGCCCCCCTGTGAGCGTTCGCCCGTTCTGGGCGGACACACAGGTCCGCCCCTAACAGCGGGAAAGGCGTCTAAGATCTGACGACTACGTGACCGGCGTTCTATGCGGCATATAAGCGTTGCGCTACTGGTCGTCGGTCTAGTGCAGCCAATCGGGGCGCAGAATGCGTCGAAGCTCGATGAAGCCATCAAGAACGACCTCATCATCACTGACCCGGCCACGCTTCGGCCGTGTGCACTCGGCGCGCTGGTCCCCCAAATAGGCAGTCAGGCGGGAATTCCGGTCGGGTTCGAACACACCGATGATTGCGTGCTCGGGCCCTGGATCGGTGTCCGCCCTGGAGAGCGCCGCAACCGCAGCCTGGGAACAATGTCCGCGCGCGAGGCGTTCGATTACCTGATGACGCTGATGCCGGCGTTTTCCTGGAGAGATATCAACGGAGTCGTCGTCGTCCGGCCGAAAGCGGCATGGGACGACCCGCGAAACGTGCTGAACGTTCCGACGAAGCCGTTCAGCGTCACGAACCAGAGGATAGGCGACGTGCTCCACACCGTGCTGCGCAACGTCGACTCGAACGCTCTCTATCCTCACCGGGATGTTCCGAAAGGAGCACGGCCGATTGACCGTCCGGTAACCGTCGCCTTCGCAGGCGGTGCCCTGCTCGAGGCGCTCAACGCCGTCGTCCAGGCAGACGGTGAGCTCGAGTGGCAACTGGGGTATGCGGGAGGCCCGCCCGTACTTGCGTTGGGCACGTTGCATTTCGGCGGTGGAATCGTCATGGCGCCCGTTGCTCTGCCCGCTCTCCGGTAGGAGAGTTTTCCCAGCCAGGGGCGGACACACGGGTCCGCCCCTACGGCCGGTGCGGTAGCGCCCGGCATCAACCGGACCGGTCACGCGCGTCAAAACCCCACCGTGAACGCCACACCAGCCCGCTTCTTGCCGACGAGGGGCGCTATCGCAGCGGATGTGCGCGAGACGCGTGAGGGAGCCGTGTAGATCAGTTCACTGGGGTACGCTCTGTCGGTCAAGGCACCGACAACTGCGCCCACTGCAACCAACGGCAAGCCGATATACGTGACAACAATCGCCTGGCATTCGGGGTCGGGAAGATCGCAGGCGGTTCGGACGGCGAGCGCGGCTGCACCCGCTCCGATACCCAACCCGATCAGGGGTCCAAATCCTCGAGTCGGTGAGGAACCCCTGCGTCTGATAGCCGTCACGTCACTCGACGCGAAGACCTGCCGTTCCCGTTCACCGCGGACCGACTCCGGCACGTCACGAGAACCGATTTTTCACAGGCTCTGAGATCTCAAGGAACGCGCTGTCCGGTTCCCCGGCGGAGCGTCACCAGCCGGTCGGCGCGCACGTCCGTCCACCGTTCGCGCTGCCCGTCCGGCCATTGCACGACGACGGCATCGATCGCCGCTGAGGCTCCCAGGCCGAAATGCACGCGCACGTCGCTCGCGGAGAGGTAGCTCCCGTCGGTCCTGACGCGGCGCCAGAGTGTGGGTTGTCCGCGGCGCTCGATACCGACGCGGGTGCCGAAGCCGAATCGATTGCGCGGCCCGTCGTCGGCGCGCACCTGCAGCCAATGCTTTCTTGCGCCGATCTGGTTGATCAGCAACCTGACAGGACCGGCGTTGTTCGTGACGACGATGTCGATGTCGCCGTCGTTGTCGATGTCTCCGAAGGCCGCACCGCGGCCGACTTCCGCACGCGCAAACGCCGGCCCGGCGATGCTGCTCGTCTCCTCGAACCGCCGGCCGTCGATGTTGTGAATCAGCTGGTTCTTCATCCGGTACGGCAGCGGTTGACCGCGCTCGGATTCAACGATGTTCACCGCGCCGTTGGCGATGAACAAGTCGGGCCAGCCGTCGTTGTCGTAGTCGATCCAGTCGGTGCCGAACCCGGTGAAGGCGGCCGTCACCGCCGCCAGCCCGGATCGCGACCGCGCGTCCTCGAAGCTGCCGCGTCCGTCGTTCAGGTAGAGCACTGACGTTTCGCCCACGATGTTGGTGACGAACAGATCCTCGTCGCCGTCCTGATCGGCGTCGCCGGATGCGATGCCCATGCTGCCTTCCGGATTGCCGGCCGGGCTCAGCGCCGATCCGGAGAGCAGCCCCTCGTCTTTGAAGGTTCCATCGTGCTGGTTGAGCCAGAGCTGATTAGGCGTCCCGTCGTTCGCGACGTAGAGATCGGGCCAGCCGTCGCCGTTGTAATCGCCCGAGGCCACGCCCAGGCCGTTGCCGAAAGCCTTGTCGATCCCGGCGGCCGCGGTCACGTCGATGAACCGGCCGCGACCCTCGTTTCGAAACAGACGGTCGGGCACCGGATGAAACGCGCGCGGGCTGCAATAGTCGCGCGCGCCGGCTGAATCGTTGCACAGTTTGTTGCCGGCCGGCGTGAAGTCGACATAGCGGGCGACGAAGAGATCCAGATCGCCGTCGCGGTCGTAGTCGACAAACGCCGCGCTCGTGCTCCACTGCTCGTCGGCAAGACCTGGCTGCTGCGCGGTCACATCGCTGAACGTGCCGTCGCCGTTGTTGTGCAGGAGCGTCGACGGACCGAACGCGGTGACGAGCAGGTCGAGAAAGCCATCGTTGTCGCAATCGCCGACCGCCACGCCCATGCCGTATCCGCGGACGCCGGCACGGGCGCGCTCGGTGACGTCGGTGAAATGCAGGCGGCGGCTGCCGTCCGAGCCGACCGTGAGATCGTTGCGAAACAGGCGTGATGCTGGCGAACCAGCCGTACTGCCCTTGGATCCCAACGGGCCGCCCTGAACGAGGAAGACATCAAGGTCGCCGTCGTTGTCGTAGTCGAACAGCGCGACGCCGCTGCCCATCACTTCGGGAAGGTAATACTGGCCGGTGGCGCCGTTGACGTGCGTGAAGGTGAGACCAGTTGTCTCCGCCGATTCGACGAAGATCGAATCGGACGCAGGCGGTGACATCATTGCGGGTAGGGGCGGCTCGCGAGCCGCCCCTACGGTGAGGGCTAATGCCGCGAACACGGCGGCAGGTTTGCTCGTGCCCGCCACAAGAGGCCGGCGCCGCGCGTCAGAACGCGACGCGCAGCGCGAATCGTACCTGGCGATCCAGATACTGCAGCGAGCTCGTGATTCGCATGAAATCCCGCGAGGTCACCGAGCTCGTTCCGCCCGCGATCCCGGTCGTTGAGCCGGGGTTGTTGAAGACCGGCCAGTTGAACAGGTTGAAGATTTCCATCCGGCCCTCGATCTTCGCTCTCCCAATCGGAAAAATGCGGAACACCGAGAGGTCGACGTTCTTCGAGCCAACCCCGCGGATGCTGTTGCGGCCGCTGTTCCCGAACCGTGCGTCGGTCACCGCTTGCCAGGCGGACGTGTCGTAGATCGGCAGGCTGACTGATGGGCGAGCAGGATCGAGCTCAATTCCTCGGGCACTGCCCGGCGTGCCGACCAGATCCGCCATCTGGGTGGCGTTGCCAGGCGCATTCAGCGAATCGGTCGGTCCGGTGACGGTGAACGGCTGGCCGGTGTACGCGCTGATCAGGCCGTTCACCTGCCAGTTCCTGATGAGTGGACCGATCGATGAGCCGCTGTTCGCGCCGAATGGCAGTTGCGCGACAAAGCCCAACTGGACAACGTGTGTTCGATCGTAGCCCGCGACCGCCTCGTTCATGTCTTTCACCGCCTCGCGCCACGCGTCCAGATTCTGCAGCGTGAAGCTGGTGCTCGGCCGCTGGAACGTCACGCTCGCCCAACCCGATTCGTCCACCTGGTTGATGGCTCGAGATAGAGTGTACGAGCCCTTCACGAGAAAACCCTTCGTGAACGGCCGGTTGACCGCGATCTGCAGCGAGTTGTAGTGCGCGTCGAACTGGCCATCCCACAAGAGCGTCTGGCCCGTGCGGCCGTACCTGAAGAGCGGCCTGCCCTCCTGACCCTGTCCCGGTCCCGCGGCATTGATATCGAAGTCCGCGATCTGATTGACGCTGGCGGTGCCGACGTAACCCGCCGAGAACACGAAGTCGCCGGGCAGCCGGCGCTCGACAATCGCATTCCACGAATGGATATACCCGCGGTGCATTTCGTTGCTCGGGCCGACCGATCGCATGTCGGCGGTTGGATCGAGCGGGACCCGTCCGGTGCTCAGGTCGGGACCGACGAGTCCCGGAATCCCCTGATCGAGCGACGCGAACGGCTGGAAGGTGTTCGGTCCAAGGAAACGCTGAGCAATCGTCAGAGGATAGAAGCCGCGGAGCGGCCGCGAAAAGGGGATTGGATCGATCGTGATGCCGTACCCGGCGCGAACGACGGTCTGTTCGTTGATCCGATAGGCCGCGCCGACGCGTGGCACTGCCCACGGATATTTCATCTTGATGCCGAGATCGTCGGCGTTGCTGCCGAGACCGCCAAGGTTGACGAACATCCCCTGGCCATTGATCGCGGCCGGCCAATCGATCTGCTCGATTCCACGGGTCGCGCGGTGCATCAAGGGATAGCGTTCGAAACGGACGCCGTACGACAGCGTCAGCTTCCCGGTCGGCTGCCACCGGTCTCGAATGTAGAACGCGTATTGCCATTCCCGGCCCGTCATCAGCTCGTACTGGTAACTCTTCTGCATCTCAGTCGGCAGGCCGAGAAGAAACGCCGCAAACCGGTTGAAATCGGTCGACGCGGCGCCGCCGTTGAGCGCGGTCACGCCTCCGCCAAATATGAAACGACCGCGCGGGCCGCCACCAAGCTCCGGCTGCCAGTGATTGAGCTCGTGTCGGACGAGGTCGAAGCCGACGCGCACGTCGTGCTGGCGCTTGACCCAGGTGATGTTGGTGTTCGCCGTGTAGCTGCGATCGTTGCGGTAGATGGGCGTCCAGCCGAAGCCGTTGCCCAGATCGGAGAAGCCGTCGACCTGAAAGGCCGGCATACCGCTCTGGCGAGGATCCGGGCCGTTGGTGCCGGGGATCTTGAGCACGTCGAGGCCGAAGTTCTGACCCACATCGGGAGTCGTGACCGTTTGATCGAACCGGTTGAATCCAAACGTGCCGTCCACCAACACGTTCGGGCGTACGGTCCACGAATGACCCAGCGTCGCAATCTGCACGGTCGTGTCGCCCGTTCCCGCGCCAGTGTCGCACAAGCCGGCGCCGCCGGCTTCGCCAAGGGCGAAGTCGCACTTCACCAGCGCGTCCATCCGACCGTACTTCGCCCAGATCTGGTGCGCCGAACTGCGATTCCAGTTCACCTTGACATCGTAGTTGTTGCGGTCCATGCGCTGCAGGCTCTGCGAGAAGTAGTTATTGGTTGCGCCGGCCTTGTTCGGCAGCGGCACGAGCGCGAGCATCGCGCTGGCAGGTCCGCTGATGCGACCGGCCGGGACGACATTGTTCGGGAATGGCGCGCGGCCGGTTCCGTCTGCATTGCCGGTCAGCGGGTCGTAAATGATCGATCCGGTCCCGCGGAAATCGCCGCTCCGCAGTGCGGCATCCGGCACGGTCGAGTTCGCGAAGCGATTGACCCGCTCGAACGTGCCCTCCCAGCTGCCGAAGAAGAACACGTTGTTCCGCGAAACCGGGCCGCCGAGCGTTCCGCCGTCGATATTGCGATGGCCGGGCGGCACGTCCTGATCGGAGGGGAGGAAAAAGTTGCGGCCCTGGAACCTGGCGTTATCGTGGTTCGCGAAGGCCGACCCGCGGAACTGGTTGGTTCCCGACTTGGTGACGACGTTCACCGCCGCCCCCCCGGCCATGCCCTGCTCGGCGTCGAAGTTGTTGGTCGCGATGTTGACCGTGTCGATCGTTTCCGCGGGCGCCACGTACACCGAGTGATGCGGCAGCCAGATGAAGATGTTCGCCGTTCCGTCCTGCCGCGTGTTGTTGTTGTTTCTCGCGGTGCCGTTGACGTTCGTCGTCAACGCCCGCGCCGGGCTGTCAATCACCGCGTTCTGGAATCGCGCCGGCGTCGCGCCCGGCACCAGATCGATCAGCTTCTGATAGTTGCGGTAGTTGGACAGCGGGAGATTCGAGATCTCGGCAGTCTTGAGCTCGGTATGGATGTCGGCCTTGTCGGTCTGGAGGAGCGGAGACATCCCGGTGACGGTGATGGTTTCCGCAATCTGGCCGACCTGCAATGACACGTCGATACGACCGACCGTGTTGACCGTCACCGGCACGTCGGTCTGCTGGAATTCCCTGAATCCCTGCAGCGTGACTTTGACGGTGTACGGACCAGGCAGGACGTTGACGAAGTTGTAGACACCCGCCTCGTTCGTCGTCGCCTCTCGCGACAGATTCGTGTCCTGGTTCGTGATCGTGACGGTCGCGCCAGGCAGCTCCGCGCCGGTCCCGTCGCGGACGTTACCGACGATGGAGCCGTAGAGGACCTGCGCTTCCGCGTCCTGCGCCACCGCCAAAGCGATCACTGCCAGAGCGCCAATGCACAGAGGAGTGAGTAGACCACGCAAGGGAGATTTCATGCGGACCCTCCCGCCGCGAATGAACTGCGAAACGACGCAGCTTCGGGCCGTACTCTGGCGCTCAGCCCAGTCGAAGTCAAGCTAGATCCGGGGGGCTTCGCCCCCGCGGATGTGGCGCGCCGTTCGATGCAACCACAACCGTTCAGCGCAGCTTCGCCAGCTCGCGATCGATAGCCTCCGCCAGCTCGCGCTGGCCGTGCTCGAGTGCCAGGTTTTTCGCGTCGGTCGCCCACTTGAGCCCTTCGTCGTGATGGCCGGCGCGGACGTGCGCCGTGGCGAGTGCAAACAAGTAGCGCGGCGCTTCGCTGTCGCGCGGCTCGACCAGCTTCTCAAGCTCGGCGATCGCGTCGCCGTTCCGTCCGAGCGCGATGAGCATGCGACCGAGGTTGAACCGCGCCAGCCTGAATGTCGGCTCCCTCTCGAGGGCATGGCGGTAAGCATCGGCTGCCGGTTCGAGCTCTCGCTGGCCCTCCAGGACCAGGCCCAGGTTATGCCAGGCACGTGAATGGTGCGGGTTGACCGCGAGGGCCTGCCGGTATGCCGCGGCGGCCGCTTCCCACTGTTCCTGCAGACCGAGCAGCACGCCGTAGTCGTAATGCGCGTCCGCAAGATTGAATCCGAGCGCGACGACCGCGCGGTAGTGCTCCTCGGCCTTCGTCCAGTTCCGAGTGCGGCCGTATAGCGAAATCAGATTCGCGTGCGCCTGTGCCATCGACGGATCGCGCGCGAGCGCCGACTCGTGCGCGGCGATGGCGCCGGCCAGATCACCTGCCTCGGCCAGCTTGAGCCCTCGATTCAGACTTGTCTGCGCATCGTCGCGCAGGGCCATGACAGCGGCGAGGACCGGATCTTCCGGCGCGGGCCAGCGGGGACCGTACTGCGCGTGCCGCTCCAGCGCATGTTGAGCTTCGTCGCGCCGCCCGAGCGCGCGATACGACAGCGCGAGCGCATAGTACGCCGCGCCCCAGTCGGGGAAGAGCGCGACGGCGCGCTCCAGGTGCTGAACCGCCGCATCATGCCGGCCTTCGGCGGCGTCGAGGCGCCCGAGCCCGAGTTCCGCGGCCGGCTCGGACAAGGCATGGCTGCGCAGCGCCTCGAACAGCGGCCGGCTGCGTTCGCGTTCGCCTGACTCGAGCAGCGCCTCTGCGAGCCGGATGCGTGCGGGCAGATAGTCGGGCCTGATGCGGAGCCCCTGCTGCAGCCGGTCAGCGGCTTCGGCGTGTCGTGCCAGCCGCTGCAGCACAACCGCGTCGAGGTAGTGCCAGTCGAAGTCCGCCGGGGCGAGCGCTTGTGCGCGCGCGTACGCCTCGTGCGCCGCGCTCCACTGCTCCCATGCCTGCAGCGCACGAGCGAGGGCTCCGACGGCTGCCGCGTCGGATGGGCGTGCGACAGCTTCCTTATAGAACGGTGAAAGAGCTTCGCGCGTCGAAGCGGGATAGGAGTCGAGTGCGATCTGCGGAAGAGGAGGGATGGGCTGCGCCAGCGTCAACCCAACGGCGCAAACCCACAGCGCGGACTGCGAGTTGCGGATGGCGGACTTCAATCCGCTGTTAATCCGCAATCCGCATTCCGGAACCCGCATCCAGGGAATTTACCACTGAGGACGCGGAGGACGCGGAGGACGCGGAAGCCAACCGGACCTTGCCTCCGTGTCCTCCGTGGTGTTACTCAGACACGCACCTAGAAGCTATACCGTACTCCCAGCCGAAGCTGCCGCTCGGGGTAGAACGCGGCGCCGTTGTTGTTCGCGACGGCCGTGATCACGCCGAACGTGCCCGAGGTGACGTTGTTTTGCGGGTTCGCGAACACGCCCGTGTTGAAGATGTTCCCGGCTTCGATTCGGGCCTCGAGCCGCCGCGACCCGCCCATCGGGAATACGCGGAACGCCGACAGATCCAGGTTCCAGCCGCCCGGCCCATAGAACTGATTCCGCGTGGTGTTGCCGAACTTGACGCCAGTCGGCTGCGCGAATGCGCTGGTGTCAAACCACGTGCCGTCCGCGCCGACGTTGCCCGTCGTGGTGTAGGACCCGACGAGGTCCGCCAGGTTCGCGTTCCCCGTGTTGCCGGCGTTGTTGCTCGGCGTGTTCAGGCTGCCGCCGTTCGCGATCATCGTGAACGGGTTGCCGCTGAAGGCGCCAAACGTCCCGTTGACCTGCCAGTCGCTCGCGAGCGCCTTGCCGATGCTGCCGTACCCGTTGCTGCTCTGCCACGGCAACGCGTAGACGAACCCGAACTGGAGGTTGTGCCTGCGGTCGAACCCTGCCGGCCCATAGTTCCGCCACAGCTCGCTCGGCGTGTTGAAGCAGAGCGTGGCCGCGCCATCACCGTCGTTACAGCTTTCATTCAGCGCCTTCGCCAGTGTATAGGCGCCCTTGAACGAAACTCCGCCGGACATGCGCTTGTTGAGCGCCACCTGCATCGAGTTGTAGCGCGTTCGCAGACGGTCTCCCCAGGACCAGATCGGTTGAATGCGCCCGAGCGATGCGAACGGCCGGCCGGCGTCCCCGACGCCGAGCGTCTGCGGCGCGTTGATGTCGAGCCCAGCATAGCCGCCGACGCCCTTCGCGCCGACGTACGCGACTTCGATCGTTGAATTGAACGGCAGCATCCGCTCCAACGCGATGTTCCAGGTGTGCACGTAGCCGCGATCGATGTTACCCACCTCCGGCGTGTAGAACCCGGCCGCAAGATCCAGCGGCACGCGGCCCGAGCTCAAATCCGGACCGAGGATCATGGGAATCCCCTGCTGCAGTGACGCGTACGGAGCGAACGCCTCGGCGTTCTGGAAGGTCGAGGCGATTGTCACCGGGTAGTCGTTGTGCCCGCGCATCGGACGCGCCCACGGCTGCGCGTTGTACGTCAGGCCGTAGCCGCTGCGGAACACCGTCAGGTCGTTGATGCGATAGACGCCGCCGAGGCGCGGCGCAAAGTTGTTGAGGCTCGTCTCCATCCCGTTGTTCTGCGGGTTGCCGCCGCGCCCGGCGATGATCACATCCAGCCGCCGTCTGAAATCGGGGTTGTCGAGATCGAGCCGATCGATGCCGCGGCCATCGACGCGGTGCATGATCGGATACACCTCCCACCGGAGGCCGAGATCCAATGTGAGCCGCGGATTCGGCGTCCATCGATCGCGGAAGAACAGCGCGTGCTGCCACTCACGCGCCGTCATCAGCTCGTTCTGTACGCTCTTGTTGATCACGCCAATCTGGCCGAGCAGGAACGAGGCGTAGGCATTGTAGAAGTTCGCCGTCTGGCCGCCGCGCAATCCGGTGGTGTTCGGGAGGAACTGGAACTGGCCCCTCGGATTGCCCGTCTCCGGCTGCCAGTGATCGAGGTAGAGAAAGTTCAGGAAGTAGCCGCCGCGCAGATCGTGGTCCCCTTTGACCTTCGTAATGTTGTGCGCGACCGAGAAGGTGCGCTCGTCACGGAAGATCGGGTTCCAGCCGTCGCGGTTCCCGAGCTGGCTGAAGAAGCCCGAGCCGGTGCCTCCGAACCGGAACTCGGGATAACCCGCGTACCGCTGATCGTTGATTCCCTGATCGTTGGTTCCGGGGATGCCGAGCACGTCGAGCCCGAAGTTGCCGGCATTGAAGTCCGGGCCGAGCACGTCCTGTTTCTGGCGTGAGAACCCGAACGTGGTGTCCATCAACAGCGTGGGTGTGACCGTCCAGGTCTGCCCGGCGGTCACCTGATAGACCTTCGTGTTGCCGCCGTCGCCCGTCGCATTCGGATCCGGCCCGAGATAGTTCGTCAGGTCGTCGACGATGGCGCGCATGTGGCTGAACTTGGCCCAAAGCTGGTGCGTCGACGTACGGTTCCAGTTCACCTTCCCGTCGTAGTTCTCGCGGTCCACCGCCCGATCTTCCTGCCGCGTGTAGTTGTTCGTGTAGCCGCCAACGCCGACGCCCGTCGTGTTGGCCTGCGGAAACAGCTGCTGAATCTTCAGCGCGATCGGATTGATCATGCTGGCGGGAATCTTGTTGTCGGGGAACGGCTGCCGGCCGGTGCCGTCGGGGTTCCCGGTGAACGGGTTGTAAATGAGCTGTAGCGAGCCGTTGCTGTTGAACGCCTTGCTGAAGTCGCCGGCCCGAAGCGCGGCGTCGGGCACGTGGAAGAACGTGAAGATGCTCTGCCGCCGCTTATAGCCCTCGAACGACCCGAAGAAGAACATCTTGTTCCTGCGGATCGGACCGCCGAGCGTCGCCCCATACTGGTTCGTCTTCACCGGCAGCTTGTCGGGCGCAGGACCCGGATTGAAGTAGTACGGCTTGGCGTTCAGCTTATCGCTGTTGAAGTATTCGACGGCCGACCCCTTGAACTGGTTCGTGCCCGACTTGGTGATGACGGTGACGGCGCCGCCGCCGGCCATGCCCTGCTCGGCGTCGAAGCTGCTGGTCGACACGTCCACCGTGTCGATGGTCTCGGCGGGCGACACGTACATCACGTGATTGGGCAGCCAGATGTTCATGTTCGTCGCGCCGTCGGTGCGCGTCGAGTTGTTCGTGTTCGCCTGGCCGTTCACGTTGGTCGCGAGCGAGCGCGCCGGCGTGTCGGTTTCCGCATTGCCGAACGCCAACGGCGTCGTCCCGGGCGCAAGGTTGAGCAGCCCCTGGAAATTGCGGTACCGGTTCAGCGGCATGTTCGTGAGGTCTGACGATCGAATTTGCGTATGCACGTCGGACTTGTCGGTCTGGAGCAGCGGCGTCTCGCCGATCACCAGCACCGACTCCGATACCGACGCCAGCTCCAAAGCCACGTCGACGCGCGCGATCTGGCCGATCGTCACCGGCACGTTCGGCCGCGACACGTCGCGGAAGCCCTGCAGCGTGACCTTGACGTCGTACGGCCCCGGAATAATGTTCAGGATCCGGTAGGATCCGTCTGCGCCTGTCGTCGTATCCTTCGTCAGGTTCGTGTCCCTGTTGACGATGGTCACCGTGGCGCCGGGGATGAACGCTCCGGTCCCGTCGCGGACGACGCCGACGAGACTGCCGTAGAGCTCTTGCGCGCGTGCCGTCGCCGCCGCCAGCGACATCCCGAGAACAAGGCAGGCGACGATCAGGCGAACGAAACCGGATCGCAACTGGCGAACGGGATCTCTCACGGTTCCCCTCCTCCCTCGTATGCGCAATTGAAATGGCAGAGACACCTGAGAGGGTGCCCCGAGCGCCTGCTATTATGTCGCCCGCGTTCGCAAGGTCAATCACAATTGGAGACAAAAGTTGACGGTGGCGTGCTCGTCCCGGCTCGAACCCAAGGTTTCGGATCGCTGACAACTGGTCCCTGGTCGTTAGTATGGGACGAGCAAGGGACGGACCGGGGACGGACCCGGGACGGACCCGGGACGGACCCGGGACGGACCCGGGACGGACCGGGGACGGACCAGGGACGGACGAGGGACGGAGCAGGGACGGACCGGGGACGGAGCAGGGACGGACCGGGGACGGAGCAGGGACGGACCGGGGACGGAGCAGGGACGGACCCGGGACGGAGCAGGGA
>JBKPAI010000175.1:0-27363 GCA_046726355.1 Acidobacteriota bacterium | reverse complement strand
CCTGCACGGGCGGGCTCGTGAGACGGGTGCCGATCGTTTTCCCGCCCGTCGCTCAGCGTGCGCCGACGAGCTGGCGCACGACGTACGGGAGAATCCCGCCGTGGCGGAATGCGACGAGCTCCTCCGGCGTATCGATGCGCGCGATGGCTTCGAATTCAACGGTGGCAGCGTCCTCGCTGTGAGCGCGCACGAGCACCGGGCTCCCTGGTTTGAGGCTGTGCGCAATCCCCGTCACTTCGTAGCGCTCCCGACCGGTCAGGCCGAGCGCCGCAGCGCTGACGCCGTCGCCGAACTGGAGCGGCAGCACGCCCATGTTGACCAGGTTGCTGCGATGAATCCGCTCGAAGCTCTCGGCGATGACGACTTTGACGCCGAGCAGGAGCGTTCCCTTGGCCGCCCAGTCCCGCGATGATCCGGATCCGTACTCCTTCCCGGCAATGGCGAGCAGAGGCACGCCGGCGCTCTTGTATTTGACGGCCGCGTCGTAGATCGACATCAACTCGCCATCGGGCTGGTGCCTGGTCCAGCCGCCCTCCGTCCCGGGTGCGAGCTGGTTGCGCAGGCGCACGTTCGCGAACGTCCCCCGCATCATCACTTCATGGTTCCCGCGGCGTGCGCCGTAAGAATTGAAATCGCGCGGGTCGACGCCATGAGCGATGAGGTACTGTCCTGCCGGGCTGTCCTTCCTGATCGATCCGGCGGGGGAAATGTGATCCGTGGTAATGCTGTCGCCGAGCAGCACGAGGACACGGGCGCCCACGATATCCTTCACCGGCGGCGGATCCAGCGTCAGCTCTTCGAAGAACGGCGGATTTCGGATGTAGGTCGAAGTGGGATCCCAGGCAAAGCGATTACCGCTGGGGACAGGCAGTCCGCGCCAGCGATCGTCGCCGTGGAAGACGTCCGCATACTGCTCTCTGAACATCTCTGAGCTGATCGCGCCCAGCATGGTCTCCTGGATCTCGCGTTCGGTCGGCCACAGCTCGCGCAGGTAGACCGGGCGTCCATTCTCATCCAGGCCGAGCGGCTCGCTCGTGAGATCGATCGTCATGCGGCCGGCCAGCGCGTAGGCGACGACGAGCGGCGGCGACGCCAGGTAATTGGCCCGGACGTGCTGCTGGATGCGTCCCTCGAAATTGCGGTTGCCGCTCAGCACCGAGCACACGACCAGGTTCCGCGCTTCGACCTCCGCGGACACTTCGTCCGGCAGTGGACCGCTGTTGCCGATACAGGTCGTGCAGCCGTACCCGACCAGGTTGAAGCCGAGCACCTCGAGGTAATGCAGCAATCCGGCCTTCCGCAGGTATTCGGTGACCACTTTCGAACCCGGCGCGAGGCTGGTCTTGACCCAGGGCTGGCGCCTGAGGCCACGCTCCACCGCTCGTTTCGCCAGCAGCCCGGCGCCGATCATCACGCTGGGATTCGACGTGTTCGTGCAACTGGTGATCGCGGCGATGACGACCGCGCCGTGATCGAGCGCTGTCGCCACTTCTGCAACATCGGCCACCGCCACGCTGCCGACCGGTCCGCTCATCGCGGACACCTGAGCGGAGCCCGCCGCTTCCGCCCCTTTGCTCGGCGAGGACATCATCATCGAATGCAACGCGCTCTGGAAACCGCCTTTCGCCTGGCGCAGCGACACGCGATCCTGCGGCCGCTTCGGTCCGGCAAGGCTCGGCTCCACCGTCGACAAATCGAGCTCGAGCGATTCCGAGTAGATCGGATCGGGCTCGTTCGCACGGCGGAAGATTCCCTGCGCTTTTGCATACGCCTCGACGAGCCGCACGTGCGCCGCATCGCGGCCGGTCAATCGCAGGTAGTCGAGCGTCATCTCGTCGATCGGGAAGATGGCAATCGTCGCACCGTACTCAGGACACATGTTGCCGAGCGTGGCGCGATCCGCGATCGTCAGATGTTCGAGCCCAGGCCCGAAGAATTCGACGAACTTGCCGACGACGCCGTGCTTGCGCAGCCGCTCGGTAATCGTCAGCACGAGGTCGGTGGCCGTCGCACCCTCGAACATCGTGCCGATAAGCCGGAACCCGACGACCTTTGGAATGAGCATCGAGATTGGCTGCCCGAGCATCGCGGCTTCAGCTTCGATGCCGCCAACCCCCCAGCCGACCACGCCCAGGCCGTTCACCATCGTCGTGTGGGAGTCGGTGCCAACGAGCGTGTCGGGAAATACCAGGGGTCCGTCCGGCGTCTCCGCGGTCATGACGACGCGGGCGAGGTACTCGAGATTGACCTGATGCACGATCCCGGTGTCGGGCGGCACGACCTTGAAATTGTTGAAGGCTTTCTGACCCCACCGCAGGAACGCATACCGCTCCCGGTTGCGCGAAAATTCGAGCTCGGCGTTCAATTCCAGCGCGTCGGGACGCCCGAAGTAGTCAACCTGAACTGAGTGGTCGATCACGAGCTCGACCGGTTGAAGCGGATTCACGCGCGCAGGATCTCCGCCGAGACGGACAATGCCGTCGCGCATTGCCGCCAGGTCGACCACAGCCGGCACGCCCGTGAAGTCCTGCAGCAGGACGCGCGCCGGCGCAAACGAAATCTCCTTCTGAGCTGCGCTCCTCATATCCCAGCGCGCCAGAGCTTCGACGTCCTCTGATTGGACGAAACGGCCGTCCTCGTGCCGCAGCAGATTCTCGAGCAGGATCTTCATCGAATAGGGCAGGCGGCTGACGTTCTGGTAGCCGGCGTCCTGGAGTGCGCTGAGGCTGTAGATGTGAGTGCGTTGTTCGCCGACCGGGAGCACGGTCCGCGTTCCGAAGCTGTTCACGGTCGGCATGCCAGAACCTCAGGGTCAGAAAATTAACGATCGTACCACACGGCTTTCATCACTTTTCGATGCCACCACCGATCGGAACCGTGCAGCAATTGGACATCGCACACTGCGTGCCCACCGAACTGACTAACAACATACGTGATACGTGCAAAACGCCCAGGTCTCGACGGTGCGCATTCTCTGATAGCATGTCAGCTCAACCTGAGCGTTTCTGATCATCGAAACCCGGCGGCGGAGCACAACGGAACGGGTTCGCGTCCGAAACCCCGCCGCTCCGTCTAATTGTAGACTGTGGCACAAAGCCTGCGGGACGTGATCTATCGCCGGCCGCGCCTGAACTCGGACGACGATGCCCGGATTCCACGCCGCGGCCGGGCATGGTCCTCCTGATGGCAGCCGGGCTGTCGTCCCCGCATCCGTTCGACTGGTCGGATGACGAGGTTCGGCGTGTCGGCCGTCTGGTCGTCGACTTGATCGCCGAGCATCTCTCGGGCCTGGTCAACGAACCGGTCTTTCGCCCGGTACCCGGGGAGCTCGCCGAGCGTCTGCTGGTCACACCCGCACCCGGTGCAGGCGCCAGCCCCGATGACATCCTTCGTGAATTCCGCGAGACCGTCGAACCATATCCGTTCGGCAACGGCCATCCGCGATTCTGGGGCTGGGTGAATTCCCCGCCGGCGGTCATGGGCGTCTTCGCTGACGCGCTCGCGGCCGTGATGAATCCCAGTTGCGCCGGCGGCAATCACGCCGCGATCTACATCGAGCGCCAGGTGATCGGGTGGTTGCGCGGCCTGCTTGGTTTTCCGCCGGCTGCCATGGGGCTCCTGGTCAGCGGCGGATCGATGGCGACGCTGACGGCGCTCACGGTCGCCCGTCATCTCCGGTGCGGCGTGGACGTTCGCGTCGACGGTCTGCGCGGCGCACCGCAGCCGTTCGCCTTCTATTTGTCGGCCGAGGCGCACAGCTGCGCGCGGAAGGCGATCGAGCTCCTCGGCTTCGGCAGTTCGTCCATCCGCACGATTGCCACGACTGCCGACTATCGGATGGACGTGACGGCGCTGGCGGCCGCGATTTCGAGCGATGTGGCGAACGGGGTGCGGCCGATCGCGGTGCTCGCGACGGCGGGCACCACGAACACCGGAGCGATCGACGATCTCGCCGCGACCCGTGACGTGTGCGATCGGCACGGCGTCTGGATGCACGTCGACGCCGCGTACGGCGGGCCGGCGATCCTCGCGCCTGAATGGTCCGGCGCGCTGGCGCCGATTGCAAAGGCGGACAGCGTCGCGCTCGACCCCCACAAGTGGATGTTCGTTCCGGTGGAAGCCGGTTTCGTCATCGTCCGTGACGGCGCAGCCATGCGCGATGCGTTCAGCCTCGTCCCGCCGTATATCCGCAGCGCCGGCAGCGCCGCCGGCGTGTACGGCTTACCGTGGTTCAGCGAATACGGGTTTCAGCAGACGCGCGGGTTCCGGGCGCTGAAAGTCTGGATGACGCTGAAGCACTTCGGCCTCGACGGGCACAGGGCTGCCATTGAGCAGAACGTCGCGCTGGCGCGTTATCTCGCCGAACGCGTGCAGGCGTCGCCCGATCTCGAGCTGATGGCTCCGCCCGGCCTGAGCATTGTCTGCTTCCGTTATGTGCCGGCCGTCGGCGGACAGAGGGCCCAGGCTGACGAAGCCGCACTGGCCGACCTGAATCGAACGGTACTGGAGCAGCTGCAGCTCGGAGGAGAAGCCTTTCTGACCAGCACCGAACTGAGGGGACGGTACACCCTGCGGGCGTGCATCGTGAACTATCGGAGCACGCGTGCCGACATCGATCGGATGATTGATGCGGTTCGGGCGCTCGGCGCCGCTCAGCCGCGCAAATAACGATACGCGTGGCGGGCGGCCGATCGCACGTCGCAATAGGCCGCACGAATCGCCTGCCGGTGTTCCGCGCGGGCCCGCCGCATCTCACGCTTGACAGCGGCCATGGCGCGGCGCGTATCCCGCATCGCGTCGTTCCATCCGCGCCGGAGCTCCATGCGCAGTCGCTGTCGCTCGGCCTGCGGACCGTGTTGCCAGGCCTGGACGATTGTCGGCGCGAGGGCCAGCGTGCCCACCAGCAGAAACCATCGCATCCTGTGTCTCATGTCCCGCTTAGACGGGAGGAACCTGAAGAAGGTTGGCCGGATGGCGGCGACACGGCTGGTCCGTGACGGCCTTTGAAAAAATCGGGTGGAGGGCAGGCCTTCCCGCCTCCGATCGCTCGGATGTCGAGCGCGCTTTGGTAAGGCTCGCCGAAGCGCCAGAGGCGCGAAGGCGGCAGGCCGGCCGGGCGGACCGCCACCCCACGGCACACAGTCCGTGCCGTGGGGGCCCCGGACCTCCACCCCACGGCGCACAGTCCGCGCCGCGGGGACCCCGGCTGAAGGTCCGCACTCCCTCAGACCCGAGCGCGCGGCGGCGTTCAGGGAAGACTCTGCGGTGTGATCGAAGCCCCGAACGTCCGCCGGTCACGCTCGTCGAGGATCGCCTGCACAATCACCTGGCAGATCGCGGCCGTCGGCACCGCCAGCACAGCCCCGAGGATCCCGAGAATCGAGCCGCCAACGAGCAGCGCCGCAATCACGATCACCGGATTGACCCCGACCTGGCGCTGCATCACCTTGGGCACGAGCAGGTGGTTCTCGACCTGCTGCTGTCCGATCCAGAAGATCGCGACGAAGAGCGCGGTTTTCGCCGACACCGTGGCCCCGGCGATTACCGCCGGCACCATGGAAATCACCGGACCGATGACCGGCACCGTCTCGCCAATCGCCGCGACGAGCGCGAGCACGTAGAAGTACGGAACGTTGAGGAAGTACAGGCCCACGGCAGCGGTCGTGCCAATCACACCGGCGAGAATGAGCTGTCCGTTCAACCAGGCGCTGACCTTCGTCGAGATCTCGCGCGACAGGTGGAGTACCCGCGGGCGCGTCTCCATCGGAAACAGGCGCGCGAAGCCGGCGAACAGCGAGTCGCTCTCGACCAGGAGATAGAACGTGAGGATCAGAACCGTCACGAACCCGACGATGCCGCCGACGACGCGTCCGAGGGCGGTTGCCACCGTGCCGACAGCCGAACCAGGCGATCCGGGCGCGCGGCTCACGGCTTCTTCGAGCGAGATCCGGTGTGCCAGGAGCTTGTGCGTCATCAGAAAGTCCTGCGCCCGGTCGAGAAGCGACGGCAGCCGGTTCCACAGGTCCTGGAACTGCGCGATGAGGGGAGGCACGACGAGGATGCCGGCGATCGTGAGCGTTCCCATGATCGTCACATAGACGACCAGAATCGCCAGCCAGCGCGGCGCGCGCCGCGCGCCGAGGCGAAGTACTGGATGCAGCTCGAGCCAGCGGACAATGGGACCAAACCCGATGGCCAGCAGCATGCTGACATAGATGAGGAGCAGCGCGCCGCGCGCGAGGTACATCCCCCAGGCGAGCGCAGCCGTCGCCGCGAGGGCCACGACTGTCCACGCGATGAGCGCCCTTGCCGCGCGCCCCTCGGCCATCGCGTCAGCGGGCGCGCGCAAGGAAGCTCCTGGCGACAGCCGCGATGTCATGGTGCTCGACGTCGGCGGCATAGTTCATCGCCCGCATGTCGGCCGCCTGGATGCGGCCGCCAAGCCGTTCGAGTGCGGCCTTCGCCGCCGGATAGCGCAGCAACGCCTCCGATCGCGCCACGGCCGCGGCATCGTACGGCGGGAAGTAATGGCGATTGTCTTCGAGCTGCACCAGGTCCAGCGCCTCGATCAGTCCGGCCGTCGCATCGCCGGCGATCAGGTCGACCTGGCCGGCGGCGAGCGCACGGTAGCTCAGCGTCAGGTCCATCACCCGCGGCGGTTGCGGAAAATGCAGCCCATACGTGCGCGCCAGACCTGGATATCCATCCGGGCGTCCGACGAACTCATACCCGAATCCAGCGCGCCAATGCGCCGACTCGCGCGCCGCATCGTCAATCGTGCGCAGCCGCCGCGCCCGCGCATCGTCCCCGCGCACCAGGATCGCGAAGGTGTTATTGAAGCCGAGCGGCGGCAGCAACGTGCGCCCGGTGCGCGCGTAGAGCTCTCTGACCCTTTGATAGACTGCCGGCGAGTCCGACTGAATCGGTTGATGGAACACAGCCGTGAGCGCCGTGCCTGTGTACTCGACATACACGTCCACATCGCCGGTGAGGAGCGCGCGGTCGCAGATCAGCGTGCCGCCGAGATTCAGGCGCCGCACGACGGAAATTCCCTGCTGCTCGATCGCCTGCGCGACAAGCTCGCCGAGAATGAGCTGCTCGGTGAAATTCTTCGAGCCGACGACGATTGCGCCGTTCCCACGCGTGGCGGCTGCGCCGCTCGAAACCAGGACGATGGCGCCAACGCCCGCCGCCGCCGCGATCGCCGAGCGGCCGAAGCGGGTTCGACGCCGCGGCGACAGCTGGCGTTCCAGCCACAGCAGCGCGCCGTCCACGCTCAGTGCGAGCAAGGCGGCAGGAATCGCGCCGGCAAGAATCACGGTCGTATCCACCATCGAGAGGCCACGATAGATATATTCGCCGAGGCCGCCGGCGCCGATCGCCGCCGCGATGGTCGCCGACCCGACGCCGACAACCGAAGCCACCCGGACACCCGCCACGATCGACGGCAGCGCCAGCGGCAGCTCGACCTGAAGGAGGAGCTCGCGCGCCGTCATGCCCATGGCCGTCGCAGCTTCGCGAATCGACGGATCGATTCCGCGCAGGCCCGCTAACGTCGTCCGCACGATGGGCAGCAGTCCGTAGAGGATCAGCACGACGAGCGCGGCGCGGGCGCCGACGCCGCCGACGAGCGGCACCGGCAGGAGAAAGCCGAACATCGCGAGGCTCGGCACCGTCTGCACGACGTTCGCGAACCCGACGATGGGCGCGGCCACACGCGGACGGCGTGCTGCGAAGATGCCGGTCGGGACGCCGAGGGACACGGCAATCAGCGTCGCGGTTGCGACGAGCACGACGTGCTGCCCGAGCAATGCCGCCAGTTCGGCACGGTGAGATGCCCAGAAGGCGATCACGGCAGGCACGGCTAGTCCGACCGTTTCGCGAATCGCGCGTCCGCCCGGCCGCCATCGCCGCGCCCGCCGCCATGTGCGACTGGGACAGCCGGCAGGGCATCGAGCAGCCGGCGCACACGGTGATCGGACGACGCGGCCACCCGATCCGGCCGATCGCAGACAATAAGGCTGCCCTCGTCCAGGACGCCGACCCGATCGGCGAGGGCGAACGCCTCGCCCATATCATGGGTCACCATGATTACCGTTTTGCCCACGCGGGCCTGAATCCGGCGGAACTCCGTGTGAAGCTCGGCCCGGGTCACGGGATCCAGCGCACCGAAGGGTTCGTCCATTAAAAGAACCGGCGGATCCAGCGCCAGCGCCCGTGCGACGCCCACGCGTTGCCGCTGGCCGCCGGACAGCTCGTCGGGCCACCGTGGTCCAAATTGCTGAGCGTCGAGGCCGACGAGCTCCAGGAGTTCGTTCACACATCGATCGACGCGCGCGGCCGGCCATCGTTCCAATCGTGGCAGCAGCGACACGTTACGTGCGACTGTCATATGCGGAAACAGTCCGACCTCCTGCAGTACGTAGCCGATGCGACGCCGCAAGCGGATGGGCTCCCATTCGCGGGTATCGCGCCCTTCGACCAGTACAGACCCGATCTGAGGCAGCAGAAGGCGATTCACCAGCTTCAGCAGCGTTGTTTTCCCGGCTCCACTGCGCCCCACCATCGCGAGCACCTCACCCGCGCCCACCGCCAGCGTGAACCGGTCGAGCACCTGTCGGCCATGCGGGCGCACGAATGTGACATCGCGAAACTCAATGGCGGCAACGGGCATCGTGCTTGCGACGGTACCACCGACCAGTCCACAAAGCCAGAACAGCAGAGGTGTTCAAACCCAGGAGGGACCTAATGAGTATTGGAGACAAACTCCGGACCATTGATGAGCATGCCGGCAATCCCGTGCCCGGCAACCAGCCGTCCCAGAAACAGCCCGCCGAGGGCTCGCGCGAAACTGTCGTGGGCAGTGGCATGAGCAATCGGCCCCCCAACGAGGAAAGGCAGAATCAGAAGCGCGTGCCGCGCCGTGGCAAGACCAAGGAGCCGGGAAATGCGCAATGACGCACGGCCGATCGGCGAGGAGGCCGGCCGGCAATCGCCGGTCCCGAGCCGCGATCCGTCACAGGAGCATCAAACACCACCGTCCGATCATCGGGACTCCGTGACACACGACCGGCAGTCGCACATCGTCAATCGCCGCACCGAAGAGAACCTGCGTCGCAAAAACACCGATTGCGATCCGACGATGCCGACAGGCGACTCGACGCTGAATATCAGAATCTGACGCTCACCGGTAGTGTCCGCCTTCAGGCGGACGCGCAGTCCGGCTGAAGCCGGACACTACCTGGGCGATTTCAGAATCGGAGATACATCGACGCCGCGACTGCGGGCGAGAAGTGCGTACGTTGGTCGAGCGTCACGTCCGTCGAATGTACCAGAGCCAGCGCGTCGACGCGGGCGCCGATGCCCTTCCACCAGCCCTGCGCACGCGATCCGAGGACATACTTCGCTCCCCCGCCAGCCTCGAACGAACGGCCGTTGACGACGCGTTTTCCTCCATCTTCGACGTGGCGTTCCAGATCGATGCCGCCTCGGAGAAAGAGCCTCGTTCTGGGTCCCAGACGGGGTGCCGCCAGATACCAGAGGGCTGCACCTCCGATCGTGAACTGCTGGAACGGCACCGATATCACCAGCGGTGCATTGCTCGATTCAACGTCAGAGGTAATGTGCGTACGTAGCTCCGGCCTGGCATAGCTGCCCGCGATCTCGGCGTCGACACGGCGCACGAGAGTCAACCCGATGCGAGCCGCGGCTCCTGAAATGCCCGTGAGCTCGGAGGTGGTCGAAAACAATCGAAACGTGCCGCCGGCGTTTCCGGTGGTTTCCTGCGCGTCTCGGCTGCCGAAAGACACGGTCCCGAGGCGCAGGATTCCCGCGGAGACCTCAATCCGCCCGGCAGCCGGCGTCTGTGCGAAGACGGACGGGCCCGCGAGGATCAACGCGGAGGTCAGACACCCGCGTCGAAGCCAACGATTCATTTCCGCGCGACCTCGATCGTCACCTCGCCGCTGTCGCCTTGCCGCGGGATCACGATCAGGCGGTCGAAGTACGTGACCCGGAACGCGATATCCACAGCTCTGGACGCCTCGAAGAAGCTGTCGAGATCGGCATCGTCCAGCGGCTCCACGCGAAGCACGTGCGCGCCGGGGGCCAGACCGGCAATCGAGAACTGCCCCTGGGCGTTCAGCGTGAAGTTGCCGACGAGCGAGCCGCTCGCCGCATCGAAGGCGACGACGTGCGCGCCGAACAGCGGCTGGCCGTCCTTGGTCACCCGGCCGGAGATGCTGCCCATCTGATTGAAATCACCGTCGGGATACAGGTCTGAAATGCCGGCGATGTCGTCGGCCCGCAGAGTGCGGCCTGCGAGGCTTCCGGCCGCGAACGCAATCGGAAACATGATCGCTTCAGCGGCAAGCACCCGCCGTCCACCGGTCTCCCGCAACTCGGTTTCGCCGAGCGCTGAGTGACCGAGACCGCTCATATGGCCGATTTCGTGCAGCGCGATGCTCTGCAGATCGAATCGTCCGCTTTCTCCGGTTTCCGCGACCGACCATGAGAACGCGGAGTTGAAGAGGATGTCCGACTCGATCGGCGTTCCCGTGGTGTTGTCGACCAGAATGCTCGTCCTCGCGAGGACCCGATCCAGGTCGGGCCGGGGCACGAACCCGAGCGTCGAGAGGCCGTCGTCATCGTCCGGCCGCGCCGAGGTGAAGCCGGCAAATTGATAGGTGATCGAGGACGTCGGCACTGCCTGCCAGGTCGCAAACGCGCGTTCGACGGCGCTCCGGAACGCCTCGGCCGTGACACCCGGGATTCCCTCGTCCGACACGAAGTAGCGCAGCGGCGTCTGCGTCCATTTCAATGCGATCGTCCTGTCGTTCAGACGTACGCCGAATTTCAGGTACGCCATGGCCGGCTTCGTCTGCCCCGCCAGCAGAACGCCTACCAGCAGGATAGTCGTGACCCGCCGTCTTCCGTCCCTGGAGGGAACCGGAATCCGTCGTCCGCGAGTCGATCTCATCGCGCGCGTCCGGCCAGGCTCATCACGCGCTGCTCGAACTCGGCGAGGTCGACCGACCACTGTCGTGCATCGCCTCGAACAATCCGCGCAGGCGCCGACGAGGACGGAAAGAAGGCGGGCGATGTCACCGCCCAGCCATCCTGAGTACGGCCGACGCGGAACACCCCCTGGCTGAGGCCAAGCACGTACGGGATGCTCGGGCCGCGGGCCCCGAGGAAGACGACGACGTGCTCGTCGATCGTGAAGGCAGGCGCGCCGACGACGATGTTCCGGAAGCGGCCGAACTCGCCGCCTGGGACGCGGAATTCCACCGTGTCTCCGAGGGATCCCTTGAGATAGCGTTCGACCTTGAGCGTCACGATGGTCTCGATCGTGCGGTGACTGTCCGCCCATCGCCCGTTGACCGCAATGACCGCTCCACGCGCGATCGTGATCGCATCGCGCGACAGCTCGCCGAGGTCTGCGCCGACGAGCAGTGTCGCCCGCAGGGGCGCGCTGAGAATCAGTACGAGACAGCCGACAGTCACGATCCGCATGATCACCTCACCTGGATCTCAGAGATTGTTGATTGCTGATTGTTGATTGTTGATTGTTGATCGCGGATTGTTGATCGCGGATTTAAATCAGCAATCAGCAATCAGCAATCAGCAATCAGCAATCAGCAATCTCATGTGCCTTAATGGCTCGCACGTCCCCTCGCAATTTGAACAATCGCCTCCGCCGCACGACGGCTGGCGCCGGGCCCGCCAAGCCGTGAGCGGACGCGCGCGAGGCCGTCGCGGATGCGGGCGGCGCGGGCGCCGTCGGTCAGCATCGAAATCGCTTCGCGCGCGACGGCGTCCGGTGTAAAGGCATCCTGCACCAGCTCCGGTACGACCTTCTCACCGGCGATCAGGTTCACCATCCCGATCGTGTCGACGGTGACGAGATGCCGGCCGAGCCGGTACGTCATCGGTGAGAGCCGGTAGACAATCACCATCGGTTTGTCGTGCAGCGCGGTCTGCACGGTGGCGGTTCCCGAAGCCGTCAGCACGACGTCGGCGGAGGCCAGGACCGTGTTGGTATCGCCTTCGACGACAACGACGGGTGCGAAGCGGCTGCGGCCCGCCGGCACGAAGAGCCGATCGTCGAGGTGCGGCGCCCGCGCGACGAGAAACTGCGCATCCGGAACAGCGGTGTTGATTCGCGCGGCCGCGGCGACCAGATCGGGCAGGATGCGCGCGACTTCGTTCGGGCGGCTCCCCGGAAGGACGGCAATGGTCGGGCGATTGGGTGCGAGACCCGAGGCCGCGAGGAACTGTTCGCGCGTTGCCGTCGGCGCGCACAGGTCGACGAGCGGATGCCCGACGAACTCCACGGGCACGCCGCCCTCGCGATAGATCGCCTCTTCGAACGGGAAGATCACGAGCACCCGGTCGGCAAACGCGCGGATGGTGTTCAGCCGCGCCGCGCGCCACGCCCAGATTTGCGGACTGATGTAGTAGACGATGGGCACGCCGAGCTTCCTGACTTGCGGCGCCAGGCGGAAGTTGAAGTCCGGCGAGTCGATCACGATGAGCGTGTCGGGACGATGAGCGCGGGCAGCGGCGACGAGCCGGCGCAGCGCGGCGAACGATCGAGGCACCTTGGTAATCGCCTCGGTGAGCCCGGTGACGGCGATGTCGCGGTAATCGTCGATCAAGCGGCCGCCGGCGGCTTCGAACTGCGGACCGCCGAGCCCGGCAATGGACAACGCCGGGTCCAGCACGCGGAGCTCGCGCGTCAGCGCACCCGCGTACAGGTCGCCGGAGGCCTCGCCGCACGAGAGGAGCAGGCGCACTCAAGAAGTCGGACGTTTGAACTGGCCGGCGTCGATGGGCACATTGATCCGGATCTCCGTTGCGCGGCGCTCGACGGTCTGCGGCCCGAGCCGGCGCGCGGCGGTAAACGGGACCTGAATGCCGTCGATCTCGCGGTAGTCCGAGAACTGTTCCTCGACGAGCGGCCGGCCCGGCGCATCCGACGTATACACCTGTTTGTGCAGCAACGAGGTGGCGGGGTCGAGGTAGAGGATGACCGGATTCAGATCCTTGCCCGACAACTCGAGCGCGTGATCGACGCGGCCGGCGGCGTCTTTCACGTCGGGCAGCAGCCGGGGCGTGAGCTGGCCGTCCTTCGCGGCCAGCAGCAGCGCGATGGTGTCGCGGCGCAGGCTGGCGCGCGCCTCGCGGACCAGTTCCGGCGCGTCGCGAAGGCCCCGAGGGTCCTTCATCCATGCCTGGTTGCCGTCGTAAGCCTGCACGATCATGCCGTCAGGGATTCGCGTTTCGATCCGGAACCGATCCGGGTACTGGATGTAGTTGGTCGTCTCCGTCGATTTGCCCTCGACCGCAGGATTCGACAGCGTCTGACGGGCGACGATCGTCTTGACCGCTCGCAGTCTGTCCAGTCCGCCCTTCGCCCGGATCGCCTGATCGAGCAGCGCCTTCGCCTTGTCGCCTTCCTCAGCGGTGATCGTGGACTGCTCGAGCGCTCTCTTGTAGTGCGGACCTTCAGCCGGGGTCCCCACGGCGCGGACTGTGCGCCGTGGGGTGGAGGTCCGGGGCCCCCACGGCACGGATTGTGTGCCGTCGGGTGGAGGTCCGCCTGACACGGCAGGCCTGCCGCCTTCGCGCCTCTGGCGCTTCGGCGAGCCTCGCCAAAGCTCGCTCGAGATCCGAGCGAGCGGAGGCGGGAAGACCAACACTACTGCCGATGGTGGCCGAGCAAACCACGGCAGCCTCGGGGACCTCAGCCGCCCCCCCGCCCCGCCCGCACGCGTCCCGGCGCGTTTGAAATTGGCGGCGGTCAGGTCAAGTTCGCTCAGCTCCACGGTTTCGAATTGTCCGAATCCCACGCCGGCGAGCTGCGACGAGAACGCCTTGGCATTGCCGACGAGCACCACCGACAGGCGATCGGGACGGAGGAAATCCCGCGCGACGCGCTGGATATCGTCCGCCGTCACGGCGTTCACGCGCTCGCGGAAATTCTGCAGCTGATCGAGCGGGAGGCCATAGAACAACACGTTGACGACCTGCATCGCAATCGGTTCCGGCGTCTCGATCGTCAGCGGGAAGCTGCCGGTGAGGTAGGCCTTGGCGTCGGCCAGCTCCACTTCGCGGACGCGCTCGCGCTGCAGCCGCCAGAATTCATCGACGATCAGCCGCAGGACTTCTCCCGTCGCGTCCGATCGCGTATTCGTCTCGGCCTCGAAATCACCGGTGTCCCTCAGCGTGTCCATGTTCGCCTGCGCGCCATAGGTGAGGCCGCGCTGCGTCCGAAGCACCTGGTGCAGGCGGTTGCTGCCTTCGCCGCCAAGGATCCTGATCGCCAGGTTGACGGCCATGTAGTCCGGGTGCCGGCGCGGGATGCCGATGTGCCCCACCCGCACCTCAGTCTGCACCGCGTCCGGCTTGTTGACGACGATGACGCGGCGCGTCGGATCCGGAGGGGCAATGAAGGTCTGGGCCGGCAGCTCGCGCTTCTCCCAGTCGCCGAAGACCTTCCGCGCGGTATTGAACGCGTCGTCGGCGGTGACGTCGCCGACAATGGCGAGGATGGCGTTGTTCGGGATGAACTGCCTGGTGTGAAACGCAATCAGATCGTCCCGCGTAATGGCCGCAAGCGTTTCCGGTGTGCCGCTGTCGGGCAGCCCGTATGGGTGGAAGCCGTAAACGAGCCGATCGAACACGGAATTGGCGACGTACTCCGGATCGTCCAGGCTGACGCGCAGCCCGGACAACATCTGCTGCCGCTGCCGATCGATTTCAGCCTGCGCAAATCCCGGGTGCCGGGCCATGTCGGACAACATGCGCATGCCGACCTCGAAGCTGTCCTTCATGACGAGCAGGTTGACGAAGGTGAGGTCGGTGCCGGCGCCGGCGCCCATCGCGCCGCCGATGAAATCGATCTCGTCGGCCATCTCCTGCGCGCTCTTCGTCGTCGTCCCCTGATCGAGCAGTGAGGCCTGCAGGTGGGCGAGACCGAGCTTGTCCTTCGGGTCGGCAGCGGCTCCGGCCCCGATCAGCAGCCGAAAGTTGACCAGCGGCTGTTCGTGGTGCAGGACGGCGACGACTCTCAGGCCGTTCGGCAGCGTCTGCACTTCGTAGGGTGGGAACTTGATGTCGCGCGCCGGCAGCGGGCGCGGCGGCCCCTGGATCGGCCACTCGCGGCCCTGACCGCGCACACCGATCGAAAGGAGCACGGCGATGCCCGCTACCGGCAGCACCCACCACGCATGACGGCCAGGTGTCAGGTTCGTCGCGGCCGTGCATGCGCCATCACGGTTCATGGTGTCCTGCCTTCCCCGGCGGCATGATCGTGAGCACGAGCCGGTTCTCCTGGGTGAAGTACGTCCGTGCCACGCGCTGGACATCGGCCGTCGTAATCCCCTGAAAAATGTCGAACTCACCGTCGGCCGTTCTGACATCGCGGTGGATCACGATCGCGTGCGAGAGCACCGACGCCTTGTTCTGGTTCGATTCACGCTGAAGGAGGTAATCCCGCGCGAACTGGTTCTTCGTGCGCTGCAGCTCGCGTTCGGTGATCGGCTCGGTCTTGAGCCGCTCGATTTCGGCGATGAGCGTGTTCACAGCTTCCGCCGTTGTGTGACCGGGTTGGACGATCGCCACGGCATAAAACAGGTTCGGGTCCTCGATCAGGTTCGCGTTGCCGAACGCCGCCACGGCGATTTGCGTCTCGTACACCAGCTTTTTGTAGATGCGCGAGCTCTGGCCATCCGACAGCACCTTGGCCGCGATGTGCAGCGGATACGAGTCGGGATTGCCGTCGTAGGTGATGTGATACGCCACGACCACCGCCGGCAGCGGCCACGGCTGCTCGAGCGTGACCCGCTTTTCCTTCGCCTGCGGCGGCTCCTTCGGGATGTCCCTCGGCACCTCGCGCTCGGCTTTCGGCACCTGGCCGAGATACTGGTGCACGAGCTGCACCGCCTGGGTGGAATCGAAGTCGCCGACCAGCGTCAGCGTCGCATTCCCCGGCACGTAGTAGGTGCGGTAAAAATCGCGCACATCGTCCACCGACGCGGCCTCGAGATCCGCCATGCTGCCGATGGTCGCATGCTTGTACGGATGCACGGTGAACGCCTGGTCGTAGATGATCTCGTTCAGTCGGCCGAACGGCTGATTGTCGACGCGCATCCGGCGTTCCTCTTTGACCACGTCGCGCTCGTTGGAGAACGTGTCCTTGTCGATCCGGAGCGTGGCCATGCGGTCGGCTTCCAGCCACAGGATCATCGGCAGGTACTGCGCCGGCACGGTCTCCCAGAACACGGTCTCATCGTCGGTCGTGTAGGCGTTGCTCTGCCCGCCGACGGAGGAAATCATCGACGTGTGCGCCTCCGGCTGCACGTTCTTCGAACCCTTGAACATCAGGTGCTCGAACAGGTGAGCAAACCCGGTCCGTCCCGGCTTCTCGTTCTTCGATCCGACGTGATAGGTGAGATTCAGATGCACGATCGGCGTCGAATGATCTTCCGAGAGCGCGAGCGTCAGGCCGTTGGGCAGCGCAGTCAGCTCGTACTGAAGCCTGGGCGGACGGACGGCGGCGGACGGCGCCTCTCCGGCGGCCCGGAGGACCAGCGCGGCGACGCACACCGCGATCAGGCGGCGAACCGGGGAAGCTTTCATGGAACGAATTATCTACTGAGTAGGCGGAAACCGGCGAGCCCCCAATGTCGCGGCACCCGATCGAGCGGATACGCATCTACTCGCCGTTCGAGGCCGGCAAACAGCTCGAGCGCCCCGCCGGCGCCGGTCAGCCGTACGCCAGCCTCGGCCATGCCGCCATGCTGGGAACCGCGACCCGCCTGTGTTGCGTCGACGCCGTACCACTGACCCGACGCGTGGACGAAGACGCCGACACGCGGTGCGACGTCGCGGCGGGCCTCGATTTCGGCGGTGCCAACCCACGTGTAGTCGACGAACGAATGCTGGATGACCCGCCCGAGATCGAAATCGAGGTCGATCGTCGTGCTGCCCGCTCGCAGCCGCCGCAGCACGCGGCCGCCGATCGTATTCCATGCCACCGCCGGCCGCTTCGGCCGGTCGCTCAGATGGCGCGAGACGTGATGGAACACACCCACGATCTCCGTGCCGGCGGCGCGGCCCGACGCCGATGCCTCGAGAATGTAATTACCCTGATTCGGGTCGAACGGCCGGAACTCGCTGCCCAGGACCGCCTGGTAGTCGATGAGCAGCGACGCGCGGCCGACGACGTAGTCCACCAGATCGAGCGAGCCGCCGAAATGCGTGTCCCACGAGAAGCGTTGCGACGCATCGTCCACGTGCAGGAGCTCGTACGCGCTCATATGAAAGGTGTAACGCGCAAGGAATTCGGGCTGCGGCGGGGCCGGCGTCACGACCGGCTGTGGAATCTGGGCGCCGGCCGGCCCGGCCAGGCACATTGTGAAAAACGCGGCGAGCGCCACACAGCGCATCATCGGGCGCCCGGCGGAATCCGGCATTCGGCGAGCTTCTCCTCGAGCTCGGCGACGCGCTGCTCGAGCTCCTCAACGCGCTTTTTCAGCGCCGGCAGACGACGGAACAGCACGGACGCCTTTCGCCAGTCGCGATGGTCGATGGCCGGGTTGCCGGTCACAAACTCGCCGGGCTCCAGCGAGCGGGTGACCGAGCTTTTCGCCCCGACTGTTGCGCCTCTGCCAAGACGCACGTGTCCCACGACTCCCGACTGCCCCGCAATGGTCACGTCGTCGGCGACGATCGTGCTGCCGGCAACGCCCGTCTGACCGGCGAGCAGCACGCGGCGGCCGATGGTCACACCGTGCGCGATGTGGACGAGATTGTCGATCTTGGTCCCGGCGCTGATTCTGGTTTCGCCGACCGCCGGACGGTCAATGGCGCAGTTCGCGCCGATCTCGACATCGTCTTCGATGATGACGGCCGCATGCTGCGGGATTTTCAGATGCGTGCCGTCGGGCTGTCTGGCAAAGCCGAAGCCATCGCTCCCGACCACGACGCCATCGTGGAGGATGACCCGGTCGCCGATCGTGACCCGTTCGCGAATCGAGACGTGCGAATGGATGGTGCAGTCGTCGCCGATGCACGCGCCGGTCCCGATCACCGCGTTCGGATAGACGCTGGTGCGGGCGCCGATCCGGACGCCGGCGCCGATCGCCACGAACGGGCCGATCGAGACGCCAGCCCCGAGGACCGCATCTCGGGCCACCGTGCTGAGCTCGTGCACGCCGGGGGAAAGCCGCGGCGATTCGACGAACAACTCGAGGGCGCGTGCGTACACCGTGTAGGGATCGTCGGCGCGCAGGACGGCGCAGGCCGGCGGCGCGGCGCTGCCGCGTGGCGCCGACGGCCCGAGAATCACGGCGGAGGCTTTCGTCTCGGACAGCCGGGAGGCGTACCTCGGATTCGCCAGGAACGTGAGGTCGCCCGACCCGGCGCGGTCAATCGTCGTGACCCGCACGATGTCCACGTTGCCGTCACCTTCGAGGCGGCAGTGCAGGCGTTGGGCCAGTTCGCTGAGTTTCATTCTCTAGAGGAACTCACGCGCTGTTATATCACGCGCCCATCGGGCGCATGGGAACGGCCGTGCGGTCGAAGAACGACGCCAGCTTCGGCAAATGCAGCGCTTCTGCGATTGCCGCGACGCGCGACGCGCGCGCCTCGCGCGGGACGTCGACGAGCCGGCCCAGCTCCGCGAGTGCCGGTTCCGCCCGCGCCTGCCAGTCAACGCGGTCGAGCCCCTGGCGGGCGCCGCGCCACGAGAGATAGTGGGCAACCACGCGGAACCCGAAATAGTACGCGAGCATGTTCGGGCCCGGCACGAGCGCCAGCAGCCCCGACGCGACGAACAGCACACCGTCGAAAATCGCCCACATCCGGTGGTGCCGCCTGGCGTGGTCCAGCATGGTGTTGCGGCGAACGATGGCGGCGGATTCAGACAGATCAGACGGGTACACCAGGTGGGCCGTCCGCTCGTGGCGAAGCGACCACAGCGTGCGCTGCTCGGCGATTGTTTCCGCGATACGGCTGACGACCGTGTCGCGCCAGCGCACCAGTCGCCCGGCGGCGGCATCAGAACGGCGCGCCGCATTCACGGTCGCGCGCCAGCGCTCGTGGAGATCATGGAGGCGCCGCCGGACAAAGCCGTCGTGCGGGGCCGGGGGCGGCGTCTCGTCGGGCGGCTCCGAATACAACTCGAACCGCCCCGAGCCGACTGGGAGAAGGTAGATGCTCAGCATCAGGGCGCGAGCACCGGCCTGCCCGCCTGCTGCCAGGCGCCGATGATCATGGCGGCGGTCGCCGTGATGGAATCGGCGAGCCGTTGCTCGAGGACGGAACGGACGTTCACAAAAAACGCGTCGAAGTAGTCGTCGCCGTACACGCCCTGTTTGCCCGCCGCGGCGTCGGTGTCCGCTTTCAGGATCGCATCGACCAGCTGGTAACTCGCGAGCAGCGCCGCAAATGCCGCTTCGCGGGCATTGGTCGTCGCCTTCGGCGGCGAGGGTTTGAGGGTGAGGCGCGCCCCGAATCGTTCGACGAGATCCCGTTCGAACCGGCTGTGGACGCCGTGATTGCCGGTGAGCTGTCCATCGTAGTTGTTCGTGGCGTGCAGCGGTTGATGCGCGTCCTGGAGGTAGTGCCCGGCGACGGGCGCAAACAACACGACGTCGGCTGGAGCGGTATGCGCGTCGCGCTTGAACGCCTCGAAGGCGCGCCGCAGGTTGCCGAACTCTTCCGCCTCGCGCCACGGCAGCATGCCGAAGCGGCGCAGCGCCGCCATGCCGAACTTCTCGATCGCCGCGCCGTACTCGTGCGGCAGCTCCGCAAATGGAAATTCGCCGAGCTCGCGCACGCCGAAATTCAGGAAATGGTGCGGATCGTCCTCCCAGCCGGCTGTGCGCCACAGGTCGGGATCGATCGCGCGGGCCACGAGCTCGTTGCGGTATTTCGTGAAAAACGGCTTCAGTTCCGGAGGCAGCAGATCGATCGCCCGGGTCATGATCAAGCGGTGCCCGACAAAGCCCCAGGCCGAAGCGGTCGAGGGAAGCAGCAGCGCGAGCGCACACACGGCCGCAGCACATCGGGTCGCTTTTCGCATCCTGATATATTACCCGTCGCTCTTGGATAATCTGACGCACACGCTGTTCGGACTCACGCTTGCCCGCACGACACTCGGGCGCGCCGGTCGAGGCACCACGGCGGCGCTCGTCCTTTCCTCCAATGTGCCGGACGTCGACATCGTCGCCACAGCGGGCGGAGCCTTGAGCTATCTGCAGTGGCATCGGGGCCCGACGCATGGCCCGATCGGACTGGTCGCCCTCGGCCTGACGGTCGCCGCGCTCGTGTGGCTCGCCGGCGCGGCGAGTGATCGAAGGCGCCCCCCGCCGGACACTGCCGGCAGGACCGGTGAGGCCGTTGCCGAACGGGCTTCGTTCACCATGCTGGCGATCGTCTCGATGATCGGCGCGCTGCTTCATGTGTTGATGGATCTGCCGACCTCCTACGGCACACGGCCGTTCAGTCCTTTCGACTGGCATTGGTACGCCCTCGATTGGATGCCGATCGTCGATATCTACCTCCTGATCATCCTCGTCGCGGGGCTTGCATTCGGCCGCCAGTCCGGCGCCGCCCGGCGTCACAATGCGTTTATCGTGCTGGTGCTGATGGCCGCGAACTACGGGCTGCGCGGCGTCGCGCATCATCAGGCGCTCGCGCTCGCGCCGCGGCTGTTCGGTCCGACGCTGCCGCAGCGCTGCGCGGCGGCAGAGACGGCATCCCTGCTCGATCGCTGGCCGCGGCGCGACGCGGGCCGATGGCTTGCCGCGTCCGGGCAGCGGTGTCTCGTCGAGATTGCGGCCACGCCGACGTTCCTGTCGCCGTTCCGTTGGCGCGTGCTCGCGGAGATGTCGAACTGGTACGAAGTGCGCGCCCTCGATGTCCTCGACCGGCGTTTACGCGATCCGACGGCCGATGTGTCGTGGCGCGTGCGGGTGCGCTATCCGAACCAATGGACGACGAGCGTGGAACAGGCTGCCGCCACCAGCGTCGGCCAGGTGTTCCTCGGATTCTCCAGATTTCCTGCGGCGCGCTGGGCGGTCGACGCCGACGGCGTCACCACCGTTCGATGGGAAGACATGCGGTTCGCCGGCACGCCGCTCGCCGGCGATCAACCCGTGCCGCAATCGAGCATGTTCCGGGCCCTCGTCCGCCTCGCTCCGGATGGCCGCGTCGTGGAACAACGGCTTGGCCGGTGAGCATGGACCAGCTGACCGACGGCCGCGTCCCGCGACAGGCGAAGCAGAACGCAAAGCCCGCAGAGGAATACTGTTTTCTTTGCTGAGATGACCGGACCGCGCCTCGGCGCGCACATGTCGATAGCAGGCGGTCTTCCGCGCGCTGTGGAGCGCGCGGTCGCTCATCGCTGCGAAGCCTTTCAAGTCTTTACCAAGAATGCGAGTCAGTGGCGCGGCCGCCCCCTGGGGACAGAAGAGGCTCGCGAATTTCGCGCGAAGGTCCGGGCCGCCCGCCTCGGTCCGGTCGTGGCGCATGCGAGCTACCTGATCAATCTGGCCACGACGGATGCGGCCCTTCGCCGGCAGTCGATGGACGCCATGGGCGACGAGCTCGATCGCGCGGAAGCGCTCGGCCTGCTCGGCGTCGTTCTGCACCCGGGCTGTTACACCGTCGGAAGCGAGGCGGAAGGCTTGACGCTCATCGCCGAAGGCCTCGTCGAGCTGCTGCGCGCGCGCCGGCGTGGCCGGACGATGGTGCTGCTGGAACAGACCGCGGGCCAGGGCACGGCGCTCGGCGCAACATTCGAGCAGCTTGCATCGATCATCGCCAAGATGGACGATCACCGGCGCGTTGGGGTGTGCCTCGACACCTGTCATCTCCTCGCATCGGGGTACGACATCTGTTCGGCCGAAGGTTATGCGTCGACCTTCAAGCAGTTCGGCCGGATTGTCGGGTTCGAGCGGCTGAAAGTGTTCCATCTGAACGATTCGAAGCGGCCGCTCGGAAGCCGCGTCGACCGGCACGAACATATCGGGCAGGGCTGCGTCGGCCTGGAACCCTTTCGCCGCATTGTGAACGACCGGCGATTTCGGGGGTTGCCCATGCTGCTGGAGACGCCCAAAACAGAGGGCCGCTCGCCGGTCGTGATTCAGGTCGACCCGCTCGACGAGAGAAACCTGAACATTCTGCGGGGACTGCGCGCGGTCGCGCACAGCGGTGAGCCGCACACGCCGGCGCCTGTCATCACGGACGTTCGCCGAAGACCTCCGCCTCGAACCTGAAGATTCGCGCCCCCCTCTTCCACGCGTCGCGCGCAAGACCCGCTTTCTGACACGTATAGGCCAGGAACGTCTCGGCGCCCCAGTGCCATTCGACGGCGACCTGTGGAAGCAGCAGACCGCGCGTCCACCCTTGCTCGACGACCAGCCCGTGACGGCCGATCTCGATCTCGTCGGCTCCTCCAATCGGCTCGAGTGGTCCGAGCAGCGACAGCTCGATGTCGAGGTCGGGCAGTTCCGCGGCGGTCACACCGGGAAAGCGTGGGTCGGTACTGCACGCCGCGACTGCGCATCGCAGGACGACGCGCCCGAGCGGTTCGGTCGGCTCGATGTGGCCGATACACCCGCGCAGCTCGCCACGCTTGTGGATGCTGACGAACGCACCGCTCGGCCTGCCGAAAATGCCGGCCAGACCCGGATTGGGCGGCGGACCCGCTTCGACGTGAGCGGTGATCGCCTCTCGCGCGAGGCGCAACAGAAGACGGCGATCGGAATCGCTCGTCATAGAGAAACGATCGAGTCAGAACCCGACCTCCGCACCCACGGGCTTGGCAAACGTGCCCAGGGCGGCAGCCAGGTATCCGACCACGGCCGATTTGTCGCCGGACACATCGCCGGAATCGGCGTAATTCAGGATCACCGCATCACGTGCACCGGCCAGACGGGCGGCGCGCATGACCGCGACCAGCGGCCCGCCGCCGCACGCGTGGTTCGGCTCCCGGTCGAGGGCGCGTTGAAGTCCGTCGGCATCGAACCTCGAGACACAGTCGATGACGACACGGTCGAGCGCGGCAGCCGTCGCCGCGTCCTGATAGTGAGAGAGATCCGTGCTGGCGACGATCAGCGCCCGGCGGCCGGCAAGGACCGCCGCCAGCGCGCCGCCAAGCGCGTTCGCCGTCGCCGCTGTCTGGTGTCCCATCACGAGGGGCACGATTGGCAGCCCCGGCGCCAGGTGCTGCACGAACGGCAACTGCATCTCGAGCGAGTGCTCACGGATGTGCGCGGCTGGATGTTCACGCACGACCGGCGTTGCGCCCAGCAGCCCGTTTGCGGATTCCTGGTCGATCGCCGCCACGCCGAACGGCGTCTCGAATCCGCCCGACCGGACCACTGACACGCCGTCGAAGCTCACGAAATGGGACGGGCCGACCAGCACCGCCACGTCGAACACCCGATCGCGAAGCAGCCGGTAGGCATGGGCGGCCACCGGACCCGAATAGACGAGCCCGGCATGCGGCGCCACCAGTGCGACCAGGTCGCCGCTGACTGTCGATGTCGCACGCTCGAGATACCGATCAAGTGCCGCCGCCAACGGCTGCGGCGAACCCGGATACCAGCTGCCGGCAACCGCCGCACGACGGAGGTTCTGGGACGTCACTGTTGAAAATTTCTTCATGCTACCATCGCCTGTGCCTTCTGGATTCACTCGTGAGGAGGTGGCGGCCATCGCGGCGCTGGCCCACCTCGACCTCGATCGGACCGAGCTCGACCTGTTCGCGCGGCAGCTGGGCGAGGTGCTCGCCTATGCGGCCGAAGTCCAGCAGATCGACACCGCTGGCGTGGCTCCCACGGCCAGCGTCGTGACGCGCCACGCCTCAGATCGCGCCGATGAAGTCCGGCCGTCGATGGATCGCGCGGAGGCACTCGCGAACGCGCCGGATGGCTCGGTCGACACCGGTCTGTTCAAGGTACCGCGGGTCATCGGATGATCGGGACCATGACGGTTCGGCAGGTTCGGGACGCGGTGAGGTCGCGCTCGCATTCCGCCGCGGAGATCTGCCGTCGGGCGCTTGCGTGCATCGCGCAGCTCGACCCCGAGCTTCACGCTTTCAACACGGTCGTCGCGGACCGGGCGCTCGCGCAGGCCGAATCCATCGACCGCCAGATCGGGCAGTGGCGCAACGCTCCGCTCGCGGGCGTCCCCGTTGCGCTGAAAGACAACCTCTGCACCCGTGGGATTCGCACCACCGCGTCGTCGCGGATCCTCGAGCGCTACGTGCCGCCGTACGACGCCACGGTGGTTGCCCGCCTCGAAGCGGCCGGCGCCGTCATCGTCGGCAAGACGAATTGCGACGAGTTCGCCATGGGCTCGTCCAACGAGAATTCGGCGTTCGGCCCGACGCGGAATCCCTGGAGCCTCGATCGGACGCCGGGCGGCTCGAGCGGCGGGTCGGCAGCCGCCGTCGCGGCTGGCATGACGCCGCTGGCGCTCGGATCCGATACCGGCGGTTCGGTCCGCCAGCCTGCCGCGATGTGCGGCGTCGTCGGCCTGAAACCGACGTATGGCCGGGTGTCGCGGTACGGGCTCATCGCATTCGGATCGTCGCTCGATCAGATCGGTCCGCTGACGCGCACGGTCGGCGACGCGGCGGTCGTGCTCGCCGTGATGGCCGGCGAGGATCCGGCGGACGCGACCAGTGCGCCCGAACCGGTGGCCGATTATGCGGCGGCGATCGACGCGGGCGGCGGCGATCTTCGAGCCGCGCGCATCGGCGTGCCCCGGGTGCTGCTGGAGGGCGTTGACCAGGACGTCCGTCGTGCGTTCGATGCCGCGCTCGAGGTGCTGAGCGCGCGCGGTGCGACGCTCGTCGACACCGCCCTGCCCCATGCGCAACACGCCATCGCCGTCTATTACCTCGTCGCCACGGCGGAAGCGAGCTCCAACCTCGCCCGCTACGACGGCGTGCGCTACGGCTTCCGCGCGGCGGGCGACGAGCTTCGCACCATGTACGCGCGTACGCGCGCGCAGGGCTTCGGGCCGGAAGTCAAACGGCGGATCATGCTCGGCACCTACGTGCTGAGTGCCGGATACTACGACGCGTATTACCTCAAGGCGCAGCAGGTCCGCACCCTGATCCTGCGCGACTACGAGCAGGCGTTCAGCGGCAGCGGTGCCGTCGACGTGATTGCGATGCCCACCAGCCCCACGCCCGCTTTCCGCCTCGGCGAGCGCGTCTCCGATCCGCTCCAGATGTATCTGGCCGATATTTTTACCGTCAGCGCGAATCTCGCGGGGCTGCCGGCCATCAGCGTCCCGTGCGGGTTCAGCGAGAGCCGGTTGCCCATCGGCCTGCAGCTGACCGGCCGGCGGTTCGACGAGACAACTCTTCTTCGCGTCGCCGATGCCTACGAGCGCGACACGGAATGGTGGAAGCAGCGCCCGCCCATCGCGAGGAACTGAAGCCGCCCGACTGGACGGCGTTCTCCGACGAGCAGCTGCTGGACGTACGGATGTGCGAGCTCGGCGTGACGCTCGCCGGCACCGAGGTGCAACAGCGCATCGATCAGGTGAACGGCGAGCTGCAGGCACGCGGGCTGGTCTTCCGTCCCTACTACTGGCTGTCGGACGAGTGGTTCACGCCCGACGGCGTCCCCGGCATTGCCGTGCCGTTCTATCTGGCGCACCCGCGGCTCGCGAAGCTCGAGCTCGCGCAGATGCTCGAAGTCGAAGGCGCTGAGGCTGAATCGTGCCTGCGCATCCTGCGCCACGAGGTGGCACACGCGATCGACAACGCCTATCAATTGCGCCGGCGGCCGAAGCGCCGTCGCCTGTTCGGCAACCCGTCGCTCGAATATCCGGAGTACTACACGCCCAAGCCGTACAGCAGGAGCTTCGTGCAGCATCTCGACCACTGGTACGCGCAGAGCCATCCTGATGAAGATTTCGCGGAGACATTTGCCGTGTGGCTGGATCCGCAGGCGATGTGGGAGGTCCGCTATGCCGGCTGGCCGGCGCTGCGCAAATTGAAGTACATGGACGAGCTCATGCGCGAGCTTGGGCCGCAACGGCCGCGTGTCTCATCGAAGCGGCAGGTGGATCCGCTGCACAAGCTGAAGAAAACGCTGCGGGAGCATTACCAGAAGAAGCGCCAGCACTACGGGCTCGATCACCTCTATTTCTACGAGAGCGATCTCCGCAAGCTCTTCTCCGACGCGCCGCAGTATGCGGCGAATCCGCCGGCGTCGCGCTTTGTGCGGCGCATCCGCCGGTACGCCCGCAGCACGGTGGCGAGCTTCACCGACAGCTACCAGTACACGATCGATCAGCTGCTCGAACAGATCATCGATCGCTGCCGTGCGCTCAACCTGCGGCTGACCGAGTCGGAAGAGGCGACGACCACCGATTTTCTGCTATTCCTGACCGTCCAGGCCATGAACTACCTGCACAGCGGACGGCATCGGGTGGCGCTGTAGCCGTGCGGGTGCTGGCGCTCGTTCATCGGCACCTCGTCCCGCCCGCGACAGTCGAGGAAGGCACCGACATCTCGACGGAGCCGTGGCGGACCGAATACGACGTGGTGTCGACGCTCAAGGCGGTCGGCCACGAGGTCCAGGTGCTCGCGGTCCACGACGATCTCGGCGAGATCCGGCGGCTGGCGACCGAGTGGAAACCCCACATTGCGTTCAACCTGCTCGAAGGCTTCGACGACGTCACGATCTTCGACCAGAACGTCGTGTCGCATCTCGAGCTGCTGAAGCTGGCCTACACGGGCTGCAACCCGCGCGGCATGCTGCTCGCGCGCGACAAGTCGCTCTCGAAGAAGCTGCTCGCCTACCACCGGATCCCGATCCCCGAGTTCGAGGTCTTCCGGATCGGGCGCCCGATTCGCCGCGCCAAGCGTCTCGCCTTTCCGCTGATGGTGAAATCGCTCACGCAGGAGGCGTCCATCGGGATCTCGCAGGCGTCGGTTGTCGACACCGACGAAAAGCTGAAGGAGCGCGTCACGTTCATCCACGAAAGCATCCGGACCGCGGCAATCGTCGAACAATACATCGAGGGCCGCGAGCTGTACGTCGGGATTCTCGGGAATCAGCTGCTGCAGGCGCTGCCGGTCTGGGAGCTGTTCTTCACGAACATGCCTGACGGCGCGAAGCGCATTGCCACCGATCGGGTGAAGTGGAGCGTGAAGTACCAGAACAAATATGGGATCGACAGCGGGCCGGCGCACGAGCTCACCGATGCCAAGCGCGATCAGCTGCAGCACCTGTGCAAGCGCGCCTTTCGGGCGCTCGAGCTGAGCGGTTACGCGCGCATCGACCTGCGGCTCGACGAAGCCGGCAATCCGTGGGTCATCGA
>JBKPAI010000174.1:0-21072 GCA_046726355.1 Acidobacteriota bacterium | reverse complement strand
GCGTGGGCGGCGCCCGCCGCCGTCGACCGCACGCATCAGCGCGGCTATCGCGCGCGCCGCGCATTTCTTCACGATCCGGGTCCGCTTCGCGATCGCGATTGCATCGCCCTCCTCCCTGCCGAAGCCGCCGTGGTACGGCTGCCGCGTCTCGGGGAGCCCGGGATCGCTGAGCTCGACGACGTGTCGCGCGACAGCGACCGGCGCCGCACGCGATCCGTCGAGCACGAGGGCGACCGCGTACCCCGACTTGATCCGGAATCCGAGGCTCATCGCATCAGCTCGTTCACCTCGTCGTACGGCATTGCACGTTCGGCGAACCCGAACGTGCCGGCGGTCTTGAGCTCGCGCGCGATGTCGCGCAGCAGCGAGAGCGACGCCCGCATCGGCCCCGATCCGACGCTGACACGCGCGACGCCCAGCGCCGCCAGCTCGGACACCGGGGGCGTGCCCTTGACCGCGAGGATGTTGATCGGCCCGGCAATGCCCTGAACGAGCCCGGCAATCGTGTCGCGATCGCGCACGCCGGGCACGAAGACGCAGTCGGCGCCGGCCGCCAGGAATGCCTTGCCGCGGTCGATGGCCACGGCGAGGCGCGATTCGGGCGGGCCCATCCCGCGGAGAAACACGTCGGTCCTGGCGTTGATCACCACGCGGACTCCCGATTTCGCCGCCGCTCTGGCGATCGTCGTGATCTTCTCCGTCTGGAGTGGAATCGGCTCGAGCTCGTGGCCCGACGGCATGCAGTCTTCGAGATTGATACCGACCGCGCCGGCGGCAATGACCCGCAGGACGACATCCGCCACGTCGCCGGGGGCGCTGGCGTACGCATGCTCGATGTCGGCCGTGACCGGCACCCGCACGGCTCGCGCGATCCGGCTGATGGCTTCGATCATTTCGTGCGTCGGCACCACGCCGCCATCGGGATACCCGAGCGAAGCCGCCACACCAGCGCTCGTCGTCCCAATCGCGGGGAACCCTTCGGCTTCGAACACGCGCGCCGTGGCGGCGTCCCAGGCGTTGGGCAGAACGAGAATTCGAGGGCCTTTGTGCAAGGCCCGCAAGCGCTCAGCTTTTTCGGGCATGTCGCACAGTATATGGGAACTGGCGCTGCCACGTGCTTGGCGTCCGTCGCTGTCACTATCTGGGCCGGACGGAATTCTCGTAACGCCGTCTTCAGCTGACGATCTGGTTCAGAAACGGTCAACACGGTGACGCCACCATCGACGTTCAAGCTCGCGATGTGGTTGCTGATTACACCGGCGGACGGGGAATTTCAAATCTAGGGGCTGTCGTCGGGATGATGACTGGCTGTCTCCTTTCTGTCACGATTGGTTCGACATGATTTCGTCATTCGAACGACGGCTCTACCATTTCAGTGCGCTCTTCGAGCATGACTCATTACCTTCGTGGCAGGATTCGTTACGTTGTTGTCGCCATCGCGACGGCCGGCGCTCTGACCGGAACGATGGAAGCGGCGACAGCCTCGGCCCCGCTGTCGGTCAGCGTGACGGTCGTGCGATCCTGCACAGTCGACTCGATGGGATCGATCGGGAGCGTCACCCTGGCCTGCTCGAAAGCCGTGACGCGCGTGAAGGTCAGCGGCGCGACTGCCGCCTCGGACGTTCTTGTCCTGGATTCGTCCGCGACCTCCGTGCTCGCCAGCCGTACTGCCGCACGCGCCGACGGCACGAGACGCTCCGTCACAGTGAACTTCTAAACTAGTCTGGGGGCTTCGCCCCCGCGGCCCCCCACCCCGGGGTCCTCGCGGGGCCCCGTTGCCCCGCTTCCGCCTTCGCTGACAGGCGCGATGGCGCGATCAAAAGTTGATCGTGACCGTGACGCTGTCGGTGTAGGCGCCGGTGCTCACGTCTTGCCCGGCTGAAATCCGGCCGTAGATCGTCACGACCACCGGCGTGTTGATTGGCGGGTTTGCGTTGGTGTACTTGGAGGTCGAGCCGGTCCCGTCGCCCCAGATCGTGCTGCGCGAAGCATCCAGATACAGGTTGTAATTCAGCGTGTCGGACGCCGGTCCGGTCAGCCTCCGGCGGCTGAAGTTCGCCCCCGACCCCACGCCTTTGTCCAGCCTGATTTCGATGCTGGCGGCGCCGTTGCAGGTGAACGATACCGAGCCGGTCGTGTCGGCCGGGCTGCTGCTGAACACATCGTAGGTACCGAACGCTACGGAAGTCGTCGATACCGAACAACTCGCCGCCTCCGCGCGCACCGCACACACGAGCACGGCGCTCGCACCACAGAACACCCTCAGCAGCGCGAATAGTCTCCGCTTCATCGTCCCCGCGCCATGCATCGGAGTGTGCCGAGGTCGACGGCCGGCGCAGTGGACACCGGCATGATCAACGTGAAGCGGCACGAGATCTCCTTGTACTCTATAACTGCCTCGTGCTGTCCGGGCGCGACGTTCTCGAGATAGAACTCGCCGCGCTCACCGATGGGCGACTCGACCGTCGCGTCTGCCGTCTTCACCGACAGCTGGCCATAAGCGGGCGCCATCTGCTCGCCATCGACGTCAAGCTGGAGAACGCCAGTGGCACCCTGCACCCGTTCAACAGGAAACACGACGAGCGCTCCACCGCGATAGGGCGGCGCGATCGTTTTGCGGACCGCGCCGACTCTGTTCTCGAGCGGGACATCCTGGTCCGAGATATTCAAAACATTCCCGTAGTAGGACAGCAGGTTCGGGACGAGCAGATTCCCGCGGCTGTTGGTGCGGCCCACCTCCTGATGGCTCGCGTAGGCGCGAACGCCGGGAACGTCGGGAACGCGCACCAGCGCGAAGCCATCCTGAATCGGCCGGCTCGCATACAGCCCTCCGCCCATCGCAACGACACCTCCGCTGGCGGCCACGCTGGTCTGTGGCACCCCGTCAACGGCATCGCGGCGCAGTTCATATCGTCCGTACTGCCCCTGATACTGGAGCGCGCCGCTCGAGAAGTGGCGGTCGCCGCTGTCGTCGTACAGCCGGAAGCCCCAGCCGGTCCCGACCGGCAGTGGCTGCTGCACTTCGGTGATCAGGTGATTCACGTTCCCGACGCGCTCGGTGGAGACACTGGCGAGCGTATTCGAGCCGAACCGGACGCTCACGCCGGTGAAGATCTCACGCCTGGATCCCGATTCGCTCGCGCCGCGTTCCAGCGAGCCGCTGACGAACGCGTCGATCCGGCTGGCGACGCGGCCGGACATGATGACCGCGGTCCGGATGGCCGTCGGCGAGAAATACATCTTCGCGTCGCGGCGTTGAAGGGTCATGCTCACCCGCGGACCGAGGCGGACGCTGACGTACTCGTTCGTCTCCAGCTTCGGCCGGTCCTGCGCCGCATCGAGGCTCGCGGTGACGTAGTGCTCGGTCATCGCCCGCGCTGCCGCGCCCAGGCTGAATGCCTGGCCGGCATAGGCGTAGGCTCCCGACACCGCGCGGCCCGCGGTCGTGCCGGCGCGGCTGAGTGCCGCCGCCGCCTCGAATTCGCCGAACGGCGTGCGCAGATTCAGGGTCGGCCCGCCGCTGGCGAGACGCTCCCTGCCTTCCAGCCGGCCGCCGATCGTGATGCTGTCGGTCAACCCGACCCGGTGCCGGCCGACGAACGTGAGCGGTCCGTACGACCAGTTGTCGATGCCGAAGTTCTTTCGCTCATAACCGGCGCTGTATTGATACTCGTTGAGGCCGCGCGCGAGCGCGGCGGTGGTCAGGTAGTACGACGCCGACATATCGCGGACGCCGCCGAACGCATCGCGAATTACGATGCGCGCGTCATTGCGGCCATTGGTAATCGGGAGCTGGTTCAGGGCGAACTGGCCGGGTGCAATCTGTTCGGTGCCCACGAGCCGGTCGTTCACGTACACCTCGACCGTCGAGGGGGTCGTCACCGCGCCGGTCAGGTTCAGAGAAGGAAAGCGGACGAAGTACGGATCGGTCGAAAATTCCCGCGCAACCGTGAAGCCGCCGAGCAGCAGTCCGCCGCCGAGAAGGCCGCCGTTGGCATAGGCGTCGCCGGCCACGAACCGCCGCATCTTCGCCGGTTGATCGAACGTGGCGCTGCTCAGGCCGCGCGTCAGCGACTGGCGCGCGCCGTACGACAGCGTGGTGTCGACAAAGGTTCCGCGCGTGCTGAAGCCCACATCGCTGAACAGGTCGTAGGCGCCGCGTCCGCGCAGGTTGACGGCGTAGTTCGCGTAGGCGCTGGTATCGCGACGGAATTCGATGTCCGGCGGGCGGCCGCTGGCCAGAGTACGGACGGCGGTGTCGAGCTGATCCGCCCGCGCCGTCAATCGCAGCGTGAGCGCGCGCTCATCGACCTCGAAGCTGACATCGGGCGCGAGCGACGCCAGCGACACGAACGTCGCGCCGCCGATCGACTCCCGCGTGCCGGCGAATCCGTGGACGCCGAGCCCGTCGAGCGAGTCGACGCCGATCAACGCATCGCGGTCGCGAAGCACGACGAGAACCTCGCCCTTCGCCACGTCGTTGACGGTGACGGACAGCAGCGCCCGTTGATCCTGGGCCGACACGACGGTCGCGGACGCGAACATCGCGGCGACCAGGATCGCGACTGTCCGCCGCGCCATTTCGGCCGCTCGATGTTTCAAGCGGCCGGTCGCGTCAGGGGACACAGGCCGCGGGCGGCGTTTCGAGGTGCTCCTTGAGAGCCGATGAGCCGATCTGTACTTCCACCGACATCGACGTCACCGCGGCGCATTCCGGCGCCGGCAGCTTCACCTCGTAGGCGCGCACGCCTCCGGCGAGAACGTACCAGCCATCCAGCTGCTTGTCGACCACCGCCGCGCCGAACTGGTTCATCCCGCGCACCCTGACCGTCTGCGGCACGAAGTGTATGTTGCCCGTGTTACGGACGCTGAAGCGGAAAACGCCATCCTGGACGGCAAGGTCCCGAAGGGTGGCCTGCGACTGTTTCTTCGCCGGCTGCATGAAGATCGGCACCCCCATCTTCGTGAGGACGCGAACCGACGACTGGCCATCAGGCCCGCCCTGGGCCGGCAGCTCTTCGACGAAGATGCGATACGTCTTCTCCACCGCGTCGAAACCGGTGGCTGTGCCGACGCGGACGTTGCGCGACTCCTTTGGCGCAAGCGTCAGCAGCGCGGGAAAGAACACGACGTCCTGGGTCGGCTGCAGCTTGATTTCTCCCTGCGGGCTCTGGTCCCAGGCGAACGCCGCGAGCTGGAACCGCAGCGTCTCTTCACTCTCGTTGCGCAGCGTCAACAGCGCGCTCGTCGTGCGCGGCGCGAGAAAGATCTGGGTCGGGTTGACCGTGAACGAGCTCGCGAACACAGGACTGACGGATGAGAGGACCGCCGCCGCCGCGATGATGGCGGCTGCGGCACAGCGTGCCGCGCGGTCAGAGCGGTCAGAATTGAATGGCGATTGCCGCCGCATCGTCGGGCGGCCCGGTCGTGGTGCTGGTGAAGATTGATACATAAGCTTTGATCTCGCTCGCTGGGATCTGTGCGACGGTCCGGACAAACGCCGCGGCGGCCGGCCCGCCGCAGACGGTCGCCCATCCGTGGTCGATTGCGAGGCGATCGCAATCGGCCGCGCCGCCAGCCAGCTGCAGGGTCAGCGATTCGGAGCTGCCTCGCGTGCACGCGGCGACGATCGCCGCGACGATCGCTGCCGCGTTGTCTGACTCTGATTCGATTTCCCGGAATGACGTCGTGATCGTGCAGCGCGCGGGAACCGTAACGGTCGTTCGCAGCTGCGCAACCATGTCCGACGCCGGCTGAGCTGTCGATGAACCCGCCGTCAACAGCACAGAAGCGACGGCTCCGACAATCAGTCTCAGGGTCTTATCGGCCGTACGCTGTCCGAGTTGCATGGCCTTTCACTGCCGTGCGCGCCTGAGTTAGAAGTTCACCGTTGCGGTCACGGTGTCCGAATACGATCCCGACGACACGTCCTGGTTCGAAGGAATCCGACCGTAGACGGTCAGCGCTCGACCATCCTTCGAAGGCGCGGCGGCCAAGGAGACGACCGTGCCGACCGCGTTGCCCCACGGGGTTGAGCGGTTGCTGTCCTGATAGAACTCATAGGTCAGGAACGCCGATCCGTTCGAGAGCCGGCGCGCGCCGCCGGACGCGTTGCCGCCGAGGTCGAGACCGATTGTCGAGGTCGCGCCTTTCGTGCAGGCGACCGTCAGGGTGCCCGAACCATCCAGGTTGGCTGACGCGTTTGCCCCGACCGGATCGTAGGCGCCGAACGCGACGGGCGAGGTCGTGATGGTACAGTTGTTGGCCACCGTGGCGTTCGTGGCCAGCGTCGCCGTCGTACTCCCCGCCGCGTTGACGAGCGATCCCGCCGCGAGCGTCAAGCCGCCCACAAGTCCAAGAACTGTTGCCGTCCGAGTCGTATGTCGCATTGCCGTTGTCTCCTCGATGAGTCCTCCGCCTGGCGGAGGCGCGCACGATCTTTCATTTCTGCTGAGTGAGGCCCGTTCGCGACGTGCCAGCGCCGGGCTCCGTTAGAAATTCACCGTGGCCGTGACCGTGTCGGTGTAGTTGCCTGCCGGAATGTCCTGACTTCCCGGAATTCGACCGTAGACCGTGAAATTGCGCGGCGTCTTCGACGTCGCCGTCGCCGGCGTCAACAGCGCCGCGCCGGAGTTGCCCCACACTGTCGACCGTCCGCTGTCCTGATACATCTCGTAGGTCAGGTAATTACTGGCACCGTCCGTCATCCGCCTCGTGCCGCCCGTTGCGTTGTTGCCGAGGCTGAGTCCAATCGTCGACGCCGCGCCCTTGGTGCACGCGACGGTGATCGTGCCGGTCCCGTCGAGATTCGCCGACGCGTTCCCGACAAGTGGGTCGTACGCGCCGAACGCCAGCGGCGCGGTGCTGACGGTGCAGTTGGCGGCGACGGAAGCGCTGACCGCGAGCGCGGCGGTCGACGTCGCGGCATCACTCTGGACAGCGCAGACGAGGGCTGCGATCAGCGCGATCCCCGTCCCGAAGACCAGCCCACGCAAATTCCGTCGGCTCAAGCTCATCAAGAGTTCTGTCCGTCGGCACGACTATCGGTCGGCGCCCACGGGCCGGCGATTGGCGCTGACGGCACTCGCGGCCGCCCCCAACATCACGCTGGGAACCAGAACCGTTACGTTCATTGGCAGTCCGTGCTCGAAGATGTTGTCGGACGACTATATTGGCTTCATTAGACCTATTAAGTCGTTTAAATATACATTACGACGTAATAAGACAATGTCTTCTTTCATACAGTTATACAATGTCGTGTGAAGTCTTAAAGGCAACTCTGGTACCGCCGCCAGCCGGTCCAGCACGACGGGACAACTTCGGAGTTAAAACCCATTTTTCCAATCACTTGTGGTCACACGCTATCGAACGACGCGCATGGACCGAAAAGCCAGGTATGGCGGGAACACCACAGTTCTGGAGCGGGGACCACGGTGCACGCGCAATAACGCAGAAGCTGCTCGTCGTTGACGATCACGAGCCCAGCTGCCGGCTGGTCAAGGCGATCTTCGCCGACGCCGGCATCGAGGTGGTCGCCGCGCATGATGCGCCGTCAGGTCTCGAACGTATCGGAACAGACGACCCCCAGGTGGTCCTGCTCGATTTGCGCCTGCCGGGCGCCGAAGGCCTGCAGCTGCTGGAAGCCGTCAAGACGGCCGCTCCGCAGTTGCCTGTGATCATCTTCACCGCGTCACGCGACGTGAAGACGGCGGTCCAAGCTATTCAGCTGGGTGCCTTTGATTACCTGACGAAGCCGATCGATCAGGAGGAGGTGCTCGTCACCGTGCGGCGGGCGCTCGAAACCACGGCGCTGCGCCGCGAAGTCGAGGAGCTCCGGCGCCACGTCGGCCACGATGCTCCGAACAGCCTCAGAGCGCAGATGGGGCCGAGCGTGCGGGTCGGTCAACTGATTGAGCAGGTGAGCGCGGTCGCCACCTCCAACTTCACGGTCCTCATTCTGGGCGAGACCGGCACGGGCAAGGAGCTCGTCGCACAGGCAGTCCATCATCAGAGCGATCGCCACGGCAAGCCGTTCGTCGCGCTCGATTGCGGCGCGATTCCCGAGCCGCTGCTCGAGTCGGAGTTGTTCGGTCACGAGAAGGGCGCGTTCACCGGGGCGGAGCGGCGCAAACAGGGACGCCTGCGGCTGGCGGAAGGCGGCACCTGCTTCCTCGATGAAATCGGAAATCTTCCCCTGAGCCTTCAGGGAAAGCTCCTGCGGGTGCTGGAGTCGAGGCAGGTCCAGGCGGTGGGCGCCGATCATGCGAGCCCGATGGACGTCCGGTTCGTCGCCGCGACCAACGATGACCTCCAGGCGCGCGTCGTCGCCGGCCAGTTCAGGGCGGATCTGTATTTCCGGCTGGCGCAGTACACGATCTCGCTGCCGCCGCTGCGGGAACGACCCGAAGACCTCCCCTATCTGGCGCAGCGGTTCCTCGAAGAAGCGAGCGTCGAGCTACGCCGGCCGATCGAGGCGATTGTGCCGGACGCGCTCGACGTGCTGCGCGCCCACAGCTGGCCGGGCAACGTCCGCGAGCTGCGCAATGTGATTCGCCAGGCCGTCCTGCACAGCCCGGACCTGGTTGTCCGCGCGAACACGGTACAGGCCACTCTCGGGCGGCGCACCGATCTCAGGATGCCGGAGGCCCCGCGAGAGGCGGGCCCGGCAGGTCTGTCATTGAAGGAAACCGCCGAACACGCGGCCCGCGGCGCTGAACATCGGGCCATCTGTGAAACGCTGCGGGCCACCGGCGGCAACAAGGCCGAAGCGGCGCGTCTGTTGAAGACCGACTACAAGACGCTTCACGTCAAGATCAAACTGCTCGGCATCCGCGCCCGCGATTTCGCGTCGGATGGACCGGGGGCGGTGGCTCGAGCATGACCGTGAACCTGCGAAGACTTTCTATCGGCTCGCTTGGCACGAGTCCAAGCGATCATCAGGCACTCGCGCCCTGGACAAATACGATGATCGACGCGCCGGATCTGTCCCCAGCCGTCACCGCTCGGCAGCGGCGTCTCAGTCGGGCAGCTGCCGTTCTTGTGGCGGGCATCGGCACGATCGGCCTGGTTGCCTGGATGTTCGACCTGCCGCCCGCCGCGAGCGCCGGGCCCTGGTGGCTCACGATGAAGGCCGACGCTGCGGTCTGCAGCGTCCTGGTCGCCGTCGCGCTCCTGTTGACGCACTCGGCCGGGCACCGCCGTTCGCGAATCGCACACGTGCTGGCTGTGGCTGTCCTCATGGTTGCCGCCGCCACGCTTTGTGAGGACCTGTTCGGGTGGAATCTCCGGATCGTTGAAGTCCTCGGACCGGCCGGCGCCGGAGCGGCCGGACGCATGTCTCCGATTTCAGCCGCCGATTTCATATTGCTCGCGGGGGCGCTGCTGCTCCTCGACGTCGGTGAGTCGACCGATCGACGGCCGTCGCAGTGGCTGGCGCTCGGTGCCGGCGTCACAGCCGCGATCGCTCTGCTCGGATATTGCTACGACGTCACGTCGCTCCACGGGATCAGGTGGTACTCCACGACGGCGCTGCACAGCGCGGTCTCGGTCCTCGCGCTCGGCCTGGCCATTCTGTTCGCACGGCCCGAACAGGGATTCATGCGAATCATTGCCGCGGACGGCCCAACCGGCGCTCTCACCCGCCGTCTCCTTCCGTTGATCGTCGTCGTGCCGGTCGTTCTGGGGTGGCTGCGGTTGGAAGGCTTGCGTGCCGGCCTGTACGACGTCGGGTTCGGCGTCGTGCTCGTCGTCATCTGTAACGTGCTGTTGCTGGCGACGCTGACCTGCATGACCGCAAGCCGGCTGATTCGATCGGAACTGCTGCAGCGGCGCGCTCGCCTGGAGACGGAGGAGATGCGCAGCCGTGCGCTTGCGTTGGAAGCCGAGAACGGCCGGGTGCGGGAGATCATCAGGCTGAAGAGCTTATCCGTGGCCAACATGTCGCACGAGCTGCGCACACCGTTGAACGCGATCATCGGGTTCGCGGCGCTGATGCGCAAAGACAGCAGCGGCACGCTCAGCCCTGAATATCAGGCATACATGGACGACATCCTGACCAGCTCGAGGCACCTGCTGCAGCTCATCGAGGAAGCCCTCGACCTGGCGAAGGTTGAAGCCGGAAAGATCGAGCTGCGGCCGGTGGCGGTCGACTTGCCCGTGATTTCGCGGGAAGCAGCCGACGTCGTGCGCCCGCTCGCGGCTGCAAAAGGCCTGCGCCTCGACGTGTCGGTCGATCCGGACGTTGCCACGGTCGCGACCGATCCGCTGCGGCTCAAGCAGGTCCTCTACAACTACCTGTCGAATGCCATCAAGTTCACGCCGGAAGGTGGACGTGTCAGTCTTCGCATGACGCTGGAGGGTGCCGATTGGTTCCGGCTGGATGTCAAAGACACGGGGATCGGGATCCCGTCCGAACACTTCGACAGACTGTTCGTCGAGTTCCAGCGGCTGGACGATGGGACGAAAAGCCAGACGGGAACCGGATTGGGGCTGGCGCTCACGCGGCAGATCGTCGAAGCGCAGGGCGGGCGGGTCGAAGTGCAGAGCGTACCGGGGAAAGGGAGCACGTTTTCGGCGGTGCTCCCGCGAAGTCTACGTGCTGTCCGGCTTCAGCCGAACCTGGTCGCCTGAAGCCGGACGTCATCGGCGGCCGCACGCTTCAGGCACAATCCGAGCTGTGCCGGCACCCCGCGCTCGCATCGCCAGACTGTATTCGATCGATCTCGCCCACATTCACGACTCGGGGTGGGGCGACCTCTCGGATCGGGCGGCGCCGGCGATCATCCAGCTCCTTCGCGCACACGGCATTCGCGGCGGCCTCATCGTCGAAGCCGGCTGCGGCAGCGGCATCCTGGCTGCCCATCTCGTTGATGCCGGCTACCAGGTGTTCGGGTTCGATCAGTCGGCGGCGATGATCCGGCTCGCTCGCGCACGCGTCCCTTCCGCGCGGCTTGCGGTCGCCTCTCTCACGCGCGTGCCCATTCCTCGATGCCGGGCGGTGCTGGCAATCGGCGAGACGATCACGTATGTCGGTTCCGGCGTCGGCGGTTTCTTCCGGCGTGCCCACCGGGCGCTCGAGCCCGAGGGCCTGTTCATCTTCGATTTCATCGAATCGGCCGAACGGCGCACGTATCCGCGGAGGACAAGGGTCGGCGACCGCTGGTCACTGGTGGCGCGAGCAGACCTGAACACGTCGGGCCGCGTTCTGACGCGCCGCATCCTCACATCGAGACAGATCGGCAATCGCCGGCGTTGGTCTCGTGAAGTCCACCGCGTACGAATCTACTCGCGCGAAGAAATCGCCCGCCTGCTGGTGCGGGCCGGATTCACGTTCCGGATGCGGCGCTCGTATGGTCGATATCGTCTGATGGCGGGTGATGTCGTTGTGATTGCCGAGAAGCGTGCCTCGAGGGAACGGAGCGTACGGAGGTAACGGCAAAACACAGAGAAACAGAGAAACGGAGACGAGCAGAGAAAGAAGTCTGGTTGCCGAAGCCTTTCTCCGTTCGTCTCCGTTCCTCCGTTTCTCTGTGTTAATACCGTTGCCTCCGTGTTCTCCGTTATCCTTCCCTCCGTGTTATCCGTTGACCGCTCCTCGTCTTTCCGCCGCGCCCTCGCGCCGAGCGGAGGATATAATCCGCTCCCATGCATACACGCGTGCTCGGGCTCATTGTTCTTCCAGCCGCGGCCTTCACACTGGCCGCGGCGCAAGCCAGACGCGCCGATCCGGCCGCAGGCAGACAGCCGTTCTCGGTCGTCGAAGCGACGATTGCCGACATGCGCGCCGCCATGGAACAAGGGCGGATCTCCTCGCGTCAGCTGGTGCTTCAGTACCTGACGCGCATCGCCATGTACGAGGACAAGCTGCATGCCGCCCTCACCGTGAACCCGCACGCGCTGGACGAGGCAGACGCGCGCGATCGGGAGCGTACGTCGGGCGGAACGCTCGGGCCCCTGCATGGAATCCCGATTGCGTTGAAAGACAACATCCACACCACCGACATGCCGACGACCGGCGGCGCCCTCGCGTTCGAGGGCTTCGCGCCGCCGTATGAAGCCACGCTGACGAAGAACCTGCGCGATGCCGGCGCGATTATCATCGCCAAAACCGGCCTGACCGAGCTGGCCAACTGGGTCGCCGGCGGGCCGACCCCGATGCCGGGCAACTACAACGCCCTGGGCGGCTACGGCTACAATCCGTACGATCCGCGCAAGGATCCACGCGAGGGGACCTTCGACGGCCGTCCCGTGCTCGCGACGGGCGGATCGAGCTCGGGCGTGGGCACCGCGGCGAATTTCTGGGCGGGCAACGTCGGCACTGAGACATCGGGCTCGATACTGAGCCCCTCGAATCAGAACATGCTCGCGGGCATCAAGCCGACGGTCGGCCGGATCAGCCGGTACGGCGTCATTCCGATCACTGCCGACCAGGACACGGCCGGACCGATGGCCAGGACGGTCAGCGACGCGGCCATCATGCTCGGCGCGCTCGAGAGCGCCTCGCCGGATCCGAACGATCCCGCGACGCGGACGTGCATGCCGCCCCCGGGGCGCGACTACACGAAATTCCTGAACCGGGAGGGACTGAAGGGGGCACGCATCGGAATCCCTCGCGCGTTCTTTTATGACCGCGTCACACCGCCGGGCGAGTCGAACGCGCGCGGCGGGCTCAACGACGATCAGAAGAAGGTCATGGACGATGCGATCGCGGTGCTCCGGAAGGAAGGCGCCGTGGTCGTCGACCCGGCCGACATTCCGAGCATCGTTGACAAGGACGCCAGGAACAATTTCATGACCTGGGGCATGTGTTCGGGCAGCGACAGCGCGAAGGGCAAGGACGCCGACTGCTCGGTCGTGCTCAAGTACGGGATGAAGCGGGACTTCAACAAATGGCTGGCGACCCTCGGAGCCTCGGCGCCCGTGAAGTCGCTGACGGCGCTGCGCGAATGGAACAGCTCGCACCAGAAGGCCGGCGCAATCAAATACGGGCAGTCCAATCTCGATATCTCAGATGAAATGGATGTGGAGCAGGACCGCGCCCGCTTCGAAGCCGACCGTGCGAAAGATCTCAAGGTGGCCGGCTCGCACGGCATTGACGAGGTGATGAAGTCCGAGCGGCTCGACGCGCTCCTGTTCCCGGGCTCCAGCGGCGCGGCAATTGCCGCAAAACCCGGCTATCCGACGGTCATCGTGCCGTTCGCGTTCGTGCCGAACGCCCCCACGCCGGCGTTCCCGCCAGGATTCACCGCCAAGCCGGGCCCGTACGGCGTCAGCTTCACCGGCATGGCCTGTGCCGAGCCGCGGCTGATCGAGCTTGCGTACGCGTTCGAGCAGGCGACAAAGCGCAGAACACCGCCTGCGGCGGCGCCATGATCACGTGCGCGGGTGGGCAGGTGGATTTCTCTGCGGCTTTCGCGGCGACGAGCAGCGACACGTGCCGAAGATTCCCTGCGGGGCCAACACGATTGTGTCGGCTGCGCAGCATGTCAGGCCGGATCATGTCCGGCTCCTCGAAACATTCCGCTCAGCAAGGCGATGCTGTTCGCCTCAGGATCGAGGACCGCGAAGAGCTGGTCATCGTTTATCTGAGCGATCGCTTTGTCGGCGAGATCTTTCAGCTTCCGCAACTGAAGGAGGCTGTCGTCGAGATATGCACGTTCAATCATCGGCTGTCTCCCGGTTGTCCTTTCGCCCCTCCGTTCCGGCTGGTTCATTTTATCGGCCACCGATCCGACTCGGTCCTGGCCGTCTCGAGATACGCCTCGATCCGCGCCACGACGTTCCGATTCGCAGCGGCGACATTCCGTTCTTCGCCGGGGTCGCTCTCGAGGTCGTAGAGTTCCAGCGGCGAACCAGCCTTCAATCGTACGGCTTTCCACCTGCCCATCCGGACCGCCTGCTGAAATCCCCGCTCGTGGAATTCCCAGTAGAAGAATTCGTGTGACGGCTGCGGCTCGTGGCGAAGCGCGCGCGTCATCGACATTCCGTCCAGCCCGTCGGGCGTGCGCGCGCCGGCGATCTCCGCCAGCGTGGGCAGCACGTCCCAGTGCGCCCACGGATGGCCGCTCACGCGGCCGGCGGGAATCGTTCCGGTCCAGCGCGCGATCATCGGCACTCGAATGCCGCCTTCGTACAGGTCCCGCTTGATGCCGCGCAGCCCTCCGGAGCTCTTGAAGAAGTCCGGGTCGCCGCCGCCTTCCCGATGCGGCCCGTTGTCGCTGATGAACAGGATCAGCGTCCGGCGATCGATGCCGCGCGCGCCGATCAGATCCGCGAGCCGGCCGATGTCGCGGTCCATTCGTGTGATCATTGCCGCGAAGGCCGCGTGCGGCTCCGGCTGCGAACGGTAGCCGAGCGACGGCCCATCGGGCCTGGCTCCCGTGCGCTTGGCGTCGGCGGCGGCATTGGTAAATGGCTGCTCGGGAAACCCGCCGCGGAAACCGGCAAGGGCATCGTCCGGAGCACGCAGCTCGGCATGCGGCACCGTGTAATTGAGGTAGACGAAGAACGGACGCGAATCGTCACGTTCGATGAACGCGGCCGCCTCCCTTGAGAACAAATCGTTGACGTAGTCGCGATCGATATCGACGTCGATCCGTTCGCCGTTCCGCCAGAGGTGATCCGTGTACTGCCGGTGGGCGTGTCGATGATCGAGGAAGCCGAAGGCGTAATCGAAACCCTGGCGGTCCGGCTGACCCGTCGTCCCCGGCTGTCCCAGCCCCCATTTGCCGATGACGGCGGTACGGTAGCCGGCGGCGTGCAGCACTTCGGCCACTGTCACGTCTTCCGGGCGCAGCGGCACGTCGCCGCCGGGCAGACCGCCGTTGCCGCGAATCCAGGCGTGCCCGGTATGCAACCCGGTCATGAGCGCCGTTCGCGACGGCGCACACACCGTGCTGCCGGCGTAGTAGTGCGTGAACCGGATGCCGTCGCGCGCGAGCCGGTCCAGTGCCGGCGTGGCGAAGCGCGCCTGTCCGTACGAGGTCAAGTCGCCGTATCCGAGATCGTCGGCCTGGATGAGCAAGATGTTCGGGTGTGTCGCAGCCGGCTGCGCACCCATGTCACGGCAGGACGCGCCCGCCGCAACGAGCAGAATCAACATGGCAGCAACAGGTCGCGTCGGCATGGCGGTGGCGTGCATTATCGCAGCTGCGAGAACGGATCGCGACAGCTCCAGAGAACGGACAGCGTCAGGGCAGAACGGACACCGGCAGGGTCGGAGAACGGACGGTGTTAGGGCTTATAATCGCGCCTCGTGTGAGGACGCCATGAACCATCGATACACGATTGCGCTGGTCGTCGTGCTGGGAACCGCCGCCTCGGCCGCGCCGCAGACGGCCAATCTCGTTCCACCTTCGGTCACGCTGTCCCAGCAGGTCCGCACGATCCCCAACGTCGTTTACGCGCGCGCGAACGGATGGGAAGGGAAGCTGGACGTGTACGCCCAGCGCGGACAGACTCCCATGCCCACCGTCATCTTCATTCACGGCGGGGGCTGGGTGCAGGGGACGAAAGAAGGCAGCGTCCTCCAGCTTCTGCCGTACATCGCGATGGGCTACTCGGTCGTCAATGTCGAGTACCGGCTCGGGAACGTGTCGCCCGCCCCGGCCGCAATCGAGGATTGCCGGTGCGCGCTGCGCTTTCTGGTGGCGCACGCCAAGGATTACAACCTCGATCCCGATCGGCTGATCGTGGCGGGCGCCTCCGCCGGCGGGCATCTGGCGCTCACCACGGGCATGGTGCCCGCACAGGCCGGGTTCGATCGATCGTGCCTGGTTCCGGGAGAGCCGCGGGTCGCCGCCATCGTGAATTTCTTCGGCATCACCGATGTCGGCGATCTGCTCGACGGGCCGGACAAGAAGCCGTTTCCGGAGAGCTGGCCATACGCCGTCCAGTGGCTCGGAAATCAACCGAACCGGCTCGAGATCGCCAGGGCGGCTTCGCCGCTCACGTACGTTCGCCCCGGCGTTCCGCCGGTGATTTCGATCCACGGCGACGCCGATCCCCTTGTCCCGTATAACCACTCGGTGCGGCTGCAGGAAGCGCTGCAGAAGGCGGGCGTCGCGCACGAGCTCGTCACGATCCCCGGCGGCGGCCATGGTGGATTTCCACCGGACCAGTGGCAGCGATCGTATGCGGCCATCCAGGCGTTTCTGACCGCGCACGTCCACACGAAGACGTCCTCGAGCGCTGGAAAGTAGACAGCGGCATGACGATGCCGCGCTGGGCCGTTGTCGTTGCGCTCGCCGCGTCCGCGTGCACGCGCGCGCCGGCCGATCGGCAATGGCCGGCCGGGACGCTCGTGGACCTGTCCCACGACTACAGCGAGCAGACCGTCTTCTGGCCGACTGCCGAAACGTTCCATCTCGAGAAGGTCGCGGACGGCGTGACGCCGCAGGGCTACTACTACGCCGCGAACAACTTCGCGACGTCGGAGCACGGCGGCACGCACATCGACGCGCCGGTTCACTTTGCCAGGGGCCACCACTCGGTCGATCAGATTCCGCTCGATCAGCTCGTTGGCGACGCCGTGGTGGTCGACGTCACCGCCGCGTGCGCGAACCAGCCCGATTACCGCGTGACGATCGACGACTTCACCGTGTGGGAACGGACCAACGGGCAGCTGCCGCCGGCGTCCATCGTGCTGATTCGCACCGGCTACTCGCAATTCTGGCCGGACGCCGCGCGATACCTCGGCACGGCCGAGCGAGGCGAGGCGGCGGTCGCCAAGCTGCACTTTCCCGGCCTTCATCCCGACGCGGCCAAGTGGCTCGCCGAGACGAAGCGTGTCAAAGCAGTCGGCCTCGACACCGCCAGCATCGATTACGGGCAGTCGTCGATGTACGACACGCATCGCGTCCTGTACGAGCGCGATGTGCCGGCGTTCGAGAACCTGACCAGTCTCGATCGGCTGCCTCCGCGCGGCGCGTTTCTCGTCGCGCTGCCGATGAAGATCAAAGGTGGGACTGGCGCGCCGCTGCGTGCGATGGCGATTGTGCCGCGACAGTAGGTCGGGTGGGTCAGGTAGGTCTGGTGGGTTTGACCGGTCGATCCTCGATCGGCCGCGTCGGATCGATCACCAGCCATGCGGCGGCGCCGCACGCGTAGACGAGCGCCGTCACGTAAAACGCGAAAGACCACGATCCCCACCGCTGCACGGCCAGGCCGACGACCAGCGGTCCGACCATCCCGCCCAGATTGCCCAGCGTGTTCATGAATCCGGTCATCACGCCGGCGTGATTGGGCGCAATGTCGATCGGCGCGGCCCAGCAGGCACCGAGCGCGAGATCCGCCGATGCGAGCGCCATCGCCAGCAGGAGGGCTTTGGAGACCGCCGGAATCGCGAGCGTCGACGCAAAGATCAGGCAGGCGCAGGTGAGAAACGCGGCGGCGCCGAGATAACAGCGGCCCACGCGCAGTCCACGCGTGCGCGTCAGGTGATCGGTCAACCAGCCGCCCGCAACGTCCGCAACGCCCGCCAGCAGGAACGGCAGCGCCGCGAACGCGCCGCCGGCAAAGACCGAGAAGCCCAGCACCCTGATCAAGTACGTCGGCAGCCACGTGAAATAAAAATACAGGCCGTAGCCGAAACCGAAATACATCGCGCAGATGGCGTAGAGGTTCCTGCTCCCGAGCAGCGCGCGCCACGGCGTGCGGCGGCCCGCATCGAGCGGCGGGCGGTCCTGGCGGATCCACTCAAGCTCTTCACGCGTCATCGCAGGATGGTCCTCGGGCCGGTCGCGATACCAGACGTACCACGCAATCGCCCAGAAGATGCCCGTCGCGCCGAAGGCGGCAAAGCTCACGCGCCAGCCCCAGCGCGTCACCACGAGCAGCGCGAGGGGAGCCGACAGCATCCCGCCCAGCCGCGAACCCAGGAACATGATGCCGTTGGCGCGGCCGCGCTCGACGACCGGAAACCAGCGTGAGAAGCTGCGCGCGATGTTCGGGAAGGCGCCTGCCTCGCCGGCGCCGAAGAGAAATCGAATGGCGACGAGTGACGTCAGGCCGCGCGCCGCGCCCGTCAACATCGTGAACGCCGACCACCACAGGACGATGCGCGTGAGCACGCGCCGCGGGCCCTGGACGTCGCCGAGCCAGCCAGAGGGCACCTCGAACAGCGAATACGCGAGCGTAAAGGCGCTGAACACCACGCTCATCTCGAACACGCCCAGGTGCAGATCGTCCATAATGAACGGCGCCGCTGCGGAAATGCAGATGCGATCGAGGTAGGTCACGACCGCAAGCAGGAAGGCGAACGTCAGGACGCGGCCGCGCACGCCCGGCGCGTGGCGGGCCCTGGCAGGATCGCCTTTGCCGGTTGAGAGCACAGCGTAAGTTTAGTCGTTGGTCGTCAGTCGTCAGTGGCGGAAGTGGAGGCGGTTGGCCCGTCGAAATACGTCACCGACCTGCCGCTGCTGGAAAACCGCTTTGAATTTCAGAGGTATCTGACTCGTGCCGTCGCTGCTCAGCGAGCTCGTTGACCATCTCAGTGCCGGCCGCCTGCGCATCGTCGATCTGACGCAGCCGCTCGGTCCGGACACGCCGGTCATCGGCCTGCCGCCGATGTTCGCGCCGTCGCCGGGCGTGACCATCGAGGTCATCTCGCGCTACGACGAGAAAGGGCCGGCCTGGTACTGGAACACGCTCCGGTTCGGCGAACATACGGGGACGCATTTCGATGCGCCCGTGCACTGGGTGACCGGGAAGGATCTCCCAGGGAACAGCTGCGACACGATTCCGGCCCGGCGCTTCGTGGGCCCGGCATGCGTCATCGATGTCAGCCGCGACGTCGACGCGAATGCCGATTTTCTCCTGACACCCGAGCGGGTCGAGCAGTGGGAAGCCGAACATGGGCGGATACCCGCCGGGGCGTGGGTGCTGCTGCAGACTGGATGGAGCCGCAGAACCGATCCGGCCGCCTTCCTCAACGCCGGGGCCGACGGACCGCACAGCCCCGGCTTCGACGCGCGCACGTCGAGGCTGCTTGCGCACGATCGCGATGTGCTCGGGGTCGGGGTCGAGACGATCGGCACCGACGCGGGGCAGGCGGGCCGGTTCGACCCGCCGTTCCCGAATCACGCCATCATGCACGGCGCCGGCAAGTTCGGGCTGGCAAGCCTCTGCAACCTGGATCAGCTGCCGCCAACGGGATCGATCGTGATTGCCGCGCCGTTGAAGATTGTCGGCGGCAGCGGCAGTCCTCTCCGCGTCCTGGCGATTACCCCGTGAACGCTGTCAGCACCTTCAGTTCGGGGCCCCCACGGCACGGACTGTGTGCCGTGGGGTGGAGATCCGCCCGACACGGCAGGCCCAAAGGCCTGCACGACAACCAAAGGGTTTACTTCGGCGCGCTCATGAAGAAGAACGACACGCCGCCTGCGATCGTCCGGCCGGCGCCGTTCTCCTCGAGCGTCTTGATCGTGCGGGCCATCGACCCGAACACGCGCACCGAACGGGCGACAGCGTATGAGGCACCGCCCGAGATTTCCTTGCGGTCACGGTCGCTCAGCGGGATGTCCGGCACCTCCGAGCGCCGCCACGCGCGGCTGAAGCTCCCGAACACCAACACCTGATCGTTTACGACGTACGATCCACCGGCGCCCGTGAACCACGCCCCGCGCGTGAAGTATCCGGTCCCGCCGTAGATCCGCACCGGGCCGCGATCGTACTCCGCGCTGACCGGAAGACCCAGCTGAATCCGATGCTCTCCCTCTGCCAGGGAATTTGCCACGGCGGGACTGAGCACTTCGAGCGTGGGCGAGACGGCCAGCTTCACACCGGACTTGCCATTGTCGAACACGCCGATCTTCGAACTGAAGTACACCGTGCCGAGACCGCCGGCTGCGCCGTACGGATCGGCGCTCCCGACGACGTGAGGAACGTTGGCGGCGAACTGAACGCGCCTGGTGAGGCCAAGCGCGACGTCGACGACTGGAAAGTTGACTTCGCTGATCCCGCTGCCGCTCCATCGGAGCGTTGAGATCGCCAGGGACACGCCGCCGGGCTCGAGCACACTCGCGTCGTCGAGCCATGCCAGCGGAGTGGCGCCGCCGCTCGAAGCGGCGGCGGCGGACGGAGCCACGAGATCGTTGCGGCTCGGCGGCGTTGCGGGCGCTGCCGGGCCGTTCGTGCTGCGGCCGCTGTTGTTTCCGCTGTTCCCGCTGGTGCCTTTGTTGCCGTTGTTCCCGTTGTTGTTCCTGTGTGACTGGCTGTTGCCCTGTGCGAGCACAGGAGAGGAGACGGCGAGCGCCAGCAAGACGCCCGCCGTGAAAGAGCGGAGAATCATTGACGCCCTGTCTTCGATTTCCTGGGTGTCACGGACGTCGAGGACGTTGTCGGGGCCGTTGACGATGAAGAGGACGATGTGGTGGTCGACGTCGATGATGTCGATGTCGAGGTGGGTGCAGTCGTCGACGTGGACGACGTGGTGGTGGAGCTGCCGGCGAGATCGCCCGTTGCCTGCGTTTCAGCCTGCGTCGTCGCAGTCGTTGCGTCAGCAGACGGCCGCAGCTTCTTGATCGCCTGGCCGAGGCTCATTGGCCCGCTGCTCGTCGTCGGTGTGGTCGTGCCGCCGGTCGTCGTGCCGCCGGTCGTCGTGCCGCCGGTGGTCGTGCTCCCGGTGGTCGTACCACCGGTCGTCGAGCCGGTCGTTGTCGAACCCGTCGTGGTCCCGCCGGTCGTCGTGGCGGCCGTCGGCGTCCCGAGCATCGTGGCCTTCAGATCCGCGAACGGGATATTCAGGTTCTTCGAAACATGGAGCGCCGCGAGGAACTGCCCCTGGTTCCTGAACCCTGCCGATGCGCTCTCCAGCGTCATTCCCGAGGGCAGCATCGTCTTGACCTTGGACGAGAGCTGCGGCTTCGAGCTGATCTTCTGCGAGATGGCGTTAGGCGTGGTGCTGGGATCGGTTGTGGTGCCGCCGCTCGTTGTTCCGGTGGTCGTGCCGCTGCCCGTTGTCGTACCCGTGCTCGTCGACGTGCCCGTTCCAGTCGACGTCGTGCCGGAACCCGTCGTCGTGCCGGAACCAGTGGTCGTACCCGAGCCGGTTGTCGTGCCCGAGCCGGTTGTCGT
>JBKPAI010000173.1:0-31989 GCA_046726355.1 Acidobacteriota bacterium | reverse complement strand
GCGGGTGATGGGCATGGAGTTAACTTGAGATTGTTGATTGTTGAACGGTGATTGCTGATTCAAATCAACAATCAGCAATCAGCAATCAGCAATCAGCAATCTCCCATACCCGCCCACGCCGGGCCGTCGGGGTATCGATGCACCGTGCGCGACATTTCGTGCATTTCGATGCTGTAGCCGGGCTTCGTCGGCGGCATGTACCGGCCGTGCCGGATCACGACCGGATCGACGAAATGTTCGTGAAGATGATCGACGTACTCGATGACCCGGTTCTCCATCGTGCCGGAAACGCACACGTAGTCGAACATCGACAAATGCTGGACATATTCGCACAGGCCGACGCCGCCCGCATGCGGACACACGGGGACGCCGTGCTTCGCGGCCATCAGGATCACCGCCAGGTTCTCGTTCACGCCGCCCAGCCGGCAGCTGTCAATCTGGCAGAAATCAAGGGCCTGCGCCTGCAGGAACTGCTTGAACAGCACGCGATTGGCGCAGTGCTCGCCGGTGGCGACGCCGATGCCCAACGGGCGCACGGCGCGTGCGATCGCTGCGTGCCCGAGGACGTCGTCGGGACTCGTCGGCTCTTCGATCCACAACGGACGCAGGGGAGCCAGCTCGCGTACGCGATCGATCGCTTCGGCGACGTCCCACTGCTGGTTCGCATCGATCATCAGCGTGCGATTCGCGCCGATCTCGCCGCGCACGAGCGCGACGCGCCGATAATCGTCTTCACGGCGTCCGCCGACCTTGACCTTGAAGTGGGTCCAGCCGTCCGCGAGCCCGTCGCCGCACAACTGCCGGATCGCGGCATCAGAGTATCCGATCCACCCTGCGGACGTTGTATAAGCCGGGTATCCGGAGCGTAGGAGATCGGCCTCGCGCTCGCTTCTCGTGGCCAGCTGCCGGTCGAGGATCTCAATCGCCTCTTCGCGCGTGAGTGCATCGCTGAGATACCGGAAATCGATGCACGAGACAATCTCGGCCGGTGTCATGTCCGCGAGCAGCTTCCAGACAGGTTTGCGCTCGCTCTTCGCCCAGAGATCCCAGATCGCGTTGATGACGGCGGCCAGCGCGAGATGGATGACGCCTTTCTCGGGTCCGAGCCACCGCAGCTGCGAGTCGCTTGCGAGCCGGCGCCAGAAGCCGGCGAAGTCGGCCGTGATGTCGGCGAGCCGCTGATCGACGACGAGCGGACGCAACGCCTCGATGGCCGCTGCGCACACCTCGTTGCCGCGGCCAATCGTGAACGTCAGTCCATGTCCCTCGAGGTTCGTCTCCGTTCCGAGTACGACGTAGGCGGCCGAATAATCGGGATCGACGTGCACCGCGTCGGTTCCTGCCTGCGTCCGTGATGTGGGAAAGCGAAGGTCGAAGACCTCGAGGTCGCGAATCCGCAGGCGATCTATCGCAGAGGACGCGGAGGTTGAATCCGGAGCAGCTACAGCGTTTTTCCTCCTGTCCTCCGCGTCCTCCGTGGTGGAATTGTTGTTTATCGGACTCACTCTACATCCTCGCCTGTCGCCAACGATCCAGCGCCACGGCTCCGACAATGATGCTGCCCGTCACGATCTGCTGCACCCAGTTCGGCAACCCCTGCTGCGAGCATCCGACCTGGATGACCGACATGATCGCCGCGCCGGCCACGGTCCCGACGACGCTGCCGCGGCCGCCCAGGAGACTGCCGCCTCCGATGATGACCGCGGCAATGACGTCGAGCTCCAGGCCCAGCGCCACGGTCGGATCCCCGACCGACAACTTCGAGAACTCCATCACACCGGCCAGCGCCGCCAGCGCACCGGCGACCGTGTAGACGGCGAACTTGCACCAGTTGATGCGGACGCCGCACAGCCGCGCGGTCCGTTCGCTCGATCCGATGGCGAACAGGTGGCGGCCGAACCGCGTATACCGGAGCGTCAGCGCGACGGCAATCGCCAGCGCCGCGGTGATCCAGATCGCCGACGGCAGCAGCAGTCCGCGTCCGTCACGAACGGTCCGGACGAGATCGTTCAGCCACGTGATCGGCGCCTCGATGCGGCGCTCGTCGGCCAGTCCCTTCGCTGCCCCGCGCACGAGCAGCATCGTCCCGAGCGTGACGATGAACGGTACGACCCGCAGCTGGGTCACCAGCAGTCCGTTGATCGCGCCGCACACGGCACCGGCCGCGACGGCGCCGGCGGCGGAGATCGCCGGCCCCAGGTCCGCGCGCAGGAGCAGCGCCGTCACCACCGTGCTCAAGGCCACAACCGATCCGACCGACAAATCGATCCCGCCCGAAACGATGACCATCGTCATCCCGAGCGCCGCAACGCAGACGATGACCGTCTGGCGCGCCATCAGCTCGAGATTGGTGGCGCGAAAGAACTGCGGACCGATGAGCACACCAAACACGAACGCGACGGCCGCAAGGCCGACGAGGACGCCGGTTTCGTCGCGCAGCCAGCGCGCGGCTACATGGCGGCGCGGGCGCCGGACGCTTCCATCAACAACGAGTGCTCGTTCCATTCGGACACGTTCCGCGCCGGCCCGAGGCGGCCGCGCGACATGACGGCAATGCGATCGCATACGCCGAGCAGTTCCGGAAGGTAGCTGCTGACCAGCAGGACCGCGCGCGGCCTCGGCGCAGGTTCCCGCGCGCGCTCCGGATCGTCTGCGCCGGCACTACACACCAGCTCATCGATCACGTTGTAGATTTGCGCCTTGCTCGCCACATCGATCCCACGCGTGGGCTCATCGAGGATGAGCAGGTCGACGCCGTGGTGCAGCAGCCGCGCCATCGCCACCTTCTGCTGATTGCCACCCGACAATTCGTGGGCCGGCTGGCGCGGGTGTCCGCAGCGAATGTCGAGGCGCTCGATCCATCGCGACGCCGCCGCGTCCTGGCGCGATGGCAGCACCGTGAACCAGGGACCGAGACGCGCCAGCCGGGTCAGCGTGAGATTATCGGCGATGCTCAACCCGGCCGCGATCCCTTCGGACGTCCGATCTTCGCTCAGCATGCCGGCGCCTTGTTGCCAGCGGCGGTACGGCACGCCCGGACCGGAGTACGCACCCACCCTGATGCGCCCGCTTCTGACCGGCTCCAAGCCGAAGATCGTTCGCAGCAAGCGCGTCCGGCCGGCGCCCAGCAGCCCGGCAATCCCGACCACCTCGCCGCGCCGCACCGTCAGCGTTGCCGATCCGGGATTCAGGTTCTCGAGCTCGAGGATCACGTCTCCGGCCAGACGTTCACCGTGCGGGTAGAGATCGTCCAGCGTGCGCCCGACCATCAAGGCGACAATCTCGTCGGCCCGCGCGGCGGCGGTGATGCCTTCGCCCGCGTTGCGGCCGTCGCGGAGCACGACGAACCGGTCAGACACCGCCGTCACCTCTTCGATGAAATGCGAAATGTAGACAATCGCGATGCCCCGGCGCTTGAGGCGGCCGATCAGTTCGAAGAGCGTACGAACATCGGACTGGGTCAGGCTGCTGGTCGGCTCGTCGAGCACCAGCACGCGGCAGCCGGCGGCGACGGCGCGTCCAATCTCGACGAGCTGCTGCGCCGCGGGCTGGAGATCGCCGACCATCGCCTCGGGCGGAATATCGGGATGACCGAGCTCACGAAGCGCGCTCACGGCCGTTTCACGCATCCGATCTCGTTGAACGATGCCGCCTCGGACCGGCTCGACACCCAGCACGATGTTCTCCATCACGCTGAGATGCGGCGCCAGCGACAGGTCCTGGTAGATCATCGTCACACCGGCACGGCGCGCCGCCAGCGGGTCCCGCGGCAGATATGGACGGCCGTCGAGGTGCAGCGAGCCGCCATCCGCGTGCAGGGCGCCTGCGAGGATGGCCATCAGCGTGCTCTTGCCGGCGCCGTTCTGTCCGACGAGCGCGCAGACCTCGCCGCCGCGGACCACGAGGTCCACGCCGTCAAGCGCCACCGTTGCGCCAAACGCCTTGCTGACGCCGCGCATCTCGAGGCGCGGCGGCTCGATCACGGGTTGAGCCATTTGGACAGGTCCGGGTGCAGCAGCTCCTTCACATCGGGATCGTTCATGTGGTCGCGCGTGACCAGCCGAACACCGGTATCGATCCGCTTCTCCACCGTGGCGCCGCGCAGGTGCGACACGAGAGTCTTGACGCCGAGATATCCCATGTTCACCGGGTCCTGGAGCACCAGGCCGTCGATATGCGCGTCGGCCATGCCCTTGACCAGCGTATCGGATGCGTCGAACCCGACGAACTTCACCTTCCCGGCCCACCCGTTGTCCTGCAGCACGCGCAGCATCGCGAGCGACGTGGATTCATTCGGTGTGAAGATGCCGGTCACGTTCAGGCCGCCGTCTCCGGTCTTGAAGCTGCTGAGCAGCGCTTCGCTCTTCTTGTAAGCGCCTTCCACGTCCGCGCCTCCGTACTGGTTGGCGCTCACCACGTCGATGCCGCGGTGCGCCGCCAGCGCTTCGAGAAACCCCTCCTCGCGCTGCAGCGTGCTCTCCGATCCTTCGGCGTACCGGAGCATGACGACGCGGCCGCGGCCGCCGAGGAGCGCGGCCAGGTGCTCGCCGGCGAGGCGGCCGCCTTTCTTGTTGTCTGTCGCCACGAAACTGACGTAGTCGCTGCCCTTCAAGCCGGAATCGATGATGACGACGGGGATCCGGCTGCGCTGCGCGTCGGCGACGGGTGCGACGAGCGCGGCCTCGTCGAGCGGCGCGAGCACGATACCCGCCACGCCGCGGGTGATGAATCCCTCGACTTCCGATACCTGCGAATCGCGATCGTCTTCGCGCAACGGTCCACGCCAGACCACCGTCGCGCCGAGCTCGCGCGCAGCTTTTTCGGCGCCGGCGTGAATGCTCTGCCAGAACACGTGTGACGTGCCTTTTGGGATCACCGCAATCGTCAGCCCGCCCGGTTTCGTGTTGCGGCCGCAGCCGGCAGCAACGGCGCACAGGGCGATGCAAATGATCCTCGTGCCGAACCCGTAGCGCAGCCCTTCCCGCCTCCGCTCGCTCGCATGTCGAGCGAGCTCCGGCGAGGCTCGCCGAAGCGCCGAAGGCGCGAAGGCGGCAGGGCGGCAAATCCGTCGCCATCGGGCAGGCCTAAAGGCCTGCGCTAGACTTGGCTTCACGACCGTTCCTCAGATAACGCACCGATTGTGAGGTTCCAGAACTTCTGCGCGCTTCCACCAAGCACCGCATCCTGCTCCTCGCGCGGACGGCCGGCCAGATACTCCATGACCACACCGAGCGTCCGCGCATAGCCCGCCGCGACGGTGCAGACCGGCCAGTCCGATCCAATCATCAACCGGTGTGCGCCGAAACAGTCGAACGCGACATCGAGATACGGCCGCAGTTGCTCCGGCGTCCACCCCGCCCAGTCGGCTTCCGTCACCAGTCCCGAGAGCTTGCACAGCACGTTCGGGAACTGCGCGAGCTGCCGCAGGCCCTGCTCCCACGTGCGGATGCGGCCATTCCGGATGTCCGGTTTGGCAAGGTGATCGAGCACGAACCGCTGCCGCTCGAAACGCGAAACGAATTTCACGGCCACGGGCAGTTGGCGCTCGTAGATCAGGATGTCATAGGTAAGCGCGAATTCCTCCAGCAGCGCGATCCCGCGGCAGAATGCCGGACGAAGCAGAAAATCGTCAGGCTCGCTCTGTACGATGTGCCGGATGCCGACGAGCCGCGGATTCGAGGCGACCCGCCGCAGTTCGGCCCGCGCATCGCCAGCCTGTAAATCGACCCAGCCGACGACGCCGGCAATGAACGGGTGCGCATCGGCGAGCGCCAGCAGCCACGGGGTTTCTTCGGGCGTCTGCCGCGCCTGCACGGCCACGCACGCGTCGAACCCGGCGGCGGTCATGTCGCGCTCCAAATCCGGCGGCAGGAAGTCCCGCCGAAGCGTGGCCATCGACTCGTCGATCCAGCCGTATTCGGCCGCATCGTAGCGCCAGAAATGCTGGTGCGCGTCGATCCGCTTCACCACGGAGGACACGGAGGACGCGGAGGCAAAACCCTGAGTTTCGTCATGAGCACCCAAGTGAACCTCCTGCAGGATTCAACCTCGGCGTCCTCCCGCCTTCGCTGAAGCTACGGCGGGCCACCGTAGCCTTGCTCGAAGGTGGCTGCGTCCCCCGCGGTGATTACGGTCCCATCACGACGATCACCTTGCCCGGCCCGTGCACGCCGAGCGTGAGCGTCAGCTCGATGTCGGCGGTCCGGCTGGGACCGGTGACGAAGGTGCAGCACGCGGCGGCAGCCAGGGCGCCGGCGAATTCCGTGAAGAATTCGCCCATGCTGAATCGCAGTTCGTTGCGCCGCACGACTGCGAGGTGGACCGGCGGCAGCAGCGATGCCGACCGCGGCTTCCCGGGCCCCGACAGCAGCACGATCGAACCGGTCTCCGCGATCGCCGCGTCGCAGCCGGTCACTCCGATCTCGGCAGCCGCCTGTCGCTCGCGCGGGCTGGATCCGTTGGCCGCGTTCGGCCACATGCGACCCAGCTCATACGGCAGCGCGTCGTTGTCCCAGCGGAGCACCGATCGGCCCCCGACGATCCGGGCGACGCGCGTCCAGACGTCGGCTGTCGTCGCCTCGACGTGGTAGTCGACGCCCAGCCGCGCGAGTTCGTCGAGAAACCGTTGTAGCGTGACTTCACGCCGCGCAGGCCCTGCGGCCTGCTCCCTCCGCGCGGCCGGCGCGGCGACGCTCGCCGCGCGGCGGTCGGTGGTGAACCCGGGAATGCGGCCGGTGAGCTGCGCGCGGCGGACGCGCCCGAGGATCGAATTGCGCGCGCTGTTGCTCATGCGCCCGACCCTTTCACGCGCTGCCGTTCCCGCCAGCGTTCCTGAAAATTCTGCGCTGCCGGCGCCCGCAGGTCGCGCGACCTCGTCCAGCCGGCGGCCAGGCCGGGCGCACGCCGAATCCAGCCCTCGCGCGCCAGACGCCGCAGCCACCACCCTCCAATCCGCGCCATCGCGCGGTAGGCGCGCGGCCGCGTCGCCGCCCACGCATACACTCTCATCGCTCTCGCCAGCGAGCGCGGCTGCCGGTTTTCCTTCATCGCCGCCCCGCGCAGAACCAGGAGCATCCGGGGAATGTCGATCCGCACCGGACACACTTCCCGGCACGCTCCGCAGAGTGAGCTGGCATCGGGCAGCGCCCGCCAGTCCTGCAGCCCGCGCAGGCCCGGCGTCAGGATGGCGCCGACCGGGCCTTGATAGGTATCGCCGTAGGCGTGGCCGCCAATGGTGCGATAGACCGGGCATGCATTCAGGCACGCCCCGCATCTGATGCAGGCAAGAATTTCCGCCGTCTCGCCCGCCAGGATCCGGCTGCGGCCATTGTCCAGGAGCACCACGTGCAGCTCCTCGGGCCCGTCCGGGTCTCCCGCGCCGCGCGGTCCGCGGACCATCGTCGTGTATACCGTGAGCTTCTGTCCCGTCGACGATCGCGCCAGGACCTTGAGACATTGATCGAGATCGGCCAGCGTCAGGATCAGCTTCTCGATGCCCATCAACACGACATGAACGCGCGGCATCGTTGTCACCAGGCGGCCGTTGCCTTCGTTCGTGACGAGGCAGATGGTCCCGGTTTCGACGACGCCGAAATTGGCGCCGGTGATGCCCATGTCGGCGCGCAGGAATTCCTGGCGCAGGCGCTGCCGCGCCGTGGCCGCGAGCGTCGATGTGTCGTCTGTATACGGCACCTGCAGCCGCTGCTCCATCACCCGTCCGACATCCTGCCGCGTCATGTGGATGATCGGCGCGATGATGTGCGACGGGCGATCGTGGGCGAGTTGCACGATGTACTCGCCGAGGTCGGTCTCGACCACCTCGACGCCGGCCCGCTCGAGCGCCTGATTGAGATGCGTCTCCTCGGAGACCATCGACTTGCTCTTGACCGCGCGCTTCGTGCCGGTCGCGGCCGCGATGGCAGTGACGATCGTATTGGCGTCCTCCGGCGTTTCCGCCCAGTGGACCTGCGCGCCGTTGGCGAGCAGCTTCGCTTCGAACCGTTCGAGGTTCTTGGAGAGGTCCGCGAGCGCGCGCAGCCGCCCCTTGCGCGCGGCGTCGCGCACGGCATCGGCGTTCTCGAGCGTCTCGAGCGCCGTCTGACGCCGCACGATGAAGAGGCTGGAGGCACGATCGAGCGCGCCGCGCAGCTTCTGGTCGCCGAGCGCGACCTCCACGCGCGTAGCGAAATCACCTGAGCCCGCCGAGTGGTCTGCTGCCTGAGTCATCGGGCGTTCACACGGCGGGAATGGGCATGCCGCCCCCGGCGCTCGACTGATAACAGGCTTCAACCAGCGCCATCGTCTTGATCGCGTCCTCGACCGGCGACACGAGCGCCGCGTCTTCGCCGCCGGCAAATCGCTGTAGATTCGACATCGGCCCCTCGAAGGCTTCGGTGAACCACGATCCACGCAGCGGGATGGAACGCCACGTGCCGGCCGCGCCCGCCATGTCGAGTCGGTCGGGCGGGCCGGCAGGATAGTCGAGATTGACGCCGAGCGTCAGCAGTGCGGCGCCATTCGTTCCCTCCACCTTCAAAAACGACGCGCGGTGCTCCCCGCCGTGGGCATGCGTGTGATTGAGCACGAGCGAACAGCGGATATCGTGGCCGTAGTCCAGAATAATCGTGCTGCGGGTATCGGCGAAGCGGCTGAGCCGTGGGTCCGCCACGGCTCGGCAATAGACACCGGCCGGCTCGCCCAGAAAGGACCGGATCAGGTCGAGGTAATGAATGGAGTGATAAAGGACTTCCAGACGCGGCGCGCCTTCCAGGAACCGCCACTGCTCCCACGGCTGCCGATCGATGACGCGCACCTCGACGTCGGTGATTCGGCCGAGGAGGTCGTGCTCGATGGCATCGCTGAGTGCCAGCACATTCGGACTGAATCGGAGCTGAAAGTTCAACGCCGCGGTGAGGTGCCGCGCGCGGCAGATGTCGAGGATGGCGCGGGCCATCGGCAGGTCGTCACCCATCGGTTTTTGAATCAGCACTGCCGCGCCGCAGGGCAGGCAGTCCACCACGCTCGCAATCTGCCCGCCGGGAACGGCGACGTCGAACAGCGTCCCGCTCGTCGCGCACGCCTCATCGAGGCTGGTGAAGACCGTCCCGATCCCGAACTGTCGCGCCGTGTCGTGCGCCGCCTCCGGTCTGACGTCGAAGACGCCGGCGACACTGTACCCGAGTCGCCGGTAAGCCGGCAGGTGGGCCGTACGGACGATGGCGCCGGCACCGATGATGACAATCGGCTGCGGGCGCGACGGCAGGGGCCAGCGCTGCCGCAGTTCGCGCCGGACGCCGGCGTCAGAATTTGCGGGACTGCTCACGTGCAGGGGATGCAGCCAGCGATCGGTCCTCATTCAGATGGAACACCCGTTCCATGACGGCCCACCAGGTGCCGGACGCGGCGGCGGCGACCGGCTCCTGAAGGGCTTTCATCAATGCTTCCCATTCGGCGACGCGCGGGTTCGACGCGCGATGTGCGGCAAACACCCGCTCGACATCGAGACCGTCCTCGATTTCGACGATCATCACGAGACGACGCCCGAGCAGGTGAATGTCCATTCCCTGAACACCTGACTGCCGCAGACTCTCGACGACCTCGGGCCAGACCTGTGCGTGATGCCGGCGATACGCCTGGATCGCGGCAGGGTCGTCTTTCAGATTGATGGTTAGAACGTGTCGGCTCATTCTGAGACTGTTTGGTCTACCACGGAGGACGCGAAGGACACGGAGGGTCGAACCGGTCCTGTCCTTGAAGATTGCTCAGCGCACGCCTGGTCCGGGGGGCCAAGACAACGGGATTTTCCCTCCGCGTCCTCCGCGTCCTCCGCGGTAAATTCATCTTTCACGCCACCAGCACACCGCCGTCGATCGGATACGCCTGTCCGGTGACGAACGCCGCCTCATCCGAACACAAATACAAGGCGAGACACGCGACTTCTTCGGCGGTTCCCATGCGGCCAATCGGCTGGTATTCGGACAACTGCCGCAGCACTTCCTGCTCGCGCCCGGCATAGTGCCGGGCGATGTACGCGTCGACGAACGGCGTGTGGATGCGCGCCGGACAGATGCAGTTGCAGCGGATGTTCTGCTTCACATAATCGATCGCGATCGACATCGTCATCGTGAGCACCGCGCCCTTCGTCATCGAGTAGGCGAACCGCTCGGGCACGCCGACGAGCGAGGCGATCGATGCCATGTTCAGAATGACGCCGCCACCTCGCGCGAGCATCAACGGCAGCGCCGCGCGGGCACACAGGTACACGCCCTTGACATTCACGCGATACAACCGATCGAAGTCGGCCTCGTCGGTGTGCGCGATGGTGCCGACATGCGCGATCCCGGCGTTGTTCACCAGGATGTCCAGCCGCCCCCGGCCCGCCGCAATCTGCTCAAAGACCCTCGCCACCGCCGTGCTGTCCGCGACGTCGCAGGAAAGCGCCGACGCGCGGCCTCCGCCGGACAGAATCCGATCAGCCGTCGCGCGCGCGGCCGGTTCGTGGATGTCGAGGACGACCACGTCAGCGTCCTGGCGCGCGAACAACGTCGCGATGGCCGCGCCGATGCCGGAACCGGCGCCGGTGACAACAGCCACCTTGTTGGTCAATCGAAACATGCCGGCGCGGAATACTATACTTTAGCGGTAAAGATAAAAGAATTTCTGTGGCCAGGCGCTGGGCCTTGGGCTTTGGGTTCTGGCCTTTCGGCTTTGGGCTTGAGCCGGCCAAGAGCCAAGAGCCGTGAGCCACGCGGCAAAAGACTTGCGCTACACTGCCGCCCACGGAGGATCGCTATGTTGACCCGACGTTCAATGCTGCGACTGGCCAGTACCGTCACCGGCGCTGCCTTCGTCGCCCCGCGCTACGGCATCAGCGAGATCGCCGGCGCCACGGCAGCGGTCGAAGGGCGAACCCCGGAAGAGGTCGCGGCCGACGAAACCTACTGGCGTGAGATCCAGTTCGCGTTCACCCTCGACCGCTCGCTGATCAATCTGAACAACGGGAATCAGTGTCCGAGTCCGACCGTCGTCCACGACGCGTGCAAACGATACATGGATTCGTCCAATCAGGCGCCCGTCTACCATCGCGGCCTGATCGAACGGAACATCGAGACCGCACGGCGCCGGCTCGCCGCCGAGTTCGGCGCGGATCCCGAGGAAATCGCCATCACCCGCAACGCCAGCGAGTCGCTGCAGATTGCTCAGAACGGACTCGACCTGAAGCCGGGCGACGAGGTCATCACCACGGAACAGGACTACGGCCGCATGTTGACCACGTGGGACCAGCGGGCGCGCCGCGACAAGATCAAGGTGACGCGGCTCGACTTTCCGTGCCCGACGACACCGGCGGATTTGCTGCAGCGGTTCGAACGGGCGATCACGCCGCAGACCAGAGTGCTGCACTTCTGCCACATCACCAACCAGTCAGGGCAGTTGTTTCCCGTCCGCGATCTCAGCCGGATGGCGCGGCAGCGTGGGATCACCACCATCGTCGACGGCGCGCACGCCCTCGGCCACTTTCCGTTCAAGCTGCGCGACCTGGAGATGGACTTCTACGGTGTCAGCCTGCACAAATGGCTGCTGGCGCCGCTCGGGACGGGACTGCTGTACGTGCGCAGGGATCGCATTGCGTCGACCTGGCCGCTGCAGGCGGCCCCGGAGCGGCGCGACAGCGACATCCGCAAATTCGAAGAGATCGGCACCAGCCCGGCGGCGACCAAGGCGGCGATCAACGAGGCCATCGCGTTCCAGCAGGCCATCGGCATCGAGCGGAAGGCCGCGCGCCTGCGCTACCTGACACTGCGTTGGGCCAACGAGCTGAAGAAGGACCCGCGCATCAGGCTGCACTCGAGCCTCGAGCCGGGTCAGACCTGGGGTCTGGCGGTCGTATCGATCAACGGCATCGACTCGAACAAGCTCGTGCCGTACCTGTGGGACAAGTACCGGATCGTCATCACGGCCGTGGGGCACGAGAACCCGAAGGATCCGAGCCTCACCTATCACGGCCTCCGTGTGACCCCGAACATCTACACACCGCTCGAGGAGATCGACACGTTCGTGGAAGCGATGCAGAAGGTGCTGAAGAGCGGACTGCCGTCGTGATCTGCGCAGCTCATTCACGGGCCATCGTCCCGTCGGCCTCTTGTAGCGCAGGCCTTCAGGCCTGCATCACGCCGCCGGGGCAGCCCTGCAGGGCTGCGCTACACCTGCGAACACCGGTGAGCGGTGGGCCGGCACATCCGATCAGCGGCTTCCGCCTGGCGATGTTGTCGTCGCCGCTGCCGGCCGCTTGTACTTGTCGAACCACGCGAGCAGATAGAGTTGCTGCAGCAGCCGGTGCGACGGGCGGCGCCAGCCGTGGAATTCGTCGGGCATCCGCACGAGCAGCGTGTCCTTCTTGAGCAGCTTCAACGCGCGGTAGAACTCCTCGCTCTGCCCGATCGGCGTCCGCAGATCCGCCTCCCCGGTCATGACCATCGTCGGCGTCGTGACGTTGGCGACATAGTGCAGCGGCGAGCGCACGGCGTACTCCATCGGGTCTTCCCACGGGTATTTCTTGAACTGACGGTACCAGCTCGCGCCGTCGGTCACGCCGACGAACGATCCCCAATCGATGACCGGCCGCATCGAGACGGCGGCGGCGAACCGGCTCGTGTGACCGACGATCCAGGCGGTGAGCACACCGCCGCCGCTGCCGCCGCAGACGAAGAGATTGCGCTCGTCGATGAAGCCTTTGGCGAGCGCGGCGTCGACGCCCGCCATCAGGTCGTCGTAGTCGCGGCCGGGATACGATTTCTGGATGCCGTTGACGAACTCCTGCCCGTATCCGGTACTGCCGCGCGGGTTGGTCCAGAGCACGGCGTAGCCGTTCGCGGCAAAGTTCTGGAAGCTCCAGCTGAACCCGACGTCGTACATCGACCATGGCCCGCCGTGAATCCACAGGACCATCGGGTACTTCTTCGCCGGATCGAAGTGGGCGGGCTTCATCAGCCAGCCTTGTACGCGCAGTCCGTCTTTCGACGTGAACCACAGTTCTTCGGAGTCGGCCAGCTTCACCGACGCGAGCACGTCCTGATTGACGTCGACGATCGTTTTCCACGCCGCGGTGTTGCGGGCATCCGCCATGCGGAACGTGACCAGATGTGCGGGCCGCTGCGGAGTCGACCGTACCGCCACCGCCTGCCCGGCGCTCGAAAGCGACAACCCGGCGATCGTTTTCGGCGAATCATCGGTCAGCTTCCGCGGCTCGCCCTGGAGCGGCGCGAAATACAGGGACGTCGCCCCTTTCTCGCCGACCGTGAAATAGACGCCAGAGCTGTCGGCCGCCCAGGTCAGCTCGTCGGGCGATTCGCTCAGGTTCGCCGCCCACTGCCGCCGGGCGCCGCCGTTCCTGTCCATCACGTACAGCGACGCGATGGTGTTCGTGTAGTCCCGATCATCGTACCCGGTGTACGCGATCCACCGTCCATCCGGCGATGCGGCCGGATGCGAGTCGGGGCCGCGCCGATCGGTCAGCGTCTTCACGTCCAGCGACTTCAGGTCCACCGCGTAAATCTCGCTGTCGCCGTGCTGGTACTCCGCATCCGGCTTTCGGATCGCGGACAGGTAGATTGTCTGCCCGTCAACGGACCATTCCGGATCGGCGTGGCTGTAGTTGCCGTCGGTAATCTGGCGCGGCGTGCCGCCAAGGCTCGCATCGATCGTGAAGACGTGGGTGTAGCCCTTCTCGATCGGACCGGTGCCGTCGCGCGCCCAGCTCAGACGGTCGACGACGACGGCCGGCTTCGCCCATTCGGCGTTGCGCGGCCGCTTCGGCAGCTCGACGCGCAGCGGCGGATCCTCGTCGGGAATCGACTGCGTGAATGCGAGGTGTCTGCCGTCCGGGGACCAGCGCACGTTGGCGACGGCGCGCTGGAGGTGCGTCAACTGCGCGATCTCGCCCGTGTCCACGTACATCACATGCAGCTGCGGCGTCCCGTCGCGATCGGAGAGGAAGGCAATGCGCCTCGAATCGGGCGCCCACACCGGATTGCTGTCGCGCCAGCTGCCGCGCGTCAGCTCGCGTACGCGCGATCCGTCCGCCGCCACGATCCACAGGTTGCTGCGCGACTGGTCCTTGACCTTGTCCACCCATTCCCGGGCAAACACAATGTGCCGGCCGTCCGGGGAGATGGCGGGATTGCTGACGCCTTCCATCTCGAAAAAGGTGTCCTTGTCAAGCACTCGGGAGGTCTGGGCAGCCGGCCGGGGGGCAAGGACCGCGAGCAGGGCGAGCACCGTCATCAGGCGGGCAGGCAGGCGCTTCATAGCTATTTCCTCGCGGGCCACTTATAGCAGAATCCGCGACAACGTGATCTGATAATCTGCTTCCCGGTTCCGCAAATCCCGGATCGCCCGAAGAACCAATCCTCAGTGACGGACTTCTTATGACCCGACGCCAGTTCACGCTCTCGGTCCTCGGGACGGCCGCATCGGCCAGTCGTGCGCTTGCGGCCGCGCAGCGCGCGGCACAAGGCTCGATCCCGCCGGCCGCACGTTCGACGAGGACCGGGGAGACGCTCGCGAGCCTCACGCTGGCCGAGGCATCGGCCCGCATCAAGGCAGGGACGGTCACGTCAACCGACCTCGTGAACGCCTGCCTCGCACGCATCGAGATCTACAACCCGAAGATCAATGCGTTCATCACGGTCATGCGCGAAGCCGCGCTGGCTGAGGCCAGGACGCTCGACGCCGAACAGCAGGCGGGCCGGCTCCGCGGACCCCTGCACGGCATCCCCGTCGCCCTCAAAGACAACATCGATACGAAGGGAGTGCGCACGACCGCAGCCAGTGCCGTTTTCGACGACCGCGTGCCGTCCGAAGACGCCGAAGTGACCCGCCGCCTGGCTGCGGCGGGCGCCGTGATCGTCGGAAAAACGAACCTCCACGAGTTCGCGTTTGGCGGAACCTCGGCCACAAGCTATTACGGGCCGGTCCGCAATCCCTGGTCACTCGAGCGGAATCCGGGCGGATCCTCGGGCGGCTCGGCCGCTGCGGTCGCGACCGATCTCTGCTATGCCGCCCTGGGCACCGATACCGGCGGCTCCATCCGCACGCCGGCCTCCTACTGCAGCGTCGTCGGACTGAAGCCGACGTACGGGCTCGTCTCCATCCGCGGAATCATTCCGCTGGTCCTGTCGCTCGATCACTGCGGGCCCATCACGCGGAGCGTGCTCGATGCTGCCATGATGCTGAATGTGCTGGCCGGCTACGACCGGCTCGACATCGCCAGCGTGGAGCACCCGCCCGAGGACTACGTCGCGGCGCTGAAGCAGCCGGTCGCCGGCTTCCGGATCGGCATCGCACGGGCACCCTTCTTCGACATGCTCGACTCGGACGTGGCCAGGGTGGCCGACGAGGCGCTGCGTGTGCTGGCGAAGCTGACGAACAGCATGACGGATACGATGCTGCCGCCGACCCGCGACATCCAGGTCGGGGCCGAGACGTTTGCCTGGCACGAGGAGATGTTCGGCCGGATGCCCGGGCGATACATGATTCCGACCCGCCGCTCGCTCCAGAATGGCGCGAACGCCAAGGCTGGCGACTACGTGCGCGGCCACTGGCGGCTCGAATTGCTGCGGCGGACGATCGACGATGCGTTTCGTGACGTCGATGTTGTCGTGCTGCCGACGCGGCGGCGAACGCCAAGGACTGTCGACGCGTCGATCAAGCGTGAGGAAACCGATGTGCCGCGCAACCCTGAGCTGGAGAACACGGGCGCGTTCAACGCGTACGGCATCCCGGCCATCTCCATCCCGTGCGGGTTTACGTCGAAAGGGATGCCGGTCGGGCTGATGATTGCCGGCCCGCGATTCGCCGAGAGCAAGGTCCTCGCGCTGGCGCACGCGTTCGAGCAGGCGACCGATTTTCACACCCGGAAACCGCCGATTCGTCCGGAGACGCCGGTGCCGCCGCTCGCCACGACCGACGAGGAGAAGGAAAAGGAGAAACCTTGACGTTTGAGTTCTGAGTATTGAGTTCTGAGTGTTGGACCGTGCGTGTTCACTCGGGAAACTGACTCGCATCACGTCGTTTCGAAATTCGCTGACAGAAAACGATCGACGCAGAAACCGCAGAACTCGTAATAATGGACGCGGATTATACTGACGGCACATGAACCCCTTGTTCCTTGCGGAGCTGCGGCGCATCGCCGGACCGGCTGCGGTCCTGAACGATCCGCTGGACCTGATGACCTACGAGTGCGACGCGCTGCCGCACCTCCGCACGGTTCCCGCTGCCGTCGTCCTTCCCGCGTCGGCTGCGGAGGTGCAGGCGATTGTCCGCCTCTGCGCACGCGAGAAGGTGCCGTTCGTGGCCCGGGGCCACGGGACCGGCCTGTCCGGCGGCGCGCTGCCCGTCTCCGGCTGCGTTGTCATCGCGCTCTCGCGGCTCAATCGCGTGCTGAACGTCGACATCCCGAACCAGCGCGTCACGGTCGAACCGGGCGTCACGAACCTGGAGATCACGCGACAGGTCGCGCCGTTCGGCTATTACTACGCGCCCGACCCGTCCAGCCAGCAGGTCTGCTCGATTGGCGGCAACGTCGCAGAAAACTCCGGCGGCGCGCACTGCCTGAAATACGGGTTCACGACGCATCACGTGCTCGGGCTCGAAGCGGTGATGCCGGACGGCGACCTGGTACACATCGGCGGGGCGCGCGTCGACACGCCGGGCCCGGATCTCATCGGGCTGATTGTCGGATCCGAAGGCACTCTCGCGGTGGTGACGAGCATCGTCGTGAGAATTCTCCGCCGGCCGGAGGCCGTCCAGACGCTGCTCGCGGCGTTCGATACGATCGATGCCGGCGGCACGGCGGTGTCGGAAATCATCAGCAGCGGCATCATCCCTGCCGCCGTGGAGATGATGGACGCGCTCGCGATCCAGGCGGCCGAAGCGGCGGTGCAACCCGGATTTCCCAAGAGCGACACGATCCTGATCGTCGAGCTCGATGGACCCGCCGCCGAAGTCGAAGCGCTGTTCGATCTGGTGCAGCAGATCTGCCGCCGCTCGGGCGCGACGACGATCGAGGTGGCACAGAACGAGGAGCAACGCGCGCGGATCTGGAAAGGGCGGAAAGCCGCGTTCGCGGCGATGGGCCGCGTCTCGCCCAACTACTACGTCCAGGATGGCGTCGTGCCGCGCACCCGCCTGCCCGAGGTGCTGCACCGCATCCGCGAGCTTGCGTCGCGATCCGGCCTCCGGATCGGCAACGTCTTTCACGCCGGCGACGGCAATCTGCACCCGCTCATCTGCTATGACGAACGGGTGCCGGGCGAGGCCGACAAGGCCGTGGACGTCGCGGCCGAGATCCTCTCCTACTGCATCGACGCCGGCGGATCGCTCACCGGCGAGCACGGGATTGGCGCGGACAAGTCCGCCTACATGCCACAGATGTTCACGGCTGCGGATCTCGCGCTCATGCAGCGCGTCCGCGACGCGTTCGATCCGCGTCATCTCTGCAATCCGGGCAAGATTTTTCCGGCGCCGCGGCTGTGCGGCGAAGTGCCCGGGCCTTACCGCCGGCATCCTGCCGAGGAGGCCGGCCTCGCCGAACGACTGTGACCGGAGACGCCACTCAGGTCATCGAGCCGGAAACGACCACCGCCTTCGCCGCAGCGCTGCGCCACGCGGCCGAGCAGTGCCGGTCGGTGCTGATCCGCGGTGCCGGCACCAAGATCGAGTGGGGACGTGAGCCGCGCGCCATCGACGTGATCCTCAGCACGCGGCGGCTGAACCAGCTGCTCGCCCATCGGCACGGCGATCTGACCGCCACGGCGGAAGCCGGTGCGACGCTTGCCGACGTCAACCGCGCGCTCGCCCACCACGGCCAGTGGCTCCCGCTCGATCCGGCGTTTGCCGATCGGGCAACCATCGGCGGCATCCTGGCCGCGAACGACAGCGGCCCGCTGCGGCATCGCCACGGCGCGCCGCGCGACCTTGTCATCGGGGTGGAAGTTGTCACGCCCGACGGGGTGATCGCGAAGGCCGGCGGCAACGTCGTGAAAAACGTCGCCGGGTACGATCTGTCGAAGCTCGTCGCCGGATCGTTCGGCAGCCTCGCAGCGATTCTCGCGGCAACGTTCAAGCTAGCGCCACTGCCGGCAGCTTCGAAGACGCTGATGATTGAGGCGGGCGATTTCGAGGCGCTGGGAGAGATCGTTCGCGCGGTGATGGGTAGCCAGCTCGAGCCGCAGGCGTTCGAGCTGCACGTGCCGGATGTCGTCGGCGCGGAGCTCGGACCGCCCTCGAAGCCGGGCCACCGGAGGCCGCTGCGCCCTGCCCTGCTCCTTCGCTTCGCCTCGGTGCGGGCCGCCGTGGACGCGCAGATCGCGAGCGCGCGTGCGCTCCGGCCGCTTGAACACTGCGCGATGACGATCCTGGAGCGCGGCGAGGAACGCGCGGCATGGGACGACCACGCGCGCCGTATGTGGAGCGCGCCGGGCACGGTCCTCCGCGCGAGCTGGTTGCCGGCAGACATCGCCACCGCGATGGGTGTGCTGCGCAAGCTGGCCGTGTCCGCCTGCATCGAGCTCGTCGGCCGCGCCGGCATCGGGACCGGACTGATCCGCCTCGACGCCGATGTCGGCGCACAGGCGGCCATCGTCGACCAGCTCCGGCAGTCGTCGGCTTTTGATCACGTGGTGATCCTTCGAGGCAGCGACGACCTGAAGGCCCGCGTCGATGTCTGGGGTCCGCACGGCGATCGCGAGCCGCTGTTCGCGTCGTTGAAGCGCGCGCTCGATCCGGGCGGGACTCTCAATGCCGGCCGAGGACCGATTTAAGTCCGTGGGACAGCAGGCCCGAAGGCCTGCACGACACCTGTCACCGTAGTGCGGACCTTTAGGCCCGCCGGGGAGCGGCGAGCCTCGCCGTAGCGACGCGAAGGCGGAAGGCCTGCACTACAATCGATTGACATTGGACCCTGCACATTCGGCGGCCTGCGCGTTCGACGCGAATCACCCGCCCGACCCGGCGCTGATCGACAAGTGCGTTCACTGCGGCTTCTGTCTGCCGTCGTGCCCGACCTACCTGCTCTGGGGCGAGGAGATGGACTCTCCGCGCGGCCGCATCTACCTGATGAAGAGCGGTCTCGACGGCCGCGCCGCGCTGACGGCTCCGTTCGTGCGCCACTTCGACGCGTGTCTCGGCTGCATGGCGTGCGTCACCGCGTGTCCGTCGGGCGTCCAGTACTCGCCGTTGATCGAGGCCACGCGCGGCCAGATCGAGCGCCGCTTTCCCCGCTCGCTCGCCGATCGACTATTCCGTCGCGCGATTTTCTCGGTCTTCCCGTACCCCGGCCGGCTCCGGCTCGCCCTCGCGCCGCTCGCGCTCTGGTCGCTCGTTGCCGGCGGCGGTACGAAAGGCCGCAATCATCGGCGGATGACCGATGATCGACGTGTGCCGCCGAGCAATGGGCGGCTCGCGCACCGGCTGCGCGCCATACTCGATCTGGCGCCGCGCGTGACGTGGCAGATGCTCACCGCCGGCGTCCCGGCGCGGACTGCCGCGGCCGGCGACCGGCGCATGACCGTTGGCCTCCTGACCGGCTGCGTGCAGCGATTCGTCTTTCCGAACGTGAACAGGGCCAGCGTAAACGTCCTCGCGGCCGAGGGCTGCGACGTCGCCGCGCCCCGCGACCAGGGGTGCTGCGGCGCGCTGGCGCTGCATGCCGGCCGCCTGGACGAGGCGCGGGCGTTTGCGCGGAAGACGATCGCCGTGTTCGAGCGCGAACGCGTTGATGCCGTCGCGGTCAACGCGGCAGGATGCGGATCGTCCATGAAAGAGTACGGGCAGCTGCTCGCCGACGATGCGGCATGGGCGGAACGGGCGCGCACGTTTGCCGCGCGCGTACGCGACGTGACCGAGCTCGTCGCCGGCCTCGGGCCGCCGCGCGCGCCGCGGCATCAGCTGGCGCTGCGCGTCGCGTACCAGGACGCATGTCATCTTGCCCATGCGCAGGGAGTGCGTCAGCCCCCGCGCGACCTGCTGCGATCGATTCCCCGGCTCGAGCTGCTCCCGGTCGCGGAAGCCGACATCTGCTGCGGCAGCGCCGGCATCTACAATCTCGTGGAGCCCGAGACCGCACGGCAGCTCGGCGACCGCAAGATCCGCCACATCGAAGCGGTGAAGCCGGATGTGATCGCAACCGCAAACCCGGGCTGCACGCTGCAGTTGCGGGCCGCGGCGAGACGCCTCGGCCGCGACTGGCCGATCAAGCATCCGATCGAGATTCTCGACGAGGCGATTCGCGGGGTGACTTAGTTATTCAAACGATCGCGATCGTCCGCAGGCCAATTCAACACCGATGTACCCGATTCTTTCAATTTGAATTCGGTGACGTCGTCTTCGGCGCCGGCCCGCCTTTCAGGTACCGGTTCCACCACGCCAGCTCGTTGAGCATCCGGTGCACGTTGTTCCAGTGTCCGGCGATGCCGTGCGGCTGGCCCGCGTACTGGATCATCTTCGCCGGGATGCCCCGGCGCTTCAGCGCGAAGTACATCTGCTCCGCTTCTTCATACGGCACGCGCTGGTCCACCTCACCGTGGATGAATAGCGTCGGCGTCGTCACGTGGCCGGCGTAGCTGAGCGGCGACTGCTTGATCATCCGGTCGCGTGCCGCCGCGTCCCACGGCGGTCCGAAGAACTCGGTCTCCTTCGTGCGATAGATGTCGGCGGTGCCGTAGTCGCTCACCCAGTTCGTGATGCCGGCGCCGGTGATCGCCGCCGCGAAGCGATCGGGATACTGGGTGATCAGCCAGTTGGTCATGAATCCGCCGTACGAGTGGCCGGTATGGCCGACACGCTTCGGATCGACCGGATAGCGCTTCAGCACGTAATCGAGGCCGGACACGACGTCTTCTCCGTCCTTCCGTCCCCACTCCCCCCAGGTGGCCCACTTGAACGCGTCGCCGTAGCCTGTCGAGCTGCGGAAGTTCGTGTCGAGGACGAAGTAGCCGTTCGCCGCAAAGAACTGCTTTTTGAAGTCGAAGGCATAACCGGTCGCCGAATGTGGACCGCCGTGGCTGGTAACGATCAACGGGTAGGGTCCTTTCGACGCCTCGTACCCGTACGGAAACATCAGCCAGCCTTCGATATCCGTTCCGTCCTTGCTGGGCCAGTGCAGCCGCTCGGCCCGGCTCAACGCGATTTCCGACGAGATTCTGGCGTGCACGTCGGTCAATCGGCGTTCGTTCGTTCCGTCGATGGCGGCAGCGTACACGTCCGCCGGCGCGTCGTGAGCGCCGACGAGATAGGCGATGGTCCTGAACGCACGATCGATGGTGACACTGCCCAGCCGGCGGGGGCCGCGCGTGACCTGTTCGACCCGCCCGGTCGGAACGGCCGCCCGGAAGAGGTGTGTCTCGCCGCCGATCTCGGCAGTGATGTAGATGTAGTTCCCGTCCGGAGACCACCGCGGCTCGGCCGGCTCGAGATCCCAGCTCGCCGTGAGGTTCACCGCTTCCCCACCGTCGATCGGACGGACGAACAGATCGCGCGAGCCGCCGTGATTCAGCTTCTGCTCGATGATCATGCCCGTGCCGAACGAGCGCACATAGGAGAGATACCTCCCGTCCGGGGAGAAATCGGTCTCGCCATAGACGTAGCCGTCGGTCGTGACTCTCGTAACCTTGCCGTCAAGCGTCACGGTGAAGAGCTGCGCATTGCCATACTTCAGCTCGTCGCGCCAGCCCGGATCCGCCGTGAACGCCAGCAGCTTTCCGTCCGGACGCCAGGCGATGTCGGACGGGCGCAAATCCTGATCAACCAGCACCCTCACATCGTCCGGCGCGCCGGACGGCTGCACGACCAGCTGCGCCGCCGGCCGGGCATGAAGATCCGGAGCCGGGAACGGAGCGCCGTCGCGTTGAAAGTCCTTCCAGTCGAACGTCACGCCCTTGAACCGCTCCTCGTGGCGCCTCTCGAAATCGCTGGCGTACACGCGTTCCTTCCGAGACTGCGGTCTTTCCTTCGCCAATGCGATCCACCTGCCGTCGGCGCTGCGGGCGGCCCCGGGCGGCACGGCCGTCACCCTGACTGGTGCAGCCATTGGATTCGATGGATCGATGGTCCAGTGCTGCCGCTCCGCGCCGTACTCCAGCCGGCCGTCCGGCCTCCACGACGGGCTCGTTACGTCCTTGCCGTAGTGGACGATGCGAGCGGGTTCCGCGGAACCGTCCGCCGGCACGACGAACGTTTCGGTCCGTGTGCTGTTGTCGTCTTCGACGCGCGTCGACACCGTGAACGCGACCCAGCGTCCGTCGGGCGAAATCGACGGGCTCGCGACGGTCTGAATCCGGTAGTAGTCCTCGATCGCCACCGGACGGCCGCGCGGCGGCTGCTGAGCGGCACCGGACGTCTGGAGGACCGCAAGACTGACGAGAACGGCACCACCACACGCGCGTGTCATAAACCCCTCCATCTGGCGCACCAACACATGGGTCGGATCTCGAGGACACAGACCAAAAGAATGAATCCAGCCGCACGAACTCTTCTGCCGCGCGACATTATGCGACCGGCTTCGAGAAAAGCTCTCCTAAAATTTCGGGATCGGGAGGATCTATGGTTCAGCGACGGCGATTCGTGCTCGCTTTGATACTTGCTCTCATTCCGGCGGCCGCCGGGAACGCGGCCGCCCAGGGGAATCCGACCGGGACCATCTCGGGTCACGTGGCGGACCAGGCCGGCCTCGCGGTGCCTGGCGCGACTGTGACCGCCGCATCACCTGCGCTGCAGGGCGTGCGGACGGCGACGACCTCGGAAAACGGCGATTACATCATTCCGTTCCTGCCGGCAGGCGATTACGAGGTCACGTTCGAATTGCAGGGGTTCAAGACGGTGACGCGCCAGATCAGTGTGAAGATGGCCGAAACCCTGCCGCTCAACGTCACGCTTGCCGTCGCCGCCGTAGCCGAGACGGTGACCGTCAGCGGCGCGTCGCCCGATATCGTTCCCACTGCGACCATTGCCGCCAACTTCAAGAAGGAGGTGCTCGAGCGTCTGCCCGTCGGACGAGCGTTGAACGACGCGGTGCTGCTCGCGCCGGGTGTGGCTGGCAACGGCCCCAGCGGCAACATCATGATGGCCGGTGCGCTCTCGTTCGAGAGCCAGTACCTGGTCAACGGCGTGGTGGTCAACGAGAACCTGCGCGGTCAGGCGCTGAACCTCTTCATCGAGGACGCGATTCAGGAGACGAAGGTCTCCACCGGCGCCATCTCGGCCGAGTACGGACGTTTCGGCGGCGGCGTGGTGAACATGATCACGAAGTCGGGCGGCAACACGTTCAGCGGCTCGTTCCGCACCACCTTCGACAACGATGCGTGGCGCTCGTTGACGCCCTTCCCGACCGATCAGACCGTGGACGCGCTGACGCCGACGTACGAGATGACCGCCGGTGGGCCGGTGCTGAAGGACAAGCTGTGGTACTTCGGCGCGGGCCGGTTTACCAAGCCGGAGCGCGGCCTGAACTTCGCCGTCACCGGCGGGAACTACACGACCAGCACCGACGAGCGGCGCTACGAAGGCAAGATCACGTACGCCGTGAACCCGAAAAACAATGCGAAGGTCGGCTATACCAAGCGCACAACCGACGTGAAGAACAACCGCTTCGGCACCATCATGGACACGGCAAGCCTGTACGACAACACGACCGACCAGCACCTTTACACCGCCAACTACACCAGTGTCCTCACCAGCAACGTGTTCGTCGAGGGTCAGTACTCGAAGAAGATCTCGGCGACGATGGATGTCGGATCGCGGTTCACGGATCTGGTGAAGGGGACGCCCATTTCCGACCGGTCGAAGACGATCGGCACCGACAACCCGCGCTTCAACTCGCCGACCTTCTGTGCGGTGTGCGGCGGCGGCTGGCTCGAGCACCGGGACAATTGGGACTGGTTCGGCAAGGTGAGCTACTTCCTGTCCACGGGCCGGACCGGCTCGCACAACATCGTCGCCGGCTTCGAGAACTTCAAGGAATGGCGCATGAACGACAACTGGCAATCGGGGAGCCAGTACAACATCTCCGCCACGACGACGATTATCGACGGCGCGACCATTTATCCGGTATTCCAGAACGACAACACCACATACATCAACTACCTGCCGATCCTGCAGCGCAGTGTCGGCAACGACATCCGCACCTATTCGGCCTACGCGAACGATGCCTGGCGGTTGAGCAACCACCTGTCGTTCAACATCGGCGCCCGCTACGATCTCAATCGATCGAAGGATCAGAGCGGCACGTCGGTCGTGCGCGACTCGCAGTGGAGTCCGCGGCTCGGTCTGACGTGGGATCCGGCCGCTGACGGCCGGTGGACGGCCAGCGTGGGATTCGCGCGCTACGTGGCCGGCATCAGCACGGCGCTCGTGGATGCCGGGTCGGCTGGCGGCCGTCAGGCGAGCTTCAGCTGGTTCTACCAGGGGTCGAACGTCAATACCGGTCCCGGCCCGTACCTGACCGCTGACAAAGCGCTCCCGATTCTGTGGGACTGGTTCTTCGCCAACGGCGGCAACGGCCTTCCGACCCGCACCACGCCGAATATTCCCGGCTTGAGCACCAGGGTCCGCGGCGACGTGGTGTCGCCGAGCACGAACGAGATCTCGCTCGGCGTCGCCAATGTCGTGGGCCGCGCCGAATGGCGGCTCGATTACGTGCACCGGAAGGCGTCGGACTTGTACGGCGATTTCCTCGACCTGTCGACGGGCCGGGTGAGCGATCCGGCCGGGCGTCCCTTCGATCTGACGCTCGTGAGCAACACGCCGAAAGCGCGGCGGACCTACAACGGGGTCACCGCCGATGCGCGCTACCGCTGGCCGCGAGTACAAATTGGCGCCAATTACACGTTGTCGAAGACGTGGGGCAATTTCAACGGCGAGAACGTCGGCAGCGGACCGATCCGTGCCGCGTTCGACACCTTCCCCGAGTACCGCCAGGAGAGCTGGAACTATCCGATGGGCTACAACCCGGGCGATCAGCGGCACAAGTCGCGGACATGGGTCAACGTGGGGCTGCCGGTGCCGGAAGCGGCCGGCCGCGTCGACGTTGGCGTGCTGCAGCGGGCCGACTCGGGAATTGCCGTGGACGTGAATGGCTCGATCGATCCACGGCCGTACGTGACCAATCCCGGGTACGTGACGCCGATTCAGAGCGTCGGGTACTACTTCATCCCGCGCGGCAGCTTCCGCTGGGACCCGGTGTACAGCACAGATCTCGCAGTGACCTGGGGCAAGCGTCTGCCGCAGCTCGGACGCACCGAGATATTCTTCCGCGGCGTGGTCACGAACGCATTCAACAACGCCGCACGCACGCGCGGCGACATCGGGATCAACACGCGTCAGAACAACGCTGCGTACCAGGCGTTCAATCCGTTCACGACGACGCCAGTGCAGGGCGTGAACTGGGACTACAGCCCGACGTTCGGGCAGCCGCAGGCGTTCGACGACTACCAGCAAGCGCGGTTGTTCAGTTTTTCAGTCGGCGTGCGCTACTGAACAGTCATCGCGACCGGACCCTTTATGATTGGCACCAAGCCGAAAGGACACAGCGGAGATTTACGGGTGCCCTCCGAAAGCTGCACGCGGCGGTCGTTACCTTTGCGCCGCAAGCGATTTCAAATGCCGATCGACTGCCTGGGAGCACTCGTCACGCTGACCAATCATCAGCGCCACGATCCGGCCGAATCGAATCCAGGTGATGAGTCGATCGTCGTCTGGAGGCCTCGCGCCGCGGTTCAGATCGGCGATTCGTTCGGTATCGGCGAATCTGAGGGCGTAAACGCGCCCCACGGGCCGCGGCGGGTCGGATTCCTGGTAGAAAGCCGCGTACCCCTCATCAACCCCGTCGGCCAGGCGTAGCCGGAAGCGGGCTTGCCCTGATCGGTCGAGCGGCGGCCCGTCCGGCATCGGCGGCATTCTGTACATGCGCTCATAGATTGAGGCGATCACGTGCCGGTCCGTGCCTGTCCACGGATTGGACGGGAATCCATCCCAGAAGCCGGCCTGGACCTGTTGGTTGTCGAGACGCACGGACGCAGCGGGCGCGAGGCCGCATCCCGCCGTTAAAAGATCCGCAGGAACGGTCAGATCCTGCAATGTGACAGGCTGCTGAGGAACGGGCTCACTCCGAACCGGCACAATCGCGGCGACCAGCGTCAAGGCTATAGCCTTGAACATGCTTGCTTCGCTCCATCCTCAAGCCGGACACTATCGACGATGATATTGAGCCCATGTCAGGCTAGGTTAGAACTGGTACCGGAGAACAGGCGGCGACTACGGTGATGATCATGAGCCACCGGTTCTTTCGCGTTTCAGCAGCCGCCAGCGTTCTTGGCATCGCCGGACTCCTGCTCACCGGCGTGTTCGGATTCGAGGAACCGAACAACACATTGCTGCTCCTGTCGTTCATTCTCATTTTCGCCGCTCCGGTGTCTGTGCTCGCGCATCTGGGCACGACCAGAGGGCTGACGCGACAGGAAAAGCGCATCTGGATCCGGGCTCTCGCGAGCACCCGGATCGCGAGCGCATTCTCCGCCTACACGACCTGTCCCGATCGACGCGCCCTGCTCGAGAGGTTCGAAGAAGGCGGTGAAGATAGCACGCCGCGCGGATCGTGACGGCGATGATCCACCCTCGGCGAAGAAGAACGACGCTGTTCACGACCAACTGGTGTGGGTATCAAGAAGCGTCCGCATTCCACGTCTCGCCGGTCGCGAACGGATCGCCGATCTCTTTCAGGATGCTTCCAGCCAGACCGGCGCGTGTCGCGGGCTTGACGTAGGGAACGAGCTTGGCGATCGGCCGCCCGCGCTTGGTGATCAAGACCGGTGCCTTCGTTCGCGCCACGTCGTCCAGCGTCTTCAGGCAAACATCCTTGAACTTTCCCGCGGCCATCGACTTCATTCTTCGAGTGTAGCTATGGCCATATGGCCATGACAATCTAACGTGGGGCTCTGCCCCACGCCCGGCTCGGTCGCTCGCGGGGACCCCTTTGCCCCGCTTCCGCCTCCGCTAAAGCTACGGCGGACGCGCCGTAGCGCCTCCGGCGCGAAGGCGGGCCGCTCCCTCGCAGGCGCGCTCCGCGCGCCTCCGCTACACGCCGCGCTCACAACGACAACAAAAATTCTCGTGACGTGGTCCCCGGCCGGCGCGGAGCTTATTTGGCCGGACAGTCTCGAAATCGGACATAATTGCTCTCGCTCATCCGCCATGACCGCCCGTCTTCTCCGGCGTCCCGGCGGCGTGCTTGTTTCCGCTCTCGCCGTCTGCCTGCTGCAGGCCCTGCTCGGTTCGACCGGGTCGGCCGGCAACGAGGCTCCCCTCGTCGTCCTTGCCGAGGTCGACAGCATCATCCAGCCGGTGTCCGCCGAATTCATGATCGACACGATCGCTCGCGCCGACGCCGACCACGCCGCGCTGGTGGTGTTCACGCTGCGCACGCCCGGCGGGCTGGTCGATTCCACGCGTGACGTCGTCACGAAAATGCTTGCCGCCTCGACCCCGATCGCCGTCTTCGTGGGGCCGTCCGGCGCCCGCGCCGCGTCGGCCGGCTTCATTCTGACCATCGCCGCCGACGTCGCCGCCATGGCGCCGGGCACGCACATCGGCGCCGCCCACCCGGTGCAGGGCGGCGGTGAGAAGATGGACGAGACGATGGCGAAAAAGGCGGCGCAGGATGTGGCCGCCTACGTCCGCACGCTCGCCACGACCCGGCATCGGAACGTCACGCTCGCAGAACAGGCCGTGAACGACAGCCGCGCCTTCACCGAAGACGAAGCGCTCAATGCTTCGCCGCCGCTCATCGATCTCGTGGCGAAGGACCTCCCGGATCTCCTCCGGAAGCTCGATGGCCGGACGATCCGGCGGTTCAACGGGGTTGCGGCCGTCCTGCACACCGCCGAGGCGCGAACGGCGCGCCGCGAGATGACGCTCCGGCAGCGCGTGCTCAGCGCCATCGCACACCCGAACATCGCCTACCTGCTTTTGAGCCTGGGGATGCTCGGCCTCACGATCGAACTGTGGACCCCTGGCGCGGTGCTCCCCGGGGTCGTCGGCGGCGTGTCGCTGCTGCTCGCGTTCTTCGCGCTGCAACTGCTCCCGGTCAATTACGCCGGCCTGCTGCTCATCCTGCTCGGGCTGCTGCTCTTCGCGCTCGAAATCAAGGTGACGAGCTACGGCCTGCTGACAGCGGGCGGCGTCATCAGCCTCGTGTTCGGATCGATGATTCTGATGGATTCCCCGGCGCCGGAATTCCAATTGAGCCTGCGTGTGGTCCTGCCCGTGGCGCTCGGGTTCACGGCCATCGCCGCCATGCTGGTCAGGCTTGGCGTCGCCGCGCAACGACTGCCGGCGGTGACCGGTGCTGCCGGCATGATCGGCCAGGCGGGCCAGGCGTTGACGGCGATCGGTCCGGCGCACCCGGGCCGTGTTGCCGTCCGCGGCGAAATCTGGGAGGCTACCGCCGGCGATCCGATCGCCGCAGGCGCACCCGTCCGCGTCGTCGGGATCGACGGGCTCAGAGTGACCGTCCGCGCCGAGTGAGGTCCAGTCATGGAATATTCGGGAGGACCGGGGCTGTTCTTGCTCGTGGTGATCGCAATTTACTTGATCAGCTCGATCAAGATCCTCAACGAGTACGAACGCGGTGTGATTTTCAGGCTCGGCAAACTCCTGGTCCGGTCGAAAGGGCCCGGCGTCATTCTCGTGTTTGCGCCCATCGACCGCATCGTGCGCGTCAGCCTGCGCACGGTCGTCCTCGACGTGCCGCCGCAGGATGTCATCACGCGCGACAACGTCTCGGTGAAAGTGAACGCGGTCGTCTACTTCCGCGTGATGGACCCGAACAAGGCGATTGTCGAAGTCGAGAACTATCACTACGCGACCTCGCAGCTGTCGCAGACAACCCTGCGCAGCGTGCTGGGACAGGTGGATCTGGACGATCTGCTCTCGCAGCGCGAACGCCTGAACCAGCAGCTCCAGCACATCCTCGATCAGCGCACCGACCCCTGGGGCATCAAGGTCTCCGCGGTTGAAGTGAAGCACGTGGACCTGCCGCCGGACATGCAGCGCGCGATGGCGCGGCAGGCCGAAGCGGAGCGCGAGAAGCGCGCCAAGATCATCCACGCGGCCGGCGAGCTCGAAGCGTCGGAGAAGCTGTCGCAGGCGGCCGAAGTGATCGCCGTGCAACCCGTCGCGATCACGCTCCGCTATCTGCAGACCCTCACCGAGATTGCGTCCGAGAAGAACTCGACGATCATTTTCCCGCTGCCGATCGAGATGATGCATCTCGTCCAGCAGATCCTCACGCCGGAGAAGGGGTCGTCGTCCAGACAGCCGTGAGGAACGCTTCGCTCACCCACAGAGGACACAGACGTCAGACGTCAAGCACGGACGACCTCGACGCAGAGCTCGCGGTACGCGCAGAAAAGCATGACAGACCTCTGCGAGTTCTGCGTTTTCTTCGTGAAACGTCGTTTCCGTCGGTCACGTTCGAAGAAAAATAAAATGTGTACGTCCCCACGTGGACGGCGGCTGTCTCCCGGCATTGACAGACTGTCGTCAAGTGACGACGGGTGCTGGTTGGCCTTCGACCGGTTGCCCCTCACAACCGGCGATTGCATAAGCACATAGGGTCTCGCGCGGTGTCTGGCGGCTGCTGGCATCACCATTGCTCAGATACGAAGTGCCAGGCCTGTCTAACTGAGGACTCTTCCAGTGGGCGCACACAAGCACATCACTTGGAGGGCTGCGCTGCTGGCCGGCGTCACGTTCCTGGCGTCGCCCGTGCGAGCCGACGCCCAAGTCCGACGGGGCCACGTTGTCTATGCCCCGGTGAGAACCCACGTCGTGGTGGCGGGCGGCTACTACGGCGGGTTCTACGACCCCTTCTGGTTCTACGACCCGTGGTACGGCTACTACGGTCCCTGGGGCTACCCGCCGCCTTATCCGTACCGCTACTACTACGATCCGGGCGCCTCGCTGCGCCTCGAGGTCAAGCCGCAGGAAGCGGAAGTCTACGTCGACGGGTACTACGCCGGCATCGTCGACGACTTCGACGGCGTGTTCCAGCGCTTGCCGGTCACGCCGGGGGACCACGAGATCGAGCTGTATCGGGAAGGCTATCGATCGGTCCACCAGAAGGTCTACACGACGCCGCGAAATACATTCAAGTTGAAGTACACGATGGAGCGGCTGGCCGCCGGCGAGCAGCAGGAGCCTCGGCCCGCGCCTCAGAATCCGCCGCAGGCCGGCGTGCAGCAGCCGGCGGCGCCGGCATCACCCCCGGCGACGGCGGGACCAGGCGGCCGGCGCCTCCCGCCGCTGCCTCCTCCGGCGGCCGGCGCGCCGCGCGGGACCGAGAGGTCGGCATATGGAACGCTCTCGATTCGAGTGCAGCCGTCCGACGCAGACGTTCTGATTGACGGTGAGAAATGGCGCGGCCCCGAGGCGCAGGATCGGTTGTTGGTCGAAGTGGCGGAAGGCCAGCACACGATCGAGGTTCAAAAGACGGGTTACCGCAGCTACGTGACCGACGTGCAGATCCGCCGCGGCGAGACGACCACGCTCAATGTGAGCTTGAGGACACAAAATGAACGGTAGGCGCGCCGCTATCGTGCTGCTTTTCGCGCTGATGCCGCTGCCTGCGGCGGCCCAGAGCGGTGAACCGGCCGGGTCGCAATCGGACGGCACCGGCCAACCGGGTGCCGGACCGATGACAATCGAGCGCATCCACAGCGGGGTGCTGCTGGCGCCCGATTTCAAGATCACCGAGATAGACGGCGGCACGTCGGAGCTTATCGGCGGTTATGGCGGGTGGGTGACCGACAAAACGTTCTTCATCGGCGGCGCGGGCTACTGGCTCGCGAACGGTGCGCGTGATCGCCGGCTTGCGTACGGCGGCCTCCTGCTCCAGTGGATGGGCCGCGGCGATCGGACGCTTGGCTACAGCATCAAGGGCCTGGTCGGCGGCGGCGAGTCGACGCTGTCGCGCACGATCACGCAGCCGGTCCGGTTCCCCCAGGTGCGATTGTTCGACCCCCGTATGCCGCAGCCGCAGGTGATCACGACAAGTATCCGATCGCATCAGGGATTCTTCGTTGCTGAACCCGAGCTGGATGTCATGGTCAGAATCACAAGGAGCCTGCATCTCACGGCGGGCGCCGGCTACCGGTTCATCGCTGCCGAGCATGGCAACGAGAGCCGGATCCGCGGCGCCGTCGGAACCGTGGGGCTGCAACTGGGAGGCGGTTACTGAAAAGCGGAGCGCTTCACCCTGCTGGGCCGCCCAGCCATTCGACGCTGCGCTGGCCAACACAATGTGTTCGCCCCGCAGGGATCGATCTCAGGGAGCCAAGCTGGATCGTCGAGCTGATCGGTCTGCCGGTCGTGACAAAGTTTTACCCGCCGGGCTGTAGATTGCCCACAAGTCCCGCAGTTCCGCGACCTCATCACCGTTGCACCTTCCGCTGGATCCGGAGGAGAATCTAACCAGGTTAATTGGCGCAAGTCATTGCCGGCCCAGGTGTTTGTGGAACCAGGAGCGAAATGATGGCTCTGAAGATACGCGGCTGTCTCTGGGATGGCCTGAAGCTCGGCATTGCGGCGGTCGGCGCAGTCGCAGTGGCGAACGTCGCGTGGTCGGCTGAACCGGCCAGAACGGTGACGTTCACGAAAGACATCGCCCCGATCTTCCAGCAGAAGTGCGAGTCGTGCCACCGCGCGGACGGCATGGCGCCGATGTCGCTCGTAACCTTCGAAGAGACCCGCCCGTGGGTGAAGGCCATTGCCGCGCGTGTCGGCGCGCGGCAGATGCCGCCCTGGCATATCGACAAGACCGTCGGGATTCAGAAGTTCAAGAACGATCGTTCGCTCAACGAGGATCAGATCGACACGATCCTCGCCTGGGTCGCGGCGGGTTCGCCGAAGGGCGATCCAAAGGACATGCCGCCGCCGCGCGTG
>JBKPAI010000172.1:0-44894 GCA_046726355.1 Acidobacteriota bacterium | reverse complement strand
GTTCGAGCCGCTCCCGGCTGTCTCTGTGCCTGCGGCATGCGGGAACCCGCCGTCCGCCGTCGCGTGGAAGCTGGACGCGTCCGGTAAGCAACCCTGGGTGGGCGGGGCGCTCGAGAGGTACTTCGCGGTCTTTCCGCTCTTGTGGATCACCGGACTCGCCCTGCCCGTTGCCTTGATTCTGATGCCGGCGGCGGCTGTCGTTTCTCTAAGAGGACGAGGTGCGCTGCGGTATGCGTGGCCCTGGTACGCCGTCGGCTTCGCCCAGCTGCTCTCGGTCGTGACGAATTGGGTGCTCGTCGACGGTTCCTGGTCAGCGCTGCTCAAGCATCTCGCCGGCAGCTACGTCTCAGGCTGGTTCGTCATCGGCGCGGCCATCAGCACTGGTGCCGCCGGCGTGGTATCGCTCGCCGCGGCCACAACCGCCGTATCGCGGATCGCGTGGTACTGGGCGGTGCTCGCTGTGCCGGCGCTGGCCGCCGCGCTGGTGTGGCCAGTGCAGCGCTTCATATTCCTTACGCCCGTCGGCCACCTGCTGCCCGCCGGTCTGCCGGCAACCAGCTTCTCGTTCAGCGTCTTCGTTTTCGCGTGGGACGAGCTCTTCGGCGCCGAGCTGCCGCGAATCGTCGTGTTGTTCCCGTGGGCGAATGTCCTCGGCGTCGCCGGCATCGCAGTAATCCTGGCGGGCCTGGCTGAGCGCTCGTCCCGCCGATGGACCCTTCCGATTATCGGCACCGGCATGGTCGCGGCGAGCATCGGTCGACTGCCGATCCTGGCGCTGGCAATCGTCCTCGTGCTGCGAACGTGGCTCGGTCTCCGTTCAGTTCCGGCAAAAGTACTGGCAATCACGCTTCCGCTCTGGGCGGCAACGGCCCTGGCTCTCGCGATTGGCGTTCCCTCCAATTTGATGGCCAGGGTGAACGAGGGCCTGGACGAGGGACGCCCCGGCTCATCACAGGTCCGGTCCGACGTGTATGAAGCGAACTGGCGTGGTTTTTACGAAGCGCCTTTCATCGGCCACGGGTGGCCGGGAGAAGCGGTCATCGATGTCCAGGACGAGGCGTTCGGCGGGGCTGGCGGCGGCGCCGTTGCCGGCAGCCACTCCACTGTTTCAGGCCTGTTGTACAAGGGCGGCCTTCTTGCGTTCATGCCACTGGTCGCTGCGTTGGTTCTCACCATCCTGCCCCTTGCCCGCCGCGTGATGACGTCGGCGCACGCGAAGAGCGCACTGTGCTTCGTCGCGGCTCTGGCGCTGGCCTGCGGCGCGGAAGGCGTGGAAGGGTTCGCCGTGCCTCTCTTGTCGGTCTTCATCTGGCTGGGGGCGGTTCTTCGCGTTTCCGCGGCTGATGAGGAGACGTTCGGGTGATACCGGCTCCGACGAGTCATCGCGCGTGTGAGCGGCTTCGCGTGGCCTCGGTTCCACGCGGCGCCGTTGGTATCTCCGTGGTGATCCCGAGCTACAACACGAGCGCATTCGTGGTCGATGCGTTGCGCTCGGCTCTGCAACAAACCTACTCGGCACTCGAGGTCATCGTCGTCGACGACGGGTCGACGGACGACAGCGTCGAGCAAATCCTCACGGTCCGCGACGATCGGCTGACGTGCGTGACGCAACCGCATCTCGGATTGTCCGCCGCCCGAAATACGGGCATCCGCCTCGCGCGCGGGAAGTACGTCGCGTTCCTGGACAGCGACGACATGTGGAGTCCGCTGAAAGTCGCCCACCATCTCGCCGTGATGGAGAAGGATGCAGGCGTCGGCGTCACGTTCTCTTATTCCGCCTACATCGCAGAAAACGGCAAGCCAACAGGAGAGTACCTTGTCAGCCGGTGCGGACATCCGGACGTGCAGCAGCTGATGCGACGCAATCACATCGGCAACGGGAGCTCAGCGATCGTCCGCCGGGAGTGCTTTGAGATCGCCGGCCTTTTCGACGAGGACCTGTCGGGGTGCGCCGACTGGGAATTCTGGGTGCGCGTGGCGGCGGTCTCCGGCTTGTCGTTCCAACTGATTCCCAGAGTGCTGACGGCGTACCGAATCCGGACCGGCAGCCTCAGTGTGGCCGCCGGCGCCTACGAGCAGTTCCTGTCTGACGGGCTCGAGGCGATCCAGCGCTTCGACCGATATGTGGCGGCGCGGATCCCCGTCCACGCGGCACGAGCCCAGCTGTACCGGGTCACGAGCCACAAGGCACTTTTTACCGGTGACGTTTCAGCTTCGCGAAAGTACCTCTATCAGGCCGTTCGCCACTCGCCGTCGGCCGTCCTGCGGGACATTCGTGCGTGGGCGCTCATGGCGTTCCACGCTGCGGCCGTGGCGTTGCCGAAACGGCTCCAGGGCCGGCTGTATCGGGCTGCGCGGATGCTGCTCGCATACGGGCTGTGGAGATCTGGTGTCCGCTTCGCGTCCTGACGAGCGATCGTGATCGACTCCCGCGGATCGCGTTATTCGATGCCCGGTGTTCTCGCGGCCTACGGTACCGGCGCCGGCGCGCTGCTGGCCTATCGAGCCGTGCAGCTCGCCAACTCACTCGCCGTGTCGATTCTCGTCGCCCGGCGGCTGGGCCTCGAAATGGTCGGTACGTTCGCGGTGGGATTCATCGCGGTCGCGATCGTGACCCTCGTGGCGCCGCTCGGACTCAATGCCCAGTTGCCTCGAGTGCGACAACCTCATGCCCGGCTGTGTTGCGCCGGCCTGGTGCTGCAAAGCCTGCAATGGCCAGCGGCTCTTCCGCTGCTGTACGCGTATGCGAGACTTCAAGCCCAATCGCCGGCCGAGGCCGACATCATCTTTCTCGTCGCGCTGAACGGCCCGTTGCTGGCGGCGATCAACGTCGGCATCACGCTGTCGATCATGCAAAAGAAAGAATCCAACGCGCTCGTCGCTGCTGTAGCGGAAAGCGCCGGCGTGGCTGGCGCGCTGGCCAGCGCGCACACAGGCGCGGCGTTGGCGGTGTGGCTGCTGCTGGGCCGGTCGGTCGGCTGTTTGTTGATGTGGCGCCGATTCCGATTCTCGTGGCTCCCGTGGTCGCGAATGGCCTGCATCGGACGCCGAAGCGTCTCGTACGTCGTTCCGGAGATCCTGAGCCTCGTTGCCGACCAGAGCGGACCGCTGTTTCTCGCTCACACGGCGCCGCGGACGGAGCTGGGTATCTTCCGCCTCTGCCAGCAGCTGTTGAACGCGGCCGACGCACCCGTCGTTGCATTCGTGCAGGCTCGCTACCCGATGCTGGTGCGGGCGAGCAGAACCGCCTGGCGACAGACGTTGCACCGCGTCACTCAGCTGGCCGTGATCGCGGCGGTCCTGTGTCTCGCCGGCTCCGTGGCTCTCGCCTGGGCGGTCTACCGGGTCCCCCGTCTGGCTCCGATGATGGCCGTACTCTCGATGTCCCTGCTCTGGCGTTACCGCGGTCACTTTTACGAGCAGGCTTTTCGTGCCGCCGGCTTACTCCGGCTGGTGTGGGTCCTGAACGGGGTGAAACCGTTCGTGTTCGCGCCGGTGTTCTTTTTCCTGATCTCCAGATATCAGGCGTGGGGCGCCGTGTGGGCGATCGGGCTGCTCGCCGTCGCGGTCGAATCGGGGTACGGATCCGTCTTCCGCCGGCGGGTGCGTCCTGAGTTGCCCGGCGCGCCGTCCATTTCAGCCGCCTCACCGCTCGTCAGCGTGGTCATCCCGGCATACAACGTCGGCCCGTGGGTTCGCAACGCGGTGGAGTCTGCACTTCGACAGTCATGCCGGAATCTGGAGGTGCTCGTCGTCAACGACGGGTCGACTGACGACACCGCCGAGCGGCTGAGCGATCTCGCCGACCCGAGGCTCCGGATTATCTCCAGGCCACGGGGCGGGCTGTCGGAAGCGCGGAATACCGGCATCCGCCTTGCGGCCGGCAAGTACGTCGCGTTCCTCGACGGCGACGACGAGTGGATGCGCGACAAGCTCGACTACCATGTCGAGGTCCTCGATTGCCGGCCCGAAATCGATTTCACCTTTTCCCTCTCGAGAGCAATCGACGAGCAGGGCGACACGCTCGGACGGACCAGCCGTCGCGCGTCGGGTTACGTGTCGCTGCGGCGGTTATTAGTGGACAACCTGGTCTCGAACGGTTCTTCAGCGGTCGTCAGACGCGACGTGCTCGTTCGCACCGGCGGTTTCGACGCGACGCTCCGCGCCTGCGAAGACTACGACATGTGGATTCGCATCGCGAGCCTGCGGCCGAACAATGGCTGGTGCATTCCGCGCGCTTTGACCTGTTATCGGATCCGGCACGGCCAGATGACGAAGGACATCGCACGGATGCAGTCCGAGTGGGAACGCGTGCGGGCCAAGGCGCGGTCGATCGCGCCGGCCGATGTTGCCGCGACCGAGGCGGCCAGCCGCGCGCGATTCCACCGGTATCTTGCCTATCTGGCTTATGAGAACCGCGATTTTTCAACGTCGCGGGAATTGCTGGCCTCCGCATTGCGGCTGCACGCCGGAGCGCTGATCTGCGATCGCCGGACGTGGATTCTCGGCGGAGCGCTCCTCGCGCGCCACGTCCTTTCAGACACGGCGCACCGCACGGTCGACCGGTTTGCGAGACAGCTTCGGGCACGCCTCTGAGGGCTGTGTCGTTTAGCGCTACCACGGAGGACGCGGAGGTAGAAACGGTTCTGGTGTCGTGCGGACCTTCAGGTCCGCCCGGCGCTGCCGGCCTGAAGGCCTGCACTGTAAGTGATTTTCACCGGCCGGCAGGCTGGATTCCGAACGGCGGCGCCGGCGGTGCGAGAAGCTCGCCGCCGCCTCCCGGCGTCTCCGCGGAGTTGTTCGTCACATGCTTCAGCTGATTCTTGATGATCAGGAGCTCCTGCCAGGACGCCAGCGTCCGCGAGCTCCCCTCCCAGCGGATCTCGCGATTGCCGAGCTCAGCGAGGAACGTCATGCCTCCTTCACCGCCGCGATCCACGATGTAGACACCATAGTTCTGAGCGGCCCGGGCAATGACCTTGCCCTCCCGCGACAACCCGAGCGCGTCGAGGTTGACCTGGGGCGGAATTGCGAGCAGCGCGCCCATCGGAAGTGTTCCGGAATATCCCGAGTGCCGGTCGAACGCGTACGCGGGCCATACGGCTTCCTGCTTCAGCATGGTTGGAGACAAGACGGCCGCGAGTGCGTGTGGAATGAGGCCCGACGCAATTTCGCCTTTTCGAATCAGGCCGGCAAAGGATGGCAACATGCTGGCGCGTCTTCCGTTCCACCAGCCGGTGCCGTCGCCCCGGGCGTCCACGTAGCTCGCCATGGCGGCGATGATGGAGTTATCCGACAGCACGATGCCCTCGTACAGGTCCAGCACCCACCCGTTCGGCTGAAACACCGCCATCAGACCGTCGGTGTCGGGGGAAGCGCACGACCCGGGCGGGAGATATGCCGTTCGCCAGTATGACGTCGCGGCCGGTTTGTAATCGGGCGGCAGGATCCAGACACTGCTGTCCGGACTGGAGATCGTCGAATAGAAATTGCCGGGGAACAGCACCTCCGGCGTCGATGACTCCCTGAGCATCAGCTCGTCATCTGCCGGATTCCGGCACACGCTGCCGCCGCCGGCCAGGAACTTCCAGAGATCACCGCCATAGAAGCTGACCGGCACGACCGGGTCGTTGCGGGTGGCGATGGCTATCGATGCCGTCCACCGATCGTCGTAGTTAATTCCGGCGGCGAGCTTGCCGAGGCCATCGATGTCGGCATATCTGGCGAGCTTCCCGATCGGATGGTTCCATGGTGAAGTATCGGAAAACGGCCAGTACCGCCAATCGCGAACCGCCGGCGGAGTCGGCAACTCGGCGAGATCCCGGCGCGGACGCTGCGCCGTGGCGTGGCCGCGAACGACCGGCGTCGCGCCGGGGCCTCGCCGCTCGAACCCGGGCTGGCTTTTGTCGGGCACTGCGAGGGCGAGCGCCATGATTGTCGCGGCCAGACCGGCCCGTCCGGTGAGCGCCGCAGGGCGCGGCACTCTCGAACTGGGGCGCACTGCAGCAGCCCGCGGTGAAACTCCAGCTGCATTCGGGCGGCGATACATCCCCACTCCTACCCCAACGCGTTGGAAAACACGCGTTGGGGGCCCCGGGGCTGACTGCAGGCCGCTACGCCATGCTCCGATCGACGAACCGATGGCGGAACGCAAACACCACCAGATCGAAGCGATTGGCGAGCTCCAGCTTGTGCAGGATCGACGTGACGTGATTTCGGACCGTGGCCTCGCTGATGAACAGCCGGCTGGCCAGTTCGCCATTGCGCAGCCCTTCACAAATGCCACCGATGATTTCGCGTTCCCGCTTCGTGAGGGTCTGAATCTTGGTGTCGGCGGCGCTGGCCTCGCGGCGTCTCTGGGCCGCGAGGCGGAGCAGGCGAGCGACGTTCGTCCGTTCGATCCACACTTCGCCTTCCTGCACCTTCTTGATCGCTTTGACGAGCACGGCGACGGGCTGATGCTTCAACACGAGACCGAGCGCGCCATGAACGAGAAAGCGCGTGTAGCGCTCCGGGTCGCGAAGATCGGTGAGAATCAGAATCCGTGACTGCGGAACGCCGATCGCGATCTCGGAAATCATGTCCAGCGCGACGTTGCCCGCCGTCACGGGATCAGGCTCGAGGACGATGACGTCAGGCTGTTCGGACCGGGCGAGGCCGGGAACGTCGGACTGCAGCGGCACGTCGGCCACGACCTGCAGTTCAGGTTCCTGCTCCAACAGTGAACGGACGCCTCGCCGTACGAGTTCCTGATCGTCGACGAGCAGAACTCTGATGACCCGGGGGGTGCTGGTGGTCAACATGGCCAGGGCGCGCTGCAAATATGCTTCCGGCGGTGAATCGCGCGACGCGCTCACGCGGCGGGCGCTGTGAGCGCAGTTACAGCGCTGTCTCCCGGCGCCGTACATGTCTGGTCGCTCGAGACCGGCCGTGTCGAACATGATCGTGACGAGCTGCTGCAGATGCTCTCTGCGGAGGAATTGCGGATCTATACGGACCTCGTTCTTGCGGAGGATCGTCGCGATTATTTGGCCAGCCGGTCCCTGCTGCGCGTCACGTTGTCATTGTATGGGCAGCGCTACCCTGAGGCGTGGACCTTCGAACGCCAGGAATCCAGGACGATCCTACGTACCGAGTCGGGGCAAATGACCTGCAGTCTCTCGCACACGCTCGGACTCGTGGCATGTGCCGTCACCGCCGACCAGCGATTCGATATCGCGCTCGGTTCCGCGTCGCCCGATGATGTCGGCGTTCGCGTCATGGAGCCTGGGACAGCGGCATTGTCGGCCGTCGAGCTCACGGCCATCAGCCGCGCGCTGACCGACGTGCTCGGTGCGGCCGCCAGCATGACGTTGACCTCTCCGCACGCAGTCGCGCTCACCGGAGATCGTCAGATTGTCTTTACGCCTCCGCCGAGCGCGCAGGTCCGCCGATCCATCTTCGAACTCGGGCTCTTCGCTCCTGCGCCACGACATCGGCTTGGCGTGGCCATCTTCGGGCCGCCTGCCGCGCACGTGACCATCGTCGCGCGAGCCGCTGACGACTGGCGCCCCCTCACCGTCGTGGGCACAACAGCGAACGCCGTCGTCACCAGCTGAATGGCCGGTTCGTCAATCTCTGACAGGCTCAGTTGGCTCGGTGCTCGAGAAATGCGGAAACGCTCGCCAGGGCGCACGCAGCGCGGTGGGGATCCGGCGGGGCCAACCCTCACGGCGTCAATGTGTACGAATGTGTCAACTGTTGCTGTGCCAGCACGGTTTAGGCGCGCACGGCGCGCCGGCGAGCCGGGGTGTGGGGGTGGGGGGTGCGGGGGTGGGGGACGGCGTCAGCACGTCAGGCGATGTGGCTCGACACGAGAGTTGTGTACTCGGTCCTGACCGAGCCGCATGACGCGCGCGCCAGCGCGTCCGGCGTAGCTGGAGTCCGCTTTCGCGCGAAGCGCTACGGCGCGACCTCGCCGAAGCTCGAAGAGCGGAGGCGGGCCGAGGCGGAAGCGGGGTGTGAGGGTCCCACGAGCGACAGCCGTGGGGTCCGGCGGGTCCCCGCGAGCGACCGAGCCGGGATGTGGGGAGCCCACGTGAGTTTGTCAGGTTGACGGACGAAGCATCGACATACTGTGACGCGAATTCGAACCCAGCCTTTTCGAATCAGTGCTCCGATCGCGTGGTCCCCACGGCCACGATCCCGGCGCCGTCCCTGAATTCGACCCTGGTGCCGAACGGCGCGGAGAACTTCGCCACGTCGTCGATGATCTTTTTCCCCAGCTCCGGTCCCGCCAACATCGGCCGTCCGCGCTCGGGCCGCGGTTTCCTGAACCCCAGCGAGATCGGATACAGCTTCAACTCCGCCAGCTGCTCGCCCGCGAAGCGCGGCACGGCGATCACCGATTCCCAGATGTACGGGTCGGCCGGGAAGCCAACCGTATCGTTGTTCGACCGCCGGTCGTTGAACTCGCCGACGCCGCTGCCCGGCGGCAGCCCGAGCGGCTCATAGTTTTCCGGCGGCTGTCGCAGCAGCGTTTCGTTCTGGAAGATGAAGTTGGCGAGCGAATAGAAGATCGGCTTCCCCTTGTACAGTTCGATGCCGCGCAGGACGTGCGGTCCGGAGACGGCAATGACGTCGGCGCCCGCATCGACCATCGCATGGGCGAAGGTGACGAAGAACTCCGGCGGCGCAAACCGATCCGCGCCTCCCTCGTGTGTATGCGAGGAGACGATCACGTACTCCGCCTGTCTGCTCGCATCGCGGACGACCGCCGCCATCCCGTCGAGATCCTCCTTGAATGGCTCGGACCGCACGCCCGCGGCGTCGCCCACGACGAAACGGCGATTGAACACGGTCATTTCCGTCGCTGTCTCGCGGGCCTGACCACCCGGTCCGCGCAGCTGGCCGGCGGCGGCCAGCGCGCTGCGCAGCGCATCGAACTGCGACCGCGTGAGGACGGTCGTCATTCTGAAGCGCAGCGGATTGAGGCCGGGCCGCGCCCGGGTGTCTCCCCATGACACACCGGCACGGCTCGGGTCGGGAAACGTGGATGCGGTCGAGATCAGGGCGACGCGCCCCTTGCCCGTCTCGAGATATCGCGCCTCCCGCGCCTCGCGGAGGCTCTCGCCCACGCCGGCCTGGACGAGCCCGGCGGCGGCGACGTATTTCGTCGTGAGCCGCATCCCCTCGACGCCGTAATCGTTCGTGTGATTGTTGGCCCGCGCCGCCATGTCGAAGCCGGCCCAGACGAGCTCCTTGGCCAGCGCCGGATCCGCGCGCATGTAGGTGCCGCCGCTCTCGGTCGACGGATACGGCTCGTAGTCGTGGAACAGCATCTCGAGATTCGTGAAGGCGGCATCGGCCCCCCGGATCAACTCGATCATCTTGACGAATTCAGGCTCGGTATGGACCGAGAGCTTCATCGTGATGATCGAATCGCCGGTCAACGCGATGGTCATGCTGCGCGCGTCGGCGGAAGCAGCCTCGAGCGAAGCCGCCTGCAGCGGACGCGGGCCGGTGACGGACGCGTGATGGAGCCAGGCAGCGGCGGCGATCCACGCGACGAGGAACGCCGTGGCGGATCGCGGCACGCGGCTGAAGCACTTCGTCGTCATGTGACGTTCAGTTATGAGTTATCAGTTTGAGTTCGAGTTTTGAGTGATGAGTTGTGAGTTATGAGTTATCAGTCATGAGTAGCGCCTCTCAAGACTCAAGACTCAAAACTCCAGACTCAAGACTCCAGACTCAAAACTCCAGACTCAAAACTCAAGTCTACTGCATCACCATTCGTCTTCCGCGCAGGCCACGGCTTCGGCGAGCCCCCCCGCCTGAGCCCACTCTCGGGTACGCTCGAAACGTACGGCTTGACATCGAGCACCGGGGTCCCGTCGAGCCTGTCGACCCCGCGCACGCGCAGTTGGCGCCCATCCCTCTCGAGAGTCGTTGATCAATATTCGAGGCATGAATGTCCCAGAGCCCCAAGCCCAACGCCTGAGGCCCAGCGCCCGCTCACGCCTCAGGAAAGAAACGATTCACGGCCGCGAACAGGTCGTCGATCTCGAACGGCTTCACGATGCAGACATCGATGCCGATGGCGGTGGCCTGGTGCCGCGCGGCGTGGTGCCCCGACAGGCAGATGACCGGGATGCGTGCGTAATCCGGAAGCGCGGTCTGAGCTTCGCGGAACTGCCACCCGTTCATCACCGGCATCATCAGGTCGAGGATGATCAAGTCGGGGATCACGGTACGAAGGACCGACAGCGCCGCGGCGCCGTTTTCTGCGGTGAGCACTTCGTAGCCCGCCGAGCTGAGGACGGCCGCCAGCAGCTCGCGGAGATCCCGGTCATCGTCGACGACGAGAATACGTCCGCGCCGCCTGGCTGGTCGCGGTTTCGGCCGCGGCGCAGCATTATCCGGGCGGGCTCCCGGCACAGAAGACGCGTCGGCGCCGTCGTCAGAATGCGATCCGCTCGAGCGTCTCATGAAGGATCGCGATCGGTATCGGCGCCGGCTTGTTCGGAAATCCAGCTCCGCCGCGTACGCCTGAGCTCCACGCCGTCGATCATGGTCTTATACTGCACGTTCACCCTGCTGGCCGGTCAAACGGGCATCAGCACGGAGAGTCGACGATGGTCAACGGCGCCTCGTCTGAGCGGCGCGTGCATCCTCGCAGCGACCGCCGGACGCCTGACTTCCGCACGCTTTTCGAATCAGCACCCGGGCTCTACCTCGTCCTCACACCCGACTTCAAGCTCGTCGCGGTCAGCGACGCATATCTCCGCGCGACGATGACCGAGCGCGACCAGATTCTCGGCCGGGACCTGTTCGATGTGTTTCCCGACAATCCCGAGGATACAGCCGCGACCGGTACCCGCAACCTTCGTGCCTCGCTCGAACGGGTGGGCGCTACCAAGACTGCCGACGTGATGGCGGTGCAGAAATACGACATCCGGCGCCCCGAAAGCGAAGGCGGCGGCTTCGAAGAACGGTACTGGAGTCCGGTGAATTCTCCGGTCTGCGATCCGGACGGGACGCTTGCCTATATCATCCATCGCGTCGAAGACGTCACCGAGTTCATCCGGCTGAAACAGCAGGACCGTGAACAGTCGCTTCGCACCGAGCAGCTGCAGGACCGCGCCGATCGGATGGAGGCCGAGGTCTTCGCCCGAGCGCAGCAGCTGCAGGACGTCAATGCCCAGCTGCGCGACGCGAATGCCGTCCTCGCCGATCGCGATGTCGAACGGACACAGTTGTACGAGCGGCTGCGCCGGCTCGATCAACTGAAGACGCAGTTCTTTGCCAACGTCAGCCACGAGCTGCGAACTCCGCTGACGCTGATTCTGGGGCCGGTGGACGAGATGATATCCGCGCCGGACACGCCTGAGGCGTGCCGGTCGCGGCTGCGGGTGGTCCAGCGAAACGCGAGGACGCTGCTCAGGCACGTCAACGATCTGCTGGATGTCGCGCGGCTCGACGCGGGGAAGCTGCAAGTCCACTACGTGACGACGGACGTCGCCCGGCTGGTCTGTGAGGCGGCCTCCAACTTCGACGCGATCGCCGCCGACCGCGCGATCCGGTTCGAGGTCGACGCGCCCGCCACGCTGCCCGCGCATGTCGATCCGGACAAGGTCGTTCGGATCGTGCTGAATCTCCTGTCCAACGCGTTCAAGTTCACGCCGCCGCACGGCCGTGTCCGGTGCGCGGTGACGCCGCAGACCGGCCGCGAGGCGGACTGGATCGATCTCCACGTATCGGACAGCGGGCCCGGGATACCGGCCGCGATCCGCGGAGCGGTGTTCGAACGGTTCTTCCAGGCGGATGAGAGTGCAGCGCGGCACTTCGAGGGAACCGGACTCGGCCTCGCCATCGTGAAGGACTTCGTCGACCTGCACGGCGGGCGCGTCACCGTGACCGACGCGTCAGGCGGCGGCGCGGCGTTCCTCATCCAACTGCCGCGATACGCGCCGGCGGGCACCGCGGTGGCGGTCGATCCGCTGGCGGTGCGGACCGCGTCCGGCGCGGGTGTGTCGCACGTGGCGGAACTCTCGATGCCGCCGGTCCACACCGCGGAATCCGGTCAAGCGCAGCCGTCGCCGGCGAACGCCGCCATCGTCCTGGTCATCGAGGACAACCCCGACATGAACCGCTTCGTTGCTGCCGCGTTGAGCGGCGACTATGTCGTGCGCAGCGCGACGAACGGTCGGGAGGGCCTCGAGCTGGCGTCGAACCACACGCCGGACCTGATCATCACTGATCTGATGATGCCAGGCCTCAGCGGTGTGGAGCTGTTGAAAGCCGCGCGCAAGATCCCGGCGTTGAGCGGCGTTCCGATCCTCGTCCTGACTGCACGCACCGAGCACCACCTGCGGGTGGAATTACTGCGCGCCGGGGCTCAGGATTATCTGGTCAAGCCGTTTGCCGTCGACGAGCTCCGCGTCCGGGTCCGCAACCTGCTGGACGTGAAGGACACCCGCGAAGCGTTGCAGCAGTCGCTGGCGACGACGGAGAACGATCTGGCCCGGCTCACACGCGCCTACATGAGGCGACATCACGAGCTGCAAGCCGCCCGGGCCGAGGCGGAAACGGCGAACCGGATGAAAGATGAATTCCTGGCGATCGTCTCGCACGAATTGCGGACGCCGCTGACGTCGATTCTGGGCTGGGCGGGGATGCTCCGGAAGCACGGTGAGCTCGACCCGACCGTGACGGAGCGTGCATTCGAGTCGATTGAACGGAACGCGCGGACGCAGAAGCAGCTCATCGAGGAGCTTCTGGACGCCTCCGGCATCGCGGCCGGACGGTTGATCGTGCAGATGGACCCCGTCGAGCTGTCCGCCGTGATCGAGCGGGCGATTGGCCGGATTCGGCCGGCAGCCGATGCCAAAGCGATCCGGTTGGGCGCCTCGTTACAGTGTTCGAGCATCGTGCGGGCGGACGGCCGGCGTCTCGAGCAGGCGGCGCGCAACCTGTTGTCGAACGCCGTGAAGTTCACGCCGCCGGGCGGAGTCGTCCACGTGTCGCTCACGGAAGAGAACGGAACGGCGGTGCTGCGGGTCTCGGACACCGGCAGCGGCCTGACGCGCGAGGCGATCGCTCACATCTTCGATCCGTTCTGGCAGAGCGAGCCGTCCTCCACGCGTGAGCACGGCGGACTCGGGCTCGGGCTTCCGATCGTGCGCCATATCGTGCAGCTGCACGGAGGAACCGTAGACGTCGACAGCCAGGGTCAAGGCGTGGGAAGCACCTTCACGGTGAGGCTTCCGACGCTGGCAGGTGGGGCGCCTGCCGGTCGCGAGAGTTATCACTGACTGTTTGAGTTGTCAGTGTTGAGTTATGAGTTTTGAGTGAAGACATCACCTGCGGCGCGCAGTCGGGGTCCGGCTTCAGCCGAACGTGATCGTACGGCGCGGGTCCACGAAAGCGGAAATTGCCAGGCAACCGCGGCCGCAGGCTTGAAACTCATGACTCAAGACTGACAGCTCATGACTGACACGGCTCGTCGTCGGTGCTCCCTTCTCTGCTCCTCTGTGTGGAACCGTTTGCTCCGCCTGCTCCGTTGGCGCGAGCCTACGGCCGGGCGTGCTGCGCCAGAAACTTTTCCACCGCTCGCTCCTCGACGCCGGTGAACGACACGCCGGCGCGATAACGAAGCCCGGACGTCGGGCCCGCTTCGAGCCGAGCCCATACCACCTTGCCTTTGCAGATAATCGGAGTGTCCTCGGCCGACAGCTGGATCCTGACCATACGATTCGGCTTCAACGCCGCGTGTGACAGCACCTGCGCTCCGGCAATCGACAAGTCCACGAGGGTCGCCGGACTGCCGTCGACGAGGATCTGCACGTCGTCGCGGAATGCGTGGCGGCTGGCGCGGCGCAGCGGCGCGCCGGGCGGCGCTGCGGCCGCCGTGTCGGCGCCGGGCTCGGGCCGGGCGGCCGGCTCGGGCCGGGGTGCAAGCGTCGGCTCGGTAAACATCGCGTCGTGCAGACGGATGGCCTGGGCCCTGCGCGTCGCGATCGTCGGCGGCTCCGTGCTGCGATCGGGCTGCTGGCCGGCGCGGTCCTGCAGCGCCGCTTCGAGTTCGGCAATCCGCTGTGCGGCCGCCTGTTGCGCGCTTGCGATCTGGGCCTGCGCGTCGTTCTGGACTGCCCCGAGGTTTTCGCGCATGACCTCGAGCTCCTCGGCCATCATGTCGCGATCGCGGACGGCCGCGGCGGCCCTGACTTCGGCCTCGGCGAGCGTGCGCTCGATGCGCTGGCGCTCGTCGTCTGCCGGCGTGCCGGTCTCGGCACGCGCCGACTGAGCGGCCTGGCGCAGCGTGTCCGCTTCAACAGCGAGGGCATCCCGGTCGCGCAGCGCCGCGTCGAGACGCGCACTCGTTTCGTGCAGCAGGCGTTCGGCCTCGGCGCGGTCGTGCGCGGCCTGCCGGGCGCGCGCTTCCGCCTGCGCGTCGACGGCAGCGATTGCATTGCGCGCCGCGGCCAACTCCGCGGCCAGCGAGTCGCGCTCAGAGGCCGCCGCCTGGAGGCGGCCGTGCAGCTCGTTCATCGCCTGCTCGTGCGTGGCCCGCGCTTCGTCGACCTCCCGCGCGCGGAGACCGGCAAGCGACTGTTCCCGGTCGGCCTTTTCCCGCAGCGCGGCCAGTTCTCCGGCGAGCGCGTCGCGCTCGCGGCCGGCCGCTGCGGCTCGCGAGTCGTGCTCGTCACGAGCGCGTTCGAGATCGCGACGGTGCTGTTCGAGTCCGGCGATGAGCGCCTGCGCCGCTTCGAGGTCGCCGGCTTGCTGACCGGCCAGCTGTTTCGCGGCGGCGAGTTCCGCCTGCAGCGCGCCGAGCGTCTCGGTCAGCCGTGTATTGGCCTCGCGCTCTTTTCCCAGCGCTGCGTGCGCAGGCTCGACGCTCTGGCTCAGCTCGATGCCCGCCTGCTGCGCCGCCTGCAGCGCCGTGCGCGCGTCCTCGATGTCGCGGCGAAGTGCAGCCGCCGTCATCCGCTCGGCGTCGTACTTCCCCTCCGCTTCTTCGCACCGTGTTCGCAGCCGGCCGGCGGCTTCGCGTTCGCCCTTGAGGGCGTCGGCCGCCGCGGTCAGATCCTCGCGAAGCGCCATCGCAATCTCGCGCTGCGACGTGAGCGCCGTGCGCGCGTGATCGAGATCGCGCTGCAGGCCGGCCAGGCGCTCGCGCTCGGCCTCGAGCGCGCGCTGCGCCTCGGTGCGTGCGGCCGCCTGGCGCTGTGCTTCCAGTTGCACGTCCAGGCACGCTTTGGCCGCGGCGGTTTCGGCCTCGGCGGTCGCCACGCGTGCGAGGTCGATGACGAGCGTTTCGAGCGACGCGTTCTGCGAAGGGCTGGCGAGCGCCGCCTCGAGCGCCGCCAGCTTCTGGTCGAGCGCGGTGCGCAGGCTGGCGAGCTCCTGTGCGGCCGCTTCGGACAGCTGCCGCCTGACCGCGCTGGCCGTTGATGGTTTTTCGGGGCGGACGGACGCGACTGTGGCCATTTCAGTTTTGCTGCTCGTTCCGTGGACGGATCAGGACCCGTGCGGCGCCGGTGCAATCCCGAAGCCATGGCGTCGCCGTCGTTCCGCGCGCCGGAGGAGAGAGTCCTGCGGGGTTGATCTGCGCGGTCCTCGATGGTTCTGCGGCACCTGCGATCGCGATCGCCGCCGATGCAGGCGATTTCAATCTGTCAATCCGCACGCACCACGGACACAAAGGATTAAGCCGTCCCGGCGCCCGCACACGGTTTTGTCACGGGCGATGCCATTTCTGTGAGTAAGGAACGGGAATCTGCAACTCAGATCTCAGAGTTCGGATACTGGCTTTTCACTTCCCGGCTGCCTTTCTCGTGGGCCCGCAGGGTCCACGTCTTGCTTAGCCGTCGCTGAGGGCGTCGCGCGCTTGCGCGGCAGCTGTTTGTGAGCGACACCAGTTCCGTCGATTACGATTCGAGTCAACGCCAGATGGTCGGCGCCGCTCAGGCCGCCGCAAGCTGGGCGCGTGCCCGCCGTGCGGCCTGGACCGAGTCGCCACTTGACGTTCCGCCTCCGCCGCCGGCACCGCCTGAGTCCCCGCCGGCACAACGCGAGCTGCCTGTCGTCGTCGCCTTCGGGCTGACCGCCCCGCAGTTGCCGCCGGAGCCTCCTGCCGTGGAGTGGGCCCCGCCGGTTACTGTGGAGCGCGATTCCAGCACGGTCACCACTGCGCCGCAAGCCGCCCGCCCGCGCGGGCCGTCCATGCTGGCCCGAGTGCGCTCGCGCATCAGGTCGCTCGACCTGCCGCTTGGCCGCTGGGCCGCGTTCGCTGCCGGCGGTGCCGTCGTTGTAGCCCTGGGGATGACGGCCAAACCGTACGTCTGGAAGGGAGCGGCCAGGGCAAAGGCTGCGGTGATGGCACTCGACAGCGCGATGGCCGCGTCACCCGTCCCCGTCGACAGCCATCCGGTCGAACGGCCGCGGAAGATGACCGGCCGGCTGGAGCTGACCGCCGAACCGGCCGGCGCGCAGGTGATCCTCGACGGCAAGCCGCGAGGCGTGACGCCGGTGACGCTGGACGATCTGAGCCCGGGCACGCACACCTACGAGCTGCGGAGCCCTGAGGGTTCCGTCCGGCGTTCATTCGTGATCAGAGCAGGTGAGACGGCGCAGGTCAGCGAATCGATCTTCGGCGGCTGGGTCAAGGTGTTCGCACCGTTCGAGGTGACGGTCACCGAAGGCGGGCGCGTCGTCCACCTCGAGGACGGCAATCAGATCATGTTGCCGGCGGGGCGGCACGAGCTGCACGTCATGAACCGCGCATTGGCGTACGATACCGTCCACCGCGTGGAAGTCACGCCGGGCGAGACCGTCACCATTTCGATTGGGCCGCCAACCTCCACGATGACCATCAACGCCAGCACCCCGGCGGACGTCTGGATCGACGGCGTCCATGCAGGCGCGACGCCGCTCGTTGGACGGCAGGTGACTGTCGGTACCCACGACATCGTGGTCCGGCGCGGCGATGGCGATGAGCGGCATGCGGTCGTGACCGTGACCGTCAAGCCGTTCGCGATGGACGTGGATTTCTCGAAGCAGCCGTGAAGGTGGTCTGCTGAAAATCTGTGAAAAGTGGTGGACCGCCAGCCCTTCCGAGTGCGGCGGCGGACCTGACCACCTCCGCTAACGCTAGCGTGGTCCCCATAGCCTTGCGAAGGCGGAACGTCCGCACGACACCAGAGCACACCGTTGCCGTGCAGGCCTTGAGCCCGTTCATGCGGCTCCAAAGGACCGTTTTGTATCAGTTTCAGCGAGTCACATACGGGCAAGGCGCGCCACCGGCGCGCCCGCCGGAGCGGCCCGCTTTCGCGCCGGAGGCGCTCCGGCGCGTCCGCCGTAACTTTAGCGGAGGCGGAAGCGGGGCAACGGGCCCCCGCGAGCGACCCCGGGTCCCCGCGGCGCGGACTGTGCGCCGTAGGGTGGTGTGAGCCGGGGTCCGGGGCAGAGCCCCGTCTAATTAGACCCTAACGTCCGCCACGACAGGAGGCGCGATCAATTCGCGCACAATTCAACGGTCAACTCTGTCGGCAGCCGCCGGCTCGCGCGGCAATGGTACTCCGCCAGGTTGTACAGCCAGACGAGCACGCGCTTGGCCGCGTGATGTTCCGCCGGCACGTTGCCAATCCCGTCGGCACAGAGGAACTCAACGGGCTCGTTGGCAATCAGGATCCGAACGACGAGCACTCGATGTTCGACCTCCCTCCGCCGGCCAGTCACAGGTCCTTCGTTCGTGACGAACACGTTCTTGATTTCGACTTGAAGGTCAGCTTCGTGCGGCAGCGCGGTGATGCGCACGTTGCCGAGTGCGGTGAGCTCCTCACGCAATGCCTGCAGTGCCTGGAGGCGGCGCTTGATGGCGATCGGTGGGTGTGCCTGTGACTTGTCGCGGACGAACAGATAGACGCTGAAAGTATCCATAACGCATCCGTGTGCGTGAATGCGCGGGGGTACCCGGAACAAGGGCAAACGGAATGCCCGGGCTCAGCAGGTCAAACTGGGCCTGAATTCGAGCGAACGCCAGTCTGGAGGGCTGAATCTGACGAGAAGTGTCACAACGGGCTGACAGTCATTGTCAAGAGTTCAGGGCACAGGGCTTCGCGCTCGGGGCTTTTGCAGATATGTACCACAGAGGACGCGGAGGACGCGGAGGTTCCCGAAAGCAAACAGGATTTCCCTCCGTGTCCTCCGCGGTGAATTACGGCCTGGCTGCGGGGATCTCGAGCGTCGCCGAATCGATCTGCACAGACTTCAGCGATGTCCCGGTGGGAACGCGAAAGGGAAGAGCGCACGAGAATTCGGGCACGCTGCCGACGTCCACAAATGACACGGCGGTGTTGTAGGTCTTCCCCGCCTGATCGGTGAGGACCGGACGTTTCAAAATCGTGTTCGGCTGAAATCCGGACAGGACCTTGAAATTGACCTTCACGACGGCGAACTCCTCACCCGGGCGGGTCGTCGCGTTCACGGTATTGCCACCCGGCGGACAGTCCTTGAGGCTCGCCGTTGGCGCACGCTCCACCGCGGCGACCGACATTTCGAGCCCCTTGTAGGTGACGGCCTTGCCGGACTGCGCCGCCGGCGCGGCCGTCCAGACGAGCACCAGCACGCCGCCACAAAGAGACAACGAGTAGAAGACCCGGTCCTTGATCCGCGTGTTCGTCGCTTCGTCTCTTCGTGGCCGCATATCTCTCGCTGCCGCGGTGGGGCCTACAGCGGCGAATCCGGGTTCGCGATCGTCCGCCACATATGGGCGCTCGGGCTGTTGTCCATGCCGAGGCCCTCTTTCGGCTGCTTGAAATGGCGTCCGATGATGTCGAGGAACGGCTCGATCGATACCTTCGCGTTCGGATCGAATGCGTAGAGGTCGTTCACGGTCACGAGCCGCGGCTCCATATACCACTTGTGGTTCTTCAGCATCTTGTAAGTCGCCTCGATATGCGGCGGCGGCGTGTAGTCGGTGCCGAAGATCCGGTAGTACTGATCCGGGTACTCGTAACCCGCCTCGGGATCCGGATAGAACCGCAGTGTCTGGTGATAGCGGATCGCGAACGCCGTCTTCTCGGGCACGTACGGCTCGAACAGCTGCGCGCCCCACCAGCCATGATCCGGTTTGATCAGGTTGAGGACCACGTCGTGGCAGAGACAGGCGAGAATGATTTCCTCGGACATTCCCGTTTTCATCGCGCGCGTGGCGCTCTGAAGGACGTGATTGGCGGGCTCGAAACGCAGCTTGAAGAAATCGAGCAGCGTGGCGTTCTTCGGCATCGGCTGCAGCTTCTTGACGTTGCCGCGCCCCGACGCAAACAGCGAGCCGGCACCGCGGCGGATGTTGCGCGTTTCAATCTGTGCTTCGAGCTCCGCGACGGTGGGGAACTTTTCGGGCTGGCCGCCCTGCTGCTGTGCGACCTGCTCGTTCAGCTGATCCTCCATGTAGTGCTCGAGCGCATCGGCCTTGGCCTCGGAGTCCATCGCCGCCACCGCCGCTGCACCTCCCAGACTGGCAATGAAGGCCCTGCGATCTATCTCCATTCGGCCCCTCCTATTTCTATGGCTGGCGCTCTGTTTACGAGCAAAACTACCCCGTTTGCGGACAATACGCCGGTCTTCGAAACTCGTCAAGCGAAAGCTCGAGCGATCCGTCAGGCCGGATTACTCTCTTCAGACGAATCCCCGAACGTTCGTTCTTGCGCTCGCCGCGCTCGCCGCGCTCGGTCTCGTCTGGATCACGCGACACGCGCCGCCGTTTCGGGAAGTGTCCGACGGCGCGGTTCTCGAGATCTACACGCTCGAGGCGCTCAAAGGCCGGCTGCTCGTCGGCCCGTACTCCCGGTTCGGGTGGCATCATCCTGGTCCGCTCTACTTCTATCTCGAGGCGCCCTGGTACGGGCTGAGCGGCCGTCACACCGCTGGCATGCAGGCCGGCGCGATGGCCCTCAACGTCGCCGCGGTCGCGGCGATCGCGCGGACGGCCGCAGCGAGCGCGGGCGCGCCGGCCGCTTTCGCGTTGGCCGCCGGCGTGGCGTGGTACATCTGGCGGACGGGCGACCTGATCGTGAGCCCGTGGAATCCTCACGTCGTCGTGCTCCCGATGCTCGCGTTCATCGTTCTCGCCGCCGCGTTCGTGGCGACGAGCCGTCTGACACTGCTGCCCTGGCTGGTGCTCATCGGATCGTTTCTGGTGCAAACGCACATTGCGATGGCACCGCCGGTCGTGGTGTTGCTGTTGGTCGCGGCGGTTGTACAGCGTGACGCAATCCGAGCCTGCTGGCCTGTCGTCCTGTCGCTCGCGCTGATCGCCTGGCTGCCCTCCATCGTCGAGCAGTTGACCCATCATCCCGGCAACTTCACGCGCATCGTCACCTTCTTCGCCAGCGCATCCGGCGGCCAGGCGCTCAGGACGTCGGCCGCGGCCTGGGCTGCGGCGCTAACCAGTGCCTTCAGAAGCCACTTCGCTGTGGCCATGGGGTTCGATATCCGGCCGGTTGACCTCGCGTGGCCGCTGACGTGGAGCGCGGTGCAGCTGGGGCTGCTGATCGCCGCTGCCTTTCGTGCGCGGGCGCGGCGCGATGGCTTCACCCTGTGGCTCGCGGTCATGAGCGGGCTGGTCTCCGTGATCGCGCTCGCGGCCGTGACCCGCATTCGAGAACAGATCGTCGATCATGAGGTGTTCTGGATCTCCGCCCTCGGTGTTCTGAACACCGCCGCCATCGTTGGTGCGCTGGATTGGCACGCTGGCCGGTTCCGGTCCGCGAGCCGGGCGGCCCTGGCGGCGTCGGTCGTCGCGGCAGCGACGATTGGCTTCGCCGGCATGTGGCGCGTGCTCGAGCGCCGCCGCACGATCGACGATCATTCCGTGGACGTCGTGGCCGCACGCATCGAACAGTACATGTCTGATGCCCATGTGCGCCGGCCATTGATCCACATCGACCAGCAAATCTGGCCGATTGCGGCAGGTGCGCTGCTGATCGTCCATAAGAATGGCGTCAGCTTCGCGGTCGATGACCGGTGGACACCGACGTTCGGTGAGACATTCGCGGCTGACGGACGCGAAGACGCCCATGTGACCATCACGGGATCAGCGCGTCAGCCCCGGATCGTGACGATGCCTTGACCGACGCACCAGTGCTGAAAGCGGAGGAGACGCAGGAAACGGTAGTTGAGGGAGACGGAGCAGACGGTAGTTGAGGAGACGGAGGAAACGGTATAACACAGAGAAACGGAGCAACGGAGGCGAACGGAGAAGACAAAGTTTTGGTTTTCTCCGCTTCCCTCCGTTCCTCTGTGGTTTTGCCGTTCTCTCCGTACCCTCCGTTCCCCTCTGCCCTCATCGCACTTCCAACTGGGCGACGACGGCATAGTGGTCCGAGAGGCCGGTGTTGACGTGTTCGAGGCTGCTCAGCGTGATCCAGGATGGCCAGCTCTTTCCCAGGAACAGCATGTCGATTCGGCCCACGACGCTGTTCGGCTGGTACACGGGCCGCGTGTCTGCAGGCCCGCCGAACACGCCCTGGCTCTTCGCCTTGTCGTACAGGTCGGTATACCAGTAGCGCATCGGCGCGATCGGAACGCTCGTCGGCACCAGGTTCCAGTCGCCACCCGCCAGGCGCGCCGCCACTCCGCGAACGGTCATCCAGTAGGTCAGCTCCGCGATCTGAGTGGCACGCTGGCGATCGTTGCCAATCCAGGCCGTCAGATGGAGGCAGAAAAGCGCCATCGTCCGCGACGGCAGGACCTGCACGTTTGCCATTGTCAACGGGACGCTGTACGGCATGGCCCGGCCGTCGACGTTTGCGAGCGGGAAGACCGACAGGATCGCGTTGACCGGGCCGCTGCCGTACTCAGCGCCGGTTGCATTCGACCAGAACGCGTAATAGGTGCGCCCCGACTCGGATTGAAGAGTGTTCCTGATGTACCTGACGTGGTCGAAATTTCCATAGTTCGCGGAGAATTGCTCGACCTCCTGCAACAGGATGATGTCTGGACGCTCGGCCGCGAGCCAGCGCGCCTGCGCCTGGACCGTGTTGTTACCTTGGATGTCGCGGCCGTGGTGCAGGTTCCAGGTGACGACCTTCAACGGCGCCGCTTCCGCGCGCACGACGCCGCACGCGGCGAGCACAACGATAAGGCTGATGCGTTTCGTCATGGCTCCAGGCACAGGCAAACTTCCCGCCACCTGGCGCTATCTGAACTGAACGGGCCGATGGCGTCATTCCGCCTTTCGCCTCAAAGCCCCGAAGCCTTGAGCCGTGCGCGTGGCTGTCACATTCTGCGCGCCGTGATCATCACGTTCTCGGCGAACAGCAGCGCCCGCGAGAACAGGGCCGATCGAATCTCACGGTTCGCCTGGCGCTGCGCGGGCTCGGTTTCTTTGCGGAACGCGATGGCCGTGTAGATCCACATCCAGGGCACGAGCACGGCATAGAGATAACTCACCGGCTTGATGTGCGTGTCGGTGATGTCGGCGATCCGGAAGCCGGAGGTGTGGAGCGCGTAGCGGAGATCGGCAAAGGTCATGAGGCCGATATGGTGCAGCGGATGCGGCGCGGCCTCGCGAAGCGGGCGCGGGTCGTGGTGAAAGAATCCGCTGCCGCGGAATCGCACGCGCGATCGCACCGAGACGATATTCGGGGTCGTCAACACCAGGAGCGCCCGTGGCCTCAACACGCGACAGAGCTCGCGGAGGTAGGCGTGACGGTTCTCGAGGTGCTCGATGCCTTCGACAGATACGGCGGCGTCGAACGAACGGTCCGGCCACGGGAACGGCTTCGACAGATCGGCGATTGTGAACGCATCACCGAGCCGGTGACGGGCTTCCGAATCGATGTCGGCACCGAGCGCCGCGTAACCGTCGCTCCTCAGGGCCATTGTGAGCGCGCCACGGCCGCACGGGGCGTCAAGGATCCTGGAGCCCGGCGCGAGCCCGAGCTCGCGTACCTGGTGACGCACCGCCTGCTCAATGATCGAGAGCGGCTGCGCGGGAATCTTCTCTGTTGTGATCTCCGTGTCCTCTCGATTTCATCAGCGCCACACCGGCGGCGATCAGAGCCGCTGAGTACATTACGCCTTTCCCCGCCGGCAGCATCGTCGCCGCCAGGTAGAGTGCCGCTGCGACAAGGGCGAAGGGCCCCCCGATCCCCGGCCTGCGGCGCCAGCGCGCCGCGATCACGGCGGCCGCCGGCAGCACGAACGCGAGGTGGTGCACCTCGGACTTCGGCGATGCGAGCGGAATTCCGAGCAGGTACAGCGCGAGCGGCCGTGTATCCTCGCCGCGCAGCCTGCGGCCGTCTGCCTGCAGGATCCAGCCCAGCACAACGGCTGCCGCGCTGAGGCGCAGCATCGGCGTCAGCGGCGTGGCGGTGAGCGCAGCTATTGTTCCGGCCAGGCTGAAATCGAGCGGCTCGGGACCCGCCCCCATGCTCGAGGCGAGCAGTACGTCGGAGTACTGGCGGTAGATATCGATGATTCGTCCGGCGGCGACAAGCGCCGGGAGCAGCAGAAATGCCACGCAGGCCGCCGCGGCGTAGATCATCCATGGCCAGCGCCGTCGCAGCGCGAAGTATGGGACAAGCACGAGCGGAACGATCTTGATTGAGATCGCGAGCGACCAGAAGAGGTCAGGCCGGTCGCCGGGCGCAGGTCGGCCGGGCCGCGGCAGTGCCGCGGCCACGCAGAGTGCCATGACGATGAAATTCACCTGACCGTTCCGCAGGTTGTACTGGAAGACCGTGAAGAAGAACGTGCAGAAAACCGCCAGGAACACCGTGAGATCTGCGGTGCGCGTTTCGAGATCCGGGCGCGCCGACAGTACGACGCGCCGGATGGCCCACACCGCCGCCGCGGTGCTCAGCGCAAACCAGACCACCAGCGCGGCGAAGGCCGGCACCATCGTGAACGGAGCAAGCAGGAACGCGAGCGTTGGCGGATACAGATACGGAAAAGGCGTTGGCAGCAGATACGGGCTGTCGCCGTGCATGATGGCGCGCGCGGACAGCAGGTAGCTGGTGAGATCGATGCCGTCCGGACGGGACGCGCGGACGGCCGTCTGCCAGAGCAGCAGCGCGCCGAGGCAGGTGCTCCAAGCCAGCGCGATTGCGCCTTTCGCCACTAACCTAAAACGAGAGCCGCAGCCCCGCGTGCAGCGCCCTGGGCGGCTGCACGGCAGTCGTGGTGCGCGACAGCGGGCCGCCGACCTGAAACTCCTCGATCTCGATCTGGGTATTGAGCAGGTTGTAGCCGTCGAGCACGAGGGCAAGGCGGCTCGACCCGACGGCAAAGCCTTTCTGCAGCCGCGCGTCGAGGGTCGCCGTGAAGGTGAAGCGGGTACGGCCGTTTCTGAAGGCACGCACGATCTCGGCCCCCTGGTTCAGATTCGGCACCACGATCAACCGCGCGAAATGCTGGCCGTCCTGATAGCGCGCCGCCCAGCCGAACCGGACGTCATGCGGGAGCCGGTACACGCCTGACCACTTGATCGTGTAGCCGCGCTCCGTGAACAGCCGGCCCTGGGCGTACGTCCGTGCGTTGGGATTCGTGTACACCTCGCCGATAAGCGCCGCGTCGTTCTCGATTGCACGGAAGCCGCGGTACGCCGACAGTCCTTCCGATCGGCCAGCCGTCAGGCCGAAGAGCATGAACAGGGGCTGCGCGTCCAACTGTCCGGTGAGCTCGGCACCGACAAAGGTCGTCTCATCGTCGGCCGGATTCGTCAATCGGTAACGGTCGGCGCCGAAGGTGGCGGGCGGCCGGTTGTAGATCGGGAGCAGCTGGCCGTCGCCGAAGAGCCCGGGATCGCTCAGCATCACGACCGAATAGGACGACTCGGGCACGCCGGTGTCGACCGCCGCGATCAGGTCGCGCTCGCGCCGGCCGATGCCAACCAGGCGAAAGACGGTCGCAGGCCGCGGCCGCGCTTCGAAACCGAAGATCAAATCGTCCATGTGCGGCCGGCGCAGTGCCGGATCGATCGACGAAATCCTGGCACCAGCATCTCCCGGCCCGACGCGCGCGATGAGCACGCCGCGCTCCGGCGGCAGCGGTGCGTGCAACAGGGCGGTTGCTGAATTCCACCGGTAGACGGCGCCGCTCGGCGCAGCCGGGTCGCCCCAGGCGAGATCGTTCAGGACCAGACGATGGGCGGTCCGGCTATAGCTGGCGAGCGCCGTGATGTGCCCCGGGACTGGCAGGTCCCACTGAAAGCCGGCCCGCGGGAGCAGGTCGGTCCATGTAATCTGGCGCGCTCCAGCGCGCGATCCGGCGACGCGCTCGAACCGAAGACCGCCGTCGATCTTCACACGCGGGTGCAGCTCGACTCGATCGGCGGCATACGCGGAAAACAGCAGGTCGTTCCACTGCGAAGCGAGCCCGCTGCCCGTGTATTCCCAGATGCGCGCCGCCACGCCGTTGACGCGCTCGCCGATTCGTCCCGTGAACGCCGGCTTCATCGCCGCGCCGTGCCCGGCCAGCTCGATACCGGCGGTCGGGGGCTCGAAGACCACCGGCAGCGTCGCCCCCTCGTGCGCTCGCTGCTCGGCCGCATCGCCGCTCGTCCACGATGAATATCTCGGGTTCAGGCGTGCACCTGCCGACCAGGCGGTTTCGGTTCCAGCGCCCGGGTAGAGAAGCGCTTCAACCGGACCATCGGTGATTCGCTCGATCGCGATCGAGGACGGCCTGATGGAATCGGGCGTGGCCTTGCGCACGCTGTAGGCGCTGAACAGCGAAAAGCCGGTGTTCCCGCGATCGCGCCGTTCCCAGACGACCTGTCCGTGGAGCGCGCGGTCTGCGTCGCGGGCGCTCGGCTGACCGAAGACGCTGCGGTTTTCGAGCGGGACCGACGAGCGCTGGACCCACCCGATGACCCGCGCCTCGTCGCGTGAGCTCGGCGTGAACACAAGATGCGTGAACAGGGAGGCGTGCGTGGCGTCGACGAGCGTCGGGTCGGCACGATCGTAACGGGACGACCGGTTCCAGGTTCCGGCCAGGACCATGCCCGCGCGCTCGCGCGCGATCGGGCCGCTGACGATACCCGTCCCGTAGGCGGCCGAGCTGAGGCGCGCGGTGGGCGGCGGGTTCGTCAGCCGGGTGTGCGCGAGCAGCGCCGGGCCGGTCACGATTCCTTCGATCTCACGTGTCCACTCGGCGGTCGGCCGGCGTGGCGTGAGCGAGATCGCCAGGCCCGGCGCATTGAGCTCAATCGGCAGCTGGCCGGTCGCGACATCGACACGATCCCATGGCGCCACGCCGGGGAGAAGGAGCGGCGCGCCGCTCCCGTCGGGTGCCGTGATGTCGACGCCGTCCAGCCGGAACGCCGGCTGCGTCCAGGAACTGCCATGCGCGCCGATGCGCGATGCGCTGCCGGTGTTGAGCCCGCCCGTGTCGATCCGATCGGTGATCACTTCGGGAATCACGGTATCGAGCAGCGTGAACAGATTGCCGCCGCTCGGCAGATCGCTGAGGGCGCCGGCCGTGAGCGTGCTGCCCAGGGGCGGCCGCTCGATGCGGTCGGGCGGCTGTGCGGCGAGCGGAGAGGCAATGGCCAGGCAGATGACTATCGCAGTTTCAACTCTCAAGTCTGAACTCTCAAGCCTCAATCCGTTCGCAACGTTCAACTTTCAGCTTGGCCGGGGGAGGGCTCATTGCCACGCTTGGAACGCTCCGAGACTTGAGACCTGACAGTTCAGAGTTGATCATACAATCGATCCATGCCCGAGAGCGGCGCTGCGTTCATCGATGCGATCAAGGCCGGCGAATACGAACGCGTGAAAGCGATGGTGTCGGCCGAACCGGCGCTGATCGACGCGCGCGGCCGAACCGGTGAAAGCGCAATCCTAACCGCTGTCTATCATCGTCAAAAGGAAATAGTGAACCTGCTCGTCGCCCGCGGCGCCACCCTGACGCTGTTCGAAGCGTGCGCTGCCGGCGAGGTGGAGCGCACGGAGCGCCTGATCGCGAGCGATCGGTCCGACGTCAACGCGTTCAGCGCTGATGGCTGGACGCCCCTGCACCTGGCCGCATATTTCGGTCACACGAAAATTGCCGAGATGTTGCTGGGCCACGGGGCCGACGTCACGGCCCGGTCACGCAACCCGACCGGCAACACGGCGCTGCATGCGGCGCTGGCCGGCGATCACAAGCTGTTGGCCGGCCTGCTGCTCGGTCACGGCGCCGACGTCAACGCTCCGGACGCAGCTGGATGGCGGCCGCTTCACCTGGCCGCCGCGAACAACAACATCGATGCGATCAATACCCTCATCGCACAAGGCGCCGACGTGCACGCCCCCAATGGCGAAGGCCAGACGCCGTTATCGATCGCACAGGCGCAGAATCATCGCGAGGCCGCGGCGCTGCTACGAAGACATGAGGCGTAGCAGTCATCAGTCGTCAGTCGGCCGTCATCAGTCCTCGTCATCAGTCACGAGTCGCCAGTCCGACCGACGACCGACTGATGACTGACGACCAGCACTGAAGACTGACGACGATGACTGACGACTGACGACTGACTTATTTTCGCTCAATAGTGACTGACTGAATTGTGATCGGTTTGATTGGGCGATCGCCCGGCTTGCTCGTGGGCGTCTTGCCGATCCTGGTCACGACGTCCATTCCGTCGACGATTTCGCCGAAGACGCTGTGCTTGTTGTCGAGCCACGGCGTCGGCACAAGCGTGATGAAGAACTGACTGCCGTTCGTGTTCGCTCCGGCATTGGCCATCGACAGGATGCCGGCCTTGTCGTGACGCAGCTTCGGATGGAACTCGTCAGCGAACTTATAGCCGGGCCCGCCGGTTCCATTCCCCAGTGGATCGCCGCCCTGAATCATGAACCCATCGATAACACGGTGGAAAACGGTACCGTCGTACAGGGGCTTCTTCTCCGGCCGCCGCGTCCGCGGGTCCGTCCATTCTCTGGTGCCTTCGGCAAGGCCGACGAAGTTCGCGACCGTCGCGGGCGTTTCCGTCTCGAACAGCCGTGCCGTGAACCGTCCCTCGCTCGTCGTAAAATGCGCGAACGTCATGGTTCCCTTTCGGCTCTCCTAAAGCCCGGAGCCCAGAGCCTGAAGCCCAGAGCCAGAAGCGCACGGGCCGGAGCCAAAATGCGATCTTACCGGTATCTGCACTACGACGTATTCACCGACCACCTCTTCGGCGGCAACCAGCTCGCGGTTGTGCTGGATGGGCGCGGACTGTCGACCGACACGATGCAGGCCATCGCGCACGAGATGAATTTTTCAGAGACGACATTCGTGCTGCCGCCGGAGCACGCGGGCACCGACGTGCGGATGCGGATCTTCACGCCGGGGGAGGAGTTGCCGGCGGCGGGGCATCCGACGATTGGCAGCACCTTCGCGCTCGCCCGAACCGGCGTCATCGAGCCGGGCCGCGAGCGTTTCGTATTCGGTCTCGGCATCGGGCCCGTGCCGGTCACGCTCAAGTGGGCGGGCAGCGATCTCATTTTTGCGTGGATGACTCAGCCGAACCCGGCGTTCGAGCCGCCTCGCGTCGAAGCTGCCGCTGCCGCTGCGGCACTGTCGCTGCCCGTGGCTGCCGTCACCGAGACCGGGCTGCCGGTTCAGGTCGTGTCGTGCGCCGTCCCATTCCTCTTCGTGCCGCTGGCGACCCGCCGCGCGGTGGATGATGCGGTTGCAAACAGAGGCGATCTCGGTGCGCTGCTGCGGAGCGCAGCGTCCAGGGCGCATGGCGTGTTCCTGTTTTCGCCCGAGCGCGCCGCCGACGAGGCGACGGTGTACAGTCGGATGTTTGCGCCCGGCCTCGGCATCGCTGAGGATCCGGCGACCGGCATCGCGAGTGGAGCGCTGGGCTGCTATCTCGTTCGCCACAAGGTCGTCGCTCCCGCCAGCGCGGCTGCGATGCTCAGCCTCCAGGGCGTGAAGATGGGACGCCCCAGTCGCGTGCACATCTCGATCGGCGTGACGGACGGCGAGATCACCAGCGTGCGAGTCGGCGGCGAATCGGTGCTTGCCGGCGAGGGCACGTTATACGTGTAAGCAGGCAATTTGGAATTTGGAGCTTGGAATCAACAGGCACCTGGAATTCGTGGAACACGCCCTGTGGGGCTCGACACAAAGGACACGAAGGACACGAAGGACACGAAGGAAAACCCCGGCAGGCGTTAACCTTTGTGTCCTTGTGTCCTTGGTGTTAGCTCGCGCAGCGAACCAGGCTGGCGATGATTTGAACCACTTCATGAAAAGGAGCGCACGATGATTTCTCGTTTGATTGGACTCACAGCGGCGGCTGCGTTGACGGTCGTGAGCGTGTTCGCGCAGGGCGGCGGACCGGACCTGTCGAAGGCAAAACTGCGGACGCCGGCGGCGCTGACCGAGCAGGCGCCGGCGACCTACAAAGCGAAATTCGACACGAGCAAGGGCGCGTTTGTCATCGAGGTCCACCGCGACTGGTCGCCGAAGGGCGCCGACCGCTTCTATAACCTCGTGAAGAACGGCTTCTACGACGACACCCGGTTCTTCCGCGTCGTGCCCGACTTCATGTTGCAGTTCGGCATTAACGGCGACCCGGCCATTCAAAGGAACTGGGCGACGGCCAACATCCAGGACGATCCCAAGGGGCAGAGCAACAAGAAGGGTTACGTCACGTTTGCCAAAACCGGCGCCCCGAACAGCCGCAGCACGCAGGTCTTCATCAACTACAAGGACAACGGGTTCCTCGATGCGCAGGGCTTTACGCCCTTCGGTCAAGTGATCTCGGGCATGGATGTGGTGGAAAAGATCACCAGCCAGTACGGAGAGAAACCAAATCAGGGCATGATCCAGAGTGAGGGAAACGCGTATCTGAACAAGGACTTTCCAAAGCTCGACTTCGTGAAGAAGGCGACCATTGAAAAGTAGTGAGCGCATCGGGAAGGCAACTCCACGCCGAAGGGCATAGAGGACGCGCGGCCGATCCTGTAATTTTCAGGATTGATCCTCCGCGTCCTCCGCGTCCTCCGTGGTTCCAAGGATCATCCAGATGGCTGTGACGTACCCTCCTACTCCGCAGATCGCCCTCGCCGAGCTGGTTGAAGGCCGCAACCGCGATCCGTTTGCGGTGCTCGGACCGCATGTCGACGAAGAGGATGGTCGGATTGTGTTACGGGCCTTTCAGCCGGCCGCGCGTCGAATCGACGTGCGCCTTCCAGCTACCGGCGAGCTCGTGCCCATGGTCAGGCAGGGCACCGCGGGCGTATTCGAAGTGCGGCTGCCGCAACAATCCGCCGGACGAGATGCGGCAACGGCCCTGCCCGACTACCGGCTGCGGATTACCTATCCGAGCGAATACATGGTGGAGATCGACGATCCCTACCGCTACGGCCGTGTGCTCACCGATTACGATCTCCACCTGTTCGGCGAAGGGACGCATTATCGGGTCTTCGAGAAGCTCGGATCGCATCGCATCGTTCACGGATGGGCGACCGGTGTGCATTTCGCCGTGTGGGCGCCGAACGCCGATCGGGTCAGCGTGATTGGTGACTTCAACGCCTGGGACGGCCGCGTCCACCCGATGCGGCACCTGGGGCCGAGCGGCGTATGGGAAATCTTCATTCCCGATCTGCCCGACGGCCAGAAGTACAAGTACGAGATTCGCACCCGCTCCGGCTCGATCCTGAAAAAGAGCGATCCCTACGCGCTCGCGTTCGAAGTTCCGCCGCAATCCGCGAGCGTCGTGCACGACATCAGCGCATACGAATGGCGGGACGTCGCCTGGCTGACCGCCCGGCAGACATCGGGATCGTGGCTCGATCGGCCGATGGCGGTGTACGAGGTCCATCTCGCGTCGTGGGCCCGCGTGCCGGACGAGGGCGACCGGTACCTGACCTACCGCGAGCTCGCCGACCGGCTCGTTCCGTACGTGAAAGAGACCGGGTTTACGCACATTGAGCTGCTGCCGGTGATGGAACACCCGTTTTCGGGATCGTGGGGCTACCAGGTCCTCGGGTTTTTTGCGCCGACCAGCCGGTTCGGGCCGCCGGAGGATTTCAAGTACTTCGTCGACGTCTGCCATCAGGCCGGCATCGGCGTCATCCTCGACTGGGTGCCGGGCCACTTTCCGAAGGACGAGCACGGGCTGGCCCGGTACGACGGCACCGCGCTGTACGAGCACGCCGACCCGCGCCAGGGTGAGCACCAGGACTGGGGCACGCTCATCTTCAACTACGGCCGCAACGAGGTCCGCAATTTCCTCCTTTCGAATGCGCTGTTCTGGCTGGAGGAGTATCACGTCGACGGCCTGCGCGTGGACGCGGTGGCGTCGATGCTGTATCTCGATTACTCACGCTCGGAAGGGCAGTGGATTCCGAATGCGTTTGGCGGACGCGAAAACCTCGATGCGATCGATTTTCTGCAGCAGTTGAACCGGCTGACGCACGGCGATCATCCGGGAACGATCACCGCAGCCGAGGAGTCGACTGCGTGGCCCGGCGTCAGCCGCCCGGTGTACCTGGGCGGCCTCGGGTTTACCTACAAGTGGAACATGGGATGGATGCACGACATCCTCGCCTACGTGCACGAGGACCCGGTGCACCGCCGGTGGCACCACAACCGGGTCACCTTCTCGGGGCTGTACATGCACACCGAGAATTTCATCCTGCCGTTTTCCCATGACGAGGTCGTCCACGGTAAGCGCGCGCTGCTCGACAAGATTCCCGGCGATGCGTGGCAGAAGTACGCGACGCTGAGAACGTTGTACGGCTACATGTACGGTCATCCCGGGAAGAAGCTGCTGTTCATGGGAGCGGAGATCGGGCAGTGGCGTGAGTGGAACCACGACAGCAGTCTCGACTGGCACCTCCTCGAGGACCCGGCGCACGCCGGGGTGCGCCGCTTCGTTCAGGATCTCAACTGGCACTATCGCGCCGAGCCCGCACTGCACCAGAACGATTTCGATCCGGCGGGTTTCCGCTGGATCGACTGCAACGACAACGAGAACAGCGTCATCTCGATCGTCCGGTACGCACGCGATCCGCACGATTTCATCGTCGTCGTCTGCAACTTCACGCCGGTCCCGCGGGCGCAATACCGCATCGGCGTTCCTCAAGCGGGGTGGTACACGGAGCTGATGAACAGCGACGCGGATCTCTACGGCGGCGGCAATGTGGGCAACGCCGGCGGCGTGGCCAGCGAGCCGGTCGCCGCGCACGGCTTCGAGCATTCGCTGCGCCTGATGGTGCCGCCGCTCGGATGCCTGATGTTGAAGAAGCAGTGAAAAGCCTTTTCGGTAGTGTCCGGCTTCAGCCGGACGAATCCGGGTCCGCCTGAAGGCGGACACTACCAAGGTGCACGTTGAGAAGCTCGCGCGCGGCGGCGGTTGCCATCGTCACCGGCGCGACCTTCACCGACATCCTCGCCTACTCAATCGCCGTCCCCGTCCTGCCGGATCTGAGCCGGCGCCTCGGCGCCTCGCCGACGATGGTCGGCCTGCTGTTCGCGTCGTTCGGCGTCACCCTGCTGACCGTTTCCATTCCGATGGGCGCCGCGTCCGATCGCATGGGCCGCAAGGCGCCGCTGGTCCTCGGCATGCTCGCGCTTGCGGCGTCGACCACGCTGTTTGCGTTCGGGCACAGCCTGCCCTCGCTGTTCGCGGCGCGGCTGGTGCAGGGCGCGGCCGACGCGATCACCTGGGTCGTCGGGTTCGCGCTGATTGCCGATCTCTACGGCCCGGCCGAGCGCGGGCGCGTCACCGGCATCGTCATGTCGGGCACGAGCTTCTCGTTCATGATCGGCCCGTCAATCGGCGGCTGGTTGTACGAGGTGGGCGGCGCCCGCCTGCCGTTCATGGCGGTCGCGATCCTCGCGGTTCTCGTGGCCGCGGGATTCATGCTGCTCCGGGTTCCAGGCCGTCACGCCGGCCGCGAGATCGTGCCGGTGACGGCGGTTCTGCGCACGCCCGCGATCGCCGCGTGCGCAACGGCCGTCGTCACGGCATCGGCGACGACGTCGATGTTCGAGCCGGTCCTGGCGCTGCACCTCGCCACGATGCAGGTCGGGCCCGCACGGATCGGCCTCGTGTTCGGCATCGCGGCGGTCGTCACGACCACACTGCATCCGGTCTTCGGGCGGATGGCGGACCACTGGGGCGCACGGCGTTTGACGCTTCTGGGGTTGATGCTCTCGGCGCCGGGGATCGTGCTGCTCGGTCAGACCTGGAGCTTTGAGTCGACGATCGTGCTCTACGTGATCGGCGCGGTCGCCATTGCGCTGGTGATCACGCCCTCCCTCGCGTACATGGCCGAAGCGACATCGTCTGCCGGCATCGGCTCGTTCGGCGTGGCCTACGGCCTGTACAACATGGCGTGGGGCGCCGGTCTGCTTGGCGGTCCCGCCATTGGCGGGTTTCTCTACGAACGCGTGGGTTTTGCCGCACTCTCGCTGATCTGGGCGCCGCTTCCCGTGGCGGTCAGCTGGTTGCTCGGCCGAGTAGGGCAGGTGGGGGGGAACGGGCGGGATGGGCAGGATGGGCAGGATGGGCAGGATGGGAGGAAGGAATCGCCGTCCCTTCCTGCCGATCCTGCCCCTCCGGCCTATCCCGCCCTGCTCATCTTCTCGATCCGTTTCCATTCCGTGTCTGTGACCGGCATCACGGACAGTCGGGAAATTCGCACGAGCGGAAAGTCCTTGAAGGCGGCATCGGCCTTGATTTCAGCGAGCGTGACGGCACGCGGCAGTCTGCCGGCCGGCGCGACGTCCACCACCGCCTGCCTGCCGGTCTTGTCGCCAGGATCCGGATACGCGTCGCCGAGCGCCTTCGCGATGCCGACCACCGCCTTTTCATCGCCGGTGTGATAGTAGAAAATGCGGTCCCCTTTCTTGACCGCATGCAGATGCTTCTGAGCAAGCGGGTTCTTGACGCCGCTCCAGACGGTTCGCTTGTCCTTCACGAGATCGTCGAAGCTGTAATGCGTCGGTTCTTCTTTGAACAGCCAATTCATTTCCATCATTGTAAATTCAGAATTCGAAAGCCCGTTACGAATTCCAAATTCCAACTTCCTAATTCCAACTTCTATGCTTCGCGATCGCGTCCGCCCGCCCGTTCGTGTGCTCTTCGTCGGTATCAATCCGGGCATTCGATCCGCGGCCATCGGGCACCACTTCGCCGGCTACTCGAACCGGTTCTGGAAATTGCTGTACGAATCGCGCCTGGTGCCCGAGCCGATCGGCACCGAGGAGGATGGACGGCTGCCGGAGTGGGGTTTCGGGATCACGAACCTGATTCCCCGGGCGACGCCAGGGATCGGCACCCTGCGCCCGGATGAATATGTGGCGGGCCTGCGCGTCCTGCGGCGGAAAGTTCGGCGCTGGCGGCCGGCCATTGTCGCTTTCGTTGGTGTTTCGCTCTACCGCGTCGTCTTTGCCCGCAGGGCCGCCGATCCCGTCGCGCCCGGGTGGCAGAACGAAGAGTTCGAGGGCGCGCGCGTGTTCGTGCTGCCCAATCCGAGCGGTCGTAACGCGAATTTCTCGTACCGCGAGATGCTCGCGGCCTACCGCAGCCTGCGCAGGTTGCTGGAGCGCGGGATCACTGACGCTGCGCGATCCACCACCAAGGACACAAGGGTCAGGCCATAAATTTGGTTTTCTTCGTGTCCTTGGTGTCCTTTGTGCCTTGTGTTGGCCCCGCACGGAGCGTCGGGGCGACTGTCTCGCGTTTCCCCCTTGACAAGTGATGAATAGCCGATAGCGTACGGCGACACCGCGGAGGTCCTGATGAAAGGACGATCCATCGACCCGATCCTGGCTGCGCTGGCGCTCTTCGTTATGCTCCCCGCAATTGCTGCAGCTCAGACCGGCAGCATCGCCGGCGTCGTGAAGGACACAACCGGCGCCGTGCTGCCGGGCGTGACGGTCGAAGCCGCGAGCCCCGCCCTGATCGAGCGCGCGCGGTCCGCGATCACGGATGACAAGGGCCAGTACAAGATCGTCGACCTCCGCCCGGGGGTGTACACCGTCACGTTCGCGCTCGCCGGTTTCAACGTCAGCAAGCGTGAAGGCATCGAGCTGACCACCGGGTTCACCGCCCCGGTCAACGCCGACATGAGAGTCGGCGCGCTCGAAGAGACGGTGACGGTGACCGGTGAATCGCCGGTTGTCGACACCCAGCGCGTGACGCAGCAGAAAGTGATGACGCGCGACGTCATCGATGCCGTGCCGAGCGGCAAGAACTTCCAGAACGTCGGCGTCCTGGTGCCCGGCGTGGTGCTCGGCGCCGGCGGCACCGGGGCGACGCCGTACGACGTGGGCGGATCATCGGGCGAGCAGCAGGTCCAGATGGCGATTCACGGCGGGGCGACCGCCGACATGCAGATCCAGATGGACGGCATGCGCTTCAACAACCTGTGCGGCAGCGGCTCGTACGCCGGCATCTCCGGGAACGACGCCCTCGTCGAGCAGATCAGCTATGAGACCGGCGCGATCTCCGCCGAGACCGGCACCGGCGGGATCCGCGTCAACCTGATTCCGAAGGAAGGCGGCAACACGTTCAAGGGCTCGTTCTTCCTGAACGGCGCGAACAACAGCCTGCAGAGCGACAACATCACCCGGTCGCTGCTCGATCAGGGGCTGACGGCGGTCAACAGGACGAAGCGCGTGTGGGACGTGAGCGGATCAATCGGCGGGCCGCTCGTGCGGAACCGCCTGTGGTTCCTTTTTGCCAGCCGTTACTGGGGGCTGGACAAATATCCCGCCGACTCCTTCTACGACACCAGCACGCGCGACTTCTCCTTCGTCCCGGATCGGACACGACTCGGCGTCGACGACAGCTGGAACCTGAGCAATGCCACGCGCATGACCTGGCAGGCGACAGTGCGCAACAAGATCACCGGGTCTCTCGATCTCCAGGATCGCCTCACGGGTCACTGGTTCGTCGGGCAGGGCGGCATCTTCGGTCTCACCGCGCCGGAAGCGTCGTGGCGGCAGACCACGCCGCACGGACATCTCGCTCAGGCGAAATGGACGTCGACGGTCACCAGCCGGATGCTGCTCGAAGCCGGAATGAGCGTATACGCGCAGGAGTACACGCGCTTGCCGCAGCCGGACGTGACAGCAACCACGTTTTCGGTGGTGGACAATTCCACCGGACGGCGCATCAATGCGGCGCCGTATTACTCGGAGCACTGGTCTACGGTGCGCGTGTACACGGCATCCATGTCCTACGTCACCGGTTCGCACGCGGCGAAGTTCGGCATGAACATGAGCGAGGGGCCGCGGCACGAGCACGCGTGGGTGAACAACGATATGACGCTCGTGTTCAACGGCGGCAACCCCGTTCAGGCGGTGCTCACCGGCTCGCCGCGCGACGCGCGTGAGCGCCTGAATGCCGACCTCGGCCTCTACGCGCAGGACCAGTGGACGATCAATCGCCTGACGCTCAACCTCGGACTGCGCTTCGATTATCTGAACGCCAGGCTCGAGGAGCAGAATTTTCCGGCCGGGACGTTCGTGCCGGCGCGTCATCTCGACGAACAGCCCGATCTTCCGAGCTGGAAGGATCTCGGGCCGCGCGTCGGCGCGGCCTACGATGTGTTCGGCAACGGCAAGACCGCGGTGAAGGCGAGCGTGAGCCGCTATGTTGCCAGCCAGACGGTGGGCTTCGCCAGTCAGTTCAATCCGCTGGGCGGCACGATCACCGGCGGCCCGTTCGCCGGCACCGGCGCCGACACGCGCACGTGGAGCGATCCGAACGGCGACCGCATCGTGCAGTTTTCCGAGCTGGGACCGACCAGCAACCCGAACTTCGGGCTGGCGTTCCTCGCCACGCTGCCGTCGCCTGACGTGCAGAAGGGCTGGTTCAAGCGCGGAAACAACTGGGAGTACTCGGCCAGCGTGCAGCACGAGCTGGTGCCGCGGGTGTCGGTCGGGTTCGGCTACTTCCACCGCAGGTTTGGCAACTACACCCACACCGACGCGCTGCAGGTCGGACCCGGCGACTACACGCCGTACTGCATCACCGCGCCGGTCGATCCGCGGCTGCCGAACAGCGGCGAGGCGGTGTGCGGCTTGTTCGACCCGACGCCGACGGCGCGGCCGCTGCTCTCGGTGAACCGTGTCGTCGACCTCGCCGACAGCAGCAGCCGCTTCCGCACGTTCAACGGGTTCGACTACACGATCAGCGCGCAGGTTCGCGACCGGCTGCTCCTCGCCGGCGGCGCGAGCAGCGGGCGCACGCGCGACGTGAACTGCGAGACCTTCGACAGCCCCGACCTGCGGTTCTGCGACAACACCACGCCGTGGCTGTCGCAGGTGAAGCTGCTGGGGTCGTACTCGCTGCCCTTCAGCCTGCAGGCGAGCGGCACGTTTCAGAGCTTCCCCGGCCCGCCGCTCGAAGCGCGCTGGGGCGCAGTGACCAACGCGATCGCCAACGCCGGCCCGACGCCGCTCGGACGGAATCTTTCCGCCGGCCGGCCGACCACACGCGACGGCGCGTACGTCAGCCTGATCCAGCAGAACTCGTGGTATGGCGGCCGGCTGAATCAGATGGATCTGCGCCTGGCACGGATCGTCCGCGTGAACAGGTATCGGTTGCAGGTGATGCTCGACGTGTACAACGCGCTGAACAGATCGGCGGTGCTGGCGTACAACCTGACCTATGGACCCGAGTGGTTGCGGCCGACAGACGTGCTGCAGGGCCGTCTGGTCAAGTTCGGCGGCCAGTTGACGTTCTGAATCAGGTCAGGTGGGTCAGGTGGGTCGGGTTGGGTCAAGTGGGTCGGGTGAGGCGGTGGGCGGGGCGGCCACTAGGATCGCCGTCTGGCGTGGGCACGCCGCACTCGTTTTTACAGCGATGTCGTCACGAACCTCAATGACGCGATGCCGCGAAGGCCGCAGAGCAACACTTTCTTTGCGTCCTGCGCGGCCTTTGCGTTCAACCGTTCGTTTCGCGAGGCCGAAAACGGCAGGCAAGCTGAACCAGTGAGAGTTCATCCTGACGATTGCGCCGCTACCGGTGCACGGGCGGGACCGGGTTTCCCCTCCAACGCGCTGGCGATGTTTTGATTCTGGACGGTCGGATTTTGCGTTAGGCTCTAGGAGCGCGTTTCATGACTGTACTTTTACCACGGAGGACGCGGAGGACGCGGAGGAGAAGTCCTGGTCAGGTTGAACCTCTGCGTCCTCGGCGGTAGACGATCTGTTCCACGAGCCCTCGCTGAGGAGGACGGTATGAATCGGACAGTTCGAGCGGCCGGTTTCCTCGTCGTCATCACGTCGGTGACCCTCAGCGGTCAGACGCCGCGCAAGGCGCAGACCGGCGTCACGTTCGCAAGAGACGTCGCGCCGATTCTCCAGAAGTCGTGTCAGAGCTGCCATCGGCCGGGACAGATGGCGCCGATGTCGCTCCTGACCTATCAGGAGGTACGGCCCTGGGCGCGCGCGATCAAGCAGCGCGTGGTCGATCGCGAGATGCCGCCGTGGGGCATCGATCCGCACGTCGGCATCCAGCGCTTCAAGAACGACCCGTCGTTGCGCGAAGACGAAATCGAGACGATTGCGAAGTGGGTCGATGCGGGCGCGCCGATGGGCAACCTCGCGGACATGCCCAAGCCGCGGCAGTTCGACGACTCGGATCGGTGGCACATCGGCCAGCCCGATCTCATCGTGACCTCGCCGCCGCACAAGGTGCCCGCCGAGGCCGCAGACTGGTGGGGCAGCTATGTCGTGCCGGCCGGGCTGACCGAGGATCGCTACATCAAGGCGATCGAGGCGAAACCGGGCAAGACCGCTGTCGTCCATCATCTCCTCACCTATGCGGTCGAAGGTGACGACAACGGCGACAGCACCGGCGATGACAGCGGCACGGAAGGCGGCGAGTTCCTGAACGAGTTCGCCGTCGGCAAGAACGGCGACGTGTTTCCTGAAGGCGCGGGCCGGCTGTTGAGAGCCGGCTCGAAGATCCGGTTCGATTTCCACTACCACTCGGTCGGTCAGGAGATCACCGATCAGTCGCAGCTCGGCATCGTCTTCTATCCGAAAGGGTACACACCGAAGCACATCGAGTATTCCAAGCAGCTGGGCCAGCCGACCGAGCCGCTCGACATTCCGGGCGGATCGGCGTTCGTGCGCAGCGACGGCTACACGCGATTCAACAAGGCGGGCCGCATCACCGCCTTCCAGCCGCACATGCATACGCGCGGGCGGCGGCAGTGCATCGAGTTGATCTACCCGGACAACAAGACCGAGCAAATCAGCTGCTCGAACTTCAGCTTCAACTGGCACATCGTGCACGTGTACGCCGACGATGCCGCACCGATTTATCCGGCCGGAACGGTGCTGCACGTCATCAGCTGGCACGACAACTCGGCGACGAAGACCAATCCCGATCCGCGCAACTGGGTCGGCAGCGGTAATCGGACGATCGACGAGATGGGGTTCGCGTGGATCAGTTGGTACGACCTCAGCGACGAGGAGTACAAAGCGGAGCTCGACGCACGCAAGGGCACGAAAACCACGACGACCGACTCCGATCGTTCGCGGAACTGATCGTGCCGGCAGGGAAGAGTCATCCGCCGGCGTTTTGGCAGCGCAGGCCTTCCACCTTCGCCAAGGCTACGGTGGACCGCCGTAGCTTTAGCGAAGGCGGTCAGGCCTGCATGACGGCCGCCGGGCAGCCCTAAAAGGGCTGCGCTACTACGCACGTCGCTTGCCGCCGGGCCGGACCGGCAACCCAGAGCTGACTCACATGAACGTGTTGCTGCGCGCCCTCGCGATTCTCGCCGCGCCCACTCTGCTGCTGGCGCAGACGCAATCGACCGAGCTGCACATCCGGTTCAACTCGGGCCAGAGCATCGTGCCGGTGTACGAAGGCTGGGAGCGCGTGCCCGACGGCAGCTTCAACATGGTATTCGGGTACATGAACCGGAACCATGTTCAGCAGGTCCGCCTGCCGGTCGGGCCGCAGAACAATTTCGAACCGGGCCCGCCGGATCGCGGCCAGCCTGAGTACTTCTATCCGCGCGAGAATCATTTTCTGTTCAAGGTGAGCGTTCCGAACGACTGGGACTGGAAGAAGGAGCTCGTGTGGACGCTCACCGCGAACGGCAAGACGGAGGTGGCGCGCGCCACGCTGCTCGACATCTGGGAGATCGATCGCAAGGTCGAGATCTCGAACAGCGGCGGCGGCACGGCGGTCAGCAATGCGTTGATTGCGAGCGATCACCCGCCCGTCGTCACCATCGCGCCGGCGCCGCCCGCGAAGGCCGGCGTGCCGGTCACTTTGACGGCCGACGTGCGTGACGATGGAATTCCCCCGGCCGACATGAAGAAGCGCCCGCCGCGCGAGCTCGAGCCGGCCTTGAAAAACGTCGGCCTGCCTTCCCCGGTGAACGTGCCGCTGCCGCAGCGCCCGCGGGTACCGCAGGGCGGCGGGTTGTCGGTGTACTGGTTCGTCTATCGCGGGCCGGCGGCGGTCACCTTCGAGCCGGAAGGGTACGCGAAGATCACGGAGGGGAAGGCGACAGTGAAGGCGACGTTCACGCAGCCGGGGACATACGTGATCCGCGCGTTTGCGCACGACGGGCTCCTGCGCACGCCCGCCGACGTCGTCGTCAACGTCGAATAGGCATCACCCATCAAGAACATCGCGATCTGCGCCGACGGCACCGGTAACACCACCATCAAGGGCCGCGGCACCAACGTTTTCAAAATCTACGAAGCCGTCGACCAGGCCGGACATCGGCTCGATCCGCGCCAGGCACCGCAGGTTGCGCTGTACCACGACGGCGTCGGCACCGAATCCGTGCGCTGGTTTTCGCTGCTGACCGGCGCCACCGGCTGGGGGCTGAGCCGCAACGTCAAACAGTTGTACGGCGAGCTCGCGCGCGTCTATGCGCCGGGCGACAAGATCTTCCTGTTCGGGTTCAGCCGCGGCGCGTTTACCGTGAGGGTGCTGGCCGGGCTGATTCATGCCTGCGGCATCCTCGATCTTTCGAGCTACGCGACGAACGAAGCGTTCGATCGCGGCATCAGCCAGGCCTACCACGAATACCGGCAGCTGTACAACAGCTGGCTGACCTCGCTGTTCCGCGAGACCAGGAAGCTCACACCGGAGCGCGTCGCGGAGCTGCGCCGCCGCTTTTCCGTGCGCATTCCTGAATTCGAGGATCCGGCCGCCGGGCATCTGATCGCGTTCATGGGCGTCTGGGACACGGTCGATGCCCTCGGTCTGCCGGTCGCGGTCGCCGATTTCGTGAACCGGGTCATCTACGCGTTCAAGTTCCCCGATCGGTTCTTGAATCTGTCGGTCGGCCATGCCTGTCACGCGCTCGCGCTCGACGAGCAGCGCGAGAGCTTTGCACCGGTGCTGTGGAATGAATCGAAGACCGAACGTCCGGAACGCATCGAGCAGGTCTGGTTCGCCGGCGTCCATTCCAACGTCGGCGGCGGCTATCCGCGGCAGGGGATGTCGCTGGCGGCGCTCGACTGGATCATGAGCCGCGCCGAACAGCACGGGCTGCGGTTCGTGCCCGCCGAGCGGCTGATGTATCGCTATCACGCCGACGTGGACGACAAGTTGTACGACTCACGCGCGGGCGTCGGCGTGTTCTATCGGTGGCAGCCGCGCGATGTCGAGCGTCTTTGCGCCGAGAACGGCGTCACCCCCAAGATCCATCTCAGCGTGTTCGAGCGCATCGCGCGCAACACCGAAGGGTACGCGCCCGGATCGCTGCCCGCGGATGCGGAGGTGATATCGATGTATGCCCCGGCTGCCGCGACCGACGCCATTCGCGCTCTGGTGCGCGCGCATCACGGGTCGAAGATCCCGCTGCTCAGGCGCGACGCCCGCGCACAGCTGCTGGGCAAGTACGCGTACTGGATGTTCGTCTATGGTGTGCTGACCACCGCCGCCTTGATAGTCGGGGGCTACGTCGCTGAAGCCGCCGCCGGGGCCGGGCGATGGCAGGAGGTCGTGCGCAACCTCGCCAACCGGCTGATCAGCTCGGCCTGGCTGGGTCTCCTGCTGCAGACATTCTGGCGGTATAAGCCGCTGGCGCTCTGGCTCATCATTACGTTCTGGATCGGCCTCAGGGTCGATCACTACCTGGATCGCAAGTATTCCGAATTCTGGCACCGCGAAGACATGCGGCTGAAGCTGCGCCGGCTGATCGGCTTGGGATGATAGTCCAGGACTATCCTATAATCGCGACATCCATCGCCGCATCACGACGGTCGCAAACTGTTGAGCCATCGAATTCCATGGACGAGCGCGCACGCGGCGACGAACTCGCTGATGCGGTCGATCGTGACGGGCGCTCGAGCCCGACGACGCTGGATGGAATCACCGCCGCGTGGCACAAGAGCACGGATGCGCTCCAGGATTCCCAGCGCCGTTATCGAGAGCTGGTGGAATACAGCCTCGGCCTGATCTGCACGCACGATCTCACCGGCATCATCCTGTCGATCAATCCCGCCGCCGCACGATCGCTCAACTATCGCCCGGAGGACGGCATCGGCCGCAACCTGCGCGAATTCCTCGCCCCGGAAACGCGCCACCTGTTCGAGGATTATCTCGCCCGCATCCAGCAGAACGGAAACGATGCCGGGTTGATGCGGGTGGTGAGCCGCTCCGGCAGTCAACGCGTGTGGATGTACCGCAACGTGCTTTCGCGCGACAGCGGCGGGTCCCCCTACGTGCTCGGCCACGCGATCGATATCACCGAGCGGGTCGTCGCGGAGCACACGCTGCGCGAGAGTGAACACGCTCTGCGCCGCGCGCACGAGGAACTGGAGAACCGCGTCAGGGAACGGACCGCCGCGCTCGAATTCGCGAACGAGCGGCTGAAGGTCGAGATCGCCGAACGTGAGCGCGCCGAACAATCGCGCGAGCGCGCGCTGATCGAACAGCGCGACACCCTCGCGTTCATCGCGGCGCTGTCCGACCAGCTGGCGCCGGTCCTCAGGTTCGACGACCTCGTCGACCAGCTGCGGCGCGTGCCGGTGCCGTTCCTCGCCGACTGGACGATGGTTCACGTGCTCGATGAGGAGGGCAACGCGCGTTGCCTGCCCGGCGCTCAAGCCGACGCCGCGCGCAGCGGAATGCTCGCCGCGCTGGCCGAGTCGGCGGCCGGGCCCATTGCGCCGGACAGTCCGGTTGCAGCCGCGATAAGCAGCCGGCAACTGACAGTCGTCGAGTCGGCGGCCGACGAGGTGGCGGTTCGGCTCCTCGGCTCGGACCGCGTGCACGACCTGCTCATTCAGCTCGGAGCGGCGAGCGCGGCGATCCTGCCGCTGGTTGGCGACGGACGCGTGCAGGCGCTGGTCTCGATGGTATCGGGGAATCGGACGAACTTCAGCGGGCCGGGCCGGCTGATCATCGAGGAGCTCGCCCGCCGCGTCCGCCTCGCCCTCGATCGGATTGAGCTGTATCGCGAGGCCCAGGACGCCAATCGGTTGAAGGATGAATTTCTCAGCACGCTGTCACACGAGCTGCGCACGCCGCTCAACGCCATTTTCGGCTGGGCACGGATTCTCCGCAGCAAAGACCTCGACGCCGGCACGGCCCACGCCGTGGTCGTGATCGAACGGAACGCCGAGGCGCAGATGCGATTGATCGATGACGTGCTCGACGTCTCCCGGATCATCACAGGCAAGATGATGCTGGCGCCGGAGTTGGTCGATCTCCGGGGCGTTCTCCGGTCGGCGATCGACGCCGTCCGTCCCGCGATGCAGGCGAAAGGGATCCGCTTTACCGAACACTTCGACGAGCCCGTTCGGGAGATCTCGGGCGATCCGCACCGCCTGCAGCAGGTGTTCTGGAACGTGCTGTCGAATGCGGTGAAGTTCACCTCGCGCGATGGCGTCATCGCCCTCAGCGTCCGAACCGTCGACCTTACGGTTGAATGCGAGATCACTGATACCGGCATCGGCATCCGCCGCGATGTGCTACCGTTCGTATTCGATCGCTTCCGCCAGGCGGATTCCTCGACAACGCGGACACACGGCGGCCTCGGGCTCGGCCTCGCCATCGTCCGGCACATCGTCGAGCTCCATGGCGGCAGCGTGAAGGCGGCAAGCGCCGGCGAAGGGCGTGGCGCCACGTTTACGATTCGATTGCCCGTCGGCGGTCCCCATCCGGTGCTGGAGTCGCCGCAGCCGGCGGCATTTCCTGTCGCCGCTCGGCCGCCGCTCCTCGGGCGCACGGTGCTGATCGTCGAGGACCACGACGATGCCCGGGAGTTGCTCGCCGGCGTGCTCGAAGCCGCGGGCGGCAGCGTCATCAGCGCGGCATCAGCCGAGGAGGCGATGGAGCGCGCGGCGCACAGCCGCCCCGACCTGCTGATCGCTGATATCGGCCTGCCGGGTCAGGACGGCTACGCGCTGCTTCGACAGGTGCGCGCCCGCCACGGCTCCGACGTGCCCGCGATCGCGCTCACCGCGTACGCGCGCACCACGGACCGGGAACGGGCGCTGGCGGAAGGCTTTCAGCATCACGTGGTGAAGCCGATCGATCCGCGCCAGTTCGTGGAAATTGTCGTGTCGACGATGGTGTGGCCAAGACCGTGAGTTGATGACGACTCGACTGATCCTCGTGGCTGCGGTCCTCATCGGGCTCGTGATCGGTATTGGCGGCTACACGTTCGTGTATGCAAAGGGTTACGCCTATCTCACCAACGATCCCGCCGCGTGTGCCAACTGTCACATCATGCGGGATCACTATGTGGCGTGGACGCGCGCCAGTCACCGCTCGGTGGCTGTCTGCAACGATTGCCACACACCCCCGGGCCTCGTCCCGAAGTATCTGACCAAGGCTCGCAACGGATTCTGGCATTCGTTCTATTTCACGACCGGCCGGTATCCTGACCCGCTGCAGATCACGCCGCGGAACCACGAGGTGACCGAGCTGGCCTGCCGCAAGTGTCATGCGGAGCTCACCGCGTCAATCGACCCGGCGCACA
>JBKPAI010000171.1:0-60774 GCA_046726355.1 Acidobacteriota bacterium | reverse complement strand
GACAGCATCCACGCCAGCCGCGGGACCAGCAGCGCGCCGGCGACGTGACTCTCCATCGTCCGCACGTCGAAGACGGCGAGCGATCGGTCGGCGAGCCGGATCGCCTCACGCAGCGGCCCGGTCTCGGTCATCGCCGCGCCTCTGGCTTTCACGACGAGCGTGACGCCACGCGGACTCTGCGCGGCGAGGTACTCGTTCAGAATCGGAAGGTAGATTGCCGGACGCGGATCCTCGCCGATCGTGCGTGACTTGACGGTGGCGACGACCCCGACGATCTCCAGCCGCTTGCCGTCCCCCACCACGTGCCGGCCGAGCGGCGACTGGTTTGGAAACGCCGCCCGCGAGAACGCGAGGTTGACAATCGCCGGTCGCCGGGTGGACGACTGCTCGATATCGAAGTCCTGACCGGTCAGGAATGAAATGCCCAGGGTGCGGAAGAAGTGCGGACCGACCATGTAAATGTCGGTGCGGATGCGTGGCGCCTGCGGATCGGTCGCCTGCTCCTCGGAAACGAACCGCGAGTTGTTCATGATGAGGGTCAACGGCACTTCCGTCGTCAGCGTCGCCGATTCGACGCCCGGAACCGCCTGTGCCCTCATGAGGACGTCGCGCAGCAGCAGCCGCGACTGCGGATCGGACCGGTGATCCAGGGCGGGGTCGAAGGCCATGAGGAGCAGGTTGCGGTTGCTGAGGCCCAGGTCTGTTCTCCGCGTTGCCTGCAGGCTGCGCAGGAAGAGACCCATGCAGACGAGCAACACGGTGCAGACGGCCACCTGCGCCGCAACCAGCGTATGACGGAGACCCAGGCGATGCTGCTCGGCACTGCCGTGGCCGGTCGCTTTCAAGTCGGTGATCAGATCCGGTTTCGTCGCTCGCAGCGCCGGCGCGAGACCGAAGGCGACAGCGGTCAGGATTGAGACGCCGATGGAGAAAAGCAGCACGCGGAAGTCGAGGGCGATTGAGAGATCCAACGGCCAGCCGAGAGGGATCCTGACCAGGCGGAGGAGCGAGGCGATGTAGGCGGCGATCAATGCGCCGACAAGGCCGCCAGCCAGCGCCAGCACGAGACTCTCGGTGAGCAGCTGGCGCGCCAGGCGCGAGCGGCTGGCGCCGAGAGCGATTCTCGCCGCGATTTCCCGCCGCCGCGCCGCCGCACGTCCGAGAAACAGATTGGCGACATTGCTGCACGCTGTCAGCAGCACGAGCGCGGTCACGCCCAGCGAACTGGCAAACAACGGCCGTGCGATCCGGCGGAGCTCGGGGTGGACCTGCCCGGCGCGTTCGATGTAAAAGCCGCGATCGGCCTCACGTCCGGCCGTTGCATTCAGTGTCCGGGTCATCACGTCCAGTTCCGCGCCCGCCGCCTGCACGTCAACGCCGGCGCGAAGCCTGGCGACGGCCTCCAGCCAATGTCGCTGGCGGTTCGCCGTGACCGGCCCGCTGCGGGACTCGATCTCGTCGATCATGGAAAACGGTATCCAGAATTCCGGGACCACACCGGCGGCGGTGCCGCGGAAGCCGGCTGCAGTCACGCCGATCACCGTGGCCGGTCGCCGGTTGATCGAGACCGATCGCCCGACAATGCCAACATCGCCGGCGAAGCCTAGCTGCCACAGATCGTGGCTCAGCACGACGGACGGTGGTGCGCCGGGCGTGTCGTCCCGATCGGGATCGAAACCGCGGCCGAGCGCAACGCGTGGCTTCACGACGGCGAAGTAATTCGCGGTGACGAGCGCCCCCCAATGGCGCTGCGGGTCGCCTTCCGAGCCGATCGATGCCGGCAGCAGCGGATCGGACGCGGCCAGTCCCTCGAACGAGCGGGCCTGGCGCAGGTCGCGAAAGTCCGGGTACGACAGCGCGCCTCCCGCTTCGCCAGTTCGCCGGTTGATTTCCGAGACGCTCACCAGGCGGCCCGGTTCGTCGACCGGCAGCGGCCGGAGAACGGCAAAGTCGAAGATCGCGAAGATCACCGAGCACCCGGCAATGCCGAGGGCCGACGAGGCCACGGCGATGCCGGCGAATCCGGGAGCCCGGCGCATGCTGCGCAGCGCGTAGCGGACGTCGTGAAGGAGTGCGTCGAGCTGTGGCGTCCCCCAGATTGCGCGGAGGTCCTCGGCGATCAACGTCCGGTTCCCGAACGCCCGCTCTGCGGCGGCGCGTGCCTCACCGGCGCTGAGGCCGGCGTCCTGCTGCTCCTCGGCCTCGAGCTCCAGGTGGGCGCGAATCTCACGGTCGATGTCGTGCTCACGCTTGTGACGGTTCAACCGCGACAATGGGAACCAGCGCCGCCAGCTCATGTCAGGTCTCCTCGGCCGGCCACATGATGCGTGCGATCGCGTCGGTCAGCTGCTTCCATTTCGATCCTTCCCGCGCGAGCTGCGTTCGACCAGCCGGCGTGAGCCGGTAGTACTTGAACTGGCGGTTCCGGTCTTTCGCCGTCTCCCACTGCGCCGTCACCCAGCCCTTGCGTTCGAGCCGGTGAAGCGCCGGATAGAGCGACCCGTGTTCGACCTGCAGGAGGTCGTCGGTGGTCCGCTGGATGTGCTTCGCGATCTCATGGCCATGGGCGGGGCCGAGACGGAGGGTGCGCAGGATCAGCATGTCGAGCGTGCCCTGCAGGAGACTGATTCGGGGCGATCGGACGCTTCGCATACGAGGGTAGACACTCTACCACGATTCTGCGGCCCTGAGGGTAGAGCTCCGACCATCACGATGCCGGTTGGCCGGACCTCGCCCTGTGGGCCGGTGACGAAATCGGCCGCAGACCTGGCTGGCGTATGATCCAGACGGTTGCATGCCTCTCGAGCCCGGCAGCCGTCTGGGTGCGTACGAGATCAGGTCCGCACTCGGAGCGGGCGGCATGGGCGAGGTGTATTGCGCCCGCGACACGAAGCTGAATCGCGACGTCGCAATCAAAGTGTTGCCGGATCTGTTCGCCGCGGATCCCGAACGGCTCGGTCGGTTCAGGCGCGAGGCGCAGCTGCTCGCGTCGCTCAACCATCCGCACATCGCGCAGATCTACGGGTTCGAAGATTCCCCGTCGTCAGGGGCGGGCCGGCCAGCCGTGCGCGCCCTCGTGATGGAGCTGATCGACGGGCCGACGCTGGCAGACCGGATTGCCAGCGGACCGGTTCCGCTCGATGCAGCGTTGCCAATCGCGCGCCAGATCGCCGAAGCGCTCGAAGCGGCACACGAGCGCGGGATCATCCATCGAGATCTGAAACCCGCCAACATCAAGCTGACGGCTGCCGGCGACGTCAAGGTTCTCGACTTCGGCCTGGCCAAGGCGCTCGGTCCGCTCGCCGGACACCTCAGTCCGGCCGCGGTGAGCTCGCCGACCTTTGCCAACCCGGAAACGATGTCTGGTGTCGTCCTGGGCACCGCGGCCTATATGGCCCCGGAACAGGCGCGCGGCATGGCCGTGGACGAGCGTGCCGACATCTGGGCGCTCGGCGTCGTGATCTACGAGATGCTGGCCGGCCATCGACCGTTCGAGGGCCAGACCGCCTCGGACACGATTGCGGCGGTGCTGCGCCAGGACGTTCACTGGGCGCAGCTCCCGCATGAAACACCGGACGAGTTGCGCCGCTTGCTGCGCCGTTGCCTTCAGCGCGATTCGAAAAATCGGCTGCACCATGCCGCTGACGCACGACTGATCATCGCCGACGTCGAAGACGACCGTCACGCAGGCCGCGCCGGACGCAGCTGGCGAGCGTGGACGCCATGGCTTCTTGCCGGCGTCATGATCGTGGCGGCTGCCTTCGTCGGCGCGCGGGGCCTCTTCACCAGGCCACCGGACACGGCGCCGGCGCGGGAGATTGTCCGGTTCGCCATCGAACCGCCGCCCGAGGTCATGAACGTCTCCTCTGTTGCGGTCTCGGCCGATGGACGCTTCGCCGTCTACGAGGCCCAGGTCGACGGGGAGTTCCGATTGTTCCTGCGGAAGTTCGATGCGCTCGAATCGCAGCCGGTCGCCGGGTCGGAGGGCGCCCGGGGCCCGTTTCTTTCGCCGGACGGCGCGTGGATTGGCTTCGTTCGGAACGCCAAGCTTTTCAAATTGTCCACCGCCGGCGGCGAGGCGCTCGCAGTGTGCAACCTCCAGGGCGGTCCCGGCGCGACTTGGGACGCTGACGGACGGATCATCTTCTCGCGGGCCTGGCTGTCCGGGCTGTCGATCGTCTCCGCGGACGGCGGAACGCCCGCGGTTCTTACCAATCCCGATCGGAACAAACAGGAGATCGGCCACTGGTGGCCTGCCGCGCTGCCTGGTGGCCGAGTGTTGTTTACCGTTATCCGGGCAAGCACGGGCCTCAACGACGCACGCATCGCGCTATTCGATCCGTCCGCTGGCACCTACCGTGTCCTGTTTCCCGGAGCGAAGGCTCTATGGCTTCCGTCAGGACATATCGTGTTCTACCGGACCGGTCGTTACCACGCGGTGCCATTCGATCTGTCTTCGGCGAACGTCACCGGCGAACCGTTTCCCGTGCTCGAGGACGCCCAGGAGCTCGATCCTGCCGGCGACTGGGGGCAGCCGGTCTCGGTGGCCTCGCGTGGAGTGCTGGCGTATCTCCCGGGTCGCTTCGTTCCGCCCAGCAGGCTCACGTGGATCGACGTGCAGGGTACGTTCACGCCGCTGGCGTTTGCGCCGCGGCCATACATCGGTGTCAAGCTGTCGCACGACGGCCGCCACGTCGCGACCGCGAGCCTCGAGGGCGGACGTCTCCTGATTCGTCTCCTCGATCTGGATCGTGGCACGGAGGAGATCCCCAACATCGAAGGCATGAACTGGAACCCTGTCTGGCTGCCCGATGACCAGCTGTCGTACACCAGCATGCGCAAGGGAGATTTCGACGTGTACGTGAAGGACGTTGCCGGCACGGGGGTCGAGCGCGCGGTGTTTACGGGTCCCGATGACACCGACCCCATCGCGTGGACACGCGATGGGCGGCTGGTATTCCAGGGCTCCGAACCGGACGGCTCGTATCCGCTGAAGTTGTTCGACCCGCGGCAACCGACGCAGATCACGCGCCTTACCGAGCAGCACGTCGATAACGGCGGCTCCCTGTCGCCAGATGAACGCTGGCTCGCCTACCAATCGGCCGCCAGCGGCCGATCGGTCGTCTACGTGCGGCCTCTGAACACGTCGGGACCTGCGATCGCCCTGTCGCGGGATTCGGGAGAATTCCCGATCTTTCTTCACGACGGACGGACGCTTGCTCTCGTGCGCGGGCGGCAACTCGTCGTCCGCTCGTGGCGCGACAACAACGGCCGCTTCGAGGTGGGGCCGGAACGCCTGGTGGCGCCGCTCGCGTTCGGGTCGGGCTGGGCGTACGGTGCTCCGTACGACGCGGCGCCTGACGGTCGATTCCTGGCGCTCGTCCGCACCGAGGCGTCGCCGCCCCCGCGCATTCGTGTCGTCCTTGGATGGGATCCCGAGATGGCGCGTTTGGGATTGCGGGTACGACAGTAACGTCCCTTGTTGACCCGGGGTTCCACGTTGCTGGCGGCCAATTCGCTCAGCCAGGGATTGAGCCGTTCAGAATGTGCGCGTACGGAACGAACCCTGCCTTCTGCAGTGTCTTACGCGAGGGAATGTTGTCGGGATTGCATCGCGCGGCGGGGATGCTCCCGATCTCATAGGCGAGCCGTTTCAGCTCCTGCACGAGATAGGCTCCGAAACCGCGTCTGCGGAATGGCTCGGCGATCTCCATGTGCAAATCGCCATACGGCCGGTTGTAGTGAAAGAGAATCCCGCCGTTTCCGACGGGCTCGCCCGCGACCTGCAACCGCCACTCCGGCCCGCCGGTCCGTTCGTTAACCGACCGTCGCGTCTCGTCGTCCGATGTCACCGGCTGCAGCGAGGCGCCGTTCGAGGGCAGCGCGGTCGTGAACCAGTCGTGAAAGACGATCTTCTCGCTCCAGATGTTGCGCGCGTAGCTGTGGAGCATCACCGCGAGCAACGCGTCGTTTGATTGGATCTCCATCAGCCGCGCCCCGGATGCGTCGACGAAGGCTTCGAACAAGTCGAATGCGCGGCACCTGTGGACGGGCAGAACGTAGAACTCGAAAATCGTCGGCTTGTCCTTCCACGGTCCCGCGACAGCCACCGATCCGAATCCCACGACGGTGTCGCCGAGATTCAGCACATATGTCAGCGTCCAGCCTTCCCGACGGTGGATCGAATCGTGAACGATCTGGCAGTTCATTTCCTGCCTGTATCGCGTCCGCAAGGGCAGGATCGTGCGCGCGACTGCAAGTGTCGCGTGTGCCTGCATACGTTACTCCTTGACCTGTTCAGGACTCAGTCGTTCATCGAACGCAATTTTATGCCGGCCGGAGAATGAGCAAGGATGACGAGGCAAATCCATATTGCGGACTGAGCGAGAAGTACAGGCGGTCGTTCTTGAGCACAGAACGGCCTCGAGCGATGCCTCGACGTCATCCGGCGTGTTCAGCAGGTCAGTGCCGAAATGTCCGGGCGTCCGAGAACACGAGGTCGCCTGTTCTGGTGACCGTCCAGACGCGCCAGTTCCACCTGCTGCGCGTGGTCCACAAGGAGCCCGCCGAAATCTGCCCGCGTGATCCGGGGCGCGCGGGCCGCGTGAGAAACAGCCGCGCGTCGTCCTTGTAGGCGAACTCGACGATCTCGGCGACGATGTCCTCGGCGGGACTCCCTTGCCATTTGAACCCGCCAAAACGCTGCCCTCTCCCTGGTTGCGGGAACTGACCGTCGGCCGGCGACAGCAGCGCCGCCGGTGCGGGAAGGGCCAGCATCTGTCCTTCCGTTGCCAGCAGCGGTTGAATCGAACGCACGTCGTCCAGGAAAGCGCTGGTCGAGACCGGATCGCGCGCGGCCACGAGCAGCTGCCATTGACCGACGGGCTTTCTCAGGATCAGCAGCACGCGGGCATGGCCGATGGCGGTCTCCGCTTCATAGGAGGCGTTCACCGATGCGAAAGTGAGTCTATCGTTGCCCCAGACGCCACAGAGCCGCGTGCTCGCGACACGAAGTGTCTCCCGGTTCGAGGCGGGCGAAGCAAGTCGATCGGGATCCGTGTATGCCTGAAGCCCGATTGAGTCGCCTTCGAGATATGCCGCCGCAGCTCTGGCGACAATGTCGCCGAGCTCACCTTGGACGGTCGGCGCAGAGGAGCCGCTAGGGCAGGCGGGCGTCCTCACGGCAAGCGACCGCGCGGCCTCATGGTTCGAAGACGACGAGAACAGGAACGTCCATCCGCGTTCGGGTCCGAGCAGCTCGTCGAATGCGTCCGTGACGCGAATGAGATTCCGCCGCATGGCCGGATCCCGGCCGATGCCCTCGAACGTCCCGAGGGCGGTGGTGATGCCATCCATCACCCCGAAGTTGTCGAAGACGAGCAGGTCGGGAGCCGCGTTGCGCGTGACCGCGTCGAAGAAGGTGGCCGCAAAGCCGGTTGCGGGAAACACTTCGACGGTGATCTGAAGCCCACGCCTGGTCGCCTCCTGGCCCAGCGCGGGCGGCACTGTGGCGCGCGGCGTGTTCCCGGTGTGCGGGGAGCCAATCTTCCAGATCCGGATCGTTTCGCCCTCACGGGCCGGGGCGTTCGGGGCCATGCAGAGCGCTGCAGCCAGCACGGCCCAGCTGGCGACTGTCACACGACGGCGCAGCGTTTTCCGCGCGGCAGTCAGGCCGTTCCGACCGACGCCCGGATGGATCAGTTGGCGGGTGTTTAGCACTGTGCCCTCCGGGAGAAAGCAGAGAATCGCTGACGTCGATCGTCGGCTCGCTGTTGATTAGACAATATCGAACGCCTGATGGCCGGAGGCCTGCACGCCGCAACATCCTCGCGCACACCGGCGGGCATTCAAGGCTCGTCATGGATCCGCGCGGCTTCACGACGCGGCAGCACTTCGCATGTAGCGGTGGCGCGGTGACATACAATTACCTCACCAACGGCATCTCTACGTGTCGAGATCGATCGCTGAACCAGCATGATTCGGTCGTTCATTGCCATCGTGGTGCTGAGCGCGTTCAGTAATCGATCGGCCGCTGGCGAATCCCCCGAGCCCAGTCGGCGGCCATCACGTACGCGGCTTCCCGATGCTTGAAGCGCTGGTGCAAGACGCACGATTCGCGCTCCGGCTCCTGCGCAAGGCGCCGGTGTTCACGGCCGTTGCCGTGCTGACGCTGGCGCTCGGCATCGGCGCGAACGGAGCGATTTTCGGCGTGGCCGACGCGCTGCTTGCGCGTCCGCTGCCCGGCATCGATGCCGGCCGCCTCGCCGTTGTCGCCATCGGCCAGAAGGCCCCGGCGGCGGCTGCCGACTACCTTGACTGGAAGCGGCTGAACACGTCATTCACCGAAATGGCCGCCTATCGGCAGCGCAACGTCAACCTGACCGGTCTGGGCGCGGCCGAGCGGTTGTATGCCGCCGACGTGACCGCGAACTTCTTTGCGACGCTCGGCCTCGGTGCCAGGCTCGGCCGCACGTTCACGTCAAACGACGACACGCTCGACGAGCCGGTGACCATCCTCACGCACGGATACTGGCAGCGTCGTTTCGCCGGCGATGCTGGCGTGGTCGGACGCGTGCTCGACATCGACGGCCGTCCCTACACGATCGTCGGCGTCATGCCGCCCGACGTTGAAATGCCGATGCCCACGGATCTCTGGCTGCCGCTGTCGTTAACGGCAGCGGAGTGGTCGTGCCGGGACATCCTGACGCTGCGCGTAGTCGGACGGCTGAAGCCGGAGTCAAGCCTGGGCGAAGCGCAGGCAGAATTCGCAACGATCGCGCGCCAGCTGGAAATCCGCTTGCCGGAAACGAACCGCAACCGGCGCACGCATGTGATGCCACTGAACGAATACGTGCAGGGCTCGATCACGCGCAGCGCCCTGTTTCTGCTGTTCGGTTGCGTGACCATCGTGCTGGTGATCGCCTGCGCCAATGTCGCCGGATTGCAGGTGGCGCGGCTCACGAGCCGGGAGCGCGAGAGCAACCTGCGGAGCGCCCTGGGCGCGAGCCGCTGGCGCCTGGCACAGCTCGCCCTGGTGGAAAACCTCGTCGTCGCCGCGTTCGGCGGTGCGGCCGGCGTTTTCGTCGCATCGGGCTGCGTGAGCCTGCTGCTGGCTTCGATGCCGCCGGACATCGTGCGGCTGATTCCCGGCTTTGCCCGGATTCAGATCGACTATCGTGCGCTCGCGTTCATGACCGCTACGACGCTGGCCAGCGGTATCGTGACCGGCGGGGCGCCCGCCCTGAGGTCGTCGAGACGCCGGCTGACGTCCGCTGGTCCGCGGCAGCGGTTCCGCAGCCTGTTCGTGGTCGTGCAGATTGCGGTCGCTCTGATGATGCTGGCGATCGCGCTACTCTTCGTGCGCGGACAACGCGATCTGCTCCGGGTGCACGAGGTGCCGGAGGCGGCGCGCGTGGTTGTCCTGAATGTCAATCTGCCACGGGACCGGTACCCTGACGCCGGGACCCGGGGCCGCTTCTACAAAGCCGCGCTCGAGCGGCTGAGCGCGGCGCCGGGCGTGACGGCCGCCGCGACGTGCACGACCACGCCGCTCAGCAACAATGGGACGACCTGGGTCCGGGTCGATATTGAAGGGCAGGACGCTTCGCCGCTGGTGCCTCCAACGTATGTTGTTGCCCAGTCTGTGTCCCCAGACTTCTTCCCGCTGATGGGCATCACCCTCGCTGCGGGCCGTGGCTTCAATGACGGCGATCGCGGGGGAACGAGCCGCGTCGCGATGGTCAGCGAAGCCATGGCACGCCGGTATTGGCCTGCCGGCGACGCGATTGGAAAGCGAGTGCGAATCAACGACGAGGGCGTTTCACCGTGGGTCGAAGTCGTGGGCATCGCCGGTAATGTGCTCTACGACTGGACCCAACGCGTCCCTGAAGCCGTGCTCTATCAGCCCGTGGCGCAGGCGGCTCCGCCATCGTCAACCTTCGCCGTACGAGTCAGCGGCGACATCAAAACGTCGGCGACTGTGTTACGCCACGAGCTCGCCAAGATCGATCCGCTCCTTCCCGCCTACGGCGTGCTGGGGCTGGAGGACGCCATCGCCGAGTCATTTGCCGGGACGAGGCAGATCACCGCGATGATGAACCTGCTCGCGGCGCTGGCGTTCGCGATTGCCGTGATCGGGATCTACGGTATTGTGGCGTATACCGTGGCCGCGCGAACCCGTGAATTCGGCGTGCGGATGGCGCTGGGCGCTCGGCGCGTCGACATCTTCCGACTGGTAATGCGGCAGGCGTTCCTGCTCTCCGCGTGCGGCGTGTGTTTCGGACTTGCGGCGGGCGCTGCGGCCGCGCGGGTGACGCGGGGACTCGTGTTCGCGGCCGGGTCTGCTTCGGCCACGACCATGCTGATCGGGACGGCCGGCCTCGTGGCGGTGACGACGGTGCTGGCGTGCTGCGTACCGGCCCGACGGGCCACGCGCGGCGACCCCGTCGAGGCGCTCCGCGTCGACTAACGAACAGGTCTGCTATCGTTCGGGCATGACCGAACCGCCGCGCATCCGCTATGTCCGCGAGCCAACCCTGGACGTTGCCGAGTTCCGACGCGTGCTGGTCGAATCCGGCCTTGGCGCGATCCGTCCCATCGACGACGAGCCTCGCTTGAGAGCGATGCTATCGGCCGCCGATTTGATTCTGACTGCCCGGTTGGAACAGCCCGGTCACGCGCTCGTCGGCATCGCGCGCTGTGTCACCGACTTTGCCTGGTGCTGTTACCTCTCCGAGCTGGCTGTATCCGCTTCGGCACAGGGGCTGGGGATTGGAAAGGGGCTGCTGGAGGAGGCGCGCCGGCAGCTCGGGCCTGCTGTCAGCCTGATCCTGCTGTCCGTGCCGGAAGCCGCCGGCTTCTACGAGCGCGTTGGCATGACGCGGGTGCCCGATGCGTTCTGGTATCGGCGCGAGAACTGAGGATGACGCGAGCCTCTCATTAGTCCGGTAGTGTCCGGCTTCAGCCGGACGATCATGCCTCCTGCAAAGATGATCTAGGCCACACCTTGCCCGCGGCATGACGCCGGACGAAGCCAGCCACGCGGCGCACCGGAAGCTGGGCAGCTCCGCGCGGATTCGCGAGGAGATCTACGAGATGAACACGATTCCGCTGGTGGACGCGCTCTGGCAGGACATCCGCTACGGCCTGCGGATCCTCAGCGATGCTGATTGCCGCGATCGGGCTCTACGGCGTCATGTCCTACACCGTGACGCGCCGGCGGGTGGAGATCGGCATTCGCATGGCGCTCGGCGCGGACGCACGCGCCGTCATCCGCATGGTGCTCGCGGAGTCGGGCACGCTGCTGGTGGTCGGCCTCACCATCGGCGTGGCGGTCGCCGGTATTGCGTCACGCTACGCTCGGAGCCTGCTCTACGGCTTGAAGCCGCTCGACCCGATCTCGTTCGTGGTGGGAATCAGCGCCCTCGCCTTCGTGAGCGTGTGTGCGGCATGGATTCCTGCCGTGCGTCCCGGGTTGCCCCTACCGCAGCGCTGCGGGAGTAAGTCTCATCCCGTAATTCGTGACGGTAACGGAGCAGACGGAGGGAACGGTATAACCGCAGAGAAGCAGAGGAACGGAGACAAAACGGAGAAAGTCAGCCTTTTCTCTGCACGTCTCTGTTGCTCCGTTTCTCTGTGTTTTTACCGTCTCCTCCGTCTCCTTCGTTTACTGTCCCTGGCAGAACCGAGCAGGCGAAGATTGACCCGGCGAGCGCCTCCGTGCTACACCTCCGCCCCATAATGGTCAGACCATATATAAAGGACGCACGATGAAATTTGCCTCGACCGCCGTCAGACTGCTGACCATCGCCTTTCTCGCGGCCGTCGTCGCCGCCGCATGCAACCGCGCGAACAGGGAGCGCGGTGATTCGGCGAACGCCGCGACGCGCGCCGGCGCCGCGGGTGAAAAGTACCCCGAACCGCGCTGGCCCTCGTACTTCAAACCGCCGAAGTCGGTCGACGATTTGATGGACGCGGCGCGATCGTTCGTGCGCAACCAGTCGGGCCTGCAGGGCAAGGGGATGGGCATCCTGCAGCCCGGCGAGTCGGTGCTGATCGTCGCCGGCAACGACGCCGATCCGATGGTCCTCGAGGCGATCAAACGGGCGCTCGGCGAGCGCAAGGTGACGCCGCACATGAAGTTCGTCTACGAGATGGCGGGTGAGACGAAGGAGGCCGCCGATCGGCGCATCGCCGCGCGCGAAAAGAACCGCGACATCACCAAGGCCGGGATCTACCAGGCGTCGCAGTGGATCGAGAACCAGTTTCCGAACCCGGCGGAGCCGAAAGCGTGGTTGAAGGCGCGGCGTCCCGACGTCTACAAGGAGCTGTTTCCGGGCGAGACGGGCGAGGTCAAGTTCGATCCGAACGCGCCGAAGCAGCGGCCGCGCGGGGAAGGCGCGCCGGGGGCCGGCGGCGAAGACGCGGATACCGGAACAGCCACCAGCACGGATTACCGCAGCCGCAACTCCGTCGGCGAGGGCATCAAGAAATATCTGACCGCCCATCCGGAAATCCGCGGCGTCTTCTGGGGTCAGGGCGGCAGCACCGGCCTGCGCCGGCAGCTGTATCCGATGCAGGAGAAGTTCCTCGGCACCTTCGTCACCGACAACGTCTACACGCTGCAAAGCCAGATGTCGACCTATCCAGGCGACGTCTGGCAGCTCGCCGAGGAGCAGCTGCTCGAACCGCTCGTGTATGTCGATCGCATGGAAGCGAAGGATCCCGAAGGGCTCGACGTCTGGTCGGATCTCACCGAGGACATGGCCGAGCGCTGGGCCGCCGGCGCGTATCAGCGCGGACATCTTTATATGTTCCCGAACCAGGCGACCGGCCGGTTCGGATACTCGTTCGTGAACTACCCGGCGTTTCAGCAGAAGTATCTGCCGCGCGAACCGATCGCGCGCATCAACGGCGTCATTGCCGGCACCCAGGGCCATGGCGGCTTTTTCCCGCGCTGGGAGATCACGTTCACCAACGGGTTCATTTCAGACGTGAAGGGCGGCGGCGCCCAGGGCGAGGCGCTGAAGGAGTTCGTCAACTGGGACAAGCTCAATAAACTGACGTACCCGTACCACAACCAGCCGGGGTTCTGGTATCTGTATGAGATCGCGTTCGGCTCGCATCCCAAGGCGTTCCGCCACCCCATTCCGCTGCTCAAGACCGGCAACACGAGTCCGGATCGCGTCCGCAGCGGCGTCATCCATTGGGGCCTTGGCATCCGGCTGTGGCACGACCCTGATGCGCCGACCGAGTCCAAGGTCTGGCGCGAGTTCAGCGAGAAGAACAACGTGCCGTTCGATCACGGCTGGCATACGCATACGTATTTCACGACCTACAAGGTGCGGCTGCGCAACGCGAACAAGTGGGTCACACTGCTCGACAAGGGGCACATGACCAGCCTCGATAATCCCGAGGTACGCGCGCTGGCGTCGCGCTACGGCGATCCGAACTACCTGTTGACGGAGGACTGGATTCCGGAGGTGCCCGGCATCAACGCTCCCGGCGATTACCTGAAAGACTACGCGCCGGACCCGGGCAAGTACGCGCTGCAGGTCCTCGACAAGGCGAACAAGGGTTTGTACGAGCACTACTTCCCGGGTGCCGGCGGCCGGATCACGCTCGGGCCGGCGCCGACGACGAAACGTGCGAACGATTGACGACAGGAATTGCTGTAGTGTCCGCCTTCAGGCGGACCGGTCCGGCTGAAGCCGGACACTACCGATAGGCATATCAACCTATGAATCGCCGCTCGTTCCTGAAACACACGGCTGGGGCCGCCGTCGGCGGGGCGGCTCTTGGTGGATCCGCGCAAGGTCAAAGCCCGTCATCACAGGCGGATGGCGACCCCCTCACCACCGACCGCTGCGGCGCGGACTGCATGGTCGACGTGATCAAGCAGATCGGCCTCGAATACATCTGCGCGAATCCGGGATCGAGCTTCCGCGCGCTCCACGAATCCATTGTCAACTACGGCGGCAACAGCCAGCCCGAGCTGATCACGTGCTGTCATGAGGAATCGTCGGTCGCGATGGCGCATGGCTTCGCCAAGATCGCGGGGAAGCCGATCGGGGTCATGGCGCACGGCACCGTCGGCCTGCAGCATGCGGCGATGGCGGTCTACAACGCGTACTGCGACCGGGTGCCGGTCTACATGATCGTCGGCAACACGCTGGATGCGACCGAGCGCCGGCCCGGCGTCGAGTGGACGCACAGTGTGCAGGATGCCGCGTCGCTGGTGCGCGACTTCTCGAAATGGGACGATACGCCGATCTCGCTCGAGCACTTCGCCGAATCGGCCGTGCGCGCGTACGCGCTCGCGAGCACGCCGCCGATGGGCCCCGTGCTGATCGTCGCCGACAGCGAGCTTCAGGAGCGGCCGACGCGCGCCGGGTTCACGCTCCGCACGCCGAAGCTTGCGGCGTCGGCGGCTCCGCACGGCGACCTTGCCGCTCTCGGCGAAGTGGCCAGGCTGCTCGTCGCAGCGGACCATCCCGTGATCGTCGCCGACCGCGCCGCACGGACGCCCGCCGGCCTTGCTTTGCTGGTCGAGCTCGCCGAAGCGCTGCAGGCTGCCGTGATCGATCAGGGCGGACGGATGAATTTTCCCTCCAGGCACCCGCTGAACCAGTCGGCGCAGGCACGCGCGACGCTCGCGGCGGCTGACGTGGTGCTCGGCCTCGAGCTCACCGACTTCTGGGGCACGGTGAACGCCTACCGTGATCAGCTCCAACGGTCGTCGCGCTCGATCCTGAAGGCCGGGGCGAAGACGATAGCGATCTCGACCCGTGATCTCGGCGTCAAGGCGAACTATCAGGATTTCCAGCGCTTCCCGGAACTCGATCTCGCGATGGCCGGCGACGCGGAAGCCTCCCTGCCCTCGCTCGTCGACGCGGTGAAGCGGCTCGCGTCCGCCGACCGCCGGCGCGTGTTCGAGGAACGCGGCAGAACGCTCGCCGAAGCCAGCCGCGCGGCCTACGATCGCGCGCGCACCGAGGCGGGATACGCCTGGGACGCGGCGCCGGTGACGACGGCGCGCCTGTCGCTGGAGTTGTGGGAAGCCATCCGGCGCGAGGACTGGTCGCTGGTGTCGTCTCTAAATCCGGTCAGCGGCTGGCCGATGCGCCTGTGGACATTCGACAAGCATTACCAGTTCATCGGCGGGTCGGGGGGCGCCGGCGTCGGGTACACCGCGCCGGCGTCGGTCGGCGCGGCGCTGGCCAACAGGAAACACGGCCGGTTGACGGTCACCATACAACCCGACGGCGACCTGATGTACGCGCCGGGGATCCTCTGGACGGCGGCGCACCATCACATTCCGCTGTTGATGGTGATGCACAACAACCGCGCGTACCACCAGGAGATGATGCACCTGCAGCGCATGGCGAACCGGCACAATCGCGGCGTCGATCGCGCGCACGTCGGGACGGCGATTCGCGATCCGGATATCGATTACGCCAGGGTGGCGCAGGGGCTGGGCGTTCATGCTGGAGGCCCGGTCGAGAACCCGACGGATCTCGCGCCCGCGCTCGAGCGGGCGATCGCCGTCGTGAAAGGCGGCGAGCCTGCGCTCGTCGACGTTGTGACGCAGCCGAGATGATGGCCCAGGCAGTGGCGCTGGCGGCCACGCCGATTATCGAACCGGCAATTCGTCTTGCCGCTGCAACGGCTGAACCGCACAGCGATCCCGAGCGTCCCGCCGTCAATTCCCTCGGGTGCCTACAACCCAAGGGGCGCGCCGTGATCAACCCATCAGGGCAACCGTTGTCCCTGTCTTTGCGGTTGCGTGTGCTCGTGGCTGCGTTCGCCGTGGCGGGCAACGGTGGCATCCGGCTTCCGGCTGTCGCTTCGCAGGGGGACCGCGACGATATCGAACGTGGACGCCGGACGTTCGTGCGCGTCGGCTGCTATCAGTGCCACGGGCGCGAAGCGCAGGGGGCGTCGACCGGTCCGCGCCTCGGCCCTGACCCGCTGCCGCTGCCGGCGTTCACCCGCGCGGTGCGGACCCCGCGGAACGACATGCCGCCGTACTCGGCGAGAATCCTGTCCGACGCCGAGCTCGAAGATGTGTATGCGTTTGTCGCGGCACGTCCGCGCGCGCGGCAAGTGCCGTAAACGCGTCGGATGGCGGGCGCTGAACGATGTTCTCGCACTGCGCCAGGCCCAGACGAGTCCGGCAAACGGCGGCATAACTCTGCGTCAATGCTTTACCGCCGCTCCTTCCTCGCTATTCCCTTGACGCGCACGATGCGTGTGACCACTGTCATCAGCGATCTCCCCCAGCGATACTGCACAGGTTGAAGCGAGGTCTGACGAGTCGTAAAGTAGCGCCTAAATCACTTCAAGGTTCTCATGGCCCATAGCAGCCGCGGGGGAGAGCTGACTCGGCTTCTCCACGCCTGGAGAGTCGGACAGCAGGAGGCGGGAGAGCACGTCGCCGTACTGGTGCAGGACGATCTCCGTCGGATCGCGCGCCGGCACCTTCGTCGCGAGGGACCACAGGCCACGCTGAGCGCGACGGAACTGATTAACGAGAGTTATCTGCGGCTTGCCACTCAGGTGTCGGAGTTCGCAAATCGCGAACATTTCTTTGCGGTGGCCGCGACGTTGATGCGCCGCGTGCTGGTCGACCTCGCCCGCAAGAGGCAGGCCGCGAAGCGATGGGACGCTGAGGCTCGCGTGTTGCTGGACGAGACCAGCGCCGCAGCAGGGCCACGCCCGGTCGATCTCATTGCGCTTGACCAGGCCCTCGATGAACTTGCTCGCTTTGATCCTGCCGCGGCGCGTATCGTGGAACTTCACTTCTTCGGCGGCCTGTCGTTTGAGGAGATTGCCAGGGCTCTGAAAATATCCGCGTCCACAGTCTACCGGGAATGGCGCACAGCCAGGCTCTGGTTGTTCAACCGGCTGTCCGGCGAGGGTCGCGACGCTCACGCGCCCGACGACGCGCGATGATCACTTCGAGTCCGGCTGCAGGCTGAGGGCGATGGACCCGGGCCGCTGGCCACTGATCAAGGCAGCCTTTCAGGGCGCCCTGCAACAACCGGCAGCAGTTCGCGAGTCCTGGCTGGTACAAGCCTGTCTGAATCACACGGACGTGCTCAGAGAAGTCCGCACGCTGTTGATGGCGGCAGAGATGACAGGCGGATTTCTCGATTCAACTCGAAGCACGTCTGATTCGGTCCACCACGCGAATGAATGCGATGCAGCGACCTGCCGTGACCGATCGGGCGAAATGCTCGGTCATTATCAGTTGATTCGACGCCTGGGCACCGGCGGGATGGGTCAAGTGTTTCTCGCACGCGACCTCGCGCTCGGGCGGGAAGCGGCGATCAAGGTTCTTCGACAGTTCGATCAGCCGCTCCGGCTTCGGCTCCTGCGCGAGGCCGAAGCGAGCGCCAGGCTGCAGCATCCCGCGATCGCGACGTTCTTCGAAGCCGGCGTCGTGAACGGCGAGGCGTTCATCGCCATGGAGTTCGTCCCTGGGTTGACGCTTCGCGCGCGTCTCGTCCAGGGGCCGTTGCCTGTTGACGAGGCGCTCGCCATTACTCGATGTCTGCTCGAAGCGTTGGGACACGCACACGCCGCCGGTCTCCTGCACCGCGACATAAAGCCTGAGAACATCATCGTCACCGGGCCGAAATCGGCGAAGCTGCTCGACTTCGGCATCGCCAAACACCTGGTAAGCGCCCTTCCCGCACGCGAGGATACGTACGTTGCCAGCGAGGAGGCCCAGACCCAACCAGTGGGAACCCTCGGTTACATGGCGCCGGAACAGATTCTCGGCGACCTCGTGGACGTACGGACGGACATCTTCCAGGTGGCGGTAGTGCTGTACGAAATGTTGACCGGCGAGGCGGCATGCGGGGGCGGGTCCGTTTTCGAGCGGCTATTCACTGTGCTGACAGAAGGGCCGGATCTGCGCACCCTCGAGCGGGACGGCAGTCCACCCGGCTTGATCGCAATCCTGGCACGGGCGCTCGCACGCGATCCGGCGAGCCGGCCCGACAGCGCGGCCACCTTCCTCAGAGACCTTCAGGATCTGGCCGGTGAGAGCATCGTCACTGAGCTGCCGGCGATCATCGCCGTCGCGGATCTCGAGAACCTGACCGGTGATGCCGACCTCGAATGGCTCGGCACCGCGATTGCGGAGAGACTGCGTCCGCCGTTCATGCGGTTGACCGCGAAACGAATTCTGTCCCGCGACGCACTGGTCGACGCGCGCGCGACTCTCACACGTGCCCGCGCAGCCGCAGACGCCGTCAGCGTTGCCCAGCAGCTCGGCTGCAATCTGTCGGTAGCCGGAACCGTGCAGCGATACGGAGCGGGTTTTCAGGCGAGAGTACAGGTGGTCGACGTGCCGACGCGCCGGGTGGTGGCGGTGAAGGAAGCGGCCAGTAGCGTCGACGGGCTGCTGGAGTTCGAGGACGAGTTGGTTCGCGCCGTTGCATCGGTGCTCGGCGCCGACAGTGACGCGAGTCACTCGCAATCCGGTCGCGTGATTGACGCGCAGAAGTGCTACGCCCGCGCCTGTCTGCTCCGGGATGGTTTGGCGAGAGGGTCGCTGGAGCAGGCCCGTGACCTGCTGGAGCGCGCAGTGGAGATCGATCCCGATCACGCTGATGCGTTAGCCGCGCTCGCGTCGACATACGCGCTCAGCACCATCGCGACAACGAATTTCATGGACATCGAAAGTGCCCTGGTGTGCGCGAATCGTGCGTTGGCAATTGATCCGCAACACGCCAAAGCACGGATGTGGCAAGGATATGCCTTCTTCCGGTGCGAGCTCTGGACTGAAGCCATTCGCGCGTATCGTCACGCCATCGAGCTCGATCCGACCGATGCGCAGGCACACTATTTCTGTGGCGCCAGCTTGATGTTCTGTGGACGCGGTCAGGAGGCTCTTGCTTTCGCCCAACGCGCCGTGCAGCTCGAATCGGCAAGCGGTCTCTGGTGGCTGGCGCTCGGGAGCTGTCACATGGGGCTCGGTCATCTCGAGGAGGCGGCGTACTGTTTTGCGCGAGCCCGGTCGCTGGAAACCCCGGATGCACGCCACCCCACCGCGGGCGCCGCGGCCTATCTCGGTGAAGTTCTACGACGGCAGGGCCGTTTGCAGGAAGGCCGAAAGGAGGCGCTCGCCGCAGTCGAGACCGCGGAGCACTCCGATCACGCTTATCGTGAAGCGTTCCGTGCGCATGCACTTTTGGTGCTTGGCCGGACAGCTCTGGATGCGGACCATTCGGGCGCAGCGTCCGCGGCGTTTCGTCAAGTCCTTGCGCAGTTGCGGGGCCGGCCGCGAACGCGTGCCTGTGGCCACTTCGCGGTGCAGGCACTGGCCGGGCTTGCACGTGCGACTGCGGAAAGCGACGCATACGACGAGGCTCGACGCCTCTTTGACGCACGAGCTGTCTACAACTTCGAGCCGTTCTTCGGGGCGACTGACAATGCAACCCTGGCCGAGCTGGCGCTGGCCGCGCAGGCCGTCCATCGATTTGACGATGCCCGCGAGTTCCTTTCGCGTGCCGATTCAGTGCGATCCGTGAGCTGAACCTGAGCCATCGTGAACCGGTCCCGTCCTGCGCCCACCCTGACCGTCGACATTCAGTCTCTGCAGTTTCGGATGTCCCTGGACGAGTGTGTGACAGTGTTTCCGCGCATGCTGCGCGTAATGGAGGATGAACGGCTCTGAGTTTCCCCGAAAGGCGCGGCACGATGGGAACATCAAGCTCATGGTTGCGCTTACCAAGAAGTCCGGTGCCAAAGGGAGGATCAATATGGAGGCGGTGATTATTCTAAATGGGGGAACGCGCGACGTTGTGAAATTGGCCTACTTGATATTGCAGGCCGCAAAGCTCTTCCACACAAAAGCAGCGCTTGGTTCCACGTCAAAAGATGACTGGGATGCCATCCTTCTCGATAAAGCAGTCAGTCAAGCATGACATCACCAGAACGCTGTTACCAACGGTCATCGGCTCCAATCCGCCCGCCCGTGGCTAGGAAAAAGGGCCGTTGTCGACGGCGACGTGCAGTGCCAACATCACCAGCTGCGCTTAGGAGAGGTGCGGTCTGGCGCCAGCGGCCGGTTCTCAGTGCGGAGGTCGTGCGCGCCGTGCGCACGCCGCTGAACGACATGCCGCCGTACTCGACGAAGATCCTGTCGGATCCCGAGCTCGCGGAGGTGTATGCGTTTGTCACCATGCGCCCAGAGCCGCGGGAGAAACCCTAGCAACCGGGGCGCGTGAATCGCTCTTGCCTAACGCCTTTTCTCGCTGCGCCAGACCCAGACGAGCGCCGCCACGCAGACGACAGCCAATGTAAGTGAGACCGAAGTCAGAGCGATCGATCTCGATTCTGCCAGGAAAACCGCGACAATACTCATCGGCCAGGTTGAAATCAGTTGCATTTACGCGCAGGTTGAGGGTGGTAATCCATCGGACTTTCAAAAGATGTGCCTGCGAAATCGGCATCGCAGCCGCTCTTGACACGACGCGGTGCACAGGCCAGACTGCCGTCGAATGGTATGACCAATAGGGCTCTTCACATCGTCGGCTCATTCGCACTGATCACGAGCGTTTGCTTGATCATGCCGGGGCGCGGCGCCTCCATCGAGGAGATGTTCATCGCGACGACCGAGGCGGCCGATGAAACCGAAGGCGCCATGTGCCTGATGCCGGACGGTCCGGATGGCGAGGTCGGGACCGACCAGTCGCAGATTGCGATTCCAAAGAGCAGCAACGTCGAGGGAGGCGATCTGCCGCCCGTGCGTATGGTCGTCGATCCGTTTCCGAGCTTCAACGGCGTCGCCGTCGATACCACCAACGACCTGGTGATGATGAGCGACACCAACCGCAAGAGCCTGCTCGTCTACGACCGGACAGCGGGCAGTGCGAGCGCGAGGGACGCGGCTCCGCCGCGGCAGCAGATCATGGGGCCGGACACCGGCGTCGGCTTTGTCGCCGGCGTGGCCATGGACCCCAGCCACCGCGAGCTCTTCACGGTGAACAACGACGTCGAGGACCGGCTGGTCGTGTTCGACTACGACGCCCGCGGCAATGTGCGGCCGAAGCGGCTGCTGTACGTGCCGCATCAGTCCTGGGGGATTGCGTTCGCGCCGAAGCGCGACGTGATTGCCCTGTCGGTGCAGACGCCGAACATGTTCGTCGTCTTCCGGCGCGACGCGAAGAAGTTCGACGCACCGCTGCGATCGGTCCGCGGGCCGAAGACGCAGATGGCCGACCCGCACGGCATCTACTTCGACGAGACGCACAACGAAGTGGTCGTCGCGAACCACGGCAACTTCCGGCCCGGCCAGCTGATCACCTCGTACACCGCCTACGACGCGCGCGAGTCGCGCCAGGAGCGCAGCGGCGGGAACCTCGACGAGAACGCGCGCGGCAGGTTCCTTCCCTCGTCGATCACCGTCTTCGATGGCGACGCGAAGGGCGACGTCGCCCCGCTGCGCGTCATTCAGGGGCCGCTCAGCCAGATCGACTGGCCGATGGGAGTCGCGTCCGACGAGACGAACAACGAGATTGTCGTCGCGAACAACGGCGACAACTCGATCCTCGTCTTCCCGCGCGAGGCCACCGGCGACGCGCCGCCGAAGCGCGTCATTCGCGGGCCGCTGACCGGCATCAGGGGACCGATGGGCGTCGCGATTGCCAAAGATGAAATCTACGTGGCGAACTTCGGCGACCACACGGCCCTCGTGTTCCCGCGGCTTGCCGCCGGCAACGTCCGGCCGCGCCGGATCGTCCGCAATGCGCCCGCCGGCCGGGAAACGAGCGGGTTCGGCAACCCCTACGCGGTCGCGTACGACACGAAGCGGCAGGAAATTCTCGTGCCCAATTGAGTCAGTCAGCCGCGCATTGCGGCGTTTGCCAGGCTGGCAAACGGAAACGTGGCGCCGGCAAGAGTTATCCAGGGACAGCTGACCCGGTTGAGTCGCACCACACACGGCATCGCCTACGACAGCACGAACGACGAGATCGTCGCGCCCAATCCGCTCGCCGCCGCCGTCGTGATCTTCCGCGGCGGCGCCACTGGCGAAGAACCGCCGGTCCGCACGATTCAGGGCGCACGCACCGGCCTGTCACGGCCGGAGACCGTGGCCGTGGACGAGAAGAACAACGAGATTGTTGTTGGCGATCCGGGTGACCGGCGGGTGCTGGTGTACCGCCGCACAGCCGACGGCGACGCGGCGCCGATCAGGACGATTCAGGGCCCGAATACCAAGCTGCTGCAGGTTGTCGGCGTCGCCGTCGATCCGGTTCGGGACGTGCTCGTCGTCTCGACGTATTCGCGCCTCCCTGGTGGCGTCACCGGCCTGCTGATGTTCGGCCGCACCGACGAGGGCGACGTCGCGCCGAAGCGGATCATCGCCGGACCGAAGACCGGCATCACCCGGCTCCGTCAGATTGCGCTCGATCCCGAGACCGGCAGAATTTACGTCGCGGCCATCAACAACGAGTACCTGCCGCCCTACGATGTCGACAAGCCGCGCGCCGGCCTTGACGCGAATGCCGACTTGCCCTCGCCGTGGAACACCGGCAGCGAGGGATTCATCGGCGTCTGGGACGATGTCGCCGATGATGGGGATGTTCCGCCGCGCGCGCTGGTCAAGGGCCGATCGACCGGCATCGTGCATCCGGCCGGCGTCACGTTCAACGCGAAACATGGCGAGGTGATCGCGCCCGACGCGGTCTGGAACGGCCTCTTCACCTTCCTCAAGCCCGAGCTGTTTAAAGGGACTGCGGCAGGCACGCAATGATCCGGCGGCTCCTGGGGATTCTCGGCCGGCGGACCATCCTGACGTTCGGCCTCGTCACCTTTCTGGTCGGCGCGCTCCTGGCGACGGTGAATATCACGTCGCGCTACGCGCTGAAGCTGTACGTCGACGATCAGCTGCGTCGGATCCCGTGGGATCTGGCCGTCTACCAGCAGGGTGCGGTGGGCAACGACCGCAGCCTGCCGACGCACATTGCGAACACCCGGGGCGTGACGCGCGTCGAGAGCCTGGCGTTTCTGCGCGCCCGGTTTCCCGAAGGCGGCGAGGTCGAGGCCCAGGTCGATCGGAAGCCGTTCACCACGCCGTGGCTCTGCCTGCTCGCGGCGTCGGACCCGTCGATTCTGCCGCCGGAATTGAGTTTCGCGCTCGAGCACGGGTCGACGCGCGGCGATGGCGGGGGAGCGCCGCCCGGCGAAACCCGTGAGCGGGACGAGGGGACGAAACGCGGTGCCGTGCTCTCGCTCGTCGGCCCCGAGTACGCGATGGGCAAGGCGTTTCTCGCGCTGCAAGGCTCGCGCGACTTCACCCTGCAGGTCCACGTGCAGGATCAGCCGCGCTTCCTGTTCAACACGCCGCTGAGCAAGGTCGTCCGCCTCGATCGCGACGAGCTGAATCGCTGGTTGATCGAGCAGACGGGATCGGTCAGCTATGTGCCGTACGTCGGCGCGATCCTGCTGATGCCGTACGAATGGGACATCCTGACGAAGTTCGATCAGGTCGCCACCGGATTCGTCCCCTCCGACATCGTCGGCGTCGCGGACCAGGACGCCGGACACATCCAGATGGCGGAGTACGCACCGGAGGTCGTCTACCTCGCGCGGATCGATCGCGCGAGCCTCGTGTCCGGCTGGGATATCCCCGGATCGCTCGCCAACCTCAAGGCGCTGAATCGCCGGCTCCGCAGCAACGCCGAAGAGAATGCGCCCATCCCGAAGAGCGCGCTCCAGGAACCGGTGCCCGGCCACAGCCATGAAGCGGGCGAGCCGCCGGAAGACGAGTCGAAATTCAGCGGCAGCGTGAGCTTCGTGGTCGACAGCACGACCGAGGTGCTGCTCGAGCGGATGCAGGGTATTGCGCGCCTGATCGGGCTGGTGTCATTGCTGGTCGCGTTGCCGCTGCTCTGGATGGCATGGGTTCTCGCGGCCAACCTGGCCGGGCTGCTGATGCTCAACGAGCGCCGCACGCTCGGCCTGATGCGCCTCCGCGGCATCTCCGGCGATCTGATGGCGCGGGCGCTGCTGGTGAGCATCGTGTCCGGCGGCATCGCCGGCGGATTGCTGGGACTTCTAGCCGGCTCGGTGTTGCCGCTCCTGGTGTACGAGCGCGGTCATCTGCCGGCCGGCGTGTTGACCGAGCCGCGGCAGATCGCGATCTTTTCCGGCTTCCTGCTGATCTCAGTGGTGCTCGCGCTGGTGGTGAGCCGGCGGCTGGTGAAATACGCGATGACGATCTCGCCGCTCGAGGCCTCGCGCCGCGTTTCCGGCTCCGAGGCCGTGCAGGCGTCGCTCGCGTTCGGTCCGGTCCAGCAACTCGCGTTGCTCATGGGCAGCTACGTGCTGGCCGGGTGGATTTTCGATTTTGCGATCTCGGACACGCTGACGTGGTTCCGCCTCGTCGATCGGCTGCTCGATTTCCTCGGGCTGCCGCTGTTCCTCTACGGCGTGGCGACGCTCATGGCGTCGAAGCGGGAGCGCATCCAGCATGTCATGGCGCCGGTGCTGCGGCCGATCGGGGGCACGCTCGGAAAATTCGCGCTGCGCCACATCTCGGTGAAGCCGCATCGCACCGTGGCGTTCCTGCTGATCGTCGCGCTGATGTCGAGCGTGAGCCTCTACCCCGTGATCACCAGCCGATCGTTCGAGGACAAGGCGATTCGCGGCGCGCAGGTGCAGCTCGGGACCGACTGGCAGGTGCTCTTCAACGGACCCGATCTCGTCGAGATCGAGCGGCTGAACGGCCCCGCCTCGTCGCAGATCGCGGCGTTGAAGCCTGAGATCGCGAAGCTGCTCACGTCACTGAGCCGCGTCGCCGGTGTCAAGGACGCGACCTACATGATCGAGACGGTCCTGCCGGGCTTCTATCTGCCTGGATACGGCCTGCGAGGCGTACCGATGTACCTGCTCGGCAGCGCAGACGAGTACCGGACGCGCGTCTACTCTGAGCCGAGCGTCGGTCTGAGCGGGGTGTTCCAGACCGTGCTCGCGAGCACGGCCGATCACGTCGCCGTATCGCCGCCTGTGGCCGATTTCTGGCGGCTCGAGCCCGGATCGCAGGTGCTGCTCGGCCTCGATTCGGAACGCCGCGCGGTGGCGTCGAAAACGGGCGGCATCCTGGCATTTCTTCCCGGCCTGCCGCCGAAGAGCGTCAGCGATCGCCAGGGATACGTCCAGGCGCGCGTCGACTACCTGAATTACCTGTTCAGCAGCAACGCGTATCTCGCGACGGACGCGGGCAACCCGCAGGTCGCGCCGCTGCAGCTCCTGGTTCCGCGGATCATCGTCCTGCTGCGCACTGCTGGGCGTGTCGACGATCCGGCTGCGTTCCAGAAGGCGATTGCGAAGGCGTCGCCCTTTCCGCCGCTCGAGATCCACAGCCTCTCGCAGGAAATCGGCAAGGTCGGCAGCGACATGTACATCTCGTTGGCGCTCGCCAACATGCGCATCTACCTGCTCGGCGGGCTGGTGCTCGCGCTGATCGCGATCCTCGCCGTCGCCATGGCGAACTACAGCGAGGACCGGCGGACGCTCGCGCTGCTGCGGATCAGGGGTGCATCGCCGCGTGCGCTGTGGCGGTTCGTCGTCGCGATGCTGCTGTCGCCGGCGCTGGTCGGGCTCGCGCTCGGCGCGCTGGCGTCAGTGCTCGCGGGGTTCGGGCTCGCGAACTACGTGTGGCGGCTGCGCGAGATCCGCACGGTCGTGCAGCTGCTGCCGACGCGCCTGGTGGTCGCGCCGCTTACGGGCTGGGTGGTGCTGCTGCTCATCGTGATCCTCGTCGGGGTCGCATCGGCGTTCAGTTGGTGGGTGTTCAGAGACACGGCGCACGAGTCGATGCAGGGGGCGTGAAATCAGTCGTCAGTCATCAGTCGTCAGTCGTCAGTCACCGCACGACAGACGACTGGCGGCTTGAGACTGACGACTGTTGCTGCGCCGGTGCAAACATGTTCGAGCACAAGGGAGTCGACATCCGCGTCGAGGGCGTGAGCAAGCGGTACAGGATGGCGGCCGAAGAGGTCCACGCGCTGCGCGAGAGCTCGTGGGCGGTTGGCAAAGGCGAAGCGGTCGCCATCATGGGACCAAGCGGCTGCGGCAAGACGACGCTCCTGAACCTGCTCGGGGGCGTCGATCGGCCGACGACCGGACGGATCCTGATCGACGGGACCGACCTGGCGCAGATGAACGAGCGCGCGCTCGAGAAGCACCGGCTGCTGCGCGTGGGCTTCGTGTTTCAATTCTTCAATCTGATCCCCAGCATCACCGCGGCCGAGAATCTCGAGCTGCCGATGGTCATGGCGGGCGTGCCGGAATCCGAATGCCGCTCGCGCGCGACGACGCTGCTCGGCCTCGTCGGGCTCGAGACGAAAGGACAGAAGCGTCCGGAGGAGCTGAGCGGCGGGGAGCAGCAGCGCGTGGCCGTCGCGCTGGCGCTGGCCAACGATCCCGCGCTGATCCTCGCCGACGAACCGACGGGCAACCTCGACTCGACGAACGCGTCGGCGATTGCGAAGCTCCTGACGTCGCTCGCCAGCGAGTACGGAAAGACCGTGATCATGGTGAGCCACGATCCGAAGATGGTGGAGGTGTTCCCGACCGTGCACGCGATGCGCGACGGCCGGTTCGTCATGGGGTCCTGACGCCGCAGCGTGCCGGGGCGCTGTCGCTGCAACGTGCTCGGGTGACTGACGCTGCGATGTCCTGCCGGTGTCACCGCAAGGTGCTGGGGGCCTGACGCTGTGAGGGTGCTTGGGCGCTGGCAGGGTGCCACGGGCGTGACGCCGTAGGGTGCTGGCGTCTTCGCTGCACGGTCTTGGAACTTACGCTTCAAGGTGCTTCACGACCGCTTCAAGGCGCTTTGAACTAACGCATGTAGGGTGCCGGCGATCGACTGCTGAGCGATCAGAGCAGGATCGCATTCTCAATGGTTAAGCCACTCCAAGTCGAGGCCCCCGTTGATCCCGGCGTCGTCGCACCGGCAGGATCCTCCAGCGTGCGCACGGCCGGCCAGCTCGCCGCGCTGACGGCGGGCACGGTCGTCTTCTGGCTCCTGCCGCTCGGCATCGCGCCCACCGCGCACAAGGCGCTCGCCGTCGGCCTTTTCATGATTGCCACCTGGATGACCCAGGTGCTGGATCATGGCATCGCCGGGATCCTCGGCTGCTTTCTGTTCTGGATGCTCGGGATCGCGCGGTTCGAAACAGCCTTCTCGGGATTTGCGGACACCTCGCCGTGGTTCCTGTTCGGTGCGGTCGCCTTTGGATTGACGGTGAGCAAGTCGGGCCTGGCGCGCCGGCTGGCGTTCGGCGTCATGCGCGCGGTCGGCCACAGCTATCCGCGTCTGCTCCTCGGCCTGATCATCTCCAACTTCCTGCTGACGCCGATTGTGCCGTCGGGCATCGCCCGCGTCGTCATCATGGCCGCGATTGCGATGGGGCTGGTCGAGGCGTTCGGCGTCGGCAAGGGGAGCAACATCGCGCGCGGGATGTTCGTCATCCTCGTCTACCAGGCGACGATCTTCGACAAGATGGTCATTGCCGGCGCTGCGTCGATCACCGCGCGGGGCGCGATCGAGCGGTTCGGGGAGGTGAGCGTTCTCTGGAGCCACTGGGCGCTGGCGTACGTGCCCTGCGACCTCATCGTGATGATCGTGGCCTGGCGCCTGGCGCTGTGGATGTACCCGCCGGAAGTCGCTGCGCTGCCCGGCGGGTCCGAGTATCTGCAGCGCGAAGTGCGCGCGATGGGCCCGTGGTCGCCGGCCGAACGGCGCGCAGCCATCCTGATGGCGCTCGGGGTCGGCTTGTGGATCACCGACTTCCTGCATCACATCCCGGCGCCGATGATCGGCCTCGGCGTCGGCCTGCTCGCGGTCATGCCGCAGGTCGGCGTGCTCGACACCGACGACATCCGCAAGATCAACTACCTGCCGATCTTCTTCGTCGCCGCCGCCGTCAGCCTCAGCAACGTGCTCGCGCAAACGAAGGCCCTCGACGTGGTGACGACGGTGCTGTTCGATTGGATCCGGCCGTTCATCGGCACGAGCTGGATGTCGGCGCTGGTGCTGTACTGGGCCGCGTTCTTCTATCACATCGTCATCGGCAACGAGATTGCGATGCTGGCGACGTCGATCCCGCCGCTGATGGCGTACGCGAAGCAGCACGCGATCGATCCGCTGGCGCTCGGGCTGATCTGGACGTTCGGTGCCGGGCCGAAGATCTTCATCTACGAATCGGCCGTCCTTGTGGTGGGCTACTCGTACGGGTATTTCGACAGCAGGGACTTGCTCAAGGTGGGGGCACTGCTGTCGCTTGTCACGGCTGTGATCCTGCTGCTGCTGGTGCCGTTTTACTGGCCGCTGATCGGTATCGGGAGGTAGCGGAGAACTGAGGAGCGGGGAACTGCCGGGAGCGGAGTTGACGGAGATAACGGTAAAACACAGAGAAACGCAGGAACGGAGACGAACGGAGAAGACAACCTGTGAGTCATCAGTTGTCAGTTTTTGAGTCATGAGTGCGGCCCTGCGGGCGTGCCGAGCCGCCGCATTGGTCTCTGGGTCATGCGCGCCGCGCGACTCGTCTCTCAACGCTCACACCTCAAAACGTCACTAGCGTCCTCTGCTCGTCTCTGCTTCTCTGTTTCTCTGTGTTATACCGTTCCCTCCGTGTGCTCTGCTGCCACGTTTCTTCGTTTCCGTTTCCTCCGTGTCCTCCGCTTTCTCGGCAGTGAAAGGTCGACCATGAAATCCATTCGCGCGCTCGTGGCGGCGATCGCTCTCGCGCTGTTCGCGGCGCCGCACGCGACACCGGCGCCGGCGACGCTGCCGCAGCTTCAAGGCGTCCAGGAGCTCAAGGGCTGGTTCAACTCCTTGAAAGGACATCCGCGGCTCATCTTTCTCCTGTCGCCGACGTGACCGACCTGCGTGGCTGGCGCCCGGTGGGCGCAGGACGAGCTCCTCGTACGAAATCCGAACGCCGACATCCAGGTGTTCACGATCTGGTTCCGCATGTACCCTGGCGATGCGCAGTCGAAGTGGCCGCGGGAGCTGCTGACGGATCGGCGCGTGGTGCACCGGTGGGATGAGCCGAAGACGGCGGGCCGGTGGTTCTTCACCAACCTCCGCACCCTGCGGCCCTCGCGCGGCGGCGATGGGATGTTCCCGCAGCGGGTGGACGCGCTCTGGGACAGCTACCTCCTGTTCGACCGCAGCGCGACGTGGAACAGCACGCCGACCGGCCTGGTCAGCTGGGGCTATACGGTGATGCGCACGCGGCCGCAGCTGTTGAGGGACTTTCAGTTCGTGATTGCGAAGCCGTGACGTTTTGAGTTGTGAGTTTCGAGTCTTGAGTCATGACGCGTCCGGCGGCGCTCAATCCGGCATATTGATAGCCGGCAAGACCAGGTGAGTGGGATGTCGAGCCGACCGGTAGATGCGATGCGTCGCCGGACGAAAATCGGACGCCTGCGCGAGAAAGATATTTCGAACGAATGTCTGCGGGTTGCGGTCGATGAGCGGGAACCAGCTGCTCTGTACCTGAACCATGACCCGGTGTCCGCGCCGGAACCGGTAGTTCTGCGTGTGCAGATCGATGCGGTACCGCTCGATTGCGCCGGGCGTGATCGCCTCGGGTTTGTCCAGGCTGTTTCGATAGCGTCCGCGGAACACGTCGTTCGCGATCATCAGCTGGTGTCCGGGCATCTGCCGATCATCGTCCGGGTGCACGTCAATCAGCTTGACAATCCAATCGGCATCGCTGCCCGTCGTCGACGCAAAGAGGTTCGCCTCGATGCGGCCGGCAATGACCAGATCGTGCGTGAGTACGTCGGACTGCCACGACAGCACGTCAGCGCGCGAGGCGGCGAACCGCTGGTCCTCGGTGAGCCACGTGGACCACGTCGACCCTTCGCCGTACGTCGGTTGAATCGGGCGCTTCCGATACGGAACCGGATCGGCCGGATCTGACACGAAGGCATCGTAGGCGTCCGCACCCTCGCTCGGCGCATCGAACGACACTGCGCGGTTGCTACGCACGTACAATCGCGTCGGAGTTGCCGCCGGCGGTGGCCAGGCGTTCCAGCGCCGCCACTCGTTCGCGCCGGTCTCGAACGTGAGCGCCTCCGGCCGCTCCGCAGCCGGCGCATTCTTCAGATGTTGAGCGAACCACGGCGCGAGCACCTCGGCGCGGAATTCTCTTGCGGTCGCACGGCCGAAGTCGAGCGGCCCGAGCGTTCGTCCTTCCGGCTGGTTCCAGCCGCCATGATTCCATGGTCCCACGACGAGGAAATTCCGCCCGCCGGCATCGGTTTTCTCGAGCGCCTCGTAGATGGTGATCGGACCGTAGAAATCCTCCTGATCCCACCAGCCGGCCACGTTCAACGTCGGCACCTTGACGCCGCCGAGTTGTGTGACGACTGCCTGCCGCTTCCAGAACGCGTCGTAATCGGGGTGAGCGACGAAATCGTTCCAGGTCGGATAGGCCTCGTGAAGGTACTGCCGATTGATCATCGCCAGCGGCCCGGCGCGCAGATACCAGTCGTACGTATCCGGCAGGTCGAACTTGAATTTCGTATTCTCCTTGTCCGATTCCATCATCGTCGCGTACTCGAACCCGTAGCTCAGTCTGAAGGCGCCGTTGTGATGAAAGTCGTCTCCGATCCACATGTCCGCGGGCGACGCCATCGGCGCCACCGCCTTCAACGCCGGATGCGGCTCGAGCGCCGCCATGACGGTCAGCCAGCCCGGGTACGACGTACCCAACATGCCGACGCGGCCGTTGTTGCCGGGTACGTTTCTGATCAGCCACTCGATCGTGTCGTAAGCATCGCTGCTCTCGTCGACGGCGTTCTTCCGGGCGCGGTCGCGCGGCGGGCGCTGCATGACGAACGCCCCTTCCGATTTGAACTTGCCGCGGATCTCCTGGCACACGACGATGTAGCCACCCCGGATGACGGGGTTGTCGCGCTGGTTCTCGAGCGCGGTCGCGAGCGGCTCACAGCCATACGGGGTCCGCTGGAACAGAAACGCCGCGTCACCCTCCAGGCCGCGCGGTCTGAACGCGATCGCGTGAAGACGCACGCCGTCACGCATCGGAATCATCAGGTCCTGGCGGATGAAGTCGGATTGCGGGGCGGATTGGCCTCCGGCCGCCACACCGGCTGTCAGGAGGAGAACAATGCGGGCCCATCGATGCATCGGGCGATTCTACAACCGGACACTGCGGTCAACGCGGACGAGGCGGCGCGAGAAGATCAGGTAAAGCGGAATGCCGGCGAGAATAATCAGGACGCCTGCGCCAGACGGAACCGGATCTCTGTAAATGGCGTTGGCCGCAATGAGCAGGCTGGCCACGACGAACGCGGCCGGCGCCATCGGGTAACCGAGGGCCTTGAACGGCCGCCGCGCTTGCGGTTCGCGAGAGCGCAGCACGAAGAGCGCCACGACGGCGATGCCGGCAAAGAGCACCACGGTGAAGCCCGTATAACGGCCCAGCGCGCTGGCGCCGCCGCCCGACAACACGAGCAGTCCACTCCACAGCGACTGAGCGACGATTGACAAGGCGGGCGTATGGTAGCGCGGATGCACGCGTGCGGCCATCGGCAGGAACACGCCGTCTCGCGCCATGGCGTAATAGACACGGGGTCCCGCGATGGTCATGGCGCTGATGCTCGCCGCGAGGCTCACGATCGAGACGGCGCCCATGATGTTGCCGGCGCGCGCGCCGAGCAGACGATCGGCAATCACGTCGAGGATGCTGCCCTTGACGGCCGCCAGGCTGCCCACCGGCAAGACGTACAGATACAGGATGTTGAGCAGCAGATAGATGGCGATTACCGTGATCGTGCCCAGCGTCAGCGCCAGCGGCACGTTGCGGTCCGGATCGCGGATTTCTTCGGCAACGTAGCTGGCGGCGTTCCACCCCGAATACGTGAGCATGACCGGCACGAGCGCGAGCAGCCACGATGCCGGACTGACCGGGCCGGCCGCCGTCTCCAGATTCGCCGCCGAACCGGTCCCAAGCGCCAGACCGACGGCAATGAAGGCGACCAGTGCCGACACCTTCAGGGCGGCCAGCACGTTGCCGACGATGCGTCCGGGACCGACGCCGCGGACGTGAATCCAGCACATCAGCGCAATCACGGCGAGCGCGGTCAGCGACTGCCGCGACACAGTCAGCGGGATCCCCGGAATCGGTACGACGAACAACGGCACATCGCTGGCGGTCCCGGGCACAAAGCGTCCGAGGTAGAAGGCGAATATGACCGCGTCGGTCGCGATCGCGCCGGAGAATCCGGCCACAAACGACGTCCACCCGGTGAGAAACGCCGCGAGGCGGCCGAAGGCCGCGTCGAGGTAGACGTACTCGCCGCCGGCCCGCGGCCGCAGCGTCGCGAGCTCCGCATAGGCCATCGCACCGGCGAACGCGAGCGCGCCGCCTGCCACCCATGTCGAAAGAAACAACCACGGATTGGGCACGTACTGGGCGACGAGAGTCGGAAAAAACAGAATGCCGCCGGCGATCACGTTCGAGACGATGATCGCCGCGGCATCGTACGGACCGAGCCGGCGCTGCAGGGAGGAAGGCGAAGACCCGGTCACGCGCGCGGATTATAGTCGATTCCACCGGTGCCTAAGGTCTGACCAATGAAAGGAATCTGGTGATTGATTGCACCATTTCGCAATCAATCACCCGATCACCCGATCACCAGATTGCGTGAGGTTTCACGGCGACAGGCGCAGATGAAACGATTTCGGACGCGTCAGCGCCTCGTAGCCGAGCCGAGAGAGCGAGCATCCACGCCCGGAATCCCTGACGCCGGTCCATGCGAGCGCAGGATCCAGATAATCGCATCGATTCATGAACCATGTTCCGGTGTCGACGCGGTCGCCGATCTGAACGGCGGCCTCGACATCGCTCGTCCAGATCGACGCGGTGAGCCCGTACCGGCTGTCGTTCATGAGCGCCACCGCCTCATCATCGTTGGCCACCGGCATCACACCCACGGCCGGGCCGAACGTCTCTTCGGTCATGACCGCCATCCCGTGGTCGACATCGACGAGCACCTGCGGAGCCAGATACGGCGTGCCCGCGCGGCTGGCCGGGAACGCCGCCGGATCGATCAGACCGCGGGCGCCGCGCGCAAGAGCGTCTGCAATCTGCGATCGAACGAGATCAGCCGCGCTGGTGCGGACCATCGGTCCCAACGTCGTGTCCGGCGCCAGCGGATTGCCGAGCCGATACTCGCGGGTCAGCGCGACAAACCCGTCGACGAAGCGAGCATAGACATCCCGATGGACGTAGATTCGCTCCACCGCACAGCACGACTGTCCGGAGTTGAAGAACGCACCATCCACCAGGTTCGCAATCGTCGCCTCCAGCGGCGCATCGGGGCGGACGTATGCCGGATCTTTTCCGCCGAGCTCCAGATTCGTGGCGATGAACTGCCCCGCCGCGGCGCGCTGCACCGCGCAGCCTCCTTCGACCGAGCCCGTAAACGAGACGAACTTGATCCGCCCGTCCCCGATCATCGCTGCCACATCACCATGACGCGCCTGCAGGTGCTGCAACACTCCGTCAGGGAGGCCGGCTTCTGTGAATGCCTCGCTGTAGCGATCGGCGACGAGCGGCGTCTGCTGTGACACCTTGAGGATCACGCTGTTCCCCGCCATGAGGGCCGGGACGACCGCATTCACCGACGTGAGATAGGGATAGTTCCAGGGAGCAAGCACCAGGACAGGGCCCAGCGGCTCACGGCGGATGAAGCGGCGAAATCCCTCCTTCGGCCCGAGCGCGACGTCGGCGAGGGCTGCGTCCGCGACGTCGATCATGTAGCGGGCGCGCTCATCGAACCCGCGCCGGATTTCCTGCGGCGTCTGTGCGAGCGGGCGGCCCATCTGCCACGTCAGCTCTGATGCGAGCTGCTCGGCGCGGCTGACCATCAGTTCCACGGCGCGCTGGCAGATCGACGCCCTTTGCTCGAGCGGGACATGCTGCCAATGCCGCTGGGCGTGAACGGAGCCCTCGAGGGCGGCGTCGATTTCGGCGGGCGTTGCCAACTCGAATTCGGTGTAAACCGAGCCGTCGATGGGGCTGATTGTTTGCTGGAGCGTTCTTTTCATATCGTGGAAATCGTTTGTGACCGCGGAGACGGAGAGGACACGGAGGATGAATCCAGATCGCTGTTACCCTCCGCGTCCTCCGTGTCCTCCGTGGTCGTTTCACTCCGCCGTCACATACGCCGCGGTGATGCCGCCGTCGACGAGAAACTCCGTCCCGGTCACGAACGAGGAATCGTCGGACGCGAGGAACAGGGCGGCGCGGGCGATTTCGCCGGCCTCGCCGAAGCGCCCCATCGGAATGTGCACGAGCCGGCGCTGCTTCTTGGCGTCGGTGTCGAGAAATTTCATCAGCAGCTCGGTGCGCAACGGTCCCGGACACAGCGCGTTGATGCGGATGTTCTCGCGCGCGTGAATGACGGCGAGCTCGCGCGTCAACGCCAGGACCGCTCCCTTGCTTGCCGTGTAGGCCACCTGTGGCGTCGCCGCGCCGAGCAGCGCGACAAACGACGCCGTGTTGATGATCGATCCGCCGCCGGTGCGCCGCAGGGCCGGGATGCCGTGCTTGCACCCGAGAAAGACGCTTTTCGCGTTGACGTTCATCGTCAAGTCCCAGACGGCTTCGTCTGTCGTCACCGCGTCGTCGTCGCGGCTGTGCATGATGCCGGCGTTATTGAAAAGCACGTCGAGCCTGCCGAACGCGTGCTCCGCTGCCGACACCATGCGGGCGCAGTCGTCGGTCCTGGCGACGTCGGCATGGACATACGCGGCGCGCCCGCCGGCGCGCTCGATGGCCGCGACCGTCTCCCGCCCGCCTTTGTCCTCGATGTCGACCACCACGACCGCCGCGCCTTCCGCGGCGAACAGGAGGGCCGACTCCCTGCCGATCCCGCTGCCCGCTCCGGTGATGAGCGCACACTTCCCTTCGAGCCGCATGGACACCTCAAATCTGTTCGAAGTACCGTCGCCGCTCCCAGTCGGTCACCGCAAGCCCGAAGGCCGCCTGCTCGGAACGGAAGAAGTGGGCGTAATGCTCGACCGCCTCGGCGCCGAACACGCGGACGGCAAACTCGCTGGCGGCGAACCGATCGGTGGCCTCATCGAGGCGGGCCGGCACGTGCGGCAGATCGCGCGCCGCGTACATATCGCCGACGAAGCATGCCGGCGGCTCGATCCGGTTGATGATTCCGTCGAGTCCCGACGCCAGCGCCGCGGCGAATGCAAGGTACGGATTGCAGTCCGCCCCGGGGATGCGGCATTCGATCCGCAGGGACGGCCCTTTTCCGACGACGCGAAACCCGGCGGTCCGATTGTCATAGCTCCACGCGAGGCGTGTCGGCGCCCACGACGCGTCCACGTACCGTTTGTACGAGTTGACCGTAGGCGCGTAGAACACCATCACATCGGGCACGTGAGCAATCCAGCCGCCAAGAAACCATCTGAACGTGTCGGAGCATTTCACCGGTCCGAACCCGGTGTTCCCGTCCAGGGCATTTGTTCCGTCGCGCCACAGGCTGAAATGGACGTGGCAGCTCGATCCGGCGCGGTCGGCGGCGAATTTCGCCATGAAGGTGACCGCGAGTCCCATCTGGTCGGCCACTTCCTTCAGGCATTGTTTGTAGATGACATGCCGGTCGGCCATCTGCAGGGCGTCGGTGTATCGCACGTTGATTTCATGCTGGCCCAGGCCCCATTCGCCCTTCGAGGTCTCGACCGGCACGCCGGACGCCTTCAGATGCCGCCGCACGGCCGCGGTGAACGCCTCATTTCGCGTCCCCTGGAGGACGTGATAGTCCTCGAGGTACCAGCCCGCGGGCTGCAGGCCGCGGTAATCGAGCTCCGCCGCCTGGCGATAGCTGTGTTGAAAGAGGTAGTACTCCAGCTCGGATGCCGCATATGCGGTGAAGCCCAACCCGCGCGCCGCGTCGGTCTGCCGTCGAAGCAGCGTGCGCGGCGCAACCGGGACGCAGGCGCCGGCTTCGTCGTGGACGTCGCACAAGACGAGCGCCGTCTTGTCCAACCAGCTGGCGATCACGAGCGTCGTCAAGTCGGGCACGAGATGGAAGTCGCCGTAGCCTTTCTGCCAGTTGGCAAAGCGGTAGCCCGGCACCGGCTGCATTTCCATATCCGTGGTCAGCAGGTAGTTGCATCCATGAGTGCCGTGAGCGGCGGTGTCGTCGACGAACAGGTCGGCGTCGCAGCGCTTGCCGAGCAGACGGCCGTAATGGTCGGTGAAGCCCACGATGACCGTCTCGACGAGGCCGCGTCCGACGAGGTTGCGCAGCTCGTCCAGCGTCAAGCGTCCTTTCTGCCCGGGAACGACGTCGCTCATGTCACTCTCCCGCCTCCGTCCCGGGTCCGTCCCCACTGCGTCCCGGGTCCGTCCCCACTGCGTCCCGGGTCCGTCCCCACTGCGTCCCGGGTCCGTCCCCACTGCGTCCCGGGTCCGTCCCCAGCCTGTCCCTACTCGGTCCCCGCGGCCGACCCCAGCCGCTGCGCCGCCCACACCGGACCTCGAAATCGACGCCGCTCGGAAACGGCATACCACAGGCCGAGCACAATTGTCAGACCGGCCATCGCCTCGCCCGCCAGCATCCCATTCGGAATGCTGAGAATCATCGTGATGAAGACGACCCAGAGAATTGCGATCAGGTTGATTGGCGGCCCAAAGCGGCCCAGGTGCCACGGACCTCGAGGTGGTTCCGTCAGCGTGCCTCTCGCCCGCCAGGCGAGATAGACCGGGATGATGTAAGAGAAGTACAGGCCGATCACGCTCACCGAGGTCACGACCGCGTACGTGCCGCCGCTGATCGTCGCCAGAAATGCGACGATCACGCACAACCAGATGGCCGGCGCCGGAGTAGAGTGCCTGCGGCTCACGCGCCTCCACATCGTCGAACCGGGCATGCCGCCGTCGCGGGCGAACGCGTAGATCGTGCGCGAGCTCCACGTCACGGCCGACAGACCGCAGAACCACATGGCCATTGCGGCGAGCGCCGTGACCAGGCTGCCGGCCCGGGCGCCCAGCGCGCCGGTGAGGATGGCAATCACGGCCGGGATCTGATGACCGCGCGCGTCCGTGGCCGTGAGCACGGCCCGGATGTCCCCGATCGCCAGCGTCAGGGCGATCAGCAGCACGTATCCGACGATGGCCGAGGACGCGACCGCCAGCACGATGCCCCACGGGACCCGGCGTCTCGGATCGACGGTTTCCTCCGAGACGCTGGCCGATGCATCGTAGCCGGTAAACGTCCACTGCGCCTGCAGCAGTCCGACGACGAACGCCCACCAGTACGGCCAGCCCGCTTCGTTCGACGTGACCCGGAGGAAGAAAAACGCCGCCGGCTGTTTCGGTGCGAACAGGAGCAGCGCCCCGACGACACCGATCACTCCCACCACATGCACCGTCACGCTGAGATCGTTGAGCCAGGCCACGAGCCGGATGCCGAAATGATTGATGGCGCCGTGCGAGAGGAGGATCGCGGCGTACACGATCAGGATGCTTGCATTCGTCAACGGCAGGCCAGCGATGGGCGTGATAAACAGGGCGGCGCCGTAATCGATTCCCGCAATTGCGGCAAGCTGTCCCGTGATGTTGAACCACGCCGTGAACCACCCCCAGCCGTTTCCGCCGAGGCGGCAGGCCCAGTGATACATCGCGCCCGATGTCGGAACGGCGGACGCGAGCTCCGCCATGCTCAGGGCGACGGTCATGGTGAAGGTGGCCACCAGCGGCCAGCCGAACGCCATTTCTGCCGGCCCACCCATCAACAGGCCGTGCTGGTACAACGTCACCGCACCAGTGAGGATCGAGATGATTGAAAAGGAAAGCGCGAAGTTCGAGAAACCGCCGATCGTGCGGAAGAGCTCCTGCGCGTATCCGAAGGCGCTCAGCTCGCGTGCGTCGCGGGCTCGCTGGAGGTCGGTCTCATGACGGGCATGGGTCATCGAGATGGATATGGAGGTAACGGTAATTGAGGATACAGAGATACGGCAACTCAGGATACGGAGGACTGACGGCAACTGAGGACACGGAGGAAACGGTATAACACAGAGCAACAGAGAAACGGAGACGAGCAGAGAAGTGGGTGAAGGTCTGAGTTATGCGTCGTGAGCGATGAGTCGTGCAGCATGGATGAGAATCTGAAACTCACGACTCAGGACTGACCGTGTCTTCTCCTCCGTTTTACCTCCGTTTCTCGTTCTCTGTGCAATGAATTTCGGCTTTGTGTCCCTGGTGTCCATTGTGGTTTCATACGTTGCGTATCCAGTGCGCCCGGCGGTCTGCGGCAGCTCGCACCCCATCTGGCGTGCGCGCAGCAAGGAGTACGAACGATGTCTGACGAGAAACCGGATCAGGATATTCAGGCGGCGAACGACCTGTCGCGACGCGAGTTCGTCGCGCTGTCGGTCGCGGCCGGCCTTGCCGCGGCGGCCGGTTCGGTGTCGGCGGCGGAGCTGCCGGTCGCCGAGAGCAACGTCGAGGTGAAGACGCCTGATGGCATCTGCGATGCCGTGTTCATTCATCCGACGACCGGCTCGCATCCCGGCGTGCTCGTTTGGCCCGATGCCTTCGGGCTTCGACCCGCGATGCGCGATATCGGCAAACGCATTGCGGCCGAGGGGTACTCCGTACTCGTGCCGAATCCGTTTTATCGCGTCTCCAAGGCGCCGGGCATTCAGGATCCGTCGACGTTCGATTTCCAGAACCAGGCCGACATGGCGAAGCTGCGGCCGCTGATGTCGTCGATCAACGCGCCGGGCGCGGCGGAGAAGGATGCGGTGGCGTACATCGCGTTCCTGGACGGGCAGTCGCAGGTGGCCAAAGGGAAGAAGATCGGCACCCAGGGCTATTGCATGGGCGGGCCGCTGGTGGTGAAAACTGCGGCCGCAGTCCCGAACCGCGTCGGCGCCGGGGCGTCCTTCCACGGCGGCGGCCTGGTGACGGCCAACCCGGACAGTCCGCACCTGCTCGCTCCGAAAATCAAGGCGCGGATGTATTTCGGCATCGCGGCGAACGACGACATGCGCCAGCCCGATGCGAAGGACAAGCTGCGTGAAGCGTTTGCCGCGGCGAAGGTGGCGGCGGAGATCGAAGTGTATCCGGAGTCCCTGCACGGCTGGTGCGTGCCGGACATGCCGCTGCAGAACGGGAAGCCGATCTACAACAAGCCCGACGCGGAGCGCGCGTGGGCCAAGCTGGTGGCACTCTACAAGAACGCGCTCGCCTGACCCGATTCGGCGTCGTAAGCCGGGCGGCACGGCCAACCGCTCGGAAAGGTCGTCCGCTGCTCCCATCGAGCACACAGAGGAGCGGATGCGCTCAGAGAATTGACCATGAAGAGAACGAGCCTTTTGCTTGTGTTGGTCCTCGCCGCCGCCGCCGTTCTTCTGGCCGACGAGGGCATGTGGCGGATTGATCAACTACCCATCGACGGTATCGCGTCGAAGTACGGGGTGCGCCTGTCGCCGCAGGACCTCGACCGCCTGCGATACGCGCCGGTTCGTCTGTTGTCGGGCGGCGGCGGTGGGACCGGCACTTTCGCGTCTGCGAACGGTCTCATCCTCACCAATCATCACGTCGCGCTCGACTGCATCCGCACGTCGGCGCTCGCGGAGCAGAACAAGGCGCGCGCCGACAACCTGATCGACAGCGGCTTCACCGCGAAGTCACCGGCGGACGAGCTGCCATGCAAGCGGTTTCGCGCCGAAGTGGAGCGCAGCGCGCGCGATGTCACCACCGAGGTCAATGCCGGTGTGCGTCCCGGCATGAGCATCGCCGAGATTCAGCGCGTGCGGCAGGCGGCGCGGTCCGATCTCGAGCGAGCGTGCTCGGCGGAGAAGGGCGATCGGTATTCCTGCCATGTCGTTGATTTCAACAGCGGCGCGCAGGTGGTGCTGATCACCTACGAAACGCTCAAGGACGTGCGGCTCGTGTACGCGCCGGAAAAGCAGCTCGGCTACTTCGGCGGCGACGAAATGAATTTCCGCTTTCCCCGCTACGTCTCCGACATTTCGATTCTGCGCGCATACCAAGGGACCGACGGCAGTCACGCGGAATACGACGCCTCGCATGTGCCGTTCAAGCCCGATCACTACCTGCACGTGACGATGGCCGGCATCAAGGACGGCGACTTCACGCTGGTCGCCGGCAACCCGGGCAACACGAACCGGTACCGCGAGAGCTATTCGGCGGAGTACAACCTGCGCAAGGGCATTCCCGATCAGATCGAGGATCTCGAGACCCAGCTCGGTCTGCTGCGTAAGTACGCCGCGATGAAAGCCGAATATCAGGTCGTTCTGCAGAGCCAGATCTTCGGCCTCGCCAACACGCTCAAGTATCAAAAGGACGTCCTCGCCGCCCTCAAGAGCACCAATGTCGTCGCCGAGCGGCAGCGGCGCGAGCGCGACTTTCTGGCGTTCCTGAACACCCGCCCGGAACTGAAGCAGGAGTTCGGTGGCGTTCTCGACGCGCAGGCCGCCGTATACAAGGACGACGTCGAAGCCAACGCGGAGCTCGACGCCGCGCTCAACTGGCTGCAGCGATCCGATCTCGTGGGCTACGCCGTCGGCTTGTACGAATTCGCGCTGGAACGCGCGAAGACCTCGGACGCTGACCGCGAACCGCAGTTCCAGGAGCGAAACTGGCCGCAGGTGAAGGAAGGGCTGCTGAACGACGATCCGACCATCGTGGCGCTCGACGAGGAAGTCCTGTCGATTGGGTTCCAGAAGGCGCTCGCCCTCGACCCGTCACACCGGATCCCGGCGGTTCAGAAGCTGGCCGATCGGCTGGGTAACGGCGCGCTGCCCGGCACGATGGCGCATGCCGTCCTGGGCGGCACCGGAATCACGTCCGTCGACACGCGGAAACGCCTCGTGGAAGCCGGACCGGACGTCTTCGCGGCCTCGACCGACCCGGCGATTGCGTTCGCACGCGACCTGCTGCCGGCGCTCAAAGATCAACGGCAGCGCACGCGCATCCTCAACGAGAAGCTGCTGCGGAACCGGTCGGCATTCGCGCGCGGGCTGGCCGCGTGGAAGGGTGCGTCCATGTATCCAGACGCCAACTTCACGCTGCGCGTCACCTACGGCCGCGCCGCGGGGTACGTGAGTCACGGGAAGTCGGTGCCGTTCACGACCCGCCTGGACGACATGTTCACGCTGTCCCGATCGCGCGGCAACAAAGGAGAGTTCGCGCTGCCGCCGGCGCTGCAGGCGTGGCGCGCAAAGGTCGGCGAATCCGGTTTTCGTACGAAGTACGCCGGCTTGCCGGTTGATTTCGTGACCACCAACGACATTACCGGCGGCAACTCGGGCAGCGCGACGTTGAACCGATCACTCGAGATCGTCGGCCTGATCTTCGACGGCAACGAGGAGGCCATGGCGGGCGACTGGACCTACAGCGAGACCGCCGGCCGTGCGCTCAGCACGGACATCCGGTTCGCGCTGACGATCGCGCGCGAGGTCCACGGCGCCGGATGGGTGGTAGACGAGCTGCTGAAACATTAACAGGCCGCTTCAGAGCTCAAGACTCAAAGAGCGTGAAGAATTCACACGTTAGGGCGCCTTTGGAAACCACAAAGATCACTAAGATCACAAAGAAGACGGCTTTCTTTGTGGCCTTTGTGGGTTGATCTGGCAGCCGATTTTTCACAGGCGCTCAAAACTCAAGACTCAAAACTCAGAATGCGCATCGCCGTCGTCTCCGATATTCACGGCAACCTCACGGCGCTGGACGCGGTGATCGCAGACTTGAAGGACGTCAGCCCGGATCTTGTCGTGCACGGCGGCGACCTCGTCGGCGGCGGTGGCGGCCACCAGGCGGAAGTCATCGACCGCATTCGAGATCTCGGCTGGCCGGGGGTTCGCGGCAATGTCGATGAGATCCTGTGGAGTCCAGACCGGGTCGCGGAGCACCTTCAAGGCCCTGCGTTCCAGCGCCTGCGCGAGATCGTGTCGCGGCACATCGATGCGACTCTGGCCGCGATTGGCGACACGCGCCTCGACTGGCTGCAGGCGCTCCCGGTTCGCTGGTCCGGGAACGGGCTGACAGTCGTTCATGCCGGTCCCGACAATGTCTGGCGCTCTCCGTCGGTCGACGCCGCGGACGAGGAACTGGTGAACACTTACGGCCCGCTGGGAAGCCGGCGCGTTGTCTACGGACATATCCACCGCGCCTTTGTCCGGCGGCTGCCCTCGTTCGTTCTCGCGAATTCCGGCAGCGTGACGCTTTCTTACGACGGCGATCCGCGGTCAGCATACGCGGTCGTCGATGGCGATCAGATCAGCATCCGGCGTGTGGAATACGATATTGAGCGCGAGGTGACGAAGCTCTTCCAGGTGCAGTATCCCGAGGCGTCATGGATAGCGGACATGCTGCGTAAGGGGACCTACGTGCCGCCCCCGGAGTAGAACCCGACCACGGAGGACGCGGAGGACGTGGAGGTCAAATGTGAAGGCAGACAACGTCTCACGCGAATTCGTGATTCTGGGTGTCCTTGTGCTTTCGCTGATGGGCCCGGCGAGCCGCTATCATGGCGCGATGCACGCACAGGGCGGCGAACGGCCGCGCTTGTCTGTGAAACCGGTGTCAGATTTCGAGGTCACGGGAACGGGCGAACACGCCAGCTGGGCGCAGGCCGCGTGGACGGCGCTGCGCCGGCGCCAGACCGACGGCCACCCGTACGACTCGCGGTTCAAGATGCTCTACTCGAACACGGGACTGTATTTCCTCATGGAGGGCACGGACCGGAAGCTGACGGCCACCATGAACGAGGACTTCATGGACCTGTGGAAGGAGGACGTGTTCGAGGTGTTCCTCTGGACGGACGATCGCGCGCCGTTGTACTTCGAGTACGAGATCTCACCACTCAACCGCGAGCTTCCGATCCTCATTCCCAATTTCGGCGGGGAGTTCCTGGGCTGGCGGCCCTGGCATTACGAGCGCGATCGCATGACGCGCAAAGCCACCAGCACGATGGGCGGTCCGAAACAGTCTCACGCATCGATTCAGGGGTGGCGCGCCGAGTTCTTCATTCCGTACACGCTGTTGAAGCCGCTGCAGAATGTACCGCCGGGGCCGGGGAAAGTCTGGCGTGCCAACTTCTACCGCGTCGACCACGACGATGGGAAGAGCACGCAGTGGGAGTGGGCGCAGGTCGGACAGAGCTTCCACGAATACCAGAAGTTCGGGGAGTTGCTGTTCGTGGATCGCTAGCGATACAAAAGGACACAAAGGATACAAAGGACACAAAGGATACAAAGGACACCAGGGATCGGCCCTAATGGAGAAGCGAAGGGCGGAGGAGAAGACCTGCAGGACTGATCCTCCGCGTCCTCCGCGTCCTCCGTGGTTAATATCAGGAGGTCACAACATGTGGAGCCGCCGACGTTTTCTCGAGATCGTGTCGGGGTTGCCGGTGGTGGGCGGGTTCATCCACGCGAGCGCGCTGCCGGCCGTCGCGGCGGGACCGCGCCGCGACTACTTCCGTGAGCTGGGCGTGCGTCCGTTCATCAATGCTGCCGGCACCTACACGGCCATGACGGCGTCGCTGATGCCTGCCGAAGTGATGGACGCGATCTCGTACGCCTCTCAACACTACGTGATGCTCGACGAGCTCCACGATCGCGTCGGCGAGCGGCTCGCGACGCTGCTCAAGTGTGAAGCCGCGATGGTCACGGCCGGCGCCGCCTCGGCGCTGACGCTGGGCACGGCGGCATGCCTGACCGGTACCGACCGGCAGCGGATTCTGAGCCTTCCCAACCTCACCGGCATGAAGAGCGAGGTCATCATTCAGAAAACGCACCGGTTCGGCTACGACCACGCGGTGCGCAACTGCGGCGTGCGGCTGGTGGAGGTGGAGACGCGCGAGGAGCTGGAGCGCGCGATCAACGAGCAGACCGCGCTGATGCTCTTCTACAACAACAACAACAAGGAGGGGCGCATCCAGGACGAGGACTTCGCCGAGCTCGGAAAGAAGCATGGGATCCCGACGCTCAACGACGCGGCCGCCGACGTGCCGCCCGTGGACAATCTCTGGAACTACACGAAAATGGGCTTCGACCTCGTGGCGTTCTCCGGCGGCAAGGGGCTGCGCGGGCCGCAGAGCACCGGCCTGCTGCTGGGGAGAAAGGATTTGATCCGCGCGGCCCGCATGAATGCGTCGCCGAACAGCGACGCGATTGGCCGCGGCATGAAGGTGAACAAGGAAGAGATGCTCGGCCTGCTCGCCGCCGTGGAGGTGTACCTGCAGAAAGATCACGGCAAGGAGCAGCGGGAATTCGACCAGCGTGCGGAGACCATACGCCGAGCTGCCGCCGGCGTGCCAGGTGTGAAGGCCGAGATCTTCGTGCCTGAAGTCGCCAACCACGTGCCCCACATCCGCATTTCATGGGACCAGGCGGCAAAACCATTGAAGCCGGCCGACGCGGTCGCGGCCATGCGCGACGGCGAGCCGTCCATTGCCATCCGCTCCGAAGGCGACACCCTCGTCGTCGGCATCTGGATGATGCGATCCGGTGAAGAGACGATCGTCGCCCGGCGCCTGCGCGAGGTGCTGGAGAGAAAGGCGTGACACTTTCGCTAGCGTCCGCCTTCAGGCGGACCCCCGGCTGAAGCCGGACATTACCAGCGCTTCTTTCAACGGCCGGCGCCGGTACGCCGGCGCCGCCCGCCTCAGTGGACTCGGCGATCAGGACTGCGTGACCGTAAACGTCCAAGTTTGGTGCCCCAGGTCTCCGTTCTGCGTGTTTCGGATGAGCACCGTGAACTCAATGCCGTTTTGAGTCGGCACGACCGACCCGATGTTGGCGAGGAAGGGGCCGCCATCGTTAAGAACCGAAACGACGGGGATGGGAAAGCTCGTCCAGGTTCCCGCGGGGAATGTGACGGTGTAAACGGCAGTCGAGCGACGTGTTGACGTAAGCGTGAGCACGACGATGCGGGCGCCCGGGTCTGCCGCTGTGGTCCGGCGACACGCGGCGAGTCCGTCCACGCGCCGCATGCGGATGTCCATGACCACCCAGTCCGGTCGATGGCGCGCGTACGCCGCAACTGCCTCGTCTCCATCGCCGCATTCGAGCAACGTCGCCGGCAACGGTGGTTCTCGACGGTGCGATAGCTGATGCCGAGATCGGCGGCGATCTCCTTGCTCGTCCTGGACTCGGCGATGAGGCGCAGGACACGCCCTCGGCGGGCGTGAGATCATCGAGACCGGGTTGCTTCCAAGCCAGCGCGCTGGCCTGTGCGCGCCGCGAGATCAGCTGCGACGACAGGGCCGAGCTGATGTAGTGCTCTCCGGCCTGTGCGGCAACCACCGCCTGCACAATCTCCGCGGCGCGCTGTCCTTGAGCGCGTACCCGCGCATGCCGAGATTTGGAACACGCCGTCGTCGAACAGGCCATGCACCGTGGTGTAGCGTGTGAACCGGCCGTCATTCTGAGGAAGGCCGTTATGCGTATCCCATCGCTCGAATCGGTGCTGCGCCTGGACGGAGACGGCGGACAGCAGCCAGACGAGAAGCATGGCGCGCCGACACGGAGCGCTGATCGACTCTCGTCGGAGACGAGACGCCGGCGAAAGGCCATTGGAACTGGGAGTAGGCCTGATTTGTAGCAGGGAACTCATCGAGGGTCCCCTCCAGCTTTGCGGTATTTTGGCGTTACGGTTCTGAGCGGTAACATACGCGGCTGGCATGTGTAAGGCGCAGCGCGCCCACGAGGGAGCGGCCCGCCTTCGCGCCGGAGGCGCGACGGCGCGTGCGCCGTAGCTTTAGCGGAGGCGGAAGCGGGGGCACAGGGGTCCCCGCGAGCGACCCCCGGGGCCCCCACGGCGCGGACTGTGCGCCGTGGGGTGGTGTGAGCCGGGGTGTGGGGCGGAGCCCCACGTGAAATGGATCGCCGCACGTTCGTTTTCAACGTGACGTTGGGGACACTTCACCTTGGATTGGTCGGAGTCCCCCGGCCGGAGGACGAGTCTGCGCTGAAGTCGCTGAAGATCGATGTGCACGCGCCCGAGGTGCCGCTTTCGCCCCTGGCCATGCCGGGTCTGTTCCCCGGCCGCGTGGTCGAAGTGTTCCACGCCGGCTCGATTGCGAATCGCCGCGTCTCCCGGCCGGCCGTCCGGGCGATGGTGGACGAGGGCATGAAAGCGCTGACCGGGGAATCGAGCGCGAAGGATGCCTGGGCGCGGTTCATTGCGCCGTCCGATGTGGTCGCCCTCAAGGTGAATCCTTCGGGTGTGCCGCGCACGACCACATCGATTCCTCTATTGCGCGAAGTCATTCAGGCCCTCAACGCGATCGGAGTGCCGAACCGGAACATCATTGTTTACGATCGGAATTCGAATCAGCTCGAAGTGCTCGGCTATCACATGCTGGTCCCGCCAGGTATCCGGGTTGTCGGGCTTGATCAACGGTGGTCCGTGAAAGGCGAGTCCCGAGGCGGATACGATCCGGATGTGTACTGCGAGATGGATTGTTTCGGCGAGCGGGAAACTCGATCCTATCTTGCGAGCATCGTCGCAACGGAGGCGAACAAGATCATCAATCTGCCCTGCCTGAAGGAACACAACGCCTCGGGCGTGACCGGCTGCCTCAAGAATCTTGCCTACGGATCGTTCAATAACGTTGCCCGAACGCACGTCGACCCGAAGACTTACACCGACCCGATCATCGCGGTCATGTGCACGGCTGGTCCTCTGCGCACCAAGGCAGTGCTCCATATCATGGACGGACTGCGTGCCGTCTATCACAGCGGCCCCTTCGCGTGGAATCCCGAGTTCGTGTGGGAGGCGAAGACGCTCCTGATCGGGACCGATCCGGTGGCCGTGGACCGAATCGAGCTTGAAACCGTCGAAAAAAAGCGGCGCGACGTCGGGGTCCCGTCGTTGTGGGATCGAGATCCGGCGCACCTCGGAACGAGTACCGATATGCAGCGCACCGCGTTCAAGAATCCGTTCAACCGGGCCCCCGGGCACATCAGGACCGCGTCGGAGCTCGGCCTGGGCACATGGGAACTGAAAGAGATCGAACACCGGAAGCTGAGGCTGGCGTAGAGCCGCAGCCGTCAGTGAACGGAGCGGACGGTAGCGGTAAAACACAGAGGAGCGGAGCAGCGGAGACGGAACGGAGAAAACCACTTTGGTCTTCTCGGTTCAGCCTCTGCTTCTCCGTTTCTCCGTTGTTATACCGTTTCCTCCGTCCGCTCCGTTGCAGAGATATCAAGTGACACAGACCGATCTCAACTGGGTGACTCTCCTCGCTGGCAGCGAGCGCCGCGGCGGGACGACGGCTGTGCGCCGGACCGGCCCCGGCGATCTGGTGTGGAAGGTCAGTCTGCCCGAATCGGTTCGCTCCAGTCCGATCCTGCGGGATGGCGTCCTGTATACGACGTGTCGCGATGGCTGCACATACGCGTTGGACAGCCGGAACGGAAGACTTCGCTGGAAGTTTCAAGCCGCGGCCGCCATCGATTCGACGCCGTCGATATCCGGAAACCTTCTTTTCTTCGGCTGCGACGATGGGGCGGTTTACGCGGTGGATCACACGTCCGGGCGGCTGGAGTGGAAAGCCGGGTCCGGGGGAGCAATCTGGACCTCTCCTGCGATTCACGACGATCTGGTTTTCTTCGGTTCAACCGACGGCGTCTTCCGCGCCGCCGATCGAACGAGCGGCGCCATCCGATGGAGCCGGCAACTGGACGGCCGTATCTGTTCGAGCGCCTACGCCACCGATCGGCTCGTGTACTTCGGATGCAGCAACGGTCTCATCTACGCGCTCGAGCGCGCGTCGGGAGAGGACGCGTGGATTCAGGAGACCGGCGACGGAGTTGTGGCGTCGCCCGCGATCGCAGACGGCCTGATCCTCGCCGGGTCCGAGGACTATTTCTTCTACGCCCTGGACGCAGGGTCCGGCGCGGTCCGCTGGAAGTTCGAAACGGATCTGGGGATTGCGTCGTCGGCCGCTGTGGCCGGTGGAAAGGTGTTCTTTGGCGGAAAGGACGGCTTTCTTTATGGGCTGTCGTTGACCGACGGCAGGGAAATCTGGAAATCGGAGTCATTGCGGTCGATCACGGCCGCTCCTGTGGCCGGCGACTCGATCGTGTGCGTCCAGGGTTTCTACGGCGCCACCCACGCCTACGATCAAAACACCGGGAAGGAGCTCTGGCGGGCGAATCTCGGCGGGTCGCTGCAGTCCACGCCGATCCTGACAAATGACGCAGTGTATCTGGCCACGTACCCAGGTCTGCTGTATGCGCTGCGATAGTGCTCGACCACGGAGGACGCGGAGGACGCGGAGGAAAAATCCCGAGAAGGTTGGACTCTCATTCTTGGTGATCGTTCTCTTCGTGTTGCTGTCTTCCATCTCTCCTCGAACCCAAACGCTCACACCCGTCCACCTGCAGCGGTACTGCATGGGGACGATGTTCGATATCTTTGCCTACCACCCTTCACGCCAGGATGCGGAGCGGGCGGTCGAACGCGCCATGGAGGAGATCTTCCGCCTCGATCGCGTGATGAGCGATTACAAAGCGGACAGCGACCTGTCGAAGTTGAACCGCCAGGCGCCGTACCAGTTTGTCCGCGTGGAGCGCAGCCTGTTCGAAGTGATTCAGGAGTCGATGACAGTTTCCCGCCGATCCGGCGGCAAGTTCGACGTGACTATCGCCCCCTTGCTCCAGGCGTGGAAATCGGCCCAGACGGAAGGGCGGCGTCCTTCGGCCGATGACCTCGCGAACGCCAGACGGTGCGTTGGCTACGAGAAGGTCGAGGCGCGCGCACCGGATCAGATCCGCTTCAATTCGGACTGCGTTCGAATCGATCTGGGCGGGATTGGAAAGGGCTATGCCGTTGACCGCGCGATCGCCGTCCTCCGCGAGGCAGGCCTGAGCCATGCGCTGGTCAACGCCGGCGCAAGCTCCATCGCGTCGATCGGGACGCCGCCGGGCCACGATGGATGGCCGGTCCGCCTCGGCGCCGCCGTGGCGGGAAGCCGTGTGCTGCTGCTTCGGGACAGCTCCATATCCACGTCTCAGCAGAAGCTCGTTCCCCTCGGATTCGAACCCGGCGACTTCGGCGATATCGTCGATCCTCAGGCGGCAGCTCCCGCGCAGAATCGGATGGCCGTCAGCGTGGTAGCCCCCAGCGCCACGACGTCCGACGCGCTCTCGACGACGTTGGTGCTCCTGACGATCGAGGAAGGATCCAGACTGCTCGCGCAGTTTGCGGACGTGTCTGCACTGTGGATGTCTCCCGCCGGCGATCTGCAGGCCTCGTACGGCGAGGCCAGGCTGCGACTGTCAGAAGCGCCATGACGGGATCGATCGTGACGGGCTTTCGGCGATGCTGTGCCTCAGTGCTCAAAGGGGCCAACAGCATGCAAAGAATGAAACCACAAGGATTAAGAAAACCGGAACCACAAGGGCCACAAAGCACACAAAGAAGAGCACGCAAAGAAAAGATGGTCTTCTTTGTGATCTTTGTGGTCTTTGTGGTTTCACCCCTTCGGGCCGAAGTACTGGTGCGGTGGGACCAGGAACACGTGCCGCCGGCGGAGAGTCTCGGCCTTTCGACGCTGGCCATTCCCGCGAATCAGACAGCCGCCGTGCAAAATGCGTTGCGGCAGGGTTACCACGTCTATCTCGAGGTGGAAGCGTCCGCGCTGGCTGGTGTCACTCCTCCCGCGGAGGGGCTCGCGGGCGTCCTGGTCAAGGGGAACGTTACCGATCAGCAGCTCGTTCAGCTCAGACAGCGGCTCAAGTCCCCCGGCGATCGCGTGTGGATTGTCGAGGAACGCGGAAAGTGGCCCTCCATCCGTTCGAACTCGGTGACCAGGAGAAACGACGTTCTCCAGGTCTCGAGCCGCAGCGCACAGCCCTGGATCGACACTAACGCGGCCCTCATGAGGATGCTGCGCGCGGCCGACAGGCAGATGCCCCCGGTGCTCACGTATTCCTGGAAGCCGATGACGCTTTCGGAGGCCGATGCGGGTCCGGGAGTCGAGGACTACCTGGTCGCGATTGCCGAGGCGGGCAGCTTCGGCGCGGACCTGCTGCTGCCGCTGCACGACCGGTTTGAAAAGAGCCTCCTGCTCGGCAGACCCGACGCGCGCGCCGACTGGGATCGCATCCGGCGCTGCATGAACTTCTATTCGTGGAACCTGCCGGTGCGCTATGAACCGGTCGCGAATATCGGCGTGGTCACAGCCGAACCGATGCGGTTGTTCGAGGTCATGAATCTGCTCGCCCGGCACAATCTTCCGTTCGACGTCATCGCCCCGCGACAGCTGACCGCGCGGAAGCTTTCCGGGTTCGATTTGCTGATCGTGCTCGACGAACCGCAAAGCGGCCAGATCCCTGCGCTGGCGGAGTTCGCGAGAAGGGGCGGGGTGGTGGTTCTGGCCGGGGAAGGGCGCGGCACCGGCGTGAGCGAACGACCGTGGCGCAGCGGCACGCCGGTGATGAAGACCGACGCGCGCGTCGCCTACGGGTTCGGCGAGGGCCGCGTGATCGAGATGGTGAAGGAGATCGGCGATCCGAACACCTTCGCGCTCGAGATGCGGCAGATGCTCGGCCGCGACCATCGCGCGATTGACATCTGGAATGGAATTACGGTCGTCGCGGCGCCGTACCGCGAGCCGGATGGAGAAACCGTTCTGGTCGCCGTGCTCAACTACGCGCACCAGCTCCTGCCGGTTCAACTGCGGATCCGGGGAACATTTTCAACTGTCCGCTACGAGTCGCCCGAGGAACCGGCGGTGCTGCTCGCCTACGAGCACCGCGACGGATGTACCGAATTCGTGCTGCCGGCGTTGCACATCGGAGGAAGAGTGTTTCTGAGTAATTAACCACGGAGGACGCGGAGGACGCGGAGGTTGGGTCCTACAGGAGAGATCATGAGAAGCGCGCGGCTTGTCTTGTTCACCATTCTGTTGTTGTTCGCGATCGGCCCGCTGGCGCCCGCTCTTGCCCAGACCGGCGCCGGATCGCTGACGGGCATTGTCAGCGACCAGAGCGGCGGGAAGGTACCCGGTGCGACCGTGACCGCCACGAACCAGGCCACGAACGTGGCCTACACGGCCGTCTCCAACGAGAGCGGCAACTACACGATCACGACGCTTCCCGTCGGGACGTACGTGGTGAAAGCCGAGCTGCCCGGTTTCAAGACTCCCACCACCTCGCCGTTTCAAGTCGAAGCGAAGCAGACCGTGCGGTTCGACTTCACGCTGCAGCTCGGCGCGGTCGAGGAGCTGATCGAAGTGACGGGCCAGTCGCCGGTGCTTCAGACCGAGACGGCCACCGTCGGCGAGGTCATCTCGGGCACAACGGTCACCGCGCTGCCACTGAACGGCCGCAACACGGGCCAGCTCGCCCTGCTGCTGCCGGGGGCGGTGACGGTGAACCCGCAGTCGTTCACCAACATCCGCAACTTCGGCGGCGGCCGTCCCTACGTGAACGGCAACCGCGAGCAGACCAACAACTACATCCTCGACGGCATCGACATGAACGAGTCGATCGACAATCTCGTCGCGTACCAGCCGAGCCCCGATGCGCTGGCCGAGATCAGCGTCGAAACGAACAACTACGCCGCCGATACCGGCAACGTCGCGGGTGCCGTGATCAGCAACGTCCTGAAAGCCGGCACGAACCAGTTCCGAGGGAACGTCTTCGAGTTCTATCGCAACAGCCGCATGGACGCGAACACCTGGGAGAACAACCGCTCGAACGCGCCCAAGCAGGAACGCCGGCAGGACATCTTCGGCGGCACGCTGGGCGGTCCGGTGAAGAAGGACAAGCTCTTTTTCTTCGGCGATTACCAGGGGACGCGCTACCGCGCGCCCGGATTCGAGACCACCGCGGTCGCCCCGCCGGAGTGGCGCCGCGGTGATCTCTCGAGCGTCAGCGCCAGCGTTCGCGATCCGCGGACCGGGCAGTCATTCGCGGGTAATCAGATCCCTGCTGCGCAGATAAGCCCGATCGCGAGCGCCATTCTCGCCAATACAACGCTCTATCCGCTGCCGAATCGCGGTGTGGGCGGCGTCACCGGGAATTTCGTGGGCGAGAGGCGCACCACCATCGACGCCGACCAGGCGGACGTGCGCGCCGACTGGAACGCGGCCGCGAACGACAAGATCTTCGCCCGCTTCTCGTTCTCCGCGTACAACGAAAAGAACGACAAGCGTGCCTTTCCGCTGCTCCTCGGCCTCGCGCGCGACGCGCCGTTCCGCAACCTGGCCGTCAACTGGAACCGCGTTTTCGGTCCGTCGGTCGTCAACGACCTCCTCGTCGGCTTCAACCAGATCACGATCGTGTCGGACACGCTCGATTGGGCGGGGATCGGCAACGCGAACGCGACGTTCGGCATTGCCGGAGGGCAACCGATTGCCGGCCTCAGCTCCCTCCGAATGGGGGGTGGTCTGACAGACATCGGCGCGGCAGCGACCGACTCGAATACGCTCGATCGTACGTATCAGATCAACGAGAAGCTCACCTGGATCAAGGGCAGCCAGACGCTGAAGATCGGCGGGCAGCTCCTTCACTATGTCCAGCGCCGCTTCTATGCCGGCAACAATGGCCTTCTTGGCCTGTTCATGTACGGCGGAACATTTTCCGGCTTTCCCTTCTCCGACTTCCTGCTCGACCAGGTGGCGATGAAGGGACGCGGCAGCGCCACGGAGCCGTGGACGCATCTGCACAATCGCACCGCGCTCTACATTCAGGACGACTTCAAGGTCACGACCGCGCTGACGCTCAATCTCGGGCTGCGGTGGGCCTACACCCAACCGGTCGTCGAGAAGGACAACCGTCAAGGGAATTTCGATTTGACCACGGGTCAGGAAATCCTCGCGGAGGAGGGCGATCGCGAGAGCCGCGCGCTCTACAAACCTTACAAGAAAGGTTTCGAGCCGCGGCTCGGCTTCGCCTGGCGGCGCGGCGAGCGGTGGGTGTTTCGCGGCGGCTACGGCGTCTCCCAGTACATGGAAGGGACCGGCGCCAACCTGCGGCTGCCCCTCAACCCGCCGTTTTTCTTCGAGTCGGCCGTGACCTACGATCCGACGACCGGCGGCGGAACGCTGGGTTCCGGGTTTGCAGACCTGAGACCGCTCGACAAGCCGTCGGGCCAGGTGCGCGCGTGGGACCCGAACCTGCGGCCCCAATTCACGCAGCAGTGGAACATCTTCGGCGAATACCTGCTCAGCGCGTCCATGTCTGCGAACGTCGGGTATGTGGGGCACAACGCGACGCACCTGGTGACGCCGGTGGAGGGCAACCAGCCGCTGCCGGGCGTCGGCGATCCGTCCACCTGGGCGCCGCTCGATACCCGCCGGCCGCTGTACCGGACCGCGCCGCTGATTACCAACATTTCCACGACGGCATCACGAGGGCGGAGCAACTATCACGCGCTCCAGGCCAGCGTGCGCCAGCGCGCCGGGAAAGGCCTCGAGTATCTGGCCTCGTACACCCTCGGTCGAGCGATGGCCAATCAGCTCGGCTACTACGGCTCCGGCGGTCAGACGGCTGCCGAAGGGACCTACTGGATGAACGCCTACGATCCGGAATTGAACTACGGGCCGGCATTCTTCGACGTCCGGCACAACTTCGTGATCTCGGCGAACTATGAGCTGCCGTTCGGACGCGGCCGCAGGTGGGGCGGCAACTCGTCGGCGCTGGCCGACGCCTTCCTCGGCGGATGGATCCTGAGCGGCATCGTCCAGGCGCGGAGCGGATTCCCGATCACGGTCCTCGATGGCCGCGGTTCGTCGCTGCAGGCGGTTCGCGGCGGCGAGCGGCCGAACTGCGTCGGCGACCCGGTCCCGGCCGATCAGACGATTGATCACTGGCTCGACATCACGGCTTTCGTGCGGGCAGCCCCGGGCACGTGGGGCAACTGCGGCGTCGGCATCGCCCGCGCGCCGGGCTACAAGGACCTCGACATGGTCCTGACGAAGCGAATCAACGCCGGCAGCGAGCGGTACTTCGAGTTCCGTGCCGAGGCGTTCAACCTGACCAATACGCCGAGCTTCGGTCCGCCGGCGCGCGACATCAACGCGCCGAACACGTTCGGGCAGATTACGAGCACGATCAGTGCCCCCCGGACCGTGGAGCTGGTGTTGAAGTTTTACTTCTAGGATCACCACGGAGGACGCGGAGGATCAATTGCTGCCTGTCCGGCTAAAGCCGGGCACTACCGAAACCTTGGTGGTGTCCGCGTTGAGGCGGACCGGGATGATGTTCCGAAACGTTGGTAGTGTCCGCCTTCGGGCGGACCGGATGATCTTCGCGACTATTGACGGAGCTGATCGTATGCTGAAGGTCAAACACCTCGGGCTGTTTCTTGTTCTTCTCACGCCTATGCGAAGCGATGTCGCGGCGCAGCAGAAATACGACCTCCTGCTGAAAGGCGGCCACGTCATCGATCCCAGGAACAGGATCAGCGCCGTTCGCGACGTCGCCGTCGCCGACGGAAAGGTGGCGCTCGTCGCCGCCAACATCAATCCCGGCGAGGCGTTCAAAGTCGTGGATGCGACGGGGCTGTACGTGACGCCCGGCCTCGTGGATATTCACGTTCATGTGTATGCCGGGACGGGTGAGCGCGGGTCCTATGCCGGAGACAACAGCCTGTACCCCGACGGGTTTACCTTCCGGGCGGGCGTAACAACTGTTGCGGATGCCGGATGCGCCGGCTGGAGGAACTTCGAGGATTTCAAGCAGCGCATCATCGATCGCTCGAAGACGCGCATATTCGCGCTGCTCAACATTGTCGGGAACGGTATGCGCGGCGGAAAGTTCGAGCAGGACCTGGCCGATATGGAAGCCAGGCCGACGGCCGACATGGCGCTCCGGCACAAGGGACTGGTTGTCGGCATCAAGACGGCGCATTACGAAGGTCCGGAATGGGCGCCCGTCGAGCGCGCCGTCGAAGCAGGAACGCTGGCGAACATTCCCGTCATGGTGGACTTCGGCGCCAACCGTCCGGAGCGGCCGGTCGGTGAGCTGGTGACGAAGAAACTGCGCTCGGGCGACATCTACACCCACGTCTACTCCGGGCTGCGCAACGAACAGGACGCCTCCGGCCGCGTGAATCCGGGGCTGCTGGAAGGACGGAAACGCGGTGTCATTTTCGATGTCGGACACGGTGGAGGCAGCTTCCTGTGGCGGATTGCGGTCCCGGCGATCAAGGAAGGATTTCTGCCCGATTCGATTTCGACCGATCTCCACATCGGCAGCATGAACGCGGGCATGAAGGACATGCTCAACGTGATGGACAAGTTCCTGGCGATGGGCCTGTCGCTCGATGACGTCGTGGCCCGCTCGACCTGGAATCCCGCGCGCGAAATCAAGCACGAGGAACTGGGTCACCTGTCGGCCGGCGCCCCGGCCGATATCGCAGTCCTGCGACTGGAAAAAGGCAATTTCGGGTTTGTCGATATGTATGGCGCCCGCCTGCAGGGAACCCAGAAGCTCACTTGCGAATTGACGCTCCGCGACGGGAAGGCTGTCTACGATCTGAACGGGATCACGCGGCCGGACTGGGACAAGCTGCCGAAGGATTACCGGCAGACCGGCGATTCTCGGTGGGACGCGATCACGCCCGCGCCCGTCCGCCGGCCGCAGTAGGTAAGGAACAGCTGGCCCGTCCGCTTTCTGTTGTGGTCGTTCAAAAATCTCCACAACAGCATCGTTCATGCAGGACAATCGTTCGGCGTGGAACGGGAACTCGTCTCGTGGCTTGTTCGTTACGGCGCGGCGCTGGTGTTTTTCGCTCAGGTATTCGGGATTTTCGGCCTGCCCATTCCCGACGAGATATTGCTGACGGTCGCAGGCGCACTCATCAAGAAAGGAGAGCTGAACGGCTCATCGATCTTCCTCGCCGCCATTGCCGGCTGTCTGTGCGGAATCAGTCTGAGCTATCTGCTGGGGTGCCTCGTCGATATCAAGGTCCTGCGCAAGAAGTTTCCGCACCATCAGGCAGCGATCAAGCGGGCCCAAGCCTGGTTCCGCCGCTTCGACAGCTGGCTGCTCGCGTTCGGCTACTTCATTCCAGGCGTGCGGCACGTGACGGCGATTATCGCCGGGTCGAGCGAATTGACGTACCGGGAATTCGCGCTGTACGCCTATTCAGGCGGGGTGCTCTGGTCCAGCACCTTCCTCATGCTCGGCTACTACGCGGGCGATCATTGGGAAGAAGTCGTAGACACGGTGCGAGCGAACGTCACGTTTGCCGCCGTTGTCCTCGCGGGTGCCATTGCCATGTACCTGGTGCTTCGCTTCACCTCGGAACGCAGCCGGGTCCAGTCCTAACCGTTCTCGCGAGTCAGAACAAGAACTGTCGGATCGATTACAAGTCCGGGCCGTGCGCGCGCCGGATCGTGACTGGCTGTCAGGGAATCGGGCCGGGGCCACGGTCCAGGGTGTTGCGGACCTGATCAACCTCGATCCGACCGCGAGGTGGGATCCGTGGTCTGGGGTGGTCGACAGTTGTGCGCCATCGGCGGCGTGCGGTTCGGTGAGCCCGCGCATCGTGATCGTCGCTATGTTCGACCCGGCACGGTTCGAAGCAAGTCTGATCAACCGCAGTCAGCCGGACCTCCGCGTCGTGAACTTTCTCCCCGTATTCATAGACGGCGTGGTCGGCGGCCAGATCACTGGTTATATCACTACGATGACGGGCGGACGCTGATCACGACCGGTTCTGGTGCAGCGCGGCTGCGAGCCGTGCCGCCAGCCTCGCGTTGCCAATCAACAATGCCTCGTTCGAGAACGCGCTCGCGTCCTCGGTGAGCACGCGCAGGCGTTCGAGGAGGAACGGGGTGACGTCGCGGCCGCGGATGCCTTGTCGAGCCGCGTCCGCCAGAGCACCGTCGATCGCCGGCTGCCACACCGCCGCAGGAAGTTCGTGCTCGCGCGCGATCGGGTTCGCGACAACGACGCCCGTGCCGATGCCGAGCGCGAAATGGCTGCGCACCGCGTCCGCCAGGGCTTCGATGGTGTCGAACCGGGCGTCGACCCGCAATCCGCTCTCACGCGAATAGAAGGCCGGGAACTGGTCGGTCTGAAAGCCGAATACCGGGACCCCCAGGGTTTCAAGCAGCTCGCACGTTCTCGGCAGATCGAGCACGGCCTTCGCCCCGGCGCAGACCACGGCGACCGGAAAGCGGCCGAGGGCGATGATGTCCGACGAGATGTCTCCCGTCTCGACGACATTCCGATGCACGCCTCCGATGCCGCCGGTCGCCATGATGCGGATGCCGGTGCGTTCGGCCACGAGCATGGTGGCCGCGACGGTGGTCGATCCCCAGCGGCCCGGGACAAGATGCGCCGCGAAGTTACTGAGATTCAGCTTCGTCGCGCGGCCGCAGGTGGCCAGGTGCTCGAGCAGCGTGTGATCGAGGCCGACGCGGATTCGTCCATCGATAATGCCGATTGTCGCGGGCCGGGCGCCCGCAGCGGCCACAGCCGCTTCCAGCTTCGCGCTGATCTCGAGGCCTTTCGGGTGCGGAAACCCGTGCGTGATCAGCGTCGTCTCGAGCGCGACGACCGGGCGCCGTGCCGCAATCGCCTCAGCGACGTCCGGGTCGACAAGGATGTGACTCAAGACTCACAACTCAAAACTCAGAGCCTGTGACGAAATCCGCCGGCGGCCTTTTGTAGCGCAGGCCTTCAGGCCTCGCCATACTGGAACCGCCGCCCGAGATGCAGCAGCTGTTCACCGCGATCAGCGGGAATCAACAGGCGATGGATGGTTTCGTCCGGATGAACGCGGGGACGATCTCGCCCGCAGAGTTCCTGTCGCCCGAAAACCTCCGTGGGATCATGACGTCGGCCCAGTTCCCGAACTGATGATACGCGTGAACGGAGGTCACGGAGGGAACGGTATGACACAGAGAAAGAGGAACAGAGACGAGCAGAGCGATTCGTGTTTCGTGAAGTGTTGAGTTGTGAGTTGTGTGTTCAAGCTCCGCAAGTCTGAAACTCATGACTCGTGACGCATCACTCACCGTTCAAACGCACGACGCAGCAGCGCAATCGCCGGCGGCGCCTCCTGTGGCAGGTCCTTCGCGGACGCTTCGACGCTGATCCGCCGGTTGTACCCAATCGTGCGAAGGTTGGCAAAGAATGGCCCGTATTCGTATTCCTCCCACGCGAGCGGGAACACCCGGCCTTGCGGGTTGGCCATGTGGAGGTGGCGCAGGTGCTCGCGGGCGCGCATGACGATCGCGGGGTCTTCGCGCTCGCTTGCCAGGTGGTAGAAATCGATCATCAGCTGGAAGTTGGGGTGATTGATCGCGTTCACCAGCTCGAGACCTTCCGCCGCGCTGTTGATGATGTTGGTTTCCTGGCGCCGGAGCGGCTCGACCGCGATCGTGATGTTGTGTTTCTTGGCCTCGTCGGCGATCCGGCGGCCGAACTCGACCAGCTGTTTGAACCCGTCGTCCTTCGAAAACCCGTCGGGCACGCGGCGCGCGCCGCCGCTGCCGAACACGACGATGCCGGTGCCGAGCTGTGCGAGCCGGGCAAAGGCCTTCTGAACGTAGCGGTCCTGTGCCTCCCGATTGATCTCGGGACCTGTGACCTTGAGCGTTGCCGGTAGAAACAGGTTGGTAACCGGGACCGGCAGCCCGATCTGTTTCACGTGCGCCAGCGCCGATTCGAAGTCGGCATCCGAGAGTGTCGAAATTTCCGAGGTGCCCAGCTCCAAATAATCGAAGCCGGCGTCCCTGGCCGCTTCGATGCCTTTCAACGGTGTGCACAGGCCGACCTGGACGCGCTCGGCCTGTCCGGACAGATGCGCGAGCGACAGCAGGCCGATCAGTGAGACGCCGGCCAGGGTCGCGACCCGATATTTCATGCTGTTGTGGATTATACGTCCGGCATGCCGACGCACGCAGAACTCGCGGAACCGGCAGAAACGAACCGTCAGTGTTCGAGCACAAGCAGTCCTGCCGATAACGCCGACAGCAGCCACAGCGTCACGCTGATCTCCCTCCCTCGTCCCACGGCCGCATAGAGCAGGGCATGGAGAAGAAATCCCCAGAGGATCCCCTGCGTGATCGAGAGCGTGAGCGGGATCAGCACGACCGTGACGAAGGCGGGCAGCGCGTCTTCGATCGAGGAGAAGTTGATGATCGAGACCGACTGGAACATCGACACGCCGACCAGGATGAGCACGGCCGCTGTCGCGTCCCCAGGGATGGCTGCAGCCAGCGGCCCGAGAAAGAAGCACGGCACGAAGCACAGCGCGGTGACGACCGACGCGCGGCCGGTCCGGCCGCCCATGCGAATCCCGGCGATGCTCTCGACGTACGCCGTCCCGGGCGAGGTGCCGGCCAGGCCTGACGCGAGCGTGGCCAGGGCATCGACGATCAGGCCCCGGCGCAGGTTGAGAGGACGGCCATCGGGTTCGGTCAGGCCGGCGGCGCTCGCAACGCCGATAAACGTCGAGAGCGAGTCGAACAGGTCGGTGAACATGATGGCGAGAATCGACGGGAGCAGCGCGAGGCGAAGCGCGCCGCGAATGTCGAGCGCCAGGAGGGCCGACGAGAAATCCGGCGCGCTTGTCAGCGTCTCCGGCGGGTTCGCGTAGCCCATGGCCCAGACAAGCGCAGTCACCGCGGCAATGGCGGCCAGGAACGCCAGCGGACTGTTCCGGCGCATCAGGACCACCGCGACGAGGATGCCGAGCAGGAGGAACGCGGCGCGGTGATCGAACGTCCCCATGCGCAGCAGCGTGGACGGGTCGCCGACAATGAGCCCGGCATTGCGCAGGCCGATGAAGGTGAGCAGCAGCCCGATCCCTGCCGATGCTGCGGCCCGCAGCGGTGTGGGGATGGCCAGCGCGATGTGCTCTCGCAGGCGGGTGGCGGATACGACCAGGAACAGCACGCCGGACCAGAAGACCATCCCGAGCGCCGTCTGCCACGGCACGCCGGCATGGATGACGATGGCGAACGCGAAGAACGCGTTGAGGCCCATGCCCGGAGCGACCGCGAACGGCAGGCGCGCATAGAGGCCCATCAGCAGCGTCATGCTGCCGGCGACGAGCACCGTCGCGGTCAGCGCGCCGGAAAACGGCATGCCCGTTCCCGGCGCGGCGAGAATGGCGGGATTGACGACCACGATGTATGCCATCGTGAAAAATGTCGTCACGCCGCCGACGACGTCGGCGTACAGGCCGCGATCGCGCTGCGCGTCTGGTCGAGCCATCAACGTATACGCATGCTATCGGTGGTAACGCGCGTCCAGAATGGCGAATAACCCGTTATGCGGCTCGAAACGAGAACGTTGTACTCGTTTCCTCAACGAGCCGCGTAACGGGCTTAGGTGCGCCACAGGCGCGCCCGCCGGACGGCCCGCCTCCGCGCCGGAGGCGCTACGGCGCGTCCGCCCTAGCCCCTAGCCGGGGCGCTTTGAGAATTCTGCTCTCAGATGTTCTCATGCAGCGACCAAGTCAACGAGGTGTTGGATAGCCGCATCGGCGTGATGATACGCGGCCTCGATGGTCGCCGCGGTGGGGGCAGTAGATGTCGCAATGGGTGCCGGATCGAACAGCGTGTGGGCGATCGGACCGCAGAGGCGCGTGTGAAAAAGGACGAAGACGGCGGAGACCTTGCGGCCTCTGTCGGTCAGCCGATCGCGATAGGTGCGGCCCTCCCGTTGAACGAGGCCGTGGGCTTTGAGCTTCCGGACGTCGTATCGGAGTGGGGTGAGTGAGTAGGTCTGGGGTGTGA
>JBKPAI010000170.1:0-15786 GCA_046726355.1 Acidobacteriota bacterium | reverse complement strand
GAGACAGGGTCATGGCCTCGTGGCCTGGCGCATACAGTACTCGGTCGAATTGGCTGGTCATGCGCGGCCGAAGGTCGGCACTGTTTCTTCTCATCGCGCTCGAGTCGCATCTCTGATCCTTCCTCAGACGCTCTCGATGTCGGCGTTCATCGTTCCCGCTTCTCGGATCTCACGGTCGGCGAGGATCGACGACAGCCTTTTGAATGCGTCACCCTCGCTGGTACCCACGTTCACACGCGCCGGAAGAGGCCTGAGCTGATCGAGTTCCGTCTTGAGCGCGCCAAGTTGGCTGGATCGCGTTCGATAAACAGGAAATTGAACGAAGACGCCTTCAGGAGCTTCTCGCGATAGGAGTGTCACGACTGAGCGGGATCGTATCACCAGGCGGCGTCCGTGCCGTGCGTCTCTCGTGAAGGGGCTGCAGTCTCTTGCGATACGATGGATTTTGACTCAGAGGCCTATGAGCCATCCATCCCCTGAACAGCTCGGCCCGCCCTCGGTCCGGTTGAGCGGGTTCCAACTCTGGGTCCACGGTCGACAATTTCCCGAGCTTACGAACCGTCCTACTTCGCCGCCAGCCCCTCCTTGAGAAATGCGACGAGCGGCGGCAGCACCTTCTCGGGCGCCTCGAGGTGCGGGACGTGGCCGAGACCCGGCAGCAGCAGGACGCGGCCGTTGCCGTTGGGGATGGTCCGGGCGAGATTCTGCATCCGTTCCTGAAAGCGTGCCGCAGGACCGAGCAGCATGTCCTCGGCGCCGCCGAACGCGAGTGTCGGCACCTGGATGTGCGCCCAGTCGTAGACGACAGGATCGCCGTAGAGCATCTGGCCGATCAGAGCCTGCACCATCGCCAGCCGCGGCCAGTCGGCGCTGAGCGTCCACGAATAGCGAATCCGGGTGTAGGTTTCGAAGTCCGCATTCCACGCCTTGGGATTGTGCGCAACGTAGCGGCTCAGGCCGGACCGTATGCTCTGGTAGTCGCTCTTGAGCGTCTGCTGGTACGCCTCGTCGATAGGCGTCATCGGCCGATCGAAGCGGCCGTCGGTGAGACCGATCGGGTTGTAGATCACCAGCCGCTCGATGGCCTTCGGATACTGTGTCGCCAGACGCGCCGCCAGCATCCCACCCATCGAGTGGCCCACCACCATCGTCCGTTCGATCTTCTCCTTCTGCAGGATCAGGAAGGTGTTGCGCGCCTGCGAGTTGAAGTTATACGGCGCAATCGGCTTCGACGATCGGCCGTAGCCGATCTGGTCGGGGACGATGACGCGGAAGCCTTCCTTCGTCAGCGCATCGATGATCGGTTTGAAGTAGAAGCCGCCGAAGTTGTTGCCGTGCAGCAGCACCACCGTCCTGCCGTTGGCGGTCCCCTGCGGTGCGACGTCCATGTAGGCGATGCGGACGTCCTGGGTGTAGACCTTGAGGTCGAGGTACTGGCTCGGGTACGGATACGGACACTCGTCACACGTGATGCTGCCCGGCTTGACGTCGGTGGGCGTGGGCGCGGGTGGCAGGATGCTGCCTTCCTGCGCGGCCAGCCGGGCCGCCGAGTGGATGAGCAACAGGTAGAGGATGAACGAACCGAAGCGTCTGTACATGGCTTCCTCTCAAACCGCGGCGTGCTCCCATGGCGTTCCGCGCAGATGCAACGCCTCGAGATCTCCTGCGGTGCTGGGGGTGCTCTGCTCGAGCACCTGCCGCTCGGCGCGGTCCGGATCGTCCTTTACCTCGCAGCGATTGTCGAAGATCATCACCGCGCCCTGCCCCGGCTTGTAGGCAGGCCATCTGGGAAGACCAGGATGGTTCGGGTCGCCGCTGCGCGCGAAGTTGATCCAGGCATCACTGACCTTGGCCGCCAGGGCACGGGCATCCTCGCCACCGCCGGTCATGCTCGCGGCAATGTCGGTGTTGTAGAAGGCGAAGGCGATCTCGGCGCAGTGAAAGGCGCGCGGGCGGCCATCCAGTATCGGCGTCTGCCAGGTGAACCAGTAGAGATATGCGGGCGCCGCTCCCTGGGCGGCCTTGCGCGCTGCCTGGGTGACGGCGTTCTGCCGCACCCGGGCTGCGCTGATCCGCGAGAACAGGTCCAGCGGCTTGGCGCCTGGATGTGCCTCGCGGAATACCTTGATGATCTCCGCAGCCCTGTCCTTGTACTGCTCCGAAACGCGCTTGACCAGTTCTTCGTTCGTCATCTGCTCGAGCGCAGGATTACCGAGCGCGGTCGTGAACTCGTTGAGCACCGTGCCGACCATCAGCGGAACCCTCGCCGACTGCGCCGGTGCGACAGGATCGAAGGCGTGGTCGGGAAGCACCCTGCCATCGACTGTCGGCCCCCAGCCAAACGCTGCAGCGGACAGCGGCGGCGTCGGCGGGTTGGCTTGCTGCAGTTTGCCCAATGCCGTCATGCCCGCTTTGACGAGCTGCTGATAAGGCACGTCGTGGATCTTCTCGAGGTTCGAGCGGGTCAGGCCCAACTCCTCGATGACTGCCGCTGCCAATTTTCCGGAACGATCGGGCGTCGCCTGCCGGAGCGTGGAGCCGCTCTGAATGATGGCGCGATGGAAGAGGCCCGCGGCCGAGGGCATCGCCATCAGCGTGCCGACCTTGCCGCCGCCGCCCGATTGTCCAAAGATCGTCACGTTGCCGGGATCGCCGCCGAAGTTGGCGATGTGGTCACGCACCCACTCCAAGGCTGCGACGATATCGAGGTTGCCGACGTTGGCGGAGCTGGCGTACTGCTCGCCGTACTCGGCCAGGTTCAGATAGCCGACGACACCCAGCCGGTGATTGAGTGAAACGACTACGACGTCGCCACGACGGCTGAGATTTTCGCCATCGTAGCCGGGATGCTCCTGGCCATTGCCGGCGACAAATCCGCCGCCATGCAGCCACACCATCACCGGACGCTTCCTGCCGTCGTTGAGAGCAGGTGTCCAGATATTCAGGCGCAGGCAGTCTTCGCCCTGGATTCCATCATTCCAGTTGAACAGGAACGCCGATTCATCGTTCTGCCATCCCGTTCGGTCTGGTTGCGGAGAAACCGGCCCGTACTGCATGGAGCTGCGCAGCCCCGCCCACGGCTTCGGCCTGGCCGGAGGCACGAAGCGGCCCGCGCCCTCGGTGGTGGCGGCGTACGGAATACCCTTGAACGTCTGGATCGCGTTACGGGTATAGCCTCGCACCTTGCCCGCGGTCGTTTCCACCGACGCGTTCTTGTCGGAGGCGACGATCGACGGCTTCGTGGCGGACAGCCGGCGCGCGGCCTCCGCCGGCTGTTGCTCCGCTCCCGCAATGCTCGGAGTCAATGAGGCCGCGGCCGCGGAGCCCGCCAGAGCCGCTGCGCCCTTCATCCACTCGCGGCGTCCTACAGGCCTCCGCAGAATCGAAGGGGGTGACTCAACGTTGAGAGCGTCGTCTGCCATTTCGCTTCCTCCTCGAGACTCCCGCGACCGAATCGTCAATTATAGGGCCGTTGTCGCCGCTCGAGTCCTGCAGGCGAGAAGTTGTCCCGACGAACGTCGACGACATGATGAAGTCTCGAGGACATCCTCGAGATACCGCGGACCCATCGGCGTGTAGGACGGCCCTCGGATTTCGGTGAGCCCGACGCGCCGCGGCTTGCCGGAGCGCTCGTTGATGCGAACGGTGCTGAAGGCACGGTCGTTCGTTTCCGACACCGTCGAATGCAAGCTCGAAGTCGGCACGTCAGTAGGCTGAGGAGTACATGGAGATCAGGGCAATCACGACCAGCACGAGAACGACGCCTGCGATGACGACCCAACCCGACCAGTTCAATCCGCGCTGCGGAGGAGTAGGCGGGGGAACGGGAATGCTGGAGGCACGACTCGATCCTTTCTCAAAGCAGATGCGCCGCGAGCTGCCGGCATGAGCGGCACGCCCTCTGTCATTGCCACCGCCCCTCGAACAACGCTTTCAGCGGATGCTCACGCGGCTCTCGTCCGCTCATGGCGTCAGTGGAAGAACTCTCGGTACGAGTTGGTCGAGAAATGCGGCGGGTTTCATGAACACCGCGAAGTGCCCGCCCTCGATCGTGACGAACGCCTTCGCGGGCGCGCGGATGGAATCGACGAACGAGCGCGCCAGGCTTGTGGGCGTGGTAAAGTCTTCGACCCCCTGAATCACGAAGACCGGAACGGCGAAGTCGCCGGCGAGCGTTCGCGCCTCGAGCGCGCTCGATTGCGCGACCAGGCGCTCGCCGCTGACGATCTGACCGTCGAGCCAATCGTTGTAATCGCGGAGGGTGTAGCCCGGCGCCCCGAGCGCAAAGCCAACCATCGACGCGATGAACGCGTCGGCGCCCTCGAAGAAATTCGACCATCTGCGCTGCACACCATAGCCACGGCCATCCGCGTATGGCGGCGGTCCAACCTCGCGCAGCTCGCGAAGGGCGCGCTCATCCTTGAGCGCTTCCGCCTTCTTCAACAGCTCGCGATGCGCGACGGTATAGCTCGCGGCCGGGTCGCCCACCTGGCCCGTGCCCACGAACGCGTAGAAGAGCTCGGGCCGCGCCTTCACCATATGGACGCCGAGGATCGATCCCCATGAATGGCCGACGAGCACGATCTTGTTCTTGCGCAGGTGCCTGCGCAGTACGTCGGCGAGCTCGACGCCGTCCTGCGTCATGCGCGCGAGGGTGATGGCCTCTCGCGCCGCATCCCGGTTCTTGCCGAATGTTCTCCCGGCGCCGCGCTGATCCCATTGGACGACGGTGAAGTGCTTCAGCCATAACCTGAACCCGGCGTAGCCCCAGGGGTTGGTCGCGTCGCCCGGTCCGCCATGCAGAAAGAGCAGCACCGGGTTGTTCCGGTGTTCTCCACGAATCGTGATCCACTGCTGAATGCCGCCGACCTCGACGTACTTGGCTTCGTCGATGCCATCCGGCGTGGTGATGGCGTAGTCGCGATCGTTCCGCGCGCGCACGAACTCCCGTGCGGCTTCGAACTTCTGGACGTCGGTGCCGGCCGGCGCGTTCTGCCCGGCGGCTGCCGCTGCGACACAAACGATGAGCAATAGAGGCCGCATGTTCTTCGTCATCAGACGGCGCAGCCGCGGCCAGGGTTGTCAGCCACGACGTGCGCGGTGACTCGCAGATTCTGCGAAAACCATCGAACGACTGCGCCCTATCGGCCGCAAGTCAACGGGAGTGCCAGGCGGCGAATTGGCTTGTCGCGCACTTCACTGAATTGGAAGTATCCAGGAATGGCTCACCAGTCTGGACGATTTCCGCCCTTCAGCGAAAGCCATCAGCACGTTTCAGCGAAGCGCCGAGCACCCCTGACGGCAGCGATCCCGATGCGCAAGCGCCGTTGCTGTCTGTCTCGGCGCCGGGTCAGAAGCTGTACTTCAGTGCGATCTGAACCGTGCGTTCTCCGAGCTTGCGCGTGATCTGACCGAAGGATCCGCTGGTCGGAGTCCTGTTCGCCTCGTCCCAGTTCGGATGGTTCAGCACGTTGAAGGCCTCGACGCGGAACTGCGCCTGCTGCGACCCGCTGACGTGAACACTCTTGCGGATCCCGAAGTCGAAATTCCACGTCGGCGGATTGCGCAGCATATTGCGCGGCTGGGTGCCGAAAGTGCCCGCCGCCGGCCGCGCAAACGCCGCGGGATTGAACCACTGGGCCGAGGTCGTGAACGGTCCCCGATCGATACCCGGATCGCCGACCAGGTTCCAGAACTGGTCGCCGCTGCCCGGGCCGACGCCGGCGAAGTCGTCGTTACTGCGCACCGAGAACGGCGACCCCGATTGATATTGGTAGACGCCGGTGATCTGCCAGCCCCCGACGACGCGACCCGCAAGATCCGAGCGGCTGGCCATGAACGGCAGCTGGTAGATCCAGTTCGCGATCAGCACATGCGTCCGATCCAGATCGGAGATGCCCCAGTAGGCGCTGTCGTCGTACGCATCCGGCAGCACGTCGGTCAGGCTCGACGAGTTGTCCCTGGTGCGCGACAGCGTGTAGCCGACGCCGGCGTGCAGACCGCTCGCGACCCGACGCTCGACACCGATCTGCAGGCCGTGATATTGGGACAGGCCGCTGTTCTCGGCGAAGCCAATCGGCCCGTAGCCGAGGTAGGGGCGCAGCGCGTTCGCGTTGACGCCGGGATTCGTCTGCAGCGCGCCCGGCCGCAGCTGATTGATATTACGTTTGCGCTGGTTGTCGATGCCGCGGCGGCCGACGTAGCCGGCTTCGACGGTGGTCGCCCACGGCAGCTGGCGCTCGATGGTCAGATTCCAGTTCCACGCCCGCGGCATCGGGAACACCGGATCCTGTGCCGTCACCACCAGCGGGAAATCGCGGCGCGTGGCTCCGGCGGGCGCGTCGATCGACCCGTTGACGACGGTTTGCTGAATCTGGAACGGCGGATTGCCGCCGAGCGCGGTGTCGCGATTGATCATCGGCCGGTTGTAGAACAGCCCGAGCCCGGTGCGGAACGCGGTCTTGCTGCTGAGGGCATACGCGAGACCGAGCCGCGGCTGGAACATGTCCTTGTGCGTGACCGCGAGGCCGTCGGGCAGCCCGTGGCGAAGCGGATCGAATCCGTCGCTGGCGCCCGGTGACCCCGGCAGCACCATGCCGTTGAGCGGCACGCCGCCGCCCAGCACGAACCCGTTGGTGCGATCCACCACCTGCGCCTGCGACGGATCGTAGAACCGCGGATCGAACGACGCGATGTTGCCATCGCGGCTGTACCACTGCGGCCACAGCGAATAGCGCACGCCGGCTTCAATCGTGAGCTTGTTCGCCGCCTTCCAGCTGTCCTGCGCGTAGACGTCGAAGGCGGTCGCGACCCATCGGGTGGAGGCCTTCGCCCCGAATTCGTTGTAGTCGTTGAAATTTCCGAGCAGCGCGTTGGCCATCGCCAGCCCCGTCGACAGCGGGTGACCGGTGTCGAGGTAGCGCACTTCGCCGTTCTGGTTGTTGGTCGCGCCCTGACTCGCGGTGGTGAATTGAATGTTATCGTCCTGACCGGACCGCTCAATGAGGAAGCCGAACTTCGTCGTGTGGTTGCCGATGATTTTCGTCAGGTTGTCGGCCCAGGTGAAGACGAATCCGGCCCACGCACCCGGATAGGCGTCCGCGTTGAGCGTGCTCAGGCCGGTGATCCGGATCGTGGGAATCTTGCCCGGAGCGAGCTTCGTGCCCGGGAACAAGTAGGGATAGGTGAGCCCGTAGGTGGCGCGATCGCAGCGGGCGCCGCAATCCGGGTCGAGATCGATGGTTCCGGTGCCGTCCGAGTTGAAGGCGAAGGTGAACTCGTTGAGCAGCGTCGACGACAGCACACTGTTCCAGCTCGCCGCGCCGAGCTTGTTCGGGCGCGACCAGGCCCACTGCACGCGATCGGTCCCGTTGACGAAGGGGTCGTTGAACGTCCACGGGGTATAACCGACGCGCGCCGAGAAGCGTTGGCTGGCGGCCGGCACGTAGTCGAACTTCACCGTGTCCTTGCGCAGATCGGAATGACGCGGCTGTGTCCCGATCCAGTTCGATGTCCCCTGCTGGAAGCCGGGCGTCGGCATCGGGTAGACGTTCAGGAGCGCCTGTCCGTTCGCGCTGATCCGGCCGGCCGGGATGACGTTGCCCGGAAACGGCAGGCCGGTGAGCGGATCGGTGATCGTGCGCGCGCGGCCGAAGAACGGGTTGGCCGGGTTCAGCAGCTCGCTGAAATCGCCGCGGCGCATCGCCGCGCTCGGCACCGTCAGCGTGGACGTCAGGTTGTCGCGGCGGCGGATCCATTCCTCGCCCCAGAAGAAAAACAGCTTGCTCCGATCCTTGTTGAACCCGCCGGGAAGCAGCACCGGGCCGCCGAAGTGGAACCCCCACTGATTGAAGCTGTAGGGATCGGGACCGTTTGTGAGGCGTGGATTGCCGCTGCTATTCCGCTGCCATTGATTCGCGTCGAGCGCGGCATTGCGGTAGTTCTCGAGCGCGTCGCCGCGGAACTGCTGCGTGCCGCTCTTGGTGACGAAGCGAATCTGCCCCGCGGAGGAGCGCCCGTATTCCGCTCGATAATTCGCCGTCAGCACCTGGACTTCTTCGACCGTGTCGACGTCCTGGGCGCCGAGCATCGACCCCGAGGACCGCGTCCGCGTCGCCACCGCGCCGTCAATCGTGACCAGGTACTCGTCGGCGCGGGCGCCGTTGATGCTGAAGCTGCCGTTCGACACGCTGTCCGGATCGAACGTGCCGATCGTCCCGCCGCGCACGCCCGGCTTGAGCGAGGCGAGATAGATCGGATTGCGTCCGTTGAGCGTCAGCTCCTGAATCTGCCTGGTTTCGATCGTGCGCGCGACCTGCGCGGTCGTGGTCTGCAGGAAGCTCTGTTCCGCGGTCACTGTGATCGTTTCCTGGAGGCTGCCGAGCTCGAGCTCGGCGTCCACGGCGATCTGGCTGGCTGCCGTCAGGCGGATCCCCGTCCTCGCGAATTTCTTGAAGCCCTCGATTTCGATGGTGACCGTGTAGGTCCCGACCGGAATGTCCGGCATCACGTAGAATCCGCTTGAATTGGTCACCGTGCTTCGCTTGTTGCCCGTTGCCTCGTTGGCCACGGTCACGGTCGCGCCCGGGAGCGCCGCCTGTTGCGCGTCGCGCACGAATCCCGAGATCTGGCCGGCATCGAACTGGGCGGACGCGGGAAGAGGGGTCGCGAGGAGCACGAACAGCAGCGCGCGTCGCATCGTTGTCTCCTTTCGATCAGCTGCGCGAGTGCGAATCTAACACCACGGAGGACGCTGAGGACAGGAGGAAGAATCCTCGGGAGTGGCCCTCCGCGTCAAACCAGATCCGGAGAGCTTCGCCCCTGCGGACCCGCCAACGCCATCCCACCCCACGGCGCACAGTCCGCGCCGTGGGGGCCCCGGGGGTCGTCGCGGGGGCCCCGTTGCCCCGCTTCCGCCTCCGCGAAAGCTATGGCGGACGCGCCTAGGTGAGCGCGATCACTTCGTAATCGGTCACCGACGGCACGTCGAATCGGACGATCTCGCCCGAACGGGTGACCGGCAGTGGTATCGTCGGCGTTCATCGGGAGGGAACAGGTCACGATCGCCTTCCCCGACAGATCGCCCGCTTGCCGCAACACGTCGTCGACGCGCAGCCAGTGCACCGCCAGCAACAGCGCATCGGCGGCGCGCGCGGCCTCCGCGGGCGTACCAGCACGAGCGTTCCCCTTCGCGTCTCGCGCGAGCCGCTTCAGCTTCTGCTCGCTGCGCGCGTAGCTGAAGACGACGTCATGACCGGCGCGCGCGAAGAGTGTGCCGAGTTTCCCGCCCATCAACCCCGAACCGAGAATGCCGATTCGCATAGTGAACCCTGCCGGAGCAAATTTCCAGGCAACGGTGCCGTCCAATCGTAATGTCTGCAGCGTCGAGGCGGATCTTCAAGCCGGAGGCGCAGCAATGAACATGAGGCGTCTGATCATCTCGGCGAGCGTCTTTGTGGACTTACGGTTTCGAGAATCCTTGCCGCTTTATGTGACCGCTCCCGCCGCGTTCGAATAGAGTCTGCCGAACAGAATCGAACAGATTTCACCGGCCAGGAACTCTCGTTCAAATCGGCGTCTCACCTGCTTTTTAGGGCTCTCTCGTCGCTGGCGACCTACCTGCCAGCATGGACGCCCCGTCGATCCGGACGCGGCACGCGCCTGGGACGCCGAAATCGATCGTCGAATCGCGCCGATCGAAGCCGGCACCATTCCCCCCAGTATCATGCTGAACAACAACATCAGTAGTGTCCGGCTTTAGCCGGACCTCGCATGGTCCGCGCCCGGCGAAAGTGCCATACTTCCGGATCAGAATTCCAGGCGACGTCGCCGTGCAACCATGATGTCTGCGGCGTCGAGGTGGATCTGCAAGCGGGAGGAAGCAGCAATGAGGACGAGGCGTCTGATCATCTCGGCGAGCGTCTTTGTGCTCGTATCCGTGGCGCTGGTCCCGACGCAGGCGCCACGCCAGGGCGGCGCCGTCGCGGCGGCTGCCAGCCAGGCGTCGACGGCCGGCGGCGCGGGCCAGCGGGGCGGTGGTAGTGGCGCCGGCCGCGCAGATACTCCCATGATCGGCCCGGGAAATCTGGTGACCGGCGTCTGGGGCGCAGATCCGGTGGCCCTCGACTCGCGTGGCTGGGGCTGGATGGCCAGGTCGTACGTCAGCACGAACTACAAGCGCCCCTTCTGGAACAAGGCGAAGGAGATGCTGTTCAGCGAGAAGCAGGTGACCAGCTACACGATCAGCACGTTCGATCCGGAGTTCTATTGCGAGGTCCGCAAGCACTACGGCTACGTCTGGTTCGAGATGCAGCACAGCACGTTGTCGTGGGACAACGTCGCGAAGATGATCGCGGCGTGTCCCGGCCCTGACGGTGCCGCGCCGATGATCCGCATGCCGGATCAGCTCGAATCGAGCATTCAGAAGGCGACCGATCTCGGCGCGATCGGCCTGATCTTCCCGACGATCAGGGACGGCCACCAGGCGCTCGAAGCGGCGCGCTACTCGCGTTATCCGCCGTTTGGCCGCCGCAGCTCGGGCGGGGGACAGGCCGCCTCGGTGTGGTCCGGCGTGCCGGGCGGCTACCAGAACACATTCAACGACAACATGCTCGTCGTCGTGATGATCGAGACGCTCGACGGCATCATCAACGCGGACGAGATCGCGGGCACGTTTGGGATTGACGTGGTGATCCAGGGCAACAACGATCTGGCGCGGTTTTCCGGGTGGGCGCAGACCGACCCGCGCTACCAGTCGTTGCTGACCATCAGCCGCAACGCGACGCTCCGCGCCGGCAAGTTCTGGGGCAACGCGGGGCAACAGTACCTGACCGGCAACCCCCTGAGTCCCGATGTGCGGTTCGTGCAGAACGGGCCCTCGATCGATGGCTGGACGCCGCCGCCGCGCGGGCGCCGGAGCAGCGATGAAGAGCCGACGATCGGCTTGCCCGGCCGCGGCCGTCGCGGAGGCGGACGTCAGTAGCGGGCATCCTGACGAGACACAGTGAGAACTGACATCACCTCTCGACGCGGCATCGCAATTTCCCTTGTCGTGTGGCGAATACTCGCATCGGGTTGTGCGTTCGCGCAGGCGAGCGTCGATCGCTTTGAAGTCGGCGGCCAAATCGCGGCGGCGACCTTGCGTCAATTTGCCGGCCACGATGTCGGTCTCGGCGCACGCCTCGGCTGGCGTCCGGTGGGAATGCTCGGACTGGAGGCGGAATTCGACCTGTACCCTGCTGACTTTCCCGATCGCGTTCCTTTCACGCACGCACGAATCGAAGGGCTGTTCGGCGTGACGATGGGCCCGAGATTCGGCCGGGGCCACGTGTTCGGCAGATTGCGTCCTGGATTCGTCATCTTCGCCGATGCTCCGCAGCCGATCGCGTGCATCGCCATCTTTCCGCCACCGCTCTCGTGCACGCTGGCGGCAGGCGACACGCTGTTCGCGCTCGATGCCGGCGGCGGCATCGAGGTCGACGCGACGACGAAAACGTTCTTGCGCGTGGATGCCGGCGACAGGCTCGTCCGGTATCCGGGCCCGACCTTCGACGTGAACCGGCGCGTCCGATCGAATGCGTTCCTCGCTCATGACTTCCGCTTCGCGGCCGGTGGCGGGCTGCGGTTCTAAATACCGACGCGACTCGAGACGTGATGCTGTGAGCAAACGGCGGCTGTCACGCAGACAACTCCTGCGCAGCGGCGCGGCGGCCCTGGGCGGAACCGGCGCGCTGCCCGCGGACGCGACGGCCTCCGCGCCGAAACAGGGGCCCGCCGTGCTGAGCGGGACGCAGGCCGGCCGGACGTTCCGCGGGCTCGTTCGCCACGACACGACACTCGACGTTCAGGAGCTGCGTCTCCGGCCGATCGATCCACGCCAGGTTGTGATCCGATCCCTGGCCGTGGCGCCGTGCTACACGATCGTCCGCGGCGCGCTCGCGACCAATCCGATCGGGCGGGCGGAAGTGCCGAATCACTGCGGCTTCGGCGTCGTGGAGGCCGTCGGCGCGATGGTGAAGCGCGTCCAGGTGGGCGACCGCGTGGTCGTCGCCGGCACGTCGCAGTGTGGCCAGTGCTATCAGTGCCTGCAGGGGCGCCCGGACTACTGTCAGTTCACGTTCTTCTCGAACGCGCCAGGCGTCGAGGCGTTTCCTCCGTTCGCGGAACTGCGGGACGGCACGCGCGTGTACGCGCAGGCGGGCATCGGCGGGATCAGCGAGATCATGACGGCGTTCGAAGAGTACTGCGTGCCGGTCTTCAGCGATCTGCCGGCCGCGGAGCTCACGCTGCTCGGCGATCAGCTGGCGTCGGGCTTTGCCGCCGGCCACGCCGACATCCACTTCCAGCCTGGATCCGATGTCGCGGTGTTCGGCGCGGGCCCGGTTGGTCTCGGCGCGATTCAGGCGGGCCGGGTCATGGGAGCGGGTCAGGTGATCGCGATCGATCCGATCAGGTACCGCCGCGAGTTCGCGATCACGATGGGGGCCACGATTGCGCTCGATCCGGTGGCCGAGGCCGACGGCCTGGTCGAGCGCGTACGCGAGCTGTGTCGCGGCGCCAACGATCGCCGCTTTGCGGGCGGCGTCAGCTGGGGACGCGCCGGCAACGCGTCGATGGCGCGCGGCGCCGATTTCGTCGTCGAGGCCGCGGGGCTCCAGGCGTTTCCGCCGAAGGTCGAAGCGCAGCCGGATCCGACCAACGTGAAAACCGTGCAGCAGGCGTGGGACGCGACGCGTATGGGCGGACACGTGATGCTCATGGGGCTCACCCTGCAGCCGGTCTCGTTCCCGGGAGCCGCGCTGGCGCTGCTCGGACGGACGATTCATCCCGGGCAGCAGGGCGGCCTGCACGCCATGCGCGACATCCCGCGCTATGTCAAATTGATCGAGAAAGGAAAAATCGACGCGAAGTCGATGATCACCAGGCGCTACACGCTCGAGAACAGCCGCCAGGCGGTTCAGGATACGGCCGATCGCACGGTGATCACCGGTGTGATCGAGTTCACGTAGGCCACCTTTCCGTCGCCCGTCCCTTGAGCCCTGCGCGATCATCCAGTCTAGTCCTGTGCCGCGTTGGCTACCCTCAGAGGAGTTACGGCAGGGCGAAGACCACCACCTGATTGGTCGCAACTATCGCCACGTACTGCTTCCCGTTCCTCGCCTGGTAGGAGATCGGGTTGGCGTTGCCGACTGCCTCGAGCTTCGCGACCCAGAGCTCCTTGCCGGTCTTCGAATCGAACGCGCGGAAACGGCGATCGTCGGTCGCGCCCACGAACACGAGTCCGCCTGCCGTGACTGTGGGACCCGCGCTGCCGCTGCCCCCGACGTTCTGCTTCGCTGCCGGCAGGTTCTCGTTGATCCCGAGCGTTGTCTGCCACGCGATCTCGCCGGTGTTCGCGTTGACGGCAACCAGCCGCGACCATGGCGGACGCTGACACGGAAGCACGATCTCGCGCCCGGCAGCGTCCCGGCCCATCGACGCCGAGAACGCGTGGAAGGGACCGACACCGTCAACCGAGGCGCGGTCGTAGGGTTGCGTCGAGCCGACCGCATCGAACGAATACGTAACGCCGGGCTTCTTCTTTTCGACCCAGCCGACGAGCGACGTGTCGTGCGAGTTCATGTAGATGTAGCCGGTCCGGGGATCGGTGGCCGTGCCGCCCCAGTTGACGCCGCCGGTACCGCCCGGGAAGACGATCGTCGACTTCGGCGGCGTGCCGTCCTCGTGGAATGTGAATGGTGTGAACGGACCCTCGTTGGTGAATCCTCCGCTCCGTTCCCACAGCGCCTGACATGCGGCGGCGTGCTCACCCGTCGTGTCCGCCGCGTCCACCATGTCTTCCTTCCGGAAGCTCGTCTTCGCCAGAGCCGGCGGCTTCAGCGGGAACGGCTGCGTCGGCGAATACCATTCGCCGGGAACATGGCCCTTCGGGACCGGACGCTCCTCGACGCCGAACACCGGCTTCCCGTTCGTGCGATCGAGGATGAACAGGTAGCCGCTCTTGCCGACGGTCGCGAGCGCGGGGATCGTCCTTCCTCCTTGTCTGATGTCGACCAGACCGGGCGGCGCCGACTGATCGATGTCCCAGATATCGTGATGCACTGTCTGAAAGTGCCACCGGTATTTGCCCGTGGCGATATCGACGGCGACGATCGAGTTGCCGAACAGGTTGCTGCCGGGGCGATCGCCGCCCCAGTAGTTCGCGGCGGGTCCAGCGACCGGCATGTACAGGGTGCCCCGTGCCTCGTCGACAGTCATCGAGAACGCCCAGACGTTCGTGCCCGAGCGGTTTTCCCAGCCGTTGTCGAGCCAGGTCTCGTGTCCGACTTCCCCGGGGCGCGGCACAGTGTGGAACGTCCAAAGCGCCTTGCCCGTGATCGCATCGAATGCGCGCGTGTCGCCAGGGGGACCGAGCGGCACCTCGTTCACGCTGGCGCCGACTACGATGACGTTCTTGTAGATCGTCGGCGTTCCGGCATACCCGACCGTCATGTCGATTTCGCCGTTGGTCCCGAATCCTTCGGCGGGTCTGCCGGACGCCGCATCCAGGGACAAGAGGCGACGGCCGGCGGTGACAAACACGCGCGCCGGCGTCGTGTCGTTGCCGGGCCAGTAACCGACGCCCCGACGCGACACGCCTCCCGCCTGCGGGGCGACGCCAATCTCACGCTGCCAGATCACGTTGCCCGTGTCGGCCTCCAGGGCAGCGACAGTATTGCCAGCGGGGAGATACATGACCCCGGCGATGACGAGCGGCACCGCTTCGGAGGTGCCGAGGCCGAGGGGCCCGCCCCGCCCGCCTGGCGGAGGCGGAAGGTTGAACGTCCACGCCTGCGCGAGCCTCGCGACGTTGCCGGCGTGAATTTCAGTCAGCGGAGAAAAACGGGTTCCCGCGAGGTCGTGGTCATACGCGCGCCATTCCTGCGCCGGCGTCGCGGCGGGCCGCCGTTGTGCATTTCCAGCTGCGGCGAGCCCAAAGATGAGGAGCGCGGCGCTGACGCCGCACAGCGAGAGGGGACACGGGCGTTGTCTCGTCGTCGCTTCGCGAACGAAAGGCCAGTTAACGCTCACGGCCTCGGTAGCACGAACACCCTATTCGCTGCCAATCGCTTTCCCAACTCATCGCAGATTCTGCCACGGAACGCCTCTCCCACATCGCTGATTCTCCGTACGTTTGGAGGGTCGCTCTCCAGACCAGGCACAATAACGATGGAACGCGGGTGGCACACCGATGGCAGATGGCAAGAGGTTTACAATGAGCGCATGTCCGGGAAGGACGAATCGATGACACCGGCCGGTTCGGGCGTGAAGCTCACCTACGACGACTACCTGCTCTTTCCCGATGACGGGCAGCGGCACGAGTTGATCGACGGAGAACACTGCGTGACACCCACGCCGCTGCTTCGACACCAGCGTATTCTCGGGAACCTGCACTTCGCGATCCGCACCTATCTCGAACTGCACCCCGCCGGCGAAGTGTTCATGGCACCGCTCGACGTGATCCTCTCGCAGTATGATGTCGTCGACTCCGACTTGTTGTACGTCTCGAAAGAGCGCGGCCAGGAGATTTACGGGGAATGGATTCATGGCGCACGTGACCTGGTCGTAGAGATAGCCTCTCCGACCACGCGCACACGTGATGAGACCGTCAAGCGACGCCTGTACGAGCGCTGGAACGTGCTGGAGTACTCGACGATCGATCCCGAACTCGAAATCGTCCGTGTCTACCGGCGCCGCGGCGGCGGCTTCGAGCGCGCGATCGAACTTTCGCACGAGGCTGGAGATGTC
>JBKPAI010000169.1:0-45391 GCA_046726355.1 Acidobacteriota bacterium | reverse complement strand
CAGCCCGGCATTCACCGTCAGGCGATTGGTCAGCCGGATGTCGTCCTGGAAGTAGGCGGCGAATTCCGGCCGCAATTCGGTATAGGTGCCGGGATCAAAGAACGTCCGGCTTGCGTTGCTCGCGTAGCCGAGGAGGAAGCTGGCGACGTCGAACCCGGTGTTCGACAGCAGCGTGCACCCACTGGTGATGCCGGCGCAGTTGGACGTCTGGTTCTGGCTGAAGTCGAACCGCCCGACGATCGTGTCCGCGTTGAGAATCTCACGCGAGCGGTGCGTGAAGCTGCCGCCCGCTTTCATCGTGTGTCGTCCGATGACGCGGGTGACGTTGTCGAACAGCTGAAAGTCGTTCTGGTTGGTGATAAGCGGCTGGTTGCTGTTCGATCCGATGTTCCGCGCTCCGTTTCCACCGCCGGTGGTCGTGGTGAACACGATCTGGCTCATCGCCGAGGTGGTCTCGCCGAGATTGACGCCCGGGATGCCCACGTTCTGCGCCAGGTTCGTCCCATAGTCGATCGGCGTCATCAGAAATTTGATTTGCGTCCACCCGAATCGGAACTCGTTGAGCCAGCTCGAGCTGAACGTGTGGGTGTCGTTGAACGCGAGCCCCTGGGCCTTGATGTTGCCGTCGCCCGCGCCGAACGTGAAGCCGGCATCGCCGTGGGGGAGAGTCGCCGGCAGGAGCCGGTGCGTCTTCTCGAAGCTGTAGCGGGTGAAGAAGCGGTTATTGTCACTCAACGAATGATCGACCTTGGCATCGATCTGGTTGTCCTGACGCTTGATCGTCGGATTGATCAAATAGTTGTTGATCGTCTGTCCCGATCCGCTGAGTGCGCCCCCGGTGTTCGGTTCGGGAATGAGCTGATCGACGATGTTCTTCGCAGCCGGATCGAACCGGCTCGCCGGAATCCTGTTCCCGGGAAACGGCTGGCCGGTCAGCGGATCGTAGATCACGCGATTGAGCTCGGAGAAATCGCCGCTGCGCATCCTCGCCGACGGCACCGTCGAGAGATAGGTGGCCCCCTGGTTCACGCGATAGCCCTGGTAGTCGAAAAAGTAGAACGTGCGGTCCTTGACGATCGGGCCGCCGGTCGTGCCGCCGAACTGGTGCTGGCTGAAATCGGGCTTCGGGCGTCCGGCGCGGTTGTTGAAGAAATTGTTCGCATCGAATGCGTCATTGCGCAGGAACTCGAACGCGCTGCCGTGCACCGCGTTGGTGCCCGACTTGATCTGGATGTTGACGACGCCGCCGAGCGATCGACCGAATTCCGCCGAATACGTGCTCGTCTGCAGCTTGAACTCGTCGATCGCGTCGACGCTCGGAAACAGGACGACGGTCTGCAGCCAGGTTTCGTTGTTGTCGACGCCGTCGAGCATGTAGTTGTTGTCGCGCGGCCGCTGCCCGTTGGCGGAAAACGAGGACGACGCGCGCCAGGCCAGGCTGCCCGCGCCGTCGATGTTCGCACCCGGAATGCCGCGCACCACGCCCGGGACGGTGCGCGTCAGGTTGACGAAGTTGCGACCGTTCAGCGGCAGCGTCCTGATCTGCTCTTCGTTGACGGTCGTCCCCAGCTCGGACGAAGAAATCTGCACGAGCGGCGACTGGCCGGTAATGGTAATGGTCTCAGATACGGTGCCGATCTCGAGGCGGACGTTGATGCGCACCCGCTGATCGACGCCGAGATCCACGTCCGGCAGGGTCACGGTCTTGAACCCCGAGAGCTCCGCGGTGATCTTGTACTTGCCTGTGGGCAGACTCGGCACCGTATACTCGCCGGATGCGTCGCTGACAACGGTCCGCGACAGGCCGGTGCCGGCGTGCGTGAGCGTGATGGTGGCGCCCGGAATCAGCGCGCCGGACGAGTCGGTCACGGTCCCCAGGATGGTCCCGGTCACCGCCTGGGCGGCGATCGAGCCGGACAGGCCCACCGCGATGATGAAACCGAGGGCAGCTCTCTTCACGTGCGTCCTCCATGTGCCGGCAGCGCGGCGTCATATCCAGCGAGTGATCCAGCGCCGAGATCGAGAGAGATGGCCTGCGCGGCGGCGACAACCGCCCTGGCGGCGACGCTGCCGGCCAGCGGGCGCGGCATCCGTTCGGTCGGTCCGGCGACGCTGATTGCCGCAACGACCCGGCCTTCATGGTTGCGAACGGGCGCCGCGATACAGCGGACGCCGAGCTCGCGTTCCTGCTCATCGAGTCCGTAGCCGCGCTCGCGCGTGGCGCGCAGCTCTTTCAGCAGACGACGGGCCGAGGTGATCGTGTGCGGCGTGAGCGCCGCGAACGTCTGTGTGGCGGCCCAGGCCGCGACCCTTTCGATCGGCTCGTACGCGAGCAGCGTCTTGCCGAGCGCGGTGCAGTAGGCGGGCCGGATGGCGCCGGTCCGTGCCCGCATGAAGCCGACGGGGTGCGGCGACGGCACCCGCTCCAGATAGACCACCTGCCAGTGATCCAGAATGGCGATCTGCGTCGTCTCGCGCGTCGCATCCCGCAGCGCAACGAGATGCGGGCGGGCGATTTCACGCAGATCCAGATCGGCGGCGACAATGTTGCCGAGCATGAAACACTTGAGGCCGAGCTGATATTCGCCGCTTGCCTTGGTGACGAAGCGGGCGGCCTCGAGCGTCGACAGCAAGCGAAATGCCGTTGCGCGCGGAATCCCGGTGCGCGCCGCGAGCTCGCCCAGCGACAGACGGCGCTCGTAGAACGAGAAGGCGCTGAGCAGCTCGAGCGCCTTCGCGGCCGCATCGACGGTGTACCGGCCAGGACCGGTCAGCGGCGCGGTCTGTTTCATTGGATGAAACGGTATATCGCGCTGTGAACTCAGCTGTCAACGCGATTGGATGACGTCCGCTGCGGAAGTTCTGAGCGGCGCGACACGATTTCAGATTTTTGGATTGCGCTTCAGATTCCTGAGAATCCGAAGTCAGGAACTCATGCATCAGAACGGCAGATCCGGCAGGGCGATCGCCTCAGGTGCATAGTCTGCACGTGGCCGACACATCACGCTTCGATCTGATCGCACTGGGCGAAACGATGATCGCGCTGGCGCCGCCGGCGGGCGAATCGATGCGGTCCGCTTCAGCCCTGCTGATCGATCATGCGGGCGCTGAAAGCAACACGTGTGTCGGCCTCGCTCGGCTCGGATTCCGTGTGGCGTGGATCAGCCGGTTGGGCACCGATGCCGCCGGCGATCGCATCATTCGTGCGTTGACCGACGAGGGGATCGACACGCGGTGGGTCTCCCGCGATCCCGATCGGCCGACCGGCTTGATGATCAAAGAGCCGGGCAGCGGTGTCCGGTACTACCGGACCGGATCAGCAGCCAGCCTGTTGCAGCCGGACGACCTGGCCGGCGTGCCGTTATCCGATGCGCGCGCCGTCCTTGTGAGCGGCGTCACTGCGCTCGTCGGTCCCGGACCGCACGCTGCTGGTCTTGCGCTCTTGTCCGCGGCCGGCCGCCCCGGGCCGCTCCGTATCGTGGATCCGAACCTGCGCCACGGTCTCTGGGGATCCCATCGCCGGGCCGAGCTCGTGCTGCCGTTCGTCGCGCGGTGCGATCTTCTGATCACGGGAGAGCAGGAGCTGGCAGAGCTGCTCGGCACATCTGAAAGCGGGAAGACGCTCGCCGAACGCGCCGCTGCGCGCGGCCCGCGGGAAGTCGTCCTCCGCGCCCAGGCGACGGTCGGAGCACTCACCGGCGGATCGTGGATCGAGATCGATGTTCGACGCGACGCAGCTCTCGATCCAATCGGCGCCGGCGACGCATTCAATGCCGGCTACATCGCCGTCCGACTGAAGGGCGGCACGATCGACGACGCCCTGCGCGCGGGTGCGCGCTGTGGCGCCGCGGTCACAACGGCGATCAGCGACACGTCCGGGTTCCCGCGCAAACTGGATTAAAAACTAAGGACACGAAGGATACAAAGGACACAAAGGAAGCGTACCGGTGCCCTTCCGGTTCATCGTCCTTGTGGCCCTTTCATCCTTCCCGTCTTTCGTGCTGTTAAAAGAACCCACCCGACCCACTCGACCCACCTGGCCCCGCGTCACACGCTCTTCGCTCCGGCTCGCCGCTCCCATCCCTCTTCGAACAGCGTGATGCGGCCGCCGGTGCGCGGATGGGCGCGGCACGCCTCGTGGTTCAAGCGGACGCCGAGCCCGGGTCGATCCGGCAGCCCGAAGCAGCCGTCTTCACGGGCGACCTGCGGCGACCGGTCGACCAGCTCGTGCACCCATGGATCGGCGAAGTCGTTGAAATGCTCGAGCACCTTGTAGTTCGGTGTCGCGACGGCGAAATGCACGTTCGCCATCGTGCCGACCGGACCGCAGACATTGTGCGGCGCCATCAGCAGGTAATGCGCGTCGGCCCACCCGGCCAGCCGCTTCATGGCGAGAAACCCGCCGAAGTGGGTGAGGTCGACCTGCACGACGTCAGCGACGCCCGCTTCGACGAATTCGCGGATTTCGGCGATGGTGTGCGCCCGTTCACCAGTGGCAACGGGAATGCGCGTGGCCGACCGGACGCGGGCGAGCGCGGCCACGTTTTCGGGCGGCACCGGTTCCTCAATCCACTCCGGGTCGTAGCGTTCGAGCATTGCCGCGACGCGGATAGCCGTGGCCGGCGTAAACCGTCCGTGCATCTCGACGAGGATGGCAACATCGGGGCCGACGGCTTCGCGCACGGCTGCGACGATCGCTTCGGCCTGACGGCGGCCCGCGGCCGGCAGCTCCGCGCTGGCCGCACCAAACGGATCGAGCTTGAGCGCGCGATAGCCGCGGTGCACCACCTCGCGCGCCAGCCGGGCGATGGCCGCCGGTTCGCGCTCCGCCTGGTACCAGCCGTTCGCGTATGCAGGCACGCGATCGCGGAAGCGGCCGCCGAGCAGCTTCCAGATCGGGACCCCGAGTGACTGCCCCATCAGGTCCCAGCAGGCGACATCGAACGCCGCCAGCGTCGACTGGGTCACCTCGCCGGGGCGCCCATACTCGGCGCGCTGAACGTTCCAGGCGAGCCGCTCCACGTCGAAAGGATCCGTCCCGATCACGTAGCGCGGGGCCAGCTCCGCGATGCAGGCGAGCAGGGTATCGGTCTTGTTGACCATCCGCACCTCGCCGACCCCGGTCAAGCCCCCGTCTGTGGTGAGCTCGAGGAACACCAACTCGCGCCACGGCGCGCCGACCACCGTGCTCGTTGCATCGACAATTTTCATTGACTGGCCGTCCTGCGCACCGTTGTCGACGCCGGCAGTGCCTGAACCGGCGCGGGCACTGTCAGCGTGAGGTTGAACTTCGCCAGCGAGGCGCTCAGATCCCTCGCCTTCGCAATCGCCAGGTTGAGATCGGCGATGACCTTCGGCAGCTGGGCCTTGACCTCGCCGTAGGCACGCGTCGTCTGTTCGCCGGCGACCATGCCGCCCATGAACCCGTTTTTCGCCTGCCCGATTTTTGTCAGGAGGCTCTCGTTCACGGCGCCGCGGCCACCGCCGCCGCCGCGCCCGCCTTGAGGCACTGCCAGTCTTGGAGCCAGCAGGTCGAGATCCTTCTTGAACGCATCGAGCGACGTCTTGACGTCCGCCGCGACGTCGCTGCGGGTGCCGATGGTCGTGGATAGCTCGTTGATCTGGCGCGTCAGCGAGGCATGCGCCGTCGCCGCGTCCTGGGCGCGCGGCTGCAGGCCGTGGATCTCGACGGCCATGTCGTACTGACGCTTCCGCTCGATGGACGTCAGCACGACTTCGGGATCGTCGGTGACGCGGAGCGGCTTCGTGTCGACGGTCTTTCCGTCGACCAGGAGCGCAACGTTGTACACGCCGGCCAGCACGAACGGCCCGGCCGTGGTGGCGCCGCCGCCGAAGAACCCGCCGCCGCCCGGACCGCCACCACCCGCAGCCTCGCACCCGCCACCGAACGGGGAGGGGGCCGGAGCCGGAGGCGCGTTCTGGCCGCGGCCGCGCTGCACCGGCATCGCCGCCACCGGCTGCACGCGAAGGTCCCAGCAGGCCGACTGAATGCCCGGCTTGTTCCGATTCGCCAGCACGTCTCCGGCGATCTCGCGGACCTCGCGGCCGGCGGCGTCCGTGATCTTCAGCTTCACGTCCCCGACTTCCGACTTGTTGAACCAGGAGATCACCGCCGCCTGCGGCGGGTTCTCGCCGTAGAACGTCTGGTCACCCCAGAACTCGTAGTTCCGATCGCGTGCCGGCCGCCGGTACATCGCCGATGGCGGCATCGAGAACAGTTTGGCCGCCGTTGTCGCCGACTGTGCGGCGGAGTATTCCTGAATCGGCTCCAGGTGATCGAGGATCCAGATCGCGCGGCCGTGCGTTGCCAGCACCATGGCGTTCTCGCGCGGGTGAATCGTGATCTCGTCGATGCGGACTGTGGGCAGGTTCGCCTTGATCCGGGTCCAGCTCCGGCCGCGGTCGAGCGACACGAACAGGCCGGTCTCGGCGCCGAGATACAGCACGTCCGGATTCTTCGCATCCTCGGTGATCGTCTTGATGACCTCGCCTTTCAGGGTGCCGGCAATCGATCGCCAGCTCTGGCCGTAGTCGTTGCTGGCGTAGACGTAGGTTTCGTAGTCGTTCTGCCGGTGGTTATCGAACGTCGCATACACGGTCCCTTCGTCGAACCGCGAAGGCTGGACTTCGGAGACCCAGATCCCCTTCGGAATTCCCGGCACCTTGTCGATCACGTTGGTCCAGACGCGGCCGCCTTCGCGCGAGACCTGCAGGTTTCCGTCATCCGTACCGGCATACATCACGCCGGCGCGCTTCGGCGACTCGGCGAAGGACACAATGGTCGGCCAGGCCTGAATACCGTCGTTTCTCGCAATGGTGATTTCACTGCCTTTGACACCCATCGTGACGACCTCGTCACGGTTCGCGTTGCTCGTGAGGTCGCCGCCGAGCGCCTCCCAGGTCAGGCCGCGATTGCCCGACCGGAACACCCGGTTGCCGAGGGCGAAGATCACGTGCGGATCGTGCGGCGACATCGAAAGCGGCGTGTCCCAGTTCCAACGGTATGGCGTTTCGCCCGTGGGCGCCACCGGCCGGATCGGCATCGTCTCGCCGGTTACCCGATCGATGCGGACGATGTTGCCGTCCTGGGACTCGCTGTAAGCGATGCGGTAATCGGTCGGGTCTTGGATGGCGACGAAGCCGTCGCCCCCTTGTACCGTCTTCCACTCGTAATTGGCAATGCCCGCCGAGCCACGCACCTGACTCGGACCGCACCAGCTGTAGTTGTCCTGCATGCCGCCGCAGATGTTGTACGGCGTCGCGTTGTCGACGCTCACGTGATAGAACAGGCCGACGGGCAGGTTGGGAAAGAACATCCAGGTCTTCGCCTGGTCGTAGCTCACAGCGAGGCCGCCGTCATTGCCAATCAGCACGTGATTGGAGTTTCCCGGATCGATCCAGATGGCATGGACGTCGTCGTGGGTCGACGCGGCGATATCGACATGAACGGTTTTGCCGGCGTCGCTCGAGAAATGAAGGCCGACGCCGCCGTAGATGACGACGTCGGGATCGTTGGGATCGATCCGGACCTGACTGAAGTACATCGGCCGCGGATTCTCGTTGTTCACTTTGCGCCAGCTCGCGCCGGCGTCGTCCGAGCGGTACAACCCCGTCGCAGTATTCGGATTCACGGCGGTGACGAGATTGCTTCGACCCGGTCCCTGCGCCGGCTGCTGCTCTTCGCTCCCCCCTTCGCGTCCACCGCCGCCGCCTTCGCGCCCGGCGGTGCCGCCCTCTCGGCCGCCGCGGCCTCCCGCCGGTGCCGGGCCCTCGATGAGCGCATAGAGCATGTTGGGCCGTCGGCGGTACACGTCCACCGCGATCCGCCCGAGCGGGCCTTCGGGCCAGCCATTGCCGGTCAACCGCGTCCACGTTTCGCCGCCGTCGGTCGACTTCCACAGTCCGCTTCCCGGACCGCCGCCGTTCATACAGCACGCGGTGCGGCGGCGTTGATAGGTGGTCGCGTACAGGATCTGGTTGTCGGTGGCGTCCATCACCAGATCGTTCGCGCCGGTGTCGTCATCCACCTTGAGCACCTGTTGCCAGGTTCGGCCACCGTCCGTCGTCTTGTAGACGCCGCGCTCGCCGCCAGGCCCGAACAGGCTGCCGGAGGCGGCGACGAACACCGTGTCATTGTTGCGCGGATCGATCACGATCCGGTTGACGTGCTTCGACGTTTTCAGTCCCATGTTCGTGAACGACTTCCCGCCGTTGGTCGACTTGTACACGCCGTCGCCCCACGAGGTGCTCTGCCGGTTGTTCGATTCGCCGCTCCCGAGCCAGACCAGGTCCGGGTTGCTTTGCGAGATCGTGACGTCACCAACCGACATCAGCCCGTAGTCCTGAAAAAGCGGTTCGAACGTCGTGCCCGCATTCGTTGTCTTCCATAACCCGCCGTGGGCGGTGCCGACGTAGAAGATCGCGGGGTTGGCCTCGAAGACCGCCAGGTCGGAGATGCGGCCCGACATGCCCGCCGGGCCGATCGGACGGAAATGCAGCGAGTCGAACGGACCGGCCGAAACGATGCCTCCCTGCGGCGCGGCGTTCGGAGCGGTCTGTTGCGATCGACCCAGCATGGATTGAGCGCCGAACGCGGCGAGGAGAACAAGAAGAAAGACAAAGAATCGGTACTGCCTCATGGCATCGACTCCGGGATGTGGATGACCGCGACGAGCGGAATTATAAATGGTCGGACAGGTCGAGTGGGTCGGGTGGGTCTGCCCTACCCGGCGGACCTGCCCGTTGCCGACATTTGCTCCGAGATTTGCGCTGCGTGACGCGCTTCGTGGGCCCCGACGAACGCGATCCACTGATACAGCGAGAGCGGTCCCAGCAATGGATGCGGGTGCATGATGCTGCCGAGCGCGAGGCCGTCGGCGTCCCTGACCGCCGCATGGAACCGCTCGGTCGCGCTGTCAAGCGCGCTCCAGGCGGCGGATGCGTCGAGCCCGGTCGGGTGCAGCACTTCCGGGGCGGCAAAACGCCGGGATCGATCGATCACTCGCTCGATGTTCAACGTCGGAAGCAGCGGATCGGTGCGGGTCTCCATCGCTGCGCCCGCTGCGTGCGCCTCGGCGGCGCGCACGGCGATCAGCTTCGCGATGCGCCCGCCGACGATGGCGAGATGCTCGATGATGCCGACTGCCGACCATTGACCGGGCGAGACCTGCACGTCGCGCAGCGCCGGCGGCACGGTCGCGAATGACTGGCGCAGGACGTTCCGCTGCGCGTCCACATAACCGAGGAGCTCCTGGATTCGCGGATGCATGGTGGAATGTTAATCGATGTAGACTCCTGCCATGCGCACACGTCTTCCTGGTCTGTTCTTCGCGGCAGTCTTGATTGCGAGCGCCACATCAAGGTTTGCGGTGCGGGCCGAACGCGTGGACGGCGGCGTGATGATCGCTCTGCCGACGGCGGCGCAAACCTCCGCCGCGGATTTCGATCCGGCGGTGCTCAATTCCTTCCGCTGGCGCAGCATCGGTCCGCTCCGCGGCGGGCGATCGATTGCGGTCTCGGGCGTGAAGGGCCGGCCGCGGGAAGGCTACTTCGGCGCGACCGGCGGCGGTCTGTGGAAAACAACCGACGGCGGCATGAGCTGGACGGCGGTCACCGACGGTCAGATCAAGAGCGCGTCAGTGGGTGCAGTCGCCGTGTCCGAGTCCAATCCCGACACGGTGTACATCGGGATGGGCGAATCGTGCATCCGCGGCAACATCATGCCCGGCGACGGCGTGTACAAATCGAACGACGCAGGCAAGACGTGGACGCACGTCGGGTTTTCCGATTCCGACGCGATTGCAAAAATCCGCATCCATCCGGCGAATCCGAACATTGTCTTCGTCGCCGATTTCGGAAAGTACAGTTCGCCCAGCGACGAGCGCGGCGTGTTCAAGACGATCGACGGCGGACGGACCTGGAAACGCGTGTTGTTCAAGGACGGCCGGACCGGCGCTGCCGATGTCGCCATCGATCGCCGGAACCCGAACGTCATGTTCGCCGCGTTGTGGGAGGCCTACCGCCTCGAGTACCAGATGTCGAGCGGCGGTCCGGGCAGCGGACTCTATAAGTCGACCGACGGCGGCGAAACCTGGCGCGAGATCACGCGCGCCGAGGGGCTGCCCCAGGGCCTCGTCGGCAAGATCAGCATCGCCATCTCTGGCGCCGATTCCAGCCGCGTCTACGCGCTCGTCGAGAACGAGAACGGCGGACTCTTCAGTTCAGACGACGCGGGGACGACATGGAAGCTGGTGAACGCCGGACGCAACATCCGGCAGCGGGCCTTCTACTACACGCATGTCTTCGCCGACCCGAACAGCAAAGACACGGTGTACATGCTCAATACCAGCGCTTTCCGCTCCACTGACGGCGGGAAGACGCTGGCCAGCATCGGCACCGGCACACACGGCGACCATCACGATCTCTGGATTGATCCCGACGATTCCGAGCACGTGATGGACGCCAACGACGGCGGCGGTGCGGTCACCTACAACGTCTCGTCGCCGCAGCGCGCCTGGACCGCTCAGAATTTTCCGACCGCGCAGATGTATCACGTGATCGCGACCCGTCACGCGCCGTATCACGTGTGCGGCGCCCAGCAGGACAACTCCACGCTGTGTGTCGGCAGCAACACGTCCTTCGGCCGCGGCGGCGGCGGTCGCGGCGCCGTCATCGATCCGTATCAGGCGGGCGGCGGCGAACCCGGCTACATCGCACCGGATCCAAAGGATCCGGACGTCTTTTATTCCGGGGCGAACAACGGCACGTTCCTGACCAGGCTCAACCGCCGCACCGGCGAACTGCGTGAGGTCGGCCCGTATCCGCGGTTCTTCTCCGGAGAGCCTGCGAGCGCGCTCGTCGAACGGTGGCAATGGACCTATCCGATCATCTTTTCACCCGTCGACCCGACCGTCCTGTACACCGCATCGCAGCACGTGTGGAAGACAACAAATGGCGGCCAGACATGGGAACGGATCAGCGACGACCTCACCCGTCACGATCCGAAGACGATGACCGAGTCGGGAGGGCCGATCACGCACGACATGAACAGCCCGGAGGTCTACGCCACGGTGTTCTCGATCGGGCCGGGCAAGACGGATGTGAACGTCATCTGGACGGGTTCCGACGATGGACTCGTCCACGTCACGCGCGACGGAGGCAGAACGTGGACGAACGTCACGCCGAAGGACATGCCCGATCTCGGACGCGTCAGCCAGATCGACGCGTCCATGTTCGATGCGGGCACCGCCTACATCGCGGTCAAGAAGCCGCTGCTCGGCGACTTCTCGCCGTACGTGTTCCGGACCCACGACTTCGGCCGCACGTGGACGAAGATTGTCAACGGTATACCGGCACGGGACTACACGCACGTCGTGCGGGAAGACGCGGTGCGGCGTGGCATGCTCTACGCCGGCACGCAACATGGCATCTACCTGTCGATGGACGACGGCGACCATTGGCGATCGCTTTCGCTCAACCTGCCCGACACCCCCATCCACGACATCTGGGTCGAAGGCAACGACATCGCCATCACTGCCCATGGGCGCAGCTTCTATATCCTCGATGAGGTCGGGCCGCTCCGGCAGTACGGCGCGGAAGTGACGAACGCATCGGATGCGTATCTGTTCAGGCCGGGGGACGCGATTCGATCGGGCAATCCCGCCACAATCACGTACTGGCTGAAGAAGCCCGTGCAGAAGATGACGCTCGAGATTGTCGACGGCAGGAGCAGGGTGGTGCGATCGTACAACGGTGTGCTCCCACCCGCGGACGGACGTGGCGGCAGAGCGACAGGCCGCGAAGGCGAGTCCGGTCCAGGCGGCGGCGCCGGCGAGCCGGGGCAAGCCCGCGGCCTTCAATCGGGCCAGGGACGTGGACGCGGAGAAGCCCCCACGGAGGGCGCCCGCGGGGCGGCCGGCGGCGAAGAAGAGGAACCAGGCGGCGGACGCGGCGGTCCTCCGACCACCGCGTCGATGGCGACCGGCGTGCAACGGGTCACGTGGGATCTGCAGGCGCAGCCCATCATCAGCTTCCCAGGCATGGTGCTGTGGGGCGCGACCGCCAGCGGGCCGACGATACTTCCAGGAACCTACCAGGTCCGGCTGACGGTCGACGGCCGCACGATGACGCAGCCGCTGACGGTGAAGAAGCATCCGTGGCGCCAGGTCAGCGATGCCGATCTGCAGGAGCAATTCGATCTCGCCATGCAGATCCGCGACAGGGTCAACGAAGCCAACACCGCGGTGATCCAGATCCGCCGCCTCAAGCAGCAGCTCGCGGACCGCGTGCAGAAATCGCAGAATGCGGATGTCAAGGCGATCGCCGAGCAGTTGACAAAGGAGTTGACCGCCGTCGAGGAGGACGTCTATCAGGTTCGCAACCAGAGCAACCAGGACCCGCTGAACTTCCCGATCAAGACGAACAATCGCCTGGCTTCACTCCTGCGCGCAGTCACGACCGGCGACGGCAAGCCGGTTGGGAACGCGGTCCCGATCTTCAACGATCTCAAGGCGGAGTTGAAAGCCGAGACCGACCGGCTGCAGCGCGCCTTGACGACGTATGTGCCGCGGTTCAACCAGCTGGCGCAGAGACTGGGGATTGAGCCGGTGAGCGAGAAGTGATGGTCAACCGCGGAGGACACGGAGGGCAAATCCTGTCCATGTTCAGGATTCAACCTCCGCGTCCTCCGCGTCCTCCGTGGTGAAACCTCTTAATCAGATGAGCAAGACGCGACTCGAAGCGTTCAGCGACGGCGTGATCGCCATTCTGATCACGATCATGGTGCTCGAGCTCAGGGCACCCGAGGGATCGGACCTCGAGTCGCTGCGGCCGCTCATGCCAACGCTCCTGGCCTACGTCCTCAGCTTCATCAATCTCGGGATCTACTGGAACAACCATCACCACATGCTGCAGGCGACGCGGAACATCAGCGGCGGCGTGCTGTGGCCCAACCTGCACCTGTTGTTCTGGCTGTCGTTGATGCCGTTCGCCACCAACTGGATAGGCGACCACTACACCGAGCCGGTCCCGACCGCCGTCTACGGAGCGGATCTGCTCTGCTGCGCGATTGCCTGGTGGATTCTCCAGAACTGCATCGTGTCGGTCGAAGGACCGCACTCGACCCTGGCAGCGGCGGTCGGACGCGACCGCAAAGCGAAAGCGTCGCTGGCGATGTACGTCGCCGCGCTGCCGCTCGCCTTCGTCCGGCCGTGGATGGCAGACCTGCTTTACGTCACGGTCGCGTTGATCTGGCTCGTTCCCGATCGGCGGATTGAATCCAGGCTGAATCACCGCGCGAACGCCGTCTGATGCAGCGGCTGATAGAGGCCGATCTCACCGCCGCTCGGGAGCCGGACGGTGGTCGTGATCCCCCACGACTCCCGCTCGAGTTTGCCGCAGACGATGTTCTTCGCCTTCAGCGCCTTCACCGTCCCGTCGACGTCGTCGCACATCAGGAAGACCAGCGCACCGAGCAGCGCCTGATCGCCGTGCTTCTGGGCGAACGTGCCATCGGACGGATGGACGGCGATCTCGGACGGCGGCAGCGCGAAGATCAACCACCCGCCGCCGACGTCGACGTTCTTGAGCTGCAGGATGTCGCGGAAGAACGTGCGATCCGCCTCAGGATTGGTGCTGTAGAGCAGAACATGCGCGCCGAAGATCATGTCATCTCCTTGGTTTGGTGTTGCGTGTCGTGCCGGCCTTCAGGGCTGCCGTGCGGGAACGGACCTGAAGGTCCGCACTACACATCATGCGTGTCGACCGGATCCGGCGCGGGGGTCACCGCCCGAAAATCGATTTCGCGAGCATCGCGTGCACGCCCTTCGTGCCGTCCACGAGCTGGGTGACGTGGAGGTCCGCGGCCAGCGAACAGAGAATGTACGCCTCGCCCCGATCCATCTTCTTCTCGGTGGCGAGAAAATCCACCATCTCCCGCGCGGCCAGCTTTGCCGCCTCGTCGAGATCGGGGTGCAGCCCCATCGCGATGTAATGCGTCGGCGTCTCGGCGCGGGGCCAATTCAGGCGCCTGCCTTTGTGCAGACTGACCTGCACGGTGCCGCGCAACGATGTCTCGAGCGCCGTCAACGTGACCTCGCCGTCGCCTTGCATGCCGTGGCCGTCGCCCATCGACAGGAGAGCGCCGGGGACGTGCACCGGCAGATAGAGCGTCGAGCCCGCCACGAGCTCTTTGTTGTCGAGGTTCCCGGCATGAGGGCCAGGAGGGCCGCTCGACACGCGGCCCAGCATCGGAGGGAGCGCCACGCCAATCGAGCCAAAAAACGGCGCCAGCTTCAGCGTGATGCCGGGGGCGAACGCGGCGGTTCCTTCGCGCAGGTTGAACCGGACCAGGTGAAAGCGCGTGTAGGGAAAATCCTCGGGCAGCGTGCCGCCGCCGGGAATGAAGCCGCTCACCCCGTACGGATGCAGGTATTCGAAACCGAGGATCCTGATCTCGAGGACGTCGCCCGGTTCGGCGCCTTCGATCCAGATCGGACCGGTCAACGGGTGTGCGCCCGGGCCGCGATCGGTGACGGCGCGCTCGACGGCCTTCAGCGCGTCAGGAATCTCCAATTCCGGCACGCCCGCCGCACGCAGCCGCTGAAGCCCGCGCGCGACCATGGTCTCCACGCGCACCGTGTCGCCCGAAGCAATGCGCAGGACCGGCTCGCGCAACGCGTCGTAATAGCCCCAGTGCACGTTTTCGGGAAGCAGCTTGAGATCGTGCGTTCGACCGGCCTGTGTCGAGACATCTGCGCTGACGATCAACCCGCTCATCGCCAGAACGGCTGCTGCTCTTCTCATGGTTCACTCGTTACTCGTCCTGCGCGGCGCGCGCTTCACCATTTCGGCGACGAGCGCTTTCAGTGCCGCGACCTCCTCGTCTGTCGGCGGCCGAGGTGTCGATTCCCACACCGGCTGCTCATCATCGTCGGGCTCGAGGCCCGAGACGTCCCAGTGAGTGCCGCGAAAGCTGCCATCGAGCTCGAGCCTGCCGCCCACGCTTTCCTGCCGCATGCGCACCGGGGTGCCCGCAGACGCTTCGTCGGCAAACCGGACGAGCACGTGATCGGAGGCGCTGATCGGACGGTCGGCGGCGTCGAGGGTCACCTGGATTGTGCGCAGACCGTACGGCGGGTCGGACAGATCGACGACGAGACTGTCCCACCCGGCAATCGCCGCGGCGTGCTCGTGCCCGGCAAGTTCTGAAGACAGCACCGGTCTGCGGCGCGGGACCGCATCGGGCGGAAGCGGTGCGAACAGCGCGTGCCACGGTTTCACGGTCGGCTCTTTCAACGATCCGGATTCGTCAGCATGATGAGCCGCCAGAACATAATCGCGAATATGACAGTGGTCGTGCCCAGGCTGACCGCCAGGACCTGCAGCATCCGCCCGCGCCGCTGCGCTTCATCACCTTCCTGCACCACCATGTCGACGACCAGACGCATTCCGCGCGGCGGAAGTCTCCTGTCGCGCGCCACGCGAACGCCGAAGTGCCACAGATACGCAGCCGCTGCGAGGACCGGAGCAATCACGGCGGCGGCGAGCGCCATCGAGACCGCCACGGAGCGGGAACGCGACCGCGCCGGGTCGCGCGCCACCCAGTCGATCAGGGCCGAGCGCCAGGTATCGGCCGCTGCGATGAGAACCACGCCGCTCACGACCAGCGCGAGGACGGCCGGAATGACAACGGCACGAAGGCGGGGGTCGGCTTTCTCGATCATTCAAGGCTCTGATGCCGGCTAGCTGACGGAACGGAGATAACGGAGGTAACGGCAAAACACGGAGCATAACGGAGAAACGGAGCAGTAGCGGAGAAGACTGTGAGTCATGAGGTGTGAGTCTTGTGAGCCCAGTACCCAATCGAGCCACGGTGTCTTGCGGCTCATCCCTAACTCGTCCGCTCGTGCTCGCGTGGCCAACGCCTTCAGCGCGCGCCGTCTGATGTGCTTGGTCCGTCGATGTGCTTGATCGTTGAAGACGATCGCCAATAGACTCCGCGCTCGTCCGACGTTCCTTCCGGCAAACATGGAGACGCGAGCACAGGCATTAGTGCCGCGTCGATGGAGGCCAGCATGTCCCTCCGCCGAACTCTGATCACACTCTCTATTGCGTCGTGCGCGGCAATAGCGTCAGCGATCAGCCCGATGCTAGCGCAGAACACCGACAGCCCCGCAAAAGGCCCGTTTCAGTTCGAGCCGCTGCCCGCTTCCGTGGCGTGCACGGCGGGACAACCCGAGAACAGGCAGTTCCTCCTCCCTCCCGGTTACGTGCAGACGGTCTTCGCACGCGAAGGCGATGGGGGGTCGACCGACGAGTGGGATCAGAACACGCTCAATGAAACCGGACCGGAGGCAGGCCGTTTCCTGTATCGCGCACACGAAACGGCGCAGAACGGACAGGTAACGGTCACCGATCTTCAGACCGGTGTCACGAGGATTCTTGCGCAGCGAGCTGACTGGAACCGCCTCGACGGAACGGCCTGGACTCCATGGCGCACGCTGCTCACCGGTGAAGAGCTGCGCAGGGGACGCACGCCGTTCGGGCCTGATCCCGCCGTGCCCCAGGCGCTCGCCGGACTCATCTACGAGATCGATCCCGTGACCGGGGTGTCCGTACCGCGCCCGGCCCTCGGCGCGAAGCCTCACGAAGGCATCCGTTTCGACCCCCAGGGAAATGTTTACGGGATCTCCGAAACGGCGCCAGTGCCGGTTCCGCCCGCCGGACCGGGCGGGTACGTGTTCAAGTTCGTGCCCGACCGGCGGGGCGACTTGTCCAGCGGCCAGCTGTACGCGCTGAAGATCGTCGGCTTCACGGGCGACCGCACGGGCGAAGCGGTATGGCTGCCGCTGGACCGCGCGGCAGTGCAGGTCGACGCCGACGCCGCGGCGACGGCCGCCGGCGCGACGGGTTACACGCGGCCGGAGGACGTCGAGATCGCGACGTCCACCGGAAACAATCGCGGTGGCTCGAACATTCTCTATGTCGCTGTAACAGGCGAACACCGCGTGCTTCGCATCGACCTGCGCGAACCGCAAGGCGGGTCCTCTCACGCATCGGCGTTCGTCTCCGACTACGTGCGGGCGGGTGTGAATGCGCCCAGGGACTTCGAAAATCCGGACAATCTCGCCCTCGACAAGAACGGCAACCTGTACATCGCCGAAGATCAGGATGAGCCCACCGGCGATGACATCTGGGTGGCAATCCCCGATAACGGACATCACGAGTCGGCAGCCACGACCGTTCGGTTCGCCAGCCTGTATGATTGCGTCGCCGAGCCGACCGGGATCTATTTCGACAAGAGCGGCACGATCTTGTATGTCAACGTGCAGCACAGAGGAGGTCCAGACACGCGCGATCTGGCGATGATGATTACCGCGGCAAAATGATTGAGGCGCGAGCTGGAGGCCGGGTTCCCAGCCGGTCTCCATGCTTGCCTCACTCGCAATAGTCCCCGTCTCTACGCCTCGGTCGTGCGCCCGGTAGTGGATTCGCCGGTCGTGGCATAACTAGTGCGCTGCCGCCATCCACAGGGCTTGGCAGACGCCACCAGTCACTCACATCCGGTCACGCCTGGAGGGACTGAGATGCACCGAACCCTAAGAACACTGGGTGTTGTGGCGACGAGTCAGAACGCGCGCTGAGTGCCGTACAGGCGGCCTGGCTTCAGCCGGACAACCCGGACACCGCCGTCTGGTTGGCGCGCAGCCTTCGCGCCAAGGCGAAGAACCAACAGGGCCGAACCCGACCCGCGGCGCCTTGTTCACGGATAGTGCGAGATGGATAACTGGCGCATTAGGAGAGGCGGAAATCCAATTTGACAAGTGAGTGGCTGCGCCCGTAGCATCGCAGCAACCGATCAAACGAGGACAGCTCGGTTCCACCAGGGCCACAAGGGCAGGTGGTGTGTCTGCGCGTGGTGGCCGCCGCGAGGAGACGCAGTGTTGAAACAGTTTCTGATCGCCTTGGCGCTCGCAGCGGGGACGGTGTCGGCGGGCCACGTCTCGGCCCAGACGGTTCCCGCACAGCCGGCAACCGAGACACCGAAGCCAAACGACTACAGCGACGGGAAGGCCTGGCTGTGCCGCCCCGGCCGCAACGACGCCTGCGCCGTCGATCACACGACGACCATCATTGCCGCCGATGGCACGCTGACGCGTGAGACCTGGAATGCCGATCCCCACGCGCCCATCGACTGCTTCTACGTCTATCCGACTGTCTCGACCGATCAGACCCCGAACAGCGATATGACGGCCGATCCGGCGGAAATGAACGTCATCCGCCAGCAGTTCGCGCGCTTCGGTTCGAAGTGCCGGCCGTACGCGCCGGTGTACCGTCAGATAACTCTCGCCGGACTGCGCCGCATGCTGGCGCCCGGCAGCGGCGGCGTGACGCTCGATCGAGGCGTGCAGTACGACGACGTGCGCGATGCATGGAATTACTACCTGGAGAACGACAACAAGGGACGCGGCGTCGTGCTGGTCGCGCACTCGCAGGGATCGTTCATCCTGAACCGGTTGATCCGCGAGGAAATCGACGGCAAGCCAGTGCAGTCGCGACTCGTGTCGGCCATCCTGATCGGAACGACCATCGCGGTTCCCAAGGGGAAGGACGTCGGCGGCGCGTTCCAGCACGTCCCGTTGTGCAAGTCGCCGTCGCAGACCGGGTGCCTGATCACATTTGCGTCGTTCCGTGCAACGGTCCCGCCGCCGCCAAACACGCTGTTCGGCAAGGTAGCCGATCCGAACCTGGCGGCGGCATGTACGAATCCGGCGGCACTCGCCGGCGGCAGCGGCGAGCTGCACGCATATCTCGACCGGGCGGGCCGGACAATCACGAGCACCTCACCGCCGAAGCCCTGGGTCACGCCCGAACAGCCGATCGACACGCCGTGGATCAGCGTGCCGGGATTGCTGACGGCGAAGTGCGCGTCGAACGACCACGCGAGCGGCTATCTCGAGGTCACGATACACGGCAACCCGGCGGATCCGCGAATCGACGACATCACCGGCGACCTGGGCACACCGGGGAATGTTCTCGCCAATTGGGGACTCCATCTAATCGACGTGAATCTCGCGATGGGCAATCTCGTCGACATCGTCGGACAGCAGTCGAGAGCGTACGCCTCGAAGACCAGCACGAAGTGAATGCCAGCCGCCGCACAGTTTTGTGGAGCGGTGAAGATTCTTGAACACTCTGTCCCGCTCACTTTTACAACAGTGCGCGGGCCTTCAGCCGGCACCGCGCTTGCTGTGGAAGGCGTCGTCCTGGGTTCTCTGTCAGTTCAAACAACGCCTGCGAGCATCGTCACCGACATGAACATCGAGCACATCGCCACCCGCATCTACGCTGACTTTCAAGAAATGCCCGGTCTCAACCTCACCCTGGCGCAGGCGCAGCGCCTGTGGAACCTTTCCCCCGACGTGTGTGCCGAAGCCGTCGATGTGCTGGTCGGGCGCGCAGTGCTCCAGCGGTGCGGCGTCCGTCTCAGACTCAAAGACTAACGTGGGGCTCCCCCCACACCCGGGCTCGGTCGCTCGCGGCGCCCTCCGCCCCGCTTCCGCCTCCGCCCGCGTCCGCTCTTCGAGCTTCGGCGAGGTCGCGCCGTAGCGCTTCGCGCGAAGGCGGACTAACGCTACGGCGGACGCGCCGGAACGCCTCCGGCGCGAAGGCGGGCCGCTCCGTCCCACCCCACGATGCACAAACCGCATCGTGGGGGCCCCGACTCCTACCCCACGACGCACAAACCGCGTCGTGGGGCCCCTCGCAAGCGCGCTGCCTGCGCCAAGCCGGAGAAACGCTCGAGATTTGGATCCCGCGGACTCTGCGCCCTCGGCTGGCATCGCGGGATCACGATCGGCGGCGCGCCGTCACCTCGATCTCAATCCGCATTCGCGGATCGGTGAGGCCTGCCGAGATCATCATCGCGGCCGGCCGGACATGTCCAAAATACCGGCGCAGCGTCGGCCAGCAGGCGGGGAATTCTTCCGCATGGGGAACCACGTAGGTGACACGCACGACGTCGTCGAGCGTGGCGGCGGCCGCGGCGAGCGCCGCTTCGATATTGCGCAGACATTGCTCGGTCTGCTCGACAATGCCGTCCGGAATCGTCATCGATTCGTAGTTGAACCCGGTCGTTCCGGACACGAATATCCAGTCTCCGTCCACGACCGCACGCGAGTACCCAATCTCCTTTTCGAAAGTTGAACCGGAGCTGATCAACCGTCGGGTCATCGACGCTCGCTTTCCTCTGGATGGCACGAAGTGGGCCATTCCATAATTACGGTGGCATTCGGCCGCCGATGTATCCCCGCTCCACTCCAACGCGTTGGGAAACACGTTGGGGACCCCGGGGCTGACTGCGTTGGGGGCGTCTTGGCGCCTTCGGTGCGTCGCCGTAATTATGAAATGGACCACTAAGCGGAGCCGCTACCCCGCGCGGTAGGAATCGAGAACGCACCCGAGGAACGCCGATGTGCTGAATTGGTGATTCACGGCAAAGTGCGGCACGTAGTCGTTGATCGCCTCCGCCAGCGGCCGAATCATCCGCTGCCGCCCCCGCGCCGCCGGTTCGAACAGGTACTCGGTATCGTCGACGCGATACACCACCCAGGCATGCTGCCGCGCAATTGCGGACGCGCCGCACTCAACGCGCCCGACGTACAACTCCGCCTCGATGCCGATCTCGGCGAGCTTGCGCCACGCCCACAGCGCGAAGTCCTCACAATCGCCGCGCTGCACCTGCTCGAAGTGACCGGGATGCTGCCACCGATCCCGTTCGTGGAACTGATCGGCGTCTGTTACGTACCTGCAGGTGTCCAGCCATTGGACGATGTCCTCGATTGACGTCACGCGGACCGTGCTCGTCCCCTCGAAGTAGTCGGCGAAAGCCCGAGTGGAGCCTGGGCCGAAGGCGGCCGGGGGCACTGGCATGACGACACGCTCCCACGGCGAGTCGCGTCTGCGAAAGCGCCACGCGAGACGGCTGAAACCCCTCCGGCACCGTGCGAACAATCGGCCAGCCCAGACGTGCATCAACGCAAACTGCACCCGGCGCATAACCGAAGCGACCGGTCGCGGCCCCGCTGCTGTTCTCATGATGGCTCCCGATGTCGCCGGTACCGCACGTACCGGCACAGGCGATCCAAGGCCCAGGCTCTCACCGGCACAGTCGCTCACTTGCGCGGGCGATCACCGGCGTCTTCCTCGAGACGGAATGCACCGGCTTCGGCGGATCGCAGGAGCGCGCGTGCCTCCTCCGCATCGTCTGCAGCCACGCAGATTTCGACTGTTCCCAGGCCGTCGAGTGTCAGTCCGTGAGTATGTCGGAGGGCTTCGCCCCGTTCCACGGTCGAAATCCCGGCCGCCTCGAGAAACGCGCGGACCTGTTTCGCGTGCACTTCACCATTGGCGACGAAGACGCTGGTTAATTGTGGTTCCATGTCAACCCTTCACCGCTTTCTTCTCCGCCTCGACCGCCGCCGCTTCCGTCTTGGCCTGCATCATCCGGGCAATGTCGATCCCGAACTGATCGTTCAACATCGACAGCATCGCTGTCATGCCGCCGCCCACCGTGCTCATCACCTTGCCGAGCCCGCCGGACCCTGACGATCCGTTGCCCATCTCGATGATGTTGATCTTGTCAATGCCCGCGAGCTGGGTGGCGAAGGCCTTGGCCAGCTCCGGCATCTTGTCCACAACGAGGTTGATCACGGCCGCTTCATTGAAATTCTTCCACGCCTCAGCCTTCTTCTGAAGGCCTTCGGCCTCGGCGAGCAGCTTCTTCTTGATCACTTCGGCTTCCGCCTCGCCGACGGCCAGGACCTTCGCGGCTTCAGCCCTGCCGATCCGCTCGATCTTGGCCGCCTCGCCGGCGCCCTCGAACTCCAGTTCCTTCTGCGTGGCTTCCGCGCGGGTGATGGTGGCCTGTTTCTGTCCGTCGGCGCGGAGGATCGCCGCCTGGCGCTCGGCCTCGGCCGGCTTGACGACCGTCGCCAGCAGCTCCCGCTCTTTGCGAGCGGCTTCCTGCTCCTGCACGAGGACTTCCTGCTGCTTGCGCACCTGGTCGATTTTGGTTTCCTGCTCGGTGACGCGCTGCCGGGCCACCGCCGTCGCCAGCGGTCCGGCCTGCTCGGCTTCCGCCTGCTTGCCCTTCACGGCCGCGTCGAACTCGGCCTGCCTCGACTCCTTGTCGCGCAGCGCCTGCGCGATGGCGACATCCGCCTCGTAGCGCTTGGTCTTGCCTTCCTGGTCCGCCAGCGCCGACTTGATGGTGGCATCGCGCTGCGCCAGCGCCTCGCCGACAATGGCGTCGCGCTTGACTTCGGCAGTGCGCTTCTTGCCGAGCGCGTCGAGATAGCCCTGCTCGTCGCTGATCTGCTGAATGGTCAGGATGTCGATGTTGACGCCCATCTTCTTCAGATCGACGGTGGCTTCATCGGTCATCTTCTGCGCGAAGGCCTGACGGTCGGCGTTGATCTCCTCGACAGTGAGGGTGCCCAGGATCGCGCGCAGGTGCCCCTCGAGCGTCTGGAAAATGACGCCTTTGACCTGCTCCGTGGTCATGCCGAGGAAGCGCTCCGCCGCGCCGCGCAGGGAGACGTCGTCGCCGGCAATTTTGACGTTGGCGACCGCTTCCACCGTGACCGCGACGCCCTCTTTTGTGTAGGCGCGCTGGATGCGAAGCGGTATGGAAATGATATTGAGCGACAGGTAGGCGACCTGTTCGAGAACAGGGACGCGCAGGGCCGCGCCGCCGCGGACGAGGCGGAATCCAACGGTCGCCCGGTTCCCCTTCTCGTCGATGAACGTGTGCTTGCGGCCGAAGAAGATCGCGACCGTTGAAGGCGGCACCTTGATGTAGTTGCGCGCGAACAGCGCCATCGCGGCAAAGACCGCGAGCAGACCGAGCAATATTGCCAGCGCGACCGCAATCGCGGCGAATTCGACACCAAACACGTTCATCTGGAACCTCCCCGGGGAACCGAATCGGGCGCGGTGACAACGACGCCATCGCCCCTGAGGCCGGTGATGACGACTTCGGCGCCTCTGCCGAGGGGCCGGCCGTCGGCAGTGCGGGCGACGTGCTCGCTCCGCTCGCCGCCCACCGTGAGCGCGACCTGCCCCACACCGCCCGCTGGAATGGAAATCGAGACCTCGCCGAACCGGCCGATGAGGTTCGACATCCTCACCTCGCTGGACGCCTGCTGTGAATAGAGGAACTTCGCGAACTGATACACGATGCTGGAGAGCACGAGCCCCGAGAGGATGCCAATCCCGGATGAGGCGGGATGGGACAGGCGATAGTAGCGGCCGACCACGCCTCCCACCCCGAACGAGGTGACAAAGGAGGCCATGATCCGAGCGCTGAAGATGCTCGGCCCGCCGCCGTGATCGGCATCGAGATGCCCTCCCGAGATGTCGTGCGCGCCGATTTCGTGGTCTCCGCCGAACAGCTCCCCGACGAAGAGCATCAGCAGCAGGAACAGGAAGCCGATGGCCGCGACGGTCCCGTAAACGATCATTTGTCTGGGTGAGGCGATTCTAGGGTGACGCTACATCCGGCTGTGCCGGATGTCAATGCGAACGCGTCTCGCTGAACGAGCCCGCCATCCAATTTCCATACACCAACTGAACGGGGGTAAGACACGGCGGCGCATGTCACGTACAAAGACCCGACTGCCCGGCAGTCGTTTGCGTATTTCTCAATCTGATCGCTCAGGTACGTGGTTTGCTCACCCGCGCCGGCGCGGGCGCAGCCGCAGTACCCACGCGCCAGTTTCCCCTACCGGCTTCGTCAGCTTTCCGAACGTCCTATCGGTGGAGTGAACCGGATCCGCGATGCACGTTGCATCCACCGGCGCAGAGGAAGGAGATCGAACATGAGAAAGTGCAGGACGAATCTTCTGAGGCGGACGTTTGTCGGTGTTCTGTCGCTGCTCGCGCTGGCGGCGTCAGCTTCGGCACAGGGACCGCTGTATACCTTTCGTGCCGAAGGCACGTTTGCCAGCGTGAACCAGTTCGAGTTCACCGGTTCCAGCTATCAGTCTGTCTATGTTTCGGTCAACCTGGGCGGAACACTCGAAAATCCATCGACCTTCCTCTCTTACAGCATCTCTGAACAGAGGAACGGAGCATACACAGCGGATTACGGTTATGGCTCGATCCCGAGCGACAGCGTGAGCGCCGGCGGCGACAAGCACCTGACACTGAACGTCGACGTCGCTGCGGTTCCCGAGTTTCGAACATTCCACGTTGACTGCAGCATCGGTGTCCCCTGCTTCCCGACTCCGGGCGTACCGCCTGCGGACGGGCTAATAACTCTAGCGTGGGACAAGACGCCGGACCGCTGGTACCGCTCTGAAGGCCATTCACTGACCCAGCTGTACGATCTCATCCTCCATTCCCAGGGGACATCTGCTTCGTTCTCGGCAACGGCGCAGGGAAATGCCTTCGGCCGTCCGATCGCGGGCGGATCGACGTACGCCAGCATCGGCACCAACCGAAACGTATACATGGCGGTAGAACACGAACACGAACAGTAGATAGCGGGGGGCGTCGCCGATAAGGAGCGACGCATGTGTGGGCCTGTCGCTTGCTGTCGAGGATGCCTTCCCGGAGGCGTTGGATGGCCAGATCTCGTCAGCGAACGACAGCGCGTCGGAATATCAAGAAAGCAGCGACCGCCGCGAAGCGCACGCGCACGATATCGCGTCTGCCGAAACCGAACGCGGACTGCGCTCGGCAAGCAAGCAGCCAAGGTCGCAAAAAGGCGTCACGGCCGAGGTTGAGCTTCACGACTCACTCGAACGCGCGTTCATCCGAGGCTGGCTTGACCAGATCGAAAATCAGGAAGTACGGCAGGCGATAGCAATCATCGAACTGAGGCTGCTGGCGCACCTGAGGGCCCGTCGGACGCGGCTCGAGCAGCCGGCGAATGAGAAACCCGGCCCGCGCGATAAGCTCGCTCCACTCGGTCAACGTGTAGCGCCAGCAGGGTGTGTCCCAGAAATACAGCAGACGCGCCATCGTCCAGTGGCACACGGCCGCGCCGGTTTCGAAGTAACGATCGATCTTCAGCGCGAGTTTCCGGCCGGCGGCATCGCGCTCCCATTCACGGAATGCAGTGTCGGTGGCCGGATGCGGGACCGAGAAAACCATCCGGCCGGCGGGCGCCAGCACGGCGAACGCGCTCCGAAGAGCTCCGCCGACATCCGCCATGTCCTGCACGGCCATGCAGGCGGTCACGATGTCAACCGGTCCGTCAGGCCAGAGCTGATCAATGGTTGCCGCACTGGCGACGCGGTACTCGACGCCGAGCGGTTCCCGGCTTTCGTGCCGGCGGGCATAAGCAATCAAGTCATCAGCGAGGTCGATTCCGGTGACCCGCGCGCCCGCCCGGGCGAGTTCACGGGTGAAGAAGCCCTGGCCGCACCCGAGATCGAGTACCCTTTTGCCCTTCAGCGGGGCGCACGCGGCGAGCAACGCCGGTCCGTGCACCTCACGGCGATAGTAGTCGGCGCCGGACTCGACGAACGTGTCCCACGCCCGCGCCCCTGCCTGCCACGCCTCACGCGCCTGGTGATCCGTGAAGCCGGTCGATTTCATTGTGGCGTCCGCCCGCGGCAATCAGCACCACCTTCTAACGTGGGGCTCTACCCCAAGGTCCGGCTCAGTCGCTCGCGGTGCCCATCCGCCCCGCTCCCGCCTCCGCTCTTCGAGCTTCGGCGAGGTCGCGCCGTAGCGCTTCGCGCGAAGGCGGACTGAAGCTGAAGCTACGGCACGGCGCGCTTCGCGCGCCTAAGCGGTGCTTACACGGCAAAACATGACGCGTTCGTACACATTCAGGCCGTGCAAGCACGGCTAGAAGGCGAAGCAGTAGATTCGGCCGGCTCCTCCGCGCGGAGCGGTGTTCGCGCAGTTCTGGTTGGCGTGTGCCGAATTCCACGATGACAGCGTTCCCGAGGTATCACCGCCCGGTCCAAGACCGTCAGAATGGCCGACCTGGGCTGCCAGACTGGCGGAATCCGACGTCCAGTCGCTGCAGGTCATCCCGCGCAGGAGCGTCCCGTCGGCGTTGGAGCCGGTCAAGATGTCGTGCTCCACCGGCGCGGGCGAGCCAGTCCACTGACCCGGGATGCGCTGCCCACGTTCGTCCACGAACACGGCGGCATCGCCCCTGCGCGCGTGCAGCGCGTTCACGTCGCCGGCAACGGCGATCCCGTTGGCATTCACCCACGGACCACCGCCGATTCGATCCCGCGCATTGGTCGGTTGGTTGTCAAGATCGCGCTCCACGCTCAGATAGGCGCGCCACGTCCTGTTTCCGTTGCCGGTCGCCTCCGCAAGGCGCTGACACAGCTTGTCCGCGCCGCTGAGACCGCCGAGGTTGCCGGTTGTGCTCTTCGCGCTGCTGACGAAAAACGTCATGGCGGAACTGTTCTGAGCGCTCGGCGCATTGCTGCCGCCGCAGGCGACGGCCGCCTGCGCGATGGTCACGATGAACAACGCTCGGCATTTCATCCTGGTCGCCCTCCACGTGTCTTCTGTTCCTTCCGCTGGATCTCGAGAAACAGCGGCGAGCCAGCCGTGGCCGTCATCTACGACCACGGCCGGCCGAGCGCCGGTGCTTTCATGGCCTTTTCCAACGCGGCTCCGAAGGTTTCCGGCCGCACGAGCGGTGTGAATGTGGGCTCGGTCCCTCCGGCCCACGTGAGAACGTACATCAGTTCTGCGATGTCCGCTTCCGTTGCGAGATCGACGATCAGGATGCCCTGGCGCCGCGTCGGATTTCCATAGAACGCTTCCGGCTTGAACCGTTGAGCGACCTGAGCGAAAAGCGGCCGGTCCGGCCTTCTCGTCGATCGCGTTTCCCCGCTCAATCGAAGCGTGGAACTCAACGAGGTATTTCATGGATGCGCTCCTCTCTCTCGAGCTGCCGAATGAGAAACTCCCTGACTCGATCCACCGTTGTGGCTCGTTCGACTACCCGCGGAAAATGATCGACGAGGTGCGTGTCCGGCGAGTAGGCAATGACCGGCCTGCGATAGTCGACCGCAAGGGACACTTCACTCGCGGTGCCCTCCTCGCCGGGCAGGGCGATGACTGCCGCGGATGAGAGCACGTTGATGTGGTTCCGCGACAGGTCCTCCCTGCCGCGGGACCCGCTGTGCGGCAGATGCGTAAAGATGGCCAGTTCCACGAATTGATTCGGATATCCGTCCTTCGGCCTGGAACGGTCGCTCTCGCTGAAGCACGGAATGATGCCGATGCACACGCCCTGCTTCCGGGGCGCCCGGACGAACGCGCGACTGACCGAGGTCATCACGCCGCTGCCGCCGCCGGTCAGCAGATTTACGCCAAGGCTCGCGAGCAGGTCGCCGATCTCGCTGGCCAGCGGTTCATGCTCGAACGTGCCGGAGCCCATGACGCCGACCGTTCGGCTGGCGACTTTCATCCGCTCAGGCCTGCGGCCGCACGATACGCCTACGGGCTGTCGTAGTCCTTCAGCGGCCGAATCCACACGTTGCGATAACGGACCGGGTTCCCGTGATCCTGCAAGGCAAGGGGACCCTTCGCGTTGTCCGGCACATACGCATCGATCTTTTTGTGGGTCGTCGGCCCCCAGAAAGGAGTGGCGTTGTGAACGACGACTCCATTATGAAGCACCGTCACCACCGCCGGCTTGTCCAGCGTCCGGCCGTCTTTGAAGCGTGGAGCGGTGAACACGATATCGTACGTCTGCCAGGCACCGGGAGGACGGGATGCGTTCACCAGCGGCGGAAACTGTCCATACATCGCGGACGCCGATCCGTCGGAATAGGTCCGGTTCTGGTAGCTGTCGAGGACCTGGATTTCAAACTTGCCGAGCAGGAAGACGCCGCTGTTGCCCCGTTCCTGACTGTTGCCCTTCACCTCGCTCGGAGTGGCGAACTCGACATGCAGTTGGAAGTCGGTGAATTCCGCCTTCGTGCGTATCAGCCCCTTGCCGGTCTGAAGCACGCCGTCCTTCATCGTCCAGGTCGCGGGAGATCCATCCATCATCTGCCACGCGCTCAGGTCATCGCGCGTACCCAGCAGGGTCACTGCGTCGCTGGGACCCGGCAGCGAAGCGGCGCTCGCGGCGCCCGGAGTCACGATCGTCGGTTGCGGGCGGTTCGGGTCGTGGATGTGCCACTTGCCGTTCGGCTGCATCGGTGTATCGTCGTAGCCCACCGGCGCCTGCTGGCCGAGCATCGTTCCGGCCAGGCCGAGCGGGATCGCGACGTACGCGATACGGCGTATCAACATTCTCATACGGCCTCCGTCGTACAATTAGTGTCGTCCACCGAGAGATGATGCCTCATTCGGCAGGCCGAGGTCAGTCGCGTCCGCTCAGGGTTCGGTCGATCGCGGCGCGATATTCGGCGAAATCGCGGCTGCCATGGATGGACGCCGCCACTTCCCTGGTGCGTCCGTTCAGAACCAGAATCGTGCCTGTGGCGCCCAGATATTCATCGAAGATCTTTTCAAGCCCCAGTCTCCTGGCTTCCGCTCGGCTCGCGGCGGTGTTCGCCTGATCGGTGAAGTCCAGCACCAGGAGATTCACCCGGCTGGCGTACGTCGCCTGAATCCTGGACCAGATCCCCTTGGTCGCCATACAGACCGGACACCATCGAGCATGGAGCTTTACCACGAAGGGCCTCTCTGGATTCGCGGCCTCCACCGCCGGAATCGCCGGAACGATGGGTGCTGGATTCGTCACATACATGATCGATGCGAAGACAACCAGCGCCACGCCCAGCGAGCTCACCACGAGAAGTGCTTTCCTGATCATGTCGGCCCGTGGATTGTCCGTCGCGGACAGCATGTCTGGCAAGGCTCAGAGTAAACGTCAGGCCGAAGCGGTCTGACGTTGACCAGCGTGCCGTTCAGCGTTGGTTGACGTTCGAAGGACTCGAACGCTCCTCGCATCACTTGAGCGGCAGCTTGTACAGTTTCGCGCCATTGCTCCGCATCACCATCGTCGCGATCTCCTTTGCCCGTTCCAGGCGCACCTCGCCGTTTCCGATCATCTGCGACAATGCGATGGCGAGCGCCTGGCGACCGGTCGTCGTGCCGATCCACGCGGCCACTTCCCAGCCGCGGTCAGGTCCGAACGCCGCCGCATCGGTGCCGAACAGCACCTTCTCCGGAAACTGAAGCAGCCACTCCCGCAGGACCGCGGCCAGCTTCGCCGGCGTGTAAATCAAAGTCATCGCCGAGATGTCGACGAAGACGTTCGGTTTCCAGAGAAGCGCACCTGCATGTTCGGCGAAGGTGCCGCCGCCGTGCACGATGACGAAGCTGGTGCCGCGCAGCGCCGGATCGTTGAACGCCGGCTCGAGCAGCAGCGGATCTGCGCCGGCGGCCTGAAAGAACGCACCTGCGGCCTCGAACGAATGAATGTGCACCGCTAGCCCGACGCGGCCGGCCTCACGCGCGATGAAGCGGAACAGAAAGTCCTGCAGCGTCTTGTACTCCGCGTGTGATGGCTCGCCGCGGTCGACATAGCGCGCGTAGACGCGGCTGGCGACATCGGCAGATGTCTCGTCGAAGTCGAGGGCGCGAAGGTACGCGGCTTCGAATTTCACGGCGACGGCGCCCGCCTGACGCTGCCGCTCGAGCGTCGGCGTGACGACCGTTCGAAGATATCCGTCGAGCGTCGCCGGCGGCTTCGCGATGCCGAGGTCGTCCAGATAACGGCGAAGAAGCTTGTCTTCCAGCGGGTACAGCTTCGCGCGGTTGGGTGTGACCGCCGCTTCGACCCGCGTCGAAAGCGGCAGCATCAGCGCATCCACATACGAGACCCAGAGGAAACGCGGGGCGGCGAGCCCCGGCCCCATCGCGACGCGATTGGCGAGCATCGTCTCGGTTCCGATGCGATCCAGCACCCACTCAGGGAACCTGTCGCCCTGTTCACGCGCAATCCGTTGCATGGTGCCGCGGAGCTCCGTCATGTGCGCTTCGCTGAGATCGCCATGTGGATAGCCGTAGAGACCGCGGTACGCGGCCAGCCAGGCCGGATCATCGGGCCTGAGCCTGACCGGCAGATCGAACGGCAGCAACGCCTCGAGAGGCAGCGCGTCAGATTCGGAATCCTCTGGAACCACCGAGTTCACATGTGTGTGGTTGTCGACGGCACGAATCCGGCCGATGAACGCGGCCAGCTCCGAATCGACCGCCGGCGGGTGAGTTGCGGACCCCGATGTGTTTGGCGGCTGCGGGGACGTGCAGGCCGCCGCCAGGCATGTGAGGACGCAGACGCAGCAAAGGCGCGTGCACGACGACAAAGTCAGGACGAAAAGGAGCCGGGGCCGCCCGATTGCATGCATCCGGCCAATCATCCGTTCGCGTGGTGATCGTCGAGATTCACGATGGCACGGGCGATCTGCCACGACCCGTCGGTCCTTCGCGAATAGAGGAACAGATATTTTCCGCTCTCGCGCGAGGTCTCCCCGCCGGCTCTCGGTGCAATCGTGAACGTGAAGCTTCCGCGGTCGAAACCCCAGTCGCCCATGACGCGGACCTCGGCACTGGTGTACGCGATGCGGCGGTCGAACTGCTCGAAGAGCCCGGCCATCACAGCCGTCAAAAACCTGGTGCAGGCAGATTTCCCTTCCTGAGCAGGCTGGTTCGGAACCATGATGACGGCGTCCTCGGCCAGCATCTCGACCACCGGGCTCGAGTTCCCGGTGTTCTCCGCGGATTCTATCCGCCGGCGAATCTCCTCGATTCGACGAACGCTTTCCTGCGATTCGATCATCATGGCAACCTGCACTTCAACCCAGCTGGTGAGTCGGACGGTTGTCAGCGGAGGTGATCACGTTCGCGGCTTTCAACTCGCGGTCGCGGTGCTGGCCAGCATCAGAGAACCCGTCGATATTCTACCGTTCAAAAGAATTCATCGAGCAAGCGATAGAACGCCAGCTTTCGTTCGTCGGGATTCGGCAGGCCATACTCTTTGAAAAACACAGGGACCCAGTTTCCCGCAAAACGTGGCACTTCCTTCGCTCGTTCGCTGGTCCGGCTAAAGCCGGACACAACCGAAAATGGTCGCGCACGTCTTAACCGGGCCCGATCGTGGTGGCTGACACCAACGCAAATAAAAAGGGCGGCGATCGTTCTGACCGCCGCCCCCAATCTGCCATCTACAATCTGCAATCTACAATTTCAGCGTCACTCCAGGTCGCCCGTCCTCGGCACCATCGCCTCGTCCGGCTCCACGAAGTACTCCATATCGCGCTCCAGATCGAGCTCCTCGTCGCTCGGCTGCGGCGGCGCGGGCGGCGGCGGCGGCTCGTCCGGCGGGATCCGGACATTGCGGTAATACTCGAAGCCGGTGCCGGCCGGAATGAGCCGGCCCATCGTCACGTTCTCCTTGAGGCCGCGGAGGTGATCGACCTTGCCGGAGATGGACGCTTCGGTGAGCACGCGCGTCGTTTCCTGGAACGATGCCGCCGAGATGAACGAGTCGGTCGACAGCGACGCCTTGGTGATGCCGAGCAGCAGCGGCCGGCCCTGCGCCGGACGCCCGCCCTCCGTAATCACGCGTTCGTTCTCCTCGAGGAAGCGGAACTTGTCCACCTGCTCGTCGATCAGGAACTCGGTGTCGCCCACGTCCTCGATCTTCACCCACCGCATCATCTGCCGCGCGATGGTCTCGATGTGCTTGTCGTTGATGTTCACACCCTGCAGCCGGTACACCTCCTGGATTTCGTTCACCAGGTACGACTGCAGCGCCTTCTCGCCGAGCACGTTCAGGATGTCGTGCGGGTTCGACGGACCGTCCATCAACGGCTCGCCGGCGCGCACCCGTTCGCCTTCCTGCACGTTCACGTGAACGCCGCGCGGCAGCGCGTACTCACGCGGCTCGGCGCCCGGTTCGTCAGGCACGATGATAATCTTCCGCTGCCCCTTGACAATGCCGCCATGCTTGACCACGCCGTCGATCTCCGAGATCACGGCCGTCTCCCGCGGCTTGCGCGCCTCGAAGAGCTCGACGACGCGCGGCAGACCGCCGGTGATGTCCTTGGTCTTCGTCGTCTCGCGCGGGATCTTGGCGAGCACGTCGCCGGCCGACACCATCTCGCCGTCCTGCACCATCAGGTGCGCGTGGACCGGCATGTGGTACTTGCGCGTCACCTTGCCGTCCTTCGCCTTGATCTCCACCGCCGGCTGCTTCTTCTCGTCCGGTGAATCGACGATGATGAGACGGGACAAGCCGGTGACCTCGTCGACCTCCTCATGGACGGTAATGCCTTCGAGGATGTCCTTGAAGCGAACCTGTCCGGCCTCTTCGGTCAGGATCGAGAACGTGTAAGGATCCCATTCGACCAGCACCTGGCCCTGGTCGACCGACTGGCCTTCCTTCACCTTCAGACGGGCGCCGTACACCACCGGATAGCGCTCGCGGTCGCGCCCTTTCGCGTCCTGCACCACGACCGAGCCGTTCCGGTTCATGACGACCAGGTTGCCGTCCTTCGCCTGGACCACGGTCAGCCCCTGCAGCCTGACCGTGCCGGCATTCCGCGCTTCGAGCGTCGACTGCTCCGAGACCCGCGACGCCGTGCCGCCGATGTGGAAGGTCCGCATCGTCAGCTGCGTGCCCGGCTCGCCGATCGACTGCGCGGCGATGACGCCGACGGCCTGGCCGAGCTCGACCAGTTTTCCGGTGGCGAGATCGCGCCCGTAGCACTTGGCGCACACGCCGCGGCGCGACGTGCACGTGAGCACCGACCGGATCTTCACCTTCTCAATGCCGGCATCCTGGATCTGCGACGACAGCTCTTCGTCCATTACCTCGTTCACGTCGACGATGGTCTCACCGGTAAACGGATCGGTGAGCCGCTCGAGGGTGACGCGCCCGATGATGCGGTCGCGCAGCGGCTCGATGATCTCGCCCGACTCGACGATGGCCCGCGCCTCGATCCCGTCGAGCGTGCCGCAGTCTTCTTCGCTGATGATCACGTCCTGCGCCACGTCCACCAGGCGGCGGGTGAGATAGCCCGAGTCTGCCGTCTTGAGCGCGGTGTCGGCGAGACCCTTTCTGGCGCCGTGGGTCGAGATGAAGTAATGCAACACCGACAGGCCTTCGCGGAAGTTCGCTGTGATCGGCGTCTCGATGATTTCCCCCGACGGCTTGGCCATCAGACCGCGCATCCCGGCCAGCTGCCGGATCTGCTGCTTCGATCCGCGCGCGCCGGAGTCGGCCATGATGTAGACCGGGTTGAAATTCCGGCCCTCCTTGTCCATCGACTCCATCTCGCCGAACATCGCGTTGGCAATGTCTTCAGTCGCCTCCGACCAGATGGCGATGACCTTGTTGTAGCGCTCACCGTTGGTGATCGCGCCTTCCAGGTACTGCGACTCGACCTTGATCACCTCGTCGCGCGCCTTGTCGACGAGCGCGACCTTCTCCTTGGGGATGATCAGGTCGTCGATGCCGATCGACAGGCCCGATCGCGTCGCGTAGGTGAACCCGAGGTGCTTCAGCGAGTCGAGCATCTCCACCGTCTTCTCGAGCCCGAACCTGAGATAGCAGCTCTGCACCAGCTGCTGGAGCCCCTTCTTCTTCAGCAGCCCGTTGACGAAGGGCATCTCGTGCGGGATGGTCTGGTTCAGGATCACGCGCCCGACCGTCGTGTTGATGATCTTGTTCGTGACCTCCTGCACTTCCGTGTGCAGGACGTCCTGATCGTCACGCGCGGCGGTGAGGTCCTGAAGCAGCCCGGTGTAGCGCAGCCGGATGGGCGAGAGCGTCTCCAGCTCGCCGGCCTCCAGCGCGATCATCACGTCTTCGGCGTTGCCGAACGCGCGGCCTTCGCCCTTGGCGCCATTCTTGGCCTTGGTCAGGTAGTAGCAGCCGAGCACGATGTCCTGCGACGGAATGGCGATCGGAGCGCCGTGCGCCGGCGACAGGATGTTGTTGCTCGACAGCATCAGCACCGACGCCTCGATCTGCGCTTCCGGCGACAGCGGGATGTGGACCGCCATCTGGTCGCCGTCGAAGTCGGCGTTGAACGCGGTGCAGACGAGCGGGTGAATGCGAATCGCCTTGCCTTCCACCAGCACCGGCTCGAACGCCTGGATGCCAAGCCGGTGCAGCGTCGGCGCGCGGTTCAGCAGCACCGGGTGCTCCCGAATCACTTCCTCGAGCACGTCCCATACTTCGGGCCGCTGCAGCTCGACCATCTCCTTCGCCTGCTTGATGGTCTGGACCAGGCCGCGCTCCTCGAGCTTGTTGTAGATGAACGGCTTGAACAGCTCCAGCGCCATCTTCTTCGGCAGCCCGCACTGGTGCAGCTTCAGCTCGGGGCCGACGACGATGACGGAGCGGCCGGAGTAGTCGACGCGCTTGCCGAGCAGGTTCTGACGGAAGCGGCCCTGCTTCCCTTTGAGCGTGTCGGACAGCGACTTGAGCGGCCGGTTGTTGGCGCCGCGGAGCACGCGGCCGCGCCGGCCGTTGTCGAACAGCGCGTCCACCGCTTCCTGCAGCATGCGTTTCTCGTTGCGGATGATGACGTCGGGCGCTTTCAGCTCGATCAGCTTCTTGAGCCGGTTGTTCCGGTTGATGACGCGCCGGTACAGGTCGTTCAGGTCGGACGTGGCGAACCGGCCGCCGTCGAGCGGCACGAGCGGGCGGAGCTCCGGCGGAATCACCGGGATGACGTCGAGAATCATCCACTCGGGCCGGTTGCTCGATTTGCGGAACGAGTCGACGACCTTGAGCCGCTTGGCGAACTTCAGTTTCTTCTGCGCCGAGCTCTCGGCCTTCATCTTGTCGCGCAGCTCGATCGCGAGCCGCTCGACGTTCACGCGCTTGAGGAGCTCCTTGATCGCTTCGGCCCCCATCTGGGCGCGGAACTTGCCGCCGTGCTCTTCCCGCGCCTTGCGGTACTGCTCTTCGTTGAGCAGCTGGTTGGCCTTCAGATCGGTCTCGCCGGCATCGACGACGACGTAGGCCTCAAAGTAGAGGACGCGCTCGAGATCGCGCAGGGAGATGTCGAGCAGGTGGCCGATGCGGCTGGGCAGGCCCTTGAAGAACCAGACGTGGCTCACCGGCGTGGCGAGCGTGATGTGACCGAGGCGCTCGCGGCGGACCTTCGCCTGCGTGACTTCGACGCCGCACTTGTCGCAGATGACGCCGCGGTGCTTCATCCGCTTGTACTTGCCGCAGAGACATTCCCAGTCCGTGATCGGCCCGAAGATCTTGGCGCAGAACAGCCCGTCACGTTCCGGCTTGAACGTGCGGTAGTTGATGGTCTCCGGCTTGGTCACCTCGCCGTGCGACCACGACAGGATCTTGTCGGGCGAGGCCAGGCTGATACGAATCGCGTCGAAGTCGCTGGTCAGCGCGCCACGTTCATGAAAAGAAGGTCTCATAGTCCCCTTCGTTCAATTTTTGACTGCTGATTGTTGATTGCTGATTGCATTGGTGATTTTGCGGATGTCCAGGCCGCCAATCAGCAATCGAAATCATCAATCAGCAATCACAAATCAACCATCTCACACACTCTCGAGTACGGGCTGCGGAGCCACCTCCACCGGCTTCTTCTTGGTCTTCATCAGCTCGACGTCGAGACACAACGACTGCAGCTCGCGGATGAGCACGTTGAACGACTCCGGCAGGCCGGCCGTGAACGAGGCGTCGCCCTTGACGATGGCCTCGTAGATTTTCGCGCGGCCGGTCACGTCGTCCGATTTGGCGGTGAGGAGCTCCTGGAGGATGTGCGCCGAGCCGTACGCCTCGAGCGCCCAGACCTCCATTTCGCCGAACCGCTGGCCGCCGAACTGCGCCTTGCCGCCGAGCGGCTGCTGCGTGATCAGCGAATACGGCCCGATCGACCGGGCGTGGATCTTGTCGTCGACCAGGTGCGACAGCTTCAGCATGTAGATGTAGCCGACCGTGACGTCCTGTTCGAACGCCTCGCCGGTCATGCCGTCGAACAATCTCGTCTTGCCGCCCTTCGGCAGGCCGGCGCGATCGAGCCAGTTCTTGATCTCCATCTCCGTCGCGCCGTCGAACACCGGGGTCGCGAAGTAGAGGCCGAGCGCGTGCGCGGCCCAGCCGAGGTGGGTTTCGAGAATCTGACCGACATTCATCCGCGACGGGACGCCGAGCGGGTTCAACACGATCTCGACCGGCGTGCCGTCGGGCAGATGCGGCATGTCCTCCTCGGGCAGGATGCGCGCGATCACGCCCTTGTTGCCGTGGCGGCCGGCCATCTTGTCGCCGACCGACAGCTTGCGTTTCATCGCCACGTACACCTTCACCAGCTTGATCACGCCGGGAGGCAGCTCGTCGCCGCGGCGGATCTTCTCCTTCTTCTCTTCGAACAGATTGCGAATGACTTCGACCTGGCGTTCGGTCCGTTCCTCGAGGTCCCGCAGATCGTCCTCGAGCCGCGTATCGTCGGTCGCAATCTTGAGGCGGACCATGGTTTCGTAGGGCATCTCCTGCAGGACTTCCTCGGTGAGCGGCGTCCCTTTCCGGAGCAGCCGCTCGCGACCGTACTCGTCGAACAGGTCCGACCGGAGCTCCTGGCCCTTCAGCATCATGATCACCCGCTTCTTCACTTCGTCATGAAGGATGCGGATCTCGTCCTGCAGGTTCTTCTCCATCATGTCGAGCTCTTCCTGCTCGATCGCCTTCGCCCGGTCATCCTTCTCGATGCCCTTGCGGGAGAAGATCTTCACGCCGACGATGATGCCTTCGATCCCGGGCGGGCAGATGAGGCTGGCGTCGCGCACGTCGCCGGCTTTCTCGCCGAAGATCGCGCGCAGCAGCTTCTCTTCCGGGGTGAGCTGCGTCTCCCCCTTCGGCGTGACCTTGCCGACGAGGATGTCGCCGGGCTTGACCGACGCGCCGATCCGGATGATCCCGCTGTCGTCGAGGTCCTTGAGGAACCCTTCCGAGACGTTCGGGATGTCGCGCGTGATCTCTTCCGGTCCGAGCTTGGTGTCGCGGGCCTCGATCTCGAACTCCTCGATGTGGATCGAGGTGTAGTAGTCGTCCTTCACCATCCGTTCGGACACGAGGATCGCGTCCTCGAAGTTGTAGCCGCGCCACGGCATGAACGCGACCAGCACGTTGCGGCCGAGCGCGAGCTCGCCGAGCTCGGTGCACGGACCGTCGGCGAGCACCTGGCCCTTGTGCACTTTCTGGCCGACGCGAACGATCGGCTTCTGCGTAATGCAGGTGTTCTGGTTGCTGCGCTTGAACTTCGTCATCGGGTAGATGTCGGCGCCCATCTCCTTGCCGTCTTCGGTCTCGCTCTCCACCCGCACGACGATGCGCTGGGAGTCGACGAAGTCGATGGCGCCGGATCGGCGCGCGACGATCACCGCGCCGGAATCGCGCGCGGTGATGTACTCCATGCCGGTGCCGACGAACGGCGCCCGCGCCCGCAGCAGCGGCACCGCCTGCCGCTGCATGTTCGATCCCATCAGCGCCCGGTTCGCATCGTCGTTCTCCAGGAACGGGATGAGCGAGGCCGCGACCGAGACCAGCTGCTTCGGCGACACGTCGATGAACTGGATGTTCTCGCGCGGCGACAGCATGAAATTGCCCGCCTGGCGTGCGTCGACGCGCTCCTGCATCAGCTTGCCGGTCGGATCGACCGAGGCATTCGACTGCGCGATGACGTACTGGTCCTCTTCCCAGGCCGAGAGATAGAACGAGTACGGCTCGAACTCGACCCCCTTCTTCTTGGAGCGGCCATCCTCGCTCACCAGCTCGTCGGCTTCGACGATGTCGCCAGCCTTGTACTTCGCATGGCCGCCGGCGTTGGTAATGAGGCAGTAGTCGGTGACGCGGCCGTCCTTCACCTTCCGGTACGGCGATTCGATGAAGCCGAACTCGTTGATGCGCGCGTAGCACGACAGCGACGAGATGAGGCCGATGTTCGGCCCTTCCGGCGTCTCAATCGGGCAGATGCGGCCGTAGTGAGTCGGGTGGACGTCGCGAACCTCGAACCCGGCGCGCTCGCGCGACAACCCGCCGGGGCCGAGCGCGGACAGACGGCGCTTGTGCGTGATCTCGGACAGCGGGTTGGTCTGGTCCATGAACTGCGACAGCTGCGACGATCCGAAGAACTCGCGAATGGCCGCCATCACCGGCTTCGCGTTGATCAGATCGTGCGGCATCGCCGTCGCCATTTCCTGGTAGACCGACATCTTCTCCTTGATGGCGCGCTCCATCCGCACCAACCCGATGCGGAACTGGTTCTCGAGGAGCTCGCCGACGGAGCGGACGCGGCGGTTGCCGAGGTGGTCGATGTCGTCGACGTTGGCCGGATTGCGGCGCAGCTTGAGCAGGTACTTGATCACCTCGTAGAAGTCCTGCGGGTGCAGGATCTTCTCGTCCAGCGGCGTGTTGAGGCCGAGTTTGGTATTGAGCTTCAACCGTCCGACGCGCGAGAAGTCGTACTTCTGCGGGTTGAAGAACATGTTCTCGAACAGCGATCGCGAGCTGTCGAGCGTCGGCGGATCGCCCGGCCGGAGGCGCCGGTAGATCTCGATGAGCGCCTCCTCGTGCGTGTGGATCGGATCTTTTTTCAGCGTCTGCGCGATGATCGGCCCGACCTCGTCGCGCTCGGGGAAGAAGATCTCGATGCGATCGACATTCTTCTCCTGCGCCATCGAGATGACGCGCGGCTCGAGCGGCTCGTTCGCTTCGAGAATCACCTCGCCGGTGGACGGGTCGACCACGTCGGCGGCGGCATACGCGCCTTCGAGCTCGGCATCCGAGATCTCGACCGCTTCGACGTTCGCCTTCTTGAGCGCCTCGATCGCGTTCTTGGTGATCTTCTTGCCCGCCTGGATCGTGAATTCGCCGCCCGGCACCTGGATTTCGGTCGCGGCGCGGAGGCCGACCAGGCTGTCCGCCACCGACCAGTAGATCTTGCCCCCCTTGATGTGCAGCTTGTCGACGCTGTAGAAGGCGCGGATGATCTCGTCGGCGCCGCGCAGCCCGAGAGCGCGGAGGAAGACCGAGGCGAGGAACTTCCGCTTGCGATCGATGCGCACGTAAAGAAGGTTCTTGCTGTCGTACTCGAACTCCACCCACGAGCCGCGATAGGGAATAATCTGCGCGACGTAGAGGGTCTTGTCCTCGGAATGGAAAAAAGCGCCGGGCGAGCGGTGCAGCTGCGAGACGATGACCCGCTCGGTGCCGTTGATGATGAAGGTGCCGTTCTCGGTCATCAACGGAATGTCGCCGAAATAGACCTCCTGCTCCTTGATGTCGCGAATGGTCTTCACCCCGGTCTCGGGGTCCTTGTTCCAGACCACCAGCCGGATCGTGACCTTGAGCGGCACGGCGTAGGTCATGCCGCGCTCCTGGCACTCGTCGACGTCGTATTTCAGCTTCAGGCCGACCGTGTTGCCGCAGATGTCGCAGACGTCGCCGCGCGCCTGGTTGGCCTTGCCGCAACGCGGACACAGCACCTCGCGATCGCCGTAGGGATCGGCAATGAGCGTGGCGCCGCAGTTGCTGCACGGCTTGCGCAGGTGGTGCAGGCCCTGCAGCTTGCCGCACTTGCACTCCCAGTTGCCGATGGAGTACTCGATGAACTCGAGCGACGAGTTCTCGCGGAAGTCGCTGATCGGAAACACCGACTTGAACACCGACTGGAGGCCCGCGTCCTCGCGCTCGCTCGGCAGACGGTTCATCTGCAGGAAGCGCTCGTAGGACTTCTTCTGGATCTCAATCAGGTTCGGAATCGGGACGGTGGTCTTGATTTTCGAAAAGTCGATGCGCTCGCGGTAGACGTTCTTGGGAAGGCTATACATCTTGTTGGACCTCGAGGAAAACGGAGCGCCAATCATCAATTGCGGACTGCGTTCGCTTGCCAGCAACACCGCAGAGGACGCGGAGGACGCGGAGGTCAAATCCCGAACGCGGGTTTCTTCTCCTGTCCTCCGTGTCCTCGCGGTTGAATCCGCAATTACTTGATCTCGACTTTGGCCCCGGCGTCCTCGAACTTCTTCTTGATGGCTTCGGCCTCCTCCTTCGGGATGCCTTCCTTGATTGGCTTGGGCGCTCCCTCGACGAGGTCCTTGGCTTCTTTCAGACCGAGGGCCGTGATCTCGCGCACGACCTTGATGACGTTGATCTTGTTCGCGCCGATCTCGGTCAGCGTCACGGTGAATTCGGTTTTCTCCTCGACCGGCGCCGCAGCCGCACCGCCGCCTGCGCCCGGCATGCCGCCCGCGAACACCGGCATCGCCGCCGCCGCAGACACACCGAGCTCGGACTCGAGCGTTTTTACGAGCTGCGACAGTTCGAGGACGCTGATTCCCTTGATGTAGTCGACCACCTGCTGCTGCGTCACTTCGGGCATTTGGCTGCTCCTTGTCGTCTTCCGGCTTTCGGCTGCAGCGCAGGGGCGGCTCGCCAGCCGCCCCTACCTGACGCCTTCCGCTTCCTTCTTCTTCTTCTCGTACTGCGTCAGCACGTTCATCAGATCACGGGGTACCGCGTTGAGCACTGAGACCAGCTGCACCATCGGCGCCTGCAACGTCCCGAGCAGTCGGGCATAGAGCTCGGGCTTGCCCGGCATGTTCGCGAGGTCGGTGACGGCGGCCGGCGCAATCGCCATCCCCTGGACCACCGCGGCCTTGATCGTGAGCGTCGGCGTGGTCTTGACGAAGGTGGTGAGCGTCTTGGCGAGCGCCACCGGATCGGTCGCCGTATAGGCCACCGCCGTCGTCCCTTCGAAGTACTTCTCCAGCGCCTGCAACGAAGTGCCTTTCACGGCGCGCCTCGCGATCGTGTTCTTGACGACCTTGTAGCTCGCCTTCGCGCCGCGCAGCTGACGCCGCAGCTCGGTCGCCTGCGGCACGTTCAGGCCCTTGAAATCGACCAGGATCGCGCTCTCCGATCCCTTGAATGCCGTCTCCAGCTGCTGGAACTCGGCTTCTTTCTCCGCGCGCGTGACAGCCATGTCTGTGATCCTCGTTCGGGCGGCCGCTCGTAACGCAGGCCTCCAGGCCTGCATCGCCGCGCCAGGCAGCCCTAAAGGGCTGCGCGACACACCCTCGTTCAGTGCTTCACCAGCGCGTCGATGTTCGTCGTGTCGACTCTCACGCCCGGGCCCATCGTCGACGACAAGGTGACGCTCCTCAGGTACTTGCCTTTCGCGGCCGCCGGCTTGGCCCTGACAATGCTGTCGACAAGCGCGTGCGCATTGGCGACGAGCGAACCGGTGGCGAACGACGTTTTGCCGACCGGTGCGTGAATGATGCCGGTCTTGTCGACCCGGAACTCCACCTTGCCGGCCTTGATCTCCCGGATGGCTTTGCCGATGTCGGTAGTGACCGTGCCGGTCTTCGGGTTCGGCATGAGCCCGCGCGGGCCGAGCACCTTTCCCAGCCGGCCGACCGCGCGCATCATGTCTGGCGTGGCGACGACGGCGTCGAAGTCCATGAAGCCGCCCTGAATCTTCTCCACCATTTCCTCGCCGCCGACCACGTCGGCGCCGGCGTCCTGGGCTTCCTTCTGCTTCTCGCCGCCCGCTATCGCCAGTACCCGTTTGCTCTTCCCGAGGCCGTGCGGCAGCACGACAGTGCCGCGAACCATCTGGTCCGCGTGCTTCGGATCGACGCCCAGCCGCAACGACATCTCCACGGTCTCGTCGAACTTCGCAAACTTGACTTTCTGCACGAGCGGGACCGCCTCTTCGATCGAATACGATCGATCGGCGGCAACCTGCGCCCGGGCTGCCAGAAACTTCTTGCCGTGCTTGCGCATGCGTTTCTCCGGTGAAAGAGTCTGAAGCCTCAACTCTCAACATCCGGTCTCATCGTTCCCGCGGCGCTGCCTTTGAGCCTTGAGACCTGAGCCTCGAGAGAGTTGCTTATCCGACGACGTCCAACCCCATCGAGCGCGCCGTACCGCGAACGGTCTTGATGGCGGCATCGAGCGACTCTGCGTTCAGATCGGGCATTTTGGTCTTCGCGATCTCCTCGACCTGTTTCGCGGTCACGGTCCCGACCTTGTTCTTGTTCGGTTCCGCAGAGCCCTTGGCGATGTTCGCGGCCCGCTTGAGCAGCACCGCGGCCGGCGGCGTCTTGGTGACGAAGGTGTAGGACCGATCGGCGTACACCGTCACGACGACGGGGATGATCAGACCTTCATCCTTCGCGGTCCGCGCGTTGAAGTTCTTGCAGAAGTCCATGATGTTCACGCCCTGCGGGCCGAGCGCGGTGCCGACGGGCGGCGCCGGCGTGGCCTTGCCGGCGGCAATCTGGAGCTTCACCATTGCCTGAACTTTTTTGGCCATACGTTTTGACGACGTCTACCGCGGAGGACGCCGAGGACGCGGAGGTGAAATCCCGCCCGACATCAGGTTTGAACCTCCGTGTCCGCCGCGTCCTCCGTGGTGAGCGTCAGATCTTCTCCACCTGCAGGAAATCCAGTTCCACCGGCGTCGACCGTCCGAAGATGGTGACCATCACCTTCAGCGTGTTCTTGTCCAGATTCACCTCGTCCACGACGCCGTTGAAGCTGGTAAACGGCCCTTCGTTGATCCGGACCTGCTCGCCCTTCTCGAACATGTACTTCGGCTTCGGTTTCTCCGCCGCCGTCTTCACCTGCGTCAGGATCTGCTCCACTTCATCTTTGCTGAGCGGCGTCGGCTTGGCCCCGGCGCCGACGAAGCCGGTCACCTTCGGCGTGTTCTTCACCACGTGCCACGCGTGGTCGGACATGTTCATTTCGACCAGGATGTAGCCGGGGAAAAACCGCTTCGCCGTCACCACCTTCTTCCCGCCGCGCATCTCCACGACATCCTCGGTCGGGATGAGCACTTCGCCGATGTCGCTCTGCAGACCGTAGGCCTTGACGCGCTCCTGCAGCGATTCGGCGACCTTCTTCTCGAACCCCGAGTAGGTATGCACGATGTACCAGTTCTTGGTGGCGACGTCGGTCATGCCGTCGGCCCCGAGGCGCCGAAGAGACTGAAGATCCACCGGACCAGGTGAAGCAGCCCGAAATCGAGGACGAACAGGTAAAGCCCGAAGAACGCCGACGTGAGAATGACGACGACGGTCGTCGCGTAGACCTCTTTCTGCGAGGGCCAGGTGACCCGCTTCAGTTCGTTGCGGACTTCGCTCAGGAAAAGGCGCGCCCGTTCGATACGGCCGCCAGTCGCCTCTTTGACGGTGTCGAGCGTCGTGGTCTGCGAGTTGACTGCCATATGCTTACCTGTTCATGGCCGGCGAGGTAGTGAGCTCGAGGTGCGCGCCAGCCACTCGCACGAGCCGTCACTCGGCTTGTTCGATCCGGGGGGCTTTCGCCCCCGGCGGACCCCCACGCCTTCGCTCGCGGGGCCCCGTTGCCCCGCTCCGGCGGGCGCGCCTGTGGCGCGCCTAGCAACGACTATCTGGCAGGCCAGGAGGGAATCGAACCCCCAGCCCCCGGTTTTGGAGACCGGTGCTCTGCCAATTGAGCTACTGGCCTTCGTACGTTCGATGAGAGCGCAGATTACTAATTGCTGATTGCTGATTGCTGATTGCTGATTGCTGATTTCATTGCGTGATTGGCTGCCATGAACCATTCATCCATGAGATCAGCAATCACCAATTCAATCAGCAATCACCAATTCAATCAGCCATCACCAATTCAATCAGCAATCAACAATCACCAATCAGCAATCTCACGTTCTCACTTGCTCTCCCTGTGTGCCGTGTGCTTGCGGCAGAAGCGACAGAACTTCGAGAACTCCAGCCGTTCGGTCGTCTTCTTCTTGTTCTTGGTCGTGCTGTAATTCCGCCGCTTGCACTCCGTGCACGCCAGGGCGACGATGTCTCTCATAGCCGCTGTCCCCGACCGGATTCAGGCGGACGCGCGACCCGGGCCCGCGTCCCCGCCAGATCGATCTGACCCGTCATTCGACGATCTCGGTCACCGTTCCGGCGCCCACCGTCCGACCGCCCTCGCGGATCGCGAAGCGCGCGCCTTTTTCGAGCGCCACAGGCGCCATCAGCGTGCCCGTGATCGTCGTGTTGTCGCCCGGCATCACCATCTCGACGCCTTCCGGCAAATTCAACGTGCCGGTGACGTCGGTCGTGCGGATGTAGAACTGCGGGCGGTACCCGTTGAAGAACGGCGTGTGGCGCCCGCCTTCTTCCTTCGACAGAATGTAGACCTCGCCCTTGAACTTCGTGTGCGGCTTGATGCTTCCCGGCTTCGCCAGCACCTGCCCGCGCTCGACATCGTCCTTTTCCACGCCGCGGAGGAGGACGCCGATGTTGTCCCCGGCGACGCCGGCATCGAGCAGCTTCCGGAACATCTCCACGCCGGTCACGACCTTCTTCTCGGTCGGCCGGAACCCGACGATCTCGATTTCCTCGCCCACCTTCACCTGGCCGCGCTCGACGCGGCCGGTGACGACCGTGCCGCGGCCCGAGATCGAGAAGACGTCTTCGATCGGCATCAGGAACGGCTTGTCGATCTCGCGCTGCGGCAGCGGCACGTAGCTGTCGAGCGCTTCCATCAGCTTGATGACGCCGGCAATGCCCTCCGGATCGCCCTGCAGCGCCTTCAGCGCCGACAACCGGACCACGGGGATGTCGTCGCCGGGGAAGCCGTACGACTTGAGCAGCTCGCGCACTTCGAGCTCGACGAGATCGAGAAGCTCGGGATCGTCGATCGCATCGACCTTGTTCAGCGCCACCACGAGGTACGGCACGTTGACCTGGCGCGCGAGCAGGACGTGCTCGCGCGTCTGCGGCATCGGCCCGTCGACGGCGCTGACGACAAGGATGCCGCCGTCCATCTGCGCGGCGCCCGTGATCATGTTCTTGATGTAGTCGGCATGGCCGGGGCAGTCGACATGGGCGTAATGCCGGTTCGCGGTCGAGTACTCGACGTGGCTCGTTGCGATCGTCAGAATCTTGGTCTCGTCGCGGCGGCCCTGCGACTCCGACGCCTTGGCGACCTCGTCGTACGACACGAACTTGGCCCAGCCCTTGTCGGCCGCAACCTTGGTCAGCGCCGCGGTCAACGTGGTCTTGCCGTGGTCGATGTGCCCAATGGTGCCGACGTTCACGTGCGGTTTGCTGCGATCGAATTTTTCTTTGGCCATGTCAACGATCCTCGTCGTTTGTTGCACTCGCGGGACCAACCCGCCTACGCGTCGCTCGCTATCCCACCGCTACGGCGGGCAGGCCCGCTCGCGACCGCCCTCAGGCGCGGGCCGTTTTTCAATACCTGCCCCCATGCTGCCGCCTCCCGCTGCAGATCGCCGTCCGCCGTCGCGCTCGGGCGTAAGAGGCCTCTTCGCCTGGCCTGCTGAGCCGAAGCTCGTCCGCCTTCGCGCGACGCGCTTCGGCGCGACAGGCTTCTTCG
>JBKPAI010000168.1:0-27564 GCA_046726355.1 Acidobacteriota bacterium | reverse complement strand
GTGCGTGTTCTTGACGATCGTGACCGTATCAATCACGTTGTAGACGGGATTGTTCCGCGGCATCGGCATGACATCGTTCGTCGGCAGAGCGGTCGTGAGCGTGAGCGGAAAGGCGACGCGCCGGACGCCGCCGTACGCATCCAGCGCATTGCCCGGATTGAACTCCTCGTGGTTGCTCTGCACCCCGAAGCTGCTGATTGAACACATTCGATCCGACCGACCAGTCCGCTCCGGTGGAGAGAATGAAGTACGTCGACTTGAACCCGCCGTTCACGAAATCGAGCCCGGGGAACTGCGGGTTCCGCGCCAGGTCGCGCCACCACAGGTTGAGAATCCCGCGAACGGCGAGCCCGGGCGCCGCCTGCCAGTCGATGCGACCGGTCGGATACACGTTCTTCGGCTTCTGCGGGACCGCAAACGCGAGCTCCCGGCGCACCAGGTCGATGTCGGGCAGCGTGCCGCCAGAGAGCGACTCGTTGATGGTCGTGAACCGCGAGTTGATGAACGGGTCGATGGCCGAAGGAAATCCGTTCGCGCGCGCGATGTCGAGCAGGTTCACCGCGCGCACCGATCCGTCGGTCGCGCTGTAGCGGAAGATGCCCTGCTGCGCGTCGCTGGTGAGCACCGTCCGCGTGAACGTCGCTTCGCTCGGTTGAATCGGCTGCTCGAAATTCGCGAAGTAGAACAGCCTGCCGGTCAACAGCGGACCGCCGACGTTGGCGCCCCATTCGTTGAGCCGAAGCTTGTTCTTGGGCAGCTCGCGCACCGAGTTCAGCCAGGTGTTCGAGTTCAGCGCGTCATGACGGAACTGCTCGAACGCCTGCCAGTGCACGGTGTTCGTTCCGCGCTTGGTCACGAACTGCACCTGTACCGCGCCTTCGGCGCCGGCGTCGGCGGTGAGTCCCGACGTCGAAACCGTCACCTCCTGCACGGCGCCGAGCCGCACCGGCGCAAACGTGAAAAAGCTCGTGCCGCCGCTGCGGAACCGTTCGGAGTTGTTGTTGATCCCGTCCAGCGTGATGTTGATGGCGCCGCCGGGCAGGCCGTTGAAGGCGCTGAATCTCTCCGATGAGCTGGTCGCGGTTCCGGGCGTCAACAGCGCGAAGCCGAGCACGTTGCGGCCCGAGAGCGGCAGATTCGCGATCTCCCTGTTGCTGACCGTCGTCGATACCGTTGACGACGTCGTCTCGACCACCGGCGCCACACCTTCGACTTTCACCTCTTCGCGCACCGCAGCGACCGCGAACTGCACCGTCACGTTGCTGGTCCGCCCGGTCTCGACCACCACGTCGTCGATAACGGCCGGCTCGAACCCGGTCGCGGTCGCGAGCATCCGGTAGTGGCCCGGCTGCAACGCCGGAAACACGAAACCGCCCTCGTCGGTCGATTTCCCGGTCTGCCGATTGCCCGTGCCCACGTCGGTGACCTCGAGATCGACGTTCGGGACGACGGCGCCCGACGGATCCTTCACCGTGCCGACAATCTGGCCCGTGGTCCGAACCTGGGCGGCGGCGGGTGCGGCCACCGCGGTGAGCGCGGCAAGGACGAGTCGTGCGATAGCCGATAGGGGCGGCGCCGAAAAGGCGCGAAGTCGCCAGACCGACGGCTCGGTGTCTCATGGCGCTCAGTTTCTGAAGCCGAACGCGACGATAGTCGAGGCTTTTCCGGACGTCAAGACGCTCAACGCGGAACTCGCGGAACACGCAGAAGAGCACGACATTGCTCTTCGAGTTCTGCGTCTTCTGCGTTGATCGTCGTTTCTGTCCTTTGTGCCCCTGGTGTGGCTCGCGCAGCACGTGTCATCCGATCCTTTCTCGTCCTGATACTCGTGCCAACGAAACACCAGCAGACATCGTCTAAGGGTTGCTGGGTCCTCCAGTCAGGTGACGGCATGACGACGGTCTGGCTTGATATCCGTTTCGCCGCTCGGTCCTTGCGCACGTCCGCCGGATTTACTACCGTGGCCATCATGGTGCTGGCCGTCGGCATCGGCACAACCAGCGCCATCTTCAGCCTGATCGACAGCACGCTCATTCGGCCGCTGCCGTTTGCCTATCCCGACAGGTTGGTCATGTTGTGGGAGCGTCCGCCTGGATACGCGCGCAATCGCGTCTCGCCCCTCAATTTTCTTGACTGGTCCGAGCAGAGTCAGGCATTCGAATCGATGGCGGCGGTCGTCAGCGCCGGCCGCGTATTGACGGGCACGACCGGAGCCGCCGAGCGCATACCGGCTCAATCGGTCAGCACGGCATTCTTCGACGTCCTCGGCATCAGGCCGATTGACGGCCGTACGTTCGTTCCCGACGATGCGATTCCCCAGCCCAACGTGGCGGTCGTCAGCGAATATTTCTGGCGTTCGCATCTCGACGGCGACCGGAGTGCCGTCGGCCGCGTGATGCGGCTGGACGGCCTGCCGTTCACGGTGATCGGGATCGTTCCGGCAGCCTTTCAGATTCTGTCGCCGAGCGACATCTGGACGCCGTTCGTGCCGCGCCGCACGCCCGAGCAGCGCCGATCGCATTACCTGCAGGTGATCGCGAGACTGAAGACTGGACGGTCGATCGACGATGCGCGCGCGGATATGGCACTCGTAGCGGAGAACATCGCGCGCGTCGCCCCGGAGACGAACCGGAACTGGACGGTGCTGGTCGAACCGCTTCGGACCGCACTAGTCAGCGGTGAGCTGCGCACGACCTCGCTGGTTCTTGGCGGTGTAGTGATGTTCGTGCTGCTGATGGCGTGCGCGAACGTCGCGAACCTGCTGCTGGCGCGCGGCGTCGGCCGGGTACGCGAAATCGCGGTGCGCCGCGCGATTGGCGGCAGCACCGGACAAATCCTGCGGCTGCTCATCACCGAAAGCGTGCTGCTCGCAGCGATTGGCGGCGGCGCCGGATTAATCGTGTCGTGGGCGGTACTGCGTGCGGCGCCGGTCGTGCTGCCGCCAGGGATGTTGCCGCCGGGGTTTGCGCTGGAGCTCGACGCGCGCGTCGCGTTGTTCGCCGCGGCCGTGACCGGCTTGACTGGGGTAATCGTCGGCGCCGCGCCAGCCTGGCACGCCGCGCGGACGCCGCTGGCCGAAGTACTGGCTGCGGGCGGACGAACGCTGACGTCCACCGGGTTGGTCCGTCGGGTGCTCACCATCGGCGAGATTGCCGGCGCCGTGCTCCTCCTCTCCGGCGCCGGTCTTCTGGCCCGCACGTTGATATCGATGGGCACCGAAGACCCCGGATTCCGCGGCGATTCGGTCTTGACAATGGGCGTGAGCCTGCCGATGAGCCGTTACACTCTGCCTGGGCAAATCCGGGGCTTTTACCAGCAGCTCGAAGCGTCTCTCAGCGTGCTGCCGGGCGTCCGTACGGTCGGCCTCGCGAACAATCTGCCGCTGCAGGGATGGGACATCGGACAGCCGTTCGAAATTGAAGGTGACCCGCCGACGGATCCGTCGAGCCGCCGCTCGGCGCACTACGAGATGGTGAGCGCCCGGTATTTCGAGGCGCTCGGCATCTCCGTTCTGAAAGGGCGCGCCTTCACGGGGCTCGATCGCGACACCAGTGCGCCGGTCTGCATCGTCAACGAAGCGTTCGTGCGGCGGTTTCTTCACGGGCGCGAGCCGCTCGGAACGATCGTCAAGGTACCCAACATTGCGTTCGGACCAGCTCCGCCTGTCGGGCGGGAGATCGTCGGCGTGATCAGGCAGGTGACGATCCAGGCGGGTGAAACTGAAAAAGCCGTGGAGCTCTACGTGCCCGTGGCACAGAACGCGTGGTACTCGACCGCCATCGCGCTTCGGGCCGACGGCAATCCGATGGCCCTCGCGGAGCCGGCTCGTGCCGCCATCGCGCGCATCGATCCGGATCTCCCGGTTACGCGCATCCGTACGATGGATGATGTGGCTGCCGAATCGGTGTCGCGCCCGCGATTCCGTGCCGGGCTGGTGGGAACGTTTGCCGTACTCGCCCTCGCGCTGGCTGCCATCGGGCTTTTCGGCGTCCTGACGTTCTCAGTCCGTGAGCGCACCCGCGAATTCGGCATTCGAATGGCGCTGGGCGCGAAGGCAGGCGACATCCTCTCGCTCGTCGTCCGCAGCGGCGCGCAAATCACCGCGTTCGGAATCGGAGTCGGTCTGGTTCTCTCTGCGGTGCTGACTCGATCCCTCGCGTCGCTGCTTTACGGCGTGACTCCGCTCGATCCGGTGACCTACGCGGCAGCGTCAGGCACATTGGCGGTTACCGCCCTCGTCGCCTGCGTCGCCCCGGCGCTGTTGGCGCTGCGGACCGATCCCGCTGCCACCTTGCGGCAGGACTGAGTCGCCGCATGAAAGCGCGAGCGGCTGAACGCCGATTGTGATGTCGCCGGTGCAGTCCAAAACATTGCTGCAGACACTCACCGCTTCTCTTCGCCGCCAAGCGGACAAATCGAGGTATCGGCCGCACCGGACTTCGAGCCGAAGCGATATCCGTACGACGCAAGAACAATGTAGTTCGGAAAGGTCGCGTCGCCGGACGCACCCGTATACGGATCGGGAAATCGATTCCGGTAATATGCGATCGGTACCTGGACCGAGTAGATCTGGCTCCCTTTCGCGTAGCTGAAACCCGGCTCGATGAACATCTCGATGCCCGGACGACGGAAGCCGTGGCTGGCGCCGATCAGGTCGTACCGCGGCATGCCTTCGGTCCGCCAGGCGAGCGATGCTGCGAAACCCGTCCGGCTGATGGGGACGGCGGCCCCCACCCGCGCCATGAACTGATCCGGAACGGAGTTGTAGAAGCGCGCGGGATTGCCGGTCGCCTGCGTGTTCGGCGGCAACCGGCTGATCGCGCCTGATGTCGTCCCGTTCATAACGCGCGGGTTGACCAGATAATTCGCCGATCCGAACAGTTGCGCGCGCGGCAGTCGCTTGAATCCGGACAGCTCCAGCGTCAGTCCCCAGCCGCCGTCGCCCGGCTGCGCGGACTGATCCACATACCGCGGCTGGTTGTTGTTGCCGTTGCGGTCCGGGTATGTATCCATGTAGCCTTCGTTGCCGGTCGGCATCTTCACGCCGGCTCCCGCCGAGATGTTGCCTGTGGTGAACCTGTCCGTCGGCAGCAGCCAGTACCGGCCGCTCACCGAGATGTCGCCGAGGCCGTGGGCATTCTCGTTCGCGCGCGGTCCCGGAACCGGCGCGGTCGGGCTCGGAATGCCCCACGACGCCGCGACGAACGGCGCGCCGATGCTCATCGACAGGCGTTCGGTCAACGAACGGCTCACGGCGACATCAATCGCATGCTGCACGTTGACGACATAGGTCCCGAGCGTCTGCCGCTGTGTCTGTTCAACGTCGCCGCTGTAGTGGTCGGTCGACTTCAGGTTGCGCGTCGTCACGGTGACCTGCGTTTCACCGGCATGCGAGTACGGATTCGACGAGCCGAACACGGGCCCGTTCTGTCGGATCAGCACTCAACCCTGAGCCCATGCGGCCGGGACGCGCGCGAGGGAGCACGCAACGACAGCGCTCGCCGCAACGATCACTCGAAATGTGTTCACGCCCCTCTCCTGCTTTACGAAGCTCCGCCTCACACCAACGAGCGAACATGACCCGGGACGGAGGTTGACTCCGGGATCAGTGGCCGGTGACGCGGGTTGCCGGATTGGGTCCCGCTTGGCCCGGCAAGAATGTGACAGATCTGTACACATTCACGCGGTCCAGCCAAGGTCGGGCGAGATCTCACCCTAGCCGCGCTTGCACCTCCTGAGTGTGTGCGACCCTTCAGTCAATCGCGCCCGGCCACGGCTCATGCGCTGATTCGCTCCGTCCCTTTGGCGTCTCTGGACGAGTAGTACGTGTCGGTCCCCTTTCCCCTCGCTGCATGGGACGCCGGTGGCTCCACGTGCATCGGGCCGAGCGGCTGGTTCGCCTGGAGCACCTGCTCCACTGCCTGGCTTGAAAGCGGCCGCGAGAACAGGAAGCCCTGGGCGTGAGTGCATCCGAGGCGCTCCAGCTCGCGGGCCTGATCGTCGCTCTCAATACCCTCGGCGACGACGCTGGTGTTGAGCGTTCGCGCCAGCGCCAGAATGCTCTCGACGATGGCCGGACGGTCGGAGAGCACCAGGCTCCTCACGAACGAGCGATCGATCTTGAGCGCGTCGACGGGGAGCTTGTGCAGGTGACTCAGCGAGGAATACCCGGTCCCGAAGTCGTCGAGGTAGATTTTCACGCCGAATTCACGCAATTCACGGAGCACCTTTGCCGCAATGTGCGGGCTGTCCATCAGAGCGGTCTCGGTGATTTCGAGACGCAGGTCGCACGGCTTCAGACCCGCGGTGTGGAGCGCCTGCTCGACGATGAGCAGGAAATGCTGCTGCATCAGCTGCCGGCTCGAGACGTTGACGGTGATGCAGTCGATGCCCGCTTCAGGGAATTGCCGCTGCCACTCCGCGAACGTGCCGCACGCCTGCTGGAGCACCCACGTGCCAAGCGGTTCGATGAGGCCCAGCTCTTCGGCGATCGGAATGAACGTTGCGGGCGAGATTGCTTCACCGTTGCGCGTCCATCGGATCAGCGACTCGAAGCCGACGCACCGCCGCGACGCGAGCGACACGATCGGCTGATAATGCACCTCGAAGCTGTTGTTGTCGATCGCATGGCGCAGGTCGTTCTCCAGCCCGAGGCGGTCCCGGGCGCGCGCGTGCATGTCGGCATCGAACAGCTCGTGCCGCGCCTTGCCGCGCGATTTGGCGTGGTACATGGCGGTATCGGCGTCGCGCATGATCTCGTCCGGGTTGTTGTAATGGCCCAGGCCGAAGGCGATGCCGATGCTGGCGGACGTGAATACTTCGCGGCCGCCGATTGAAAAGGGAACGCTCAGCGCTTTCTGGATGCGGAATGCGACCGCGTTGGCCTGCTGCGGGTCGTCGAGCCCGTCCAGCAGGATCGCAAACTCGTCGCCGCCCAGCCGCGCGAGCGCGTCGCCGTTGCGAAGACACGATTCCAGGCGTCGCGACACCGCCGTGAGCAGCTCGTCGCCCACCATGTGCCCCAGGCTGTCGTTGACGACCTTGAACCGATCGAGGTCGAGATACAGCGCCGCGAACCAGTTGCCGCATTTCTGCTGCTTGTGTTTGAACTCGGCGAGCCGCCGCCCGAGCCTCTCCACGAAGACACCACGGTTGCACAGCCCGGTCAGCGGATCGCGGAATCCGGCGCTGCGCAACTGCTCCTCAGCGATCGCATGGTCCGTCGTGTCGGTCAGCGATCCGGCGATTCTCGCCATGCGCTGACCGGCGCCTTTGACCGCGACGCCGCGGCACAGAAATCGCCGGTAGCTGCCGTCCTCGTGGCGGATTCTGTGCTCGTGCTGAAAGTGCGCCGTGGTGCCGGCAAGATGGGTCTGGAGCGCTTCCTCGAGCGCAGCGACGTCGTCGACATGGACGCGGCTCAGCCACTCCTCGGGACGACCGACGCTCTTGCCCGCCGGCAGGCCCAGCAGCATCTTCCATCGCGCCGAGACGTAAAACTCCTGCGTTCGAAGATCCCATTCCCACAACCCGTCATTCGCGCCTTCCGCCGCAAGCGCGAGCCGCTCCTCACTTCGTTTGAGTGCCTGCTCCACGTGCGTTCTCTCCGTGATGTCGTGCCACAAGAGCGTCGCACCGCCGGCAACCGGCAGAATCCTGACCTCGAAAATCCTCCGACCCGCTGCCGCCGACGGCAACGCAAGATGCGTAACCGTCCGCGGGCTTCGATTCGTCACCGCCTCCGTGATCGTTCGCGCGAGCTGGGTCTGAGCGAGAGACGGGACCGCGGCCGCGAGCGGAAAGCCGAGCGCCCGCTCACGCGGGCAGCCGATCATCCGTTCCAGGGCTTCATCCCAGAGCGTGACGCAGCCGTTGTGGTCAACGACCGACATACCGTGATTCAGCGATTCAATCACCTCGCGACGACGGTACTCGTCTTCGATCCGGCGCATCGCGGCGCAGTACGCACGGTAGACGAAATAGAGCGGAACCGCCGCCACCGGCAGGACTTCCCACAGGCGGTGATTGATTATCTCCGCAAGTCCCGCCGAAAGGGCGGTCCCGATGATGTAGTAGGGACAGTGCCGGACAACAGCGTCCGGCCACGATCGTTTGACCGCCTCTTTGTTCAAGATTGGCACGATGGTCTCGGCCGAAGCGCTCATCACGAAGCAATACGCCACGGCGCCAGCCGCGATCGGCACTCCCTGCCATGGCCAGGTGAACAGCCCGGTGATGCCGCCGAGCGCCTGGTAGGCAAGGCCTGCGGCCTGCATCGCGATCATGACGAAGGCCGCGTTCAAGAGCCTTCGGCGCGGTGGACGCGTGTGCTCTGAGGCAGTCAGCCATCGCGCGACGGCCCCGGCTGTTGCGACGAGCAACGCTGCGTTAATTCCAAAGAGCAGCAGCACTGTGAAATCGACAATGAAGGATGGCGGCATGATCGCCCGGTCCTCCATGGCGGACGGCCATTCTGCAAGCGCTGACGTCAGAATCGCCGCCAGAATCAGGCCGGAGAATTCGAGCGTCCGGTGGGGCGTTGGCAAGCCCGCTGATCCAAGCAGAAGCGCCACGGCGATCGCTGCCGCAGCAAAGACGACGAGAATGGCATACCTGTGAAAGGTCCGCATTCAGAAGCCTGCGATTTGACGTGGGGCTCCGCGCCACACCCCCGGGCATTGAACGGATCGAGCCACCACCGCGGGAAGAGCAATGGCAGGACCAGAATTCCGTTGGCGTCTTAACTTGCGGTGAGATGGCGCCTTAGCAGGAATCGTCCGACCGCGTCACCACCCGGATCTGTCTCAGATCGGCACGCGCCGTGCTGAATTCGCTCGAGCGCGCACACGGCGCTGGATCGCCGGCCGCGTTTCGCACTTGTGCCGTTGTGCGCCGAATCGTTCAGAACGCGATCAGGCCACGGCGGAGCGTCTCGATCTCGCGTGGGATTCCCCGGTCCATACCCTCATATCCCGGGAAACCGCCCCACTCGAAGCACAGTCGCAGGTAGTCGACGAACAACAGGTTGTGCCGTTCGTTGAGCAGCTCGCCGTCGGCGCGCGGGTCGGGCACGGCGATGGCGTACCCGTCACCGCCGCTGCTGCCCGCCTTGTGGAGATCGTCGGGCGCGATCGCGATCTGCGAAGGGCGATCCTCATCTTCCCAGGCATCGAGCTCGGCGAGCACATCGTCCGGCCCGAACACGATCAGCGGATCCGGGCACCCGGGTCCCCCGTCCGGCGATAGACTCGGATGCATCCCGTTGAAGTCGACCGCCCCGACAACCTCGTAAAACGCGCGGATCGACAACGGCAGCGAGCCTGTACGATCCTCCAACCGGCGAAGCTGTTTCGCAGTGCGCGACTGCGGAGGCACGTGGGGCGCGGCCGCGGCTCGACCCGTCTCAGGAGGCTTCTGCGGCAACTTGCTGGCGAAGGCGCCGCGCAGCCGGTTGAGCATACCGACCAGACCTTCGGCATGCGGTGCGGCCGCTGTGCCGATGTCCCTCAGGTCGATGACGGTAGATTCCGGTCCATACGCGATCTTGACGTTCGGCGTCCCCGGAGTCCCGAAGCGGTACCCGAGAGCCTCCAGCCGGCCGGCGAGCATGTCTGCATTCTGCGCCACCCGGCGCATCGTTTCGTATGCCACCGCCAGCGCATCGGCGGCATGAGGATCCTGGCGAACCGCGGGTCCACGCTTCATCAGCTCCGACCACGCCCGACGATGCTCCCCGGCGACATACAGGTCGAACAGCGGCAGGCTGCCGCGTGCGTGCTCGCGCAGCGCCTGCAGGCGCGCATCAACACCGGCCGGCAGCTTCGCGGTGAGAATCCTGCTCGGCTTTGCCCTGGTGCTTGTTGTGCGTGATGATGGACCGACGCGCGCCTCGACAAACGTCCGGAACGTGCGGGGCAGCTGCCGCAGCGTTCCGGGCGCGATCTGCTCCGGATGAAGCACCCACTCCTCGCGAACCGCCTGCCCCTGCCACGCGTACACGCGCGAGCCGTCGCGATACACAGCCGCAGCGCCGTCGCCGCGGTGCAGCAGCCCCTCAGCGGTGGTGTGCAGCTCGACCGGCCTGTCGATGAGAATGGCGCCGTCCGCAAACGCCCACCACGGACCCGTGGCGCGAGCCACGTCCCACGCAGCGCTCAGGATCGGCGGCGGCGTTCGGGCGGCGGCATAGTCCTCGTCGGACGCGATCGTCGCGAAGGGATAGTCCGCGAAAAAGCATTGAGCCAGGAGCGTACCCGCGGTCGGGCAATACAGACCGCTGGTCAGCGCCGCTCCATCACGGCCCCACAGCGCCTGTTCGGCGTTGTGCAGGACGTCGCCCTCTGGAGCCGAGAACAGCGCGCGCACATCACCGCCGTACAGCTTCAGTCGCGCCGTGATGATGGCCGGTTGAATCATGCGCTCCGGCAGCTGCGGCGGCTGCTGCATTCGCATGCCCAGCGGCGGACCCATCGTCGCGATGACCGTCTCCCACGAGGGCTGTGCGCAGCACGTGCACAACGCTGCCCGCGCGTGTTCGATCCGTTCGCGGTCCGGAGCAGACCGCCTGGCAGCGGTGAGGATCTCGGCCCAATGAGCCCGGCGCGGCTCGATCAACACCGCCACCGCCCAGCAGGCAGCTGCCGGAGACTCGAACCAGCAGAAGGAGCGCGGCGCATCGAGTTCTGCCGCGGCATACAGACCGCGGATCGCCGTCTCGGCCCGAGGGCGATCCACGGGCTCGGTTGATAACAGGTACCCCAGCCAGCGGCGCCGTGTGCTTTCAGATGATGGCATCGTCAGGTCCTAGCATTCGGCTCGTCGCGGCCAGTGCGCAACTGTGCCGGATGGTGGATCATTGAATTTGCTTGACGAGCCAGCTGCATGGATTAACGTACGCACTGTTTCCAAACAATGGGAGGGGGCGATGAAGGAGCCGTCTGGTCCGCCGACGATTATGTCGTGGTTGGCGGCACTGGTTTATTTCCTCATCATCTTCACCGGCAGTTTTGCTCATCCGAAAGTCACGGCGGCGCCGACCATTCGCTACGAAGAGGTCAAGGACTGGCCGCGGCTGCCCACGAGCGTGCAGCTCGGTGAAGCTGCCGGAGTTGCCGTCGACATGAACGGCCATGTTCTCGTTTTCCACCGGCCGGGCAGAGGGTTCGACACGGCAGCAACCACGAAGCTCACTGAACCCGCCGTGCTCGAAATCGATAACGATACGGGGAAGCTGGTTCAGTCGTGGGGCGCCGACACATTCCTTGTGCCGCACGGAATCACGAGCGATCAGGAAAACAACGTGTTTCTCACAGATGTCGGGCTGCAGCAGGTCTTCAAGTTCACGCACGACGGCAAGCCGCTCCTCGTGCTCGGGGAACCGCGCGTCGGCGCGTGGGATGCGACCCATTTCAATCAACCTACCGACGTCCAGATTCGGCCCGATGGAACGTTCTATGTGTCGGACGGCTACGTGAACAGCCGGATCGCGCTGTACGACAAGAGCGGCCGATGGCTGCGCGAGTGGGGCAGGAAGGGCTCCGGACCTGGTGAGTTCAACAATCCGCACGGGTTGACGTTTGTGCCCGACAGCACCGATGTGCTCGTCGCGGACCGGGAGAACTCACGCCTTCAGCTCTTCGATCGCACCGGCACATTCAAGAAACAGTGGGTCGGCGTCAAGGATGCTCAGACGACTGGACGCGTGTTTTGTGTCGCGGGCGACGGCGCCGGTCATTACTACGTCGGCATCCGCCGGGCCGACTATGATATCCGCCACACGGGCGTGCTGAGGCTCGATCGCAACTGGAACATTGAGGCCTCGATCGGCTTCGGACAACCTGGCGGCCCGGTGTTCAATGCCGTGCACGACATTGCCGTCGGCCGAGACGGGTCGATTTACGTGGCGGAAACTCGAACCAGACGCGTCGTGAAGCTTCGGCCCGTGAACTGAGAGGAATCGAAGGACACGAAGAAACTTGCGTGACAGGACTCAACTTGCGAGGCTCGCGCAGCCTACCTGAAATCAGCGCCAAATCAGCGCCGTCTGAGCAGTACTCCAGGCACGGATCTGAACAATTGCATCACCGGCGCCGGGTCGGCGTGGGGATTGCGTACCTTGGCGGCCGTTCAGCCGCGGGCCCTCTGACAAACGCACCTTCGAATTCGAGCTCGTGCGCATCGGGAACGGACAAAGGGACGTCGAAATGAATATCGCTGTGCTGACGAATGAATATCCGCCGTACGTCTACGGCGGCGCCGGCGTGCACGTGGAGTACCTGACGCGCGAGCTCGCGGCGCTCGATGGCGGCCGACACACCGTCCGCGTGTTTTGTTTTGGCGATCAACACGAACGTCAGGGCAACCTGCAGGTGGAGGGTGTTCGTCCTCCGGTCGACCTGCCGGCGCAGGATCCGCGGCACGCAAAATTGTTCGCAACGCTGCTTCAGGATCTGGTGATGGCCGGCACCCTCGCCGACGCCGACATCGTGCACTGTCATACCTGGTACACACACCTGGCCGGCTGTCTGGGAAAGCACCTGCAGAACGTGCCGCTGATGCTCACCACGCACTCCCTCGAGCCGCACCGGCCCTGGAAAGTGGAGCAGCTCGGCACCGCGTACGACGTTTCGAGCTGGATCGAGCGCGTGGCGTACCAATCAGCCGACGGCGTAATCGCCGTCTCCGAATCGATGAAGCACGACGTGCACGAGGAATACGGCGTCGCCCTCGACAGGGTTCGCGTGATTCACAACGGGATCGATCTGCGCCAGTATCGCCCCACTCCCGACCCGTCGGTGCTGACGGAATTCCAGATTGACGCCACGAAACCCTACATCCTGTTCGTCGGCCGCATCACCCGTCAGAAGGGCATCGTTCACCTCGTGAATGCCATCAGGCATTTTCACCCGGACGTTCAGGTCGTGCTCTGTGCCGGTGCACCCGACACATCGGAAATCGCCAAAGAGATGACCGAGGCGGTTGCGCGCGCCCGTGCCGACAGCTCGCACAACATCATCTGGATTCGCGAGATGCTGCCGAAAGAAAAGGTCATCACCCTGTACACGCACGCCGCTATCTTCGTCTGTCCGTCCGTGTACGAGCCGTTCGGAATCATCAATCTCGAAGCAATGGCCTGTGAGACGCCGGTCGTGGCTTCGGCGGTCGGCGGCATTCCCGAGGTTGTGGACCACGGGGCCACCGGACTCCTCGTCGCCCCCGAGGTGTTGGGTCCGACCGAGGTCGAGCCGAGACACCCGGAACAGTTCTCGAAGGATCTCGCCACCGCGGTCAACTGCCTGCTCGACAACCCGGACCTGCTGACGACGATGGCGCGAACGGCGCGAGCCCGAGTCGAACAGCAGTTCAGTTGGACGAGCATCGCCCGCCAGACGCTGGAGTTTTATACGCGCACTATCGAGAGGCACGCCGCAGATCGCAGCAATGGTCGGTACGCCGCCTGAAGAACTCGCTATAGAGGGGCTCGAGGCTCAAAGCTTGAGGCCGACGCTCGACCCGCGCGATCACCAGAACCCAAAGCCGAGAGCCTGATCTTTGCAACAACCTGTCTAGCGTCCGGCCTCGCGCCCGCCTTTCAGAAAGCCTCCGTATCCACGGCGCGCCACGTCGCAGATGAAAGCACCTCGCCAGCCGCTTCGCGGAACCGGATGGCCGGAGGCGGTTCCGTGTTGCTTCCATCTGCGCAGTACCGCCGAGACCCGCGGATAGTGCGCGAACTGTATCGAATCGAATTCGCCGTCGGGCATCCGGGCGAGGGACAGAAGCCACTGCTGAAGGAAGACTCGGGGCTCGCTGCCTGCCGCCTTCGCGGTCGCGTGAAAGTGCGCGCGCATCTCCTGCTGGTCGGCTCGCAACGCCGCCTGCAGGTCCGCGGCGAATCGGTGGCACTCCGCGCAGCGTATGAGATTCGGACCAGTCACGGTGCAGCCGAGTATAACCCCGCGTGCCCGCCGACAGCAGAGTGCGGACGGAACGAGTCGTAGACATCCTACGTCTAAAGCCGTAGACCGCCTACGGCTCATGGCCAGACAATCAGACGACCTGCGCCTGGAGCTCCTCCAGGGGACTCTCGACATGCTCATCCTGCGGACCCTGCAGTGGGGCCCGCAGCACGGCCACGGCATCGGCCAGGCCATCGGCGCGCGGTCGGACGCGCTCCTCTACGTTGAAACCGGCTCCCTCTACCCGGCGCTGCACCGCCTGGTGAAGCGCGGATGGCTGAACTCCGAATGGGGCGTGAGCGAGGCCAACCAGCGGGCGAGGTATTACCGGCTGACTGCCGCCGGAAAAGCGCAGTTGGCGCGTGAGCGCGATCGGTGGTCACAGCTCGTGGACGCGATCGGACGCATCATGAATCCGGCGCCGGCGGGCGAGGAATAACCCATGCGGCCTCACGACGACGAGCTCGACGACGAGATTCGCGGCCATCTGGCCCGCAGCGTCAAGGAGTGCCTCGATCGCGCGCGATTTTTCGAGCGAGTCCCGCTGCCGGTCTTTGCTGCGGCAGTCATCCTCGTCAGCGCTGCCGCACTCGCCTCCCTGATCCCCGCCGCGCGCGCATCGCGCGTCGATGTCTTACAAGCGCTCAGATCGGAATAGGGCCATGTCCACCACACAGACCAACGCTCCCACCGCCCGGACGCTCCGGCTGTGGCCCGGCGTCGTCGCCGGGGTCCTGCTTGTCGTCGCCATGTTTGGCGTCCCTCTTGTCCTCCCCACCGCGACAATCTTCGGGATGCTCGGTGGAGTCATCGCCGGACTCGTGATCGTCCTGTGGTGGCTGTTCTTCAGCCGGGCGGCCTGGTCCGAACGGCTGGGCGCCATCGTCGTGATGGCCGCTGCCATGCTGGCGACGTCGCGCATCGTTCATCCGTCCATTGCGAATGCGGGAATGGGCCGAATGTTGCCGATCTTCGGGACCCCAATCCTGAGCCTCGCCCTGGTGGTCTGGGCGGTGGCGAGCCGGCGCCTGTCCAGCGGACTTCGACGCGCCTCGATGGTCGCCGCCATCCTGCTCGCCTGCAGCGTGTTGACGGTGTTGCGCACGGGCGGCATCACGGGCGACGGCATTTCGGATCTCCACTGGCGGTGGACCAGGACTCCCGAGGAACGGCTCCTGGCCCAGGCGGGCGACGAGCCCCTCGTTTCGGCACGCGGCGCGCCGGCGGCGTCGGCACCGGCTCCGGCACCAGCCGAGGCGCCCGAGGGGCGGCTCGCGGGCGGAGCCAGCGAGAAAGCGACGGCGCCGCTGTCGGCCCCGGCGGTCGCGAAGGCTCCCGGGAAGCGCGTGCCGACTGCAGCCCTCGACGAACCGACAGTACGCTCTGCCGATCCGGCAGCCGCGACGAGGAACGCCGACTGGCCCGGCTTTCGCGGACCGGCGCGCGACGGCGTCGTTCGCGGCGTACGGATCGACACCGACTGGTCGCAGAAGCCCCCCGTCGCGTTGTGGCGCCGGCCGATCGGACCCGGCTGGTCATCCTTTGCCGTCCGCGGCAACATTCTGTACACGCAGGAGCAGCGCGGCGAGGACGAAGTCGTCGCCGCCTATCACCTGACCAACGGCAAGCCGGTGTGGCGGCACGGCGATCCGGGCCGGTTCTGGGAATCGAACGGCGGCGCGGGGCCGCGTGCGACGCCCACTCTCAGCAATGGTCGCGTGTACACATTAGGAGCGACCGGAATCGTCAACGCGCTCGACGCCCATGATGGCGCCGTGATCTGGTCGCGCAACGCAGCATCCGACACCGGCGCGCAGCTCCCCGGCTGGGGCTTCGCCGGGTCGCCGCTGGTGGTCGACAACGTCGTCGTCGTGGCCGCTTCCGGCAGGCTCGCTGCCTACGATGTCGCGAGCGGCCACCCGCGATGGTTCGGCCCGGCCGGTGGCGCAGGCTACAGCTCGCCGCATTTTGCGACCATCGCTGGAGTCGATCAGATCCTGCTGCTGAGGGGCAGCCGGACGATCAGCGTCGCACCCGCCGACGGTACGCTCCTCTGGGAGTACTTGTGGCAGCCCTCCGTCAGCATCGTGCAGCCGGCGCTGACCGCCGGCGGTGACGTCCTCATCACGTCAGGCGATGCAATGGGTGGGAACGGCGTGCGCCGCCTCGCGGTCGCACATGGACCGGCCGGATGGACGGTCGAAGAACGGTGGACGTCGAACGGGTTGAAGCCTTACTTCAACGACTTCGTCGTTCACAAGGGGTACGCGTTCGGCTTCGACGGCAGCATCCTGGCGTGCATCGACCTTCAGGATGGCACGCGCAAGTGGAAGGGCGGACGCTACGGCCATGGCCAGCTTGTGCTGCTGCCCGACCAGGACCTGCTGCTCGTGCTGTCAGAGGAAGGTGAGCTGGCACTGGTTGCGGCGAGCCCCGACCAGTTCTCGGAGCTCGCGCGGTTCCGGGCGATTGAGGGCAAGACCTGGAACCACCCGGTGCTGGTTGGCGATGTCCTGCTCGTTCGTAACGGCGAGGAGATGGCCGCGTTCCGGCTGGCGATCGCGAGCCGCTGAGGGGTCAGCCAGCTGTACTGACAACGAACGTCGCGCTCCGCCCACACGTGGGGTCGCCGAAGGGGACAGCCCAGCCCCACGTTAGGCTTTACTCAAAATACAGGAGACCTGCCGAGGGAAGGAGCACAGCAGGAGGTCAGACCGATGAACCCTGCGGTAAAGGAAAGGACACGTACGGCGCCATCACAGCCTTGTCAGACCTCATCCCTTAATCGAACCGCCATTGTCACGACCGTGACGACTTCCGTGATCCGGACGTCCCCGTCCGGACTCGGGAGCACCACGTCGGCGATACGCATGTCGCTGTCCGGTTTGGGGGACAGCACAACCCGTTCTCTGACAGCATGACGTCCAGCCTGAAGGTCGATCGACTCCCTGACGACCACGGCCAGTTCAAAGTCGGATTCGTCCAGAACGCAGTGCTCCGCGATTGCGAGGGTTTGCTGATCCTCGGCCACCACCAATACCATTTGGATGCGCATTTGGCCCCAACCCTCCCCTCCCCGAACGCAGACCCCGGCGCAGGCATCCGAATAGGCCAGCCCCCTAAATAGGGCAGATGATATGAGTCTGCATTGTAAGCACATCTTTCTAGCATAATCAAGCAATTAGTGACAATTTTATACGTATATTTAACTCACTTATTCGTTGACTCAACAGCTCTACTATAATAGACTCGAGTCGGCTCAAATGCTCAGTCGTGATCGCTTAAGGTCCTTCCAGCATATCGGCGGCCGAAAACGTAGCCCGTTACGGTTGGGCTGTTGTCACGGCAGAGTGTCACAAAGGTGGGGGGTTCAGTCTGTGATGCTCCCAGGCGCAAATTCGACAATATTTATCGGGTATTTTTGCTCATTTTTGATTGACACACCGTGCCGCAAATTGTATTTTAGACTGGTTGTTTCGCGGTCACGTCTGTCGAAAGAGTTCGTTGACTCAACGAAGCGTTTGCACTGTCAGCGATCTCACCATGGTTAGTGGGTACAATTTATTGCATAGATATATTGTATTTATTACGCAGTATATTGGCGAAAATGGCGTCAACGGAACGCGCTTTTTGCGCTACGAAGAGAACGGAAGACTGTTCCGCCAGGGGTGCTGCGTAATCCGAACACGCGAGAGGAGTTGAAAAATGGCGTCTACCAGCGAAGAAGTGGTTCGGGGTCGAGCGGCGACCACCGGGGACTCGAAGACACAGCGAGTACAGATTGAGTTCAGCCCGGAGGCCGCTAATCGGCTTCGTGAAATCAAGCAACTCGCGGACGCGACATCAAACGCAGATGTGCTGAGGAACGCTCTTCGCTTTTACGATTGGTTTCTTCGCCAACAGCAAGAGGGTTGGAAGCTCCAACTCCGGCGCGGCGACGCAATCCGCGAGGTTGAGATTGTTTTCTGAACCGCACCGCCAGGTTTGGTAATACGTCTCGGTGCGTATCCCTCGAGCAACGTACAGGCAGCACATGGCGACTGAACGTGATCCCGCCAGGGCATCTCCGCTCACCGGTCATGGACGCCGCGATCATCAAGGCGACCCCGATAGCGCTGCACCAGCGACGTCAGGAGAGACGCTCGACAATATAGGGTCGCTTGACAAGCATGTCAGAGAACGCGGATTTCTGCTGGAAGCACGCCGCGACATCGCGGCCGCCAGGCTCGCGATTGCGATGGTCGCTGTCTTTGCCGTAACCATCTGCTTCCCCATGGCAATGTGGGTCTGGAAGGGAACCGTGCCCGCAGAGATGGTGAGCTATACCAAGGATGTCGCGGCCGTGGAAACGACGATCCTCGCGGCCATCATCGGTTTTTACTTTTCCGCGACCCGTGTCTAGTGGCCTGTATCGGCCACTAGGTTTGACCCGGCGCCGTTCACTGCGGCGGCGGCGGGGGCACCGAGTAGTGCAGCGCGACGATCGTCCATCCGGCGCGCGTTCGTTGATAGACGTGACTCTCCCAGCCTTTCGACGTGATGGTCTGGCCGTCGGGTGACTTCCCCGTGAACGTCCAATCGAACACCGACCAGGCGGTGTCGCCAGCCACGCGAATTGCCACATTGCTCGGCTGAAGGTTCCGCTCCGAGAACGCCTTCTGCAGGAAGTTCACGTAGATGTTCTCGCGCACGCTGTCCCACCCCTCGAAACGCCCGAACGGCGTGACAACGACGATGTCGGCGGCGTGAGACCAGATTTCGGAAGCGAGCGCGGCATCGGCAGTTTTGACGGACTGAATGTATTTTTCGAAAAGCAGCTGGACGTTCTTCCGATCCGTCTCGTTGCCGCCGCGTTGGGCCGCGGACGGGACTGCGAGCGACGCCACGATCACGACGAAGGCCACGTATCGCATGATGCTCACCGTAATGTCGTCTTCTCACTTCGCGAGGGGCCGGGAAATTGTCGTTGTTGCCGGGGCCGTCCGTCAATGCGGTCACATTCACCACGTTGTGGTGGGGCTGCTGTTCACGGTAGGTGAGTGGGCGGAATCTGTTCAACTGAGATTCTGGTGACGAGGTCGGGCAGGTGTGCAGCGGGATCATGGCGGGTTCGCGACACGCGTGTCCCCTGCACGTCGCGCTGCGCGATCGCTCCGGCTAACGGTATACTTACACCACCTGCTTTTCTGAGCCCTTAGGCCGCCCTGGCCCGAGCCCTCACCAAAGCCTTCCTGTGAGGGTTCACAATGGCTGTCGAGTCGACCAGTTTACACACAGTCCCACGACCGTCCAGCGGGCCATCGTTGCCGGCATCTGCACACGTCATCGATCCGGAGTTCGAAGAACGTTGGGCCGCCTGGTGTGCTCGTGGCCGCCGCGAGGACATGGCAGTGCGGCGCAGGATGCGCGTCATTGCATTGATCGCAGTCGTCTTCGGACTGGTGATGCTGGGGATCGTCGTCGCCGGAGGATCGTTGTGACAATACAGCATCCGCCCGGCGTCGGCGCGTTTCAGTTCGTGATCCTTGCTTCGCTCAGAGCCGTCCAGTTGACGCGCGGATGTCGGCCCAGAGTCGACGGCGTCCACAAGCACACCGTCATCGCTCAACTCGAGGTTTCGCAAGGCAAAGTGGTTCAGGCGCCATGGCCGCGCTGGGATCAGACGGGTAAGTTGGTCGAGGTGTGTGAGTAGGCCCGACGCACGATCGGCTCGCGCGCACGGGACGGGACTACGGCGACAAATCCTGCCTGGCTTGGGGGGAGCCACAACGTGTCCAGCAAGTGATGCCTGAGTAGCCTGTTTCCCTCTCCGGTTCCGGTTCGCGGATCTCTCTGTCATGATTCGCCGGCCGCTCACCGCCTGACACACACTCTGGGTTGGCCCGTTATGCGGTCGAAACGAGAATTTTGTACTCGTTCAGCGAGCCGCAAAACGGGCAAGGCGTCCGCCGTAGCTTTCGCGGAGGCGGAAGCAGAGCAAAAGCGGTCCCTGCCCCTCAACGCTGCTCGAGACGACCCTGAGCCTGCCGAAGGGTCGACGGGCGCGAGCGACGGCGTTGGGGGTCCGGCGGGCGAAGCCCCCGGTCTAGTTCTGAAGCGTCCTGCGGCGAGGACTGCATTGCGCATACCGACGAGACTCCGGCCTCTCACCCGCGACGCGCGCCTGCTGTTCGTGACCCGCTTTATCCGGCTATTCGCGTATGGTTCCTTGTCCGTTGTCCTGGTGTTCTACCTCGTCGGCATCGGGCTGAGCGCGGCGCAAACAGGCACGCTGCTGACGCTGACGCTCGTCGGCGATACCTTCGTTTCGCTGTTTCTGACGACTCGCGCGGACAGGTTCGGACGGCGCCGCACGCTGGTCATCGGTGCCGTGCTGATGGCAGGCGCCGGCCTCGCGTTCGCCTCGACGAACAGGCTCTGGCTTCTGTTCCTGGCGGGAACGGTCGGGGTGATCAGTCCGAGCGGCCACGAAGTGGGGCCGTTTCTGTCGATCGAGCAGGCGGCGCTTTCGCACGTCGTGAACGATCGCAGCAGGACCGATGTGTTTGCGTGGTACACGATGACGGGAGCTTTGGCCACCGCGCTCGGCGCGCTGGCGGCAGGCGCCGCGACGCGCGTGTTTCACGGTGCGGTCGCGTCGGATGTGACTCCGTACCGGCTCGTCGTCATCGCGTACGCGGCGCTCGGCGGCATTCTGGCGGTCTTGTTTTCCCTTCTCTCCGGGGCGGCTGAACCGATCGCGTTTGCCGAGAAGAAAGCACACCGGGCAACGTTTGCCGGACTGTCCGGACTCCACCAGTCTTCCGGCGTCGTGGCCAAGCTTTCGGCGTTGTTCGCACTGGATTCGTTCGGGGGCGGCTTCGTCGTCCAGGGCTTCGCCGCGTACTGGTTCTACCTGCGGTTCGGCGTGGATCCCGGAGTACTCGGGGCGATCTTCTTCTGGGCGAACATCTTTGCCGGCATTTCAGCGCTGGCCGCATCCAGGCTGGCATCCCGGATTGGCTTGGTCCGGACGATGGTCGTCACGCACCTGCCGTCGAACATTCTGCTGATCCTGGTCCCGCTGATGCCGACGCTGCCGCTCGCGGTTCTCATGCTGTTGCTGCGGTTCAGCATCAGTCAGATGGACGTCCCCACCCGGCAGTCATACGTGATGGCCGTCGTACCGCCCGAGGAACGATCAGCGGCAGCCGGCGTCACCGGCGTTGCTCGAACAATCGGCGCGGCGGTCAGTCCCGCCTTTGTTGGACTTCTATTCGCCAAGCCGGCCCTGATCAACATGCCGTTCTTCATTGCCGGCGCTCTGAAGATCGCCTACGACCTCTCGTTGTACCGAGGGTTTGTCGGCATCCGACCACCGGAGGAAGTTCAAGTGCCGGAACACGCGCCGCGCTGAAGGGCGATCTGTGTCGCGATGACCGTGAAGGCACGCTCACTATGGGAAAAAAGAAGCGCTTGCAGGCGGTACCCTGGCCCGGGTGGACGTTGCCCGGCCCTTCGACGAGGCCGATCTTCTCGAGGGCTGCCGCCTCTGGCGCGTCGACGTCGCACATGATGAAGATGTGATCGAGTTGAGGGTTCATGTCGAGACGCGTTCGCGTTTCTGGATTGGTTTTGACATTAACAGCGTCAGGCACCCCGCAGAAGCTGGTGGCGAAGGAACTCGTCGCAGTCCGTCATGTCGATCGTGTCTGCTGTTAGTCGCGCCGGAGCGCTGTCATCGGATTGATGCTGGCCGCGCGCCGGGCGGGCAATGAGGCGGCCGCCAAACCCACTAACGCGATAAAGCCGGCGATCGAAATCAGGGCCACCGGATCGACGGTGGGGCGGTACAGCGAGATACCCGGGGCCGGTACGGCGACGGCCCGGAGCGCGAGGATGGCCAGCACCGACAGGAATAGGCCCACCGCGGAACCGACACCGACGAGCATGGCAACTTCCCCGACGACGGCCCATACGACCTGCCGGCTTCGCGCGCCGAGCGCCATCCGGATCCCGATCTCGCGCGATCGCCGTGCCACCGCAAAGGCGACGACGGCGTAGAGTCCGAGACCAGCCAGGCACAGACCGAGCGCTCCCAGCCCACCAAGAAACGTCGCCACGGCCTTCGGGGCAACCAGCGATTCGTCGAGGTACTGCGCCATGGTTTTCGCCGAGATGACAGGCAAGCCGACATTTACCGCGCGCATCTCACGCTGCATCGCACCGACGAGACCGAGCGCGTCCAGCGAGGTCCGTGCGAGGACGGTGTCTGCCGGCAGATCCCACTGTGTGAACGATCTGTAGAACAACTGCGGCCTCGGATCGACGAGATCGCCCGGCAGGTCGGCCGTACCGGTGTCGCCCGCCACGCCAATGATCTCGAGCCAGGTGTTCGCGTCCTGTTCGAACCGGAACCGGCGTCCAACCGCGCTGGCGGCGGTGCCGAAGTACTGCCGAGCCAGAGTCTCGCTGATGACAGCGACACGAGGCGTGTCGCGGCGATCCCGTTCGTCCATCGCCCGGCCGTACAGAATCGGAATGCGCAGCATGTCGAAGTAGCCCGGTCCCGCCCAGATTCCCCCGGCAACGGGGGCCGGTCCGGCGGCCGCACCTTCGACAACAAGCGCCATAGATGTCGACGAGACGATCGGGGTCCGCAGACGGCTGCTGGCGGAAGAGCGCCGCGTTGACAAGGCTGAAGATGGCGGTGTTGGCGCCGATGCCCAGGGTCAGGATCACGACCGCTGCGACGCTGAAACGCCAATCGCGGACGAGCGTGCGGACGCCGTGCCGCGTGTCTCGTACCAGAGCCTCGATGTTCATGTTCTACGCCGGAATCCGCAGCAGCCTGTGCACGTTGCCCCAGACGATTTTCTGAAAAACGTCCGGTGAGGCTGACCGGCGCAAGACACCCAGCGTCTCGCGGGCCACACACTTGCCGGCCATTCGTGGGGCCGCCGGGTTGTTGTACCCGGCGCCGTGGCCGTCGGTGCAGCTGCAGTCGCTGCCGAAGAGCAGCTTGTCCTGATGACGCTTCAGAAAATCGGCCGTGAACTCAGGATCGCGCGACAGTGCGGTATTCGCGGAGACCGCAGACATATCCCCGAAGAGATTGGGGTAGTTGCGTAGCCATCGGTCCGTGACGCCGCCCCGCTTGACGGGACCGCTCGCATAGACGGCTTCATCGTGGTAGTCTGCGCTCACGTTGGCCCAGAACGCATCTGCATGCCCGATGAACGTCGTCTTCGGGTAGGCCTTGAGAACCGACTCGAAGGTGTTCGCGAAGCCGGTGCTCCAGGTGCCTTCGTTCGGGAAATGATCCACTTCCTGGAAGTGAATCAAGATCGGCACGCGAAGGTCGGCGGCCAGTGCATACATGCGGCGCAACTCCGGACCGCCGGCCGCGACGTGAAATTTCATCTCGCCGAAGCCCTGCGCTCCGTTCTTGACGGCCTGCGTGAGCGCCTGTTCGGCGTCGGGCCGGGCGACGTCGTAGCTGTTGAACCAGGTGAAGCGGCCTGGTGCCGCGGCCTGCAGCGCCTTCACCTGGTCAAGGACGTTCCCGCGCGTGAGCAGATTTGCTTTTGTGACCCCCGCTCCGTCGAGATGCGCGAGATTCGCGGCCGGCTGCGGACGAAGATGGAAGTGAACGTCGAACACGGGCGAGCCCCATTCGTTCGCGCGGTCTTGCCCGGCGACCGTCGGTACGACGACAGCGGCGGCGATCGTTTCGAGGAACGCACGACGATTCATCACCAATCCCCCTGGCGGGCCGGTTGCGACAAGCGATATCGGTGCAGTATTGCACGTGGCGGTCTCGATGGTTCACGAATAGGGCGCGCACGTGCGCGGCGATCGCTGCGGTGCCGCTCTCGGTGTGGCCCAAAACGACCATGCCGAAGCCGAGATCGGGGTAGAACTCGACCTGGTTCGACGAGCCGGCACGCGACCCGCGGCGCCGCGCGATCTTCACATCTCAGTACACGACGATCTCCCCGAGCTGATACCATCCATCAAGCTGCCTGCCTGTAATGGCCAGTTGAATGGCGGGCTGCTGCGTGGTCGGATCGAGTATCGCGACACGTAGCGGGTACCGCCCCGGCGCAAGCTCCCGAGGCACGGCGATCGTATTTTCGTATACGGCATCGCCTGGCAGCCAGCGCCGGATATCAGCGTCCAGTGGTATGACCGCATCGCCGATCGCGAGCGCGAGTGTGTAGCTGCGATAAACAGGCGCGATCCCGGCGTTGAACCACCACATGTTCACCGCAGCCATCGACCCGCGTGTCACATGCGACGGGTACTCGATCTTCTTGAGCACGAAGCGATAGCCAATCTGCTTCTGGAACGTATCGAATGCGATTTTCCAGTCCGCGGGAATCCGACTGGACTTGATGTTGATTGTGGACGCGTGCCAGCGAAGCGCCTGGTCGAGGATCGGCTTCAACGGGAAGTTCCACTGGTGCCATTGCTCGGGGACCCAGCAGGTTTCGAGCGCGACAGGCCTGGTCTGCCAGACGTCCTGAAGCCCGCCGCGCGCGAGCTGCTGCGGATAGAAATCGATCATGTGAGCGAAGGTGCGGCCCGGTGCGCCCATGTCACCCCAGCAGTCGAGCCGCCAACCACCGCCCAGCTTCACGCCGTATTGCAACGCCGGCAACGCATCGAAATTCATCAACAGCAATGTGCGCGGGAACGCCTTGAAATACACATCGATCAACTGCTGCTGAACGGACCACTCGGGCAAGTACGGTCCCCACCCCTCTCCCCAGTAGCCGACAGTGGAAACATCCACGTGATTGAGGTCCGGGTGACCGTCGTAGCGCTTCCCTGCTTCGACAATGAGCGCGCTCCAGTACTTGAAATAGAGCGGATCGTTCGCATCGGGCGACCAGATCGCGCCGTCCTTGTCCGTCGAAGCGTTGGCTCGTCTCGCACCCGACTTGAGATACCAGTCGGGCATCGAATTCTTGTTGTCGTACGGCATGATCCGAATGGCCAGTCGCTGACCGTGTCGCCGTGCCTCGGCCAACGCATCGTCGATGATCGACCAGCGATACGTTCCACGCTGCGGCTCGAGCTGCGACCAGAACCAGCGCAGATAGGCGACGCTCGACGCAGGAAAATCGGCGTGCGCGGCCGACGCATCAGCGCCGGCGGCCTCAGGACCCACTTCGGACCAGCGGACGCCCTCGTTCAGCGGTTGTCCCTGGAAGCGTTGGAAAGTCTCAATCCCCATGCCCGGATTCACGAGGACGTCGTCTATTTCGGTTGGACGAACGATCGTCGTCTGCGCCGACACCATGTCAGGGGCCGCCAGGAGTCCCGCGAAAATGCAGACGTCGATCACGCGCGTACGTCGACGTGTCTGATGGTTCACCAACCTCGCTCCTCCCGTACAGCAGGTTCGGTCGTTCCTAGCCGTGCTTGCACCGCCTGAATGTGTACGAACGTGTCAAGTTTGCCGTGCAAGCACGGCGTAGGCGCGCGGAGCGCGCCCGCCGGAGCGGAGCGGGGTTTGTGGGGTCCCCGCGAGCGACGGCGAGCCGGGGTCCCCACGGCGCGGACGATGCGCCGTGCGGTGGGGGGTCCGGCGGGGCGAAGCCCCCGGTCTAGAAGATGCGGCCATGTGGCAGATGCGCGGTGCCCCGCTGCGGACCAGAGCAGAGTCCCGCACTCGGCACCGGAATCAGCGAGCCGAGGAATTGCGGCTGTCGCCGGACGTTCAGTGCCTGCTCCAGCGCATAGCCGAACCCGATCAGTTTTGGCTCTTGCAGGAAGGTGCTGTACATCAGCATGCCTGCTGGCCTGCCGTTGTCGCGAATACCTACCGGAAGCGACAGGTTTGGATAACCCGCGACGGCCGGGCCGGTCGAGTTCGTCAAATGTGGCGCCACAATCGCGTCGAGATGCTCGGCCGCAAGCGCATCGTCGATTCCAGAACGTGCCGCATTCCGTGCGTGTGTTCGCGCGGCCACGTACGTCGGGTCGGTGGGATAGCCGCTCGTCGTCTCCGCAAGCTCGAAGATCTCCTGACCGTAGTAAGGCATCTCCTGCTGGCAATGTGACTGGTTGAAAGCAATCAAGTCAGCCAGCGTTCGCATGTCGGTATGCGTGAGCGTTCCAAGGTACTCGGCGATTTGCGCTTTGAATTCAAAGAGTAGCGCGGTGAATTCGTCGGCGGTGTAGGCGAAAACGTCACCGGTATCAGTGTCCACAATCGTAGCGCCGAGGCTTTCCATCACATCGAGCGCGTGTTCCGCAAACGCGACCGCCTCTTCGTCACCCGGAATGCCGCTGCCAAAGTAGCTGTAGTCGAAGAAACGAACGTCGCGTCCGATTCGGGCCCCCCTAAGAGAACCAGGTTGGAGGAACTGCGTGTAGTCTCCCGGCAAATGGTGTCCGATGACCTCACCCCACGGCGACTGCAGGACGCCGAGAAGGACCGCGACATCGGTGACGCTCCGCGCCATCGGCCCGGCGGTATCCTGCTCATGGGCAATTGGAATGATTCCGTTCTGCGATACAAGCCCCAGAGTCGGCTTCAAGCCAACGATGTTCTCGACCGCGGCCGGTCCCGTGATTGATCCATCTGTTTCCGTCCCGATCGCCGCCGCACACAGATTGGCGGCAGCACCATTGGCCGAACCGGAACTGGATCCCCACGATGTGTAACTCAGGTCGTACGCATTGATGGTGTCGCCGCCTCGCGCGCTCCAGCCGACTGCCAGAGGGTAGGCGTTGTCGAAGCCGCGGAAGTTCGCCCATTCCCCGAGATTCGACTTGCCCAGTATCACGGCGCCGGCGTCGCGAAACTGCCGGACGATCACGGCATCGCCAGGCACACGGCTGCCGTAAAGAGCGAGCGACCCTGCCGTCGTCTGCATTTGATCGTTCGTTGCGATGTTGTCCTTTACGAGGAGTGGAATCCCGTGAAGTGGGCCACGAACACGTCCCGACCGGCGCTCGTTGTCGAGAGCGGCAGCGATGGCGATGGCATTCGGATTCAGTTCGATCACGGAATGGAGGAGCGGATTGAGCGCCTGGATGCGAGCAATGTAATCGCGCGTCAGGGCTCGGCTCGTTAGCTGGCCGGAAGCCATGGCCGCTTGCAGCTGAGGGATCGTGGCTTCGATGAAGTCGAAGCCACCGATGGCTGAAGCCGGCTGCTGCGAGAGCGATGTGAGTCCACCGGCTAGTAATGCCACGCTGCCGGCAGCGGTTGTGCCGATGAATCGTCGTCGTGTGATGCTGCGGGCGAGGTCGATGCCGCCCGAGTCTTGCGTGCTCATGACAAACCTCCCGTTGACGCGGTTTCGCGAGGGGAGAGACCTCAGTATTAATCCGTTCTCGCTTCAGAGCTCGTCACGACTCTGCGAGGTCGACGAACGCGATGCTCGATGGGTTACCCACAGCGAAGTGTTGGCCGGTGAACAACAGCCCGCCGCTGGCGCGATCCACGCGGAACACTGTGACGACGTCGGCTCGCTGGTTGCAGCAGTAAAAGAAACGCCCCGTGGGGTCGAAGCTGAAGCTGCGCGGATAGTCTCCGCGTGTCCATTCTTCGCCAACATACGTCAGGTGTCCATTGGATCCGACTGAGAAGATGCCGATGCTGTCGCGG
>JBKPAI010000167.1:0-23262 GCA_046726355.1 Acidobacteriota bacterium | reverse complement strand
CGGCGCGGCTCGTCGAGCGACACGCGACGGAACTCCGGACCGGTGACGTTGGCAATGCCGTAATGCCGCGCCAGCCGCTCGTTCACGAACGTGTAGTCGCCCGTGATCAAATCCATCACGCTGCGGTTCTCACGGACGATGCTGTCGAAGAAGAGCTCGGTCTCGCGGACGAACGACTCGGACAGCGAGGCATCCCAGTTCGGGAAGAGCAGGCCATCGGGTCGGACCTTGTCTACGTCCTGCAGCCGCAGCCATTGAGCTGCGAAGCGGGTGGCCAGCGCGCGCGACCGCGAGTCGGCGAGCATGCGCGTGACCTGCCGCTCGAGCACCGCCGCATGCCTCAGCGTGCCGTCGTTCGCCGTTTTCATCAGCTCCCGATCCGGCAGCGTGCCCCACAGGAAGAATGACAGGCGCGATGCGAGATCGACGTCCGTCAAACGGTACACGTCATTCCCGGCCGGCGGCGCCTGCTCCATGCGGAACATGAATCGCGGGTTGGCGAGGATGCCCTGGACGCCGAAACGAATGCCCTCTTCGAAGTCGCCGCCATCGGCACGCGCCTGCGCGTAGAACGAGAGCAGATCGTTCAGGTCATCACGTACCGGACCGCGGTAGGCCTGTGTGGCGAGCCGCCGGAGAATGTCGGTTGCGCACGCACGCTCCTCGCTCGCTGACGACGGTTTACACGTGAAGATCTTCCGGCGACTCGGCGTGTCCGACACGCCCGTCACCTTCATCGGCCCGGCAATCGACAGCTCCTGAAGATGCGGCGCCATCGTGACGCCGTATCCCGTACCGATGCGCGTGTCGATGAGCGTCTGATCGATCGGTGCGAGCAGGTCGTCCACCGGACCAACGGATCGAGGCACGAATGCGGCCGCGATCCGCTGCGGACCCGCCTTGATGGCGATCGGCGGCGTCTCGAGCGTCAGCCCCTTTTCTCCCGCGTCGCTCATCCCCTGTTCGACCTCGAGCACCGCCACTCGATCCCCGTTCACCGAGATCTCGAGCCGCTCGCTCCTGCCAGCCATGTAGACGGCGGTGTTTCCGAACAGCTCGCCGCTGACCGTACGCACGAGCGTTGCATGGAAGCGGTAGAGGCCGTCTGCCGGGAACGTGTGCACGAACGCCGTGCCGCCGCGCGATCCGAACGGCGTGCCTTCGACGTACTGCATCTGATTTTCGGTCGCGATCACGCGATAGGTCGCCGTCGTCGGCGCCGCAGTACGGTCGCCGACCGCCAGACGGCTGATGTGACTGGCAGCGCGGAGATATCCCTGCGGCAGCGCGGGAGACGAGCGTTGCGTATCGGCGATGTTGTCGAAACCCTGGCTCATCGTGTCGGGCGGGAGATAGGCCGTCACGTCGACGTCGACGTCGAGGAGATCCTTGACCGCCTGGGCGTATTCAGCACGCGTGAGCCGCTGGAACGGACGCCAGCCGGGATTGGGATTCGATGCCGCCCACCGGTCCATCCGCGTTTCGAGCGCGCGACGGAGATCCTGAAGTGTGGCTTCGTCCGGACGGCGCGCGCCGGCAGGCGGCATCATCGCCGCCCGCAGCTTGCGGATCATTTTCTCGGCGGTCTCTGGATGCGCGGTCGCGCGCGCGACGTCGAATTCCGCCAGCGACAACCCGCCCGCCTTCCCGCGATCGTTATGGCAACCGACGCAGTACCGCTGCACCGTTTGTGTCGCCGATTCCGCCGCCGGAATGGCGGCGGCCGATGCCGGCGTCGCCGGGCGCTGCTGGGATTGTGCGAGCAGGGCCGCACCACCCAACCACCCGGCAGCTGCACCCACGAGCAGCCTCTTCACCAGATTCTCGACGCTTCGTGGATACATAGAGGGTGACACAGCCGATATCCCGGAAAGTATAGCGGTGTCGGTCGCGTTCTTCGTGCGACAGATTTGTTTTTAAATGTCGCGCGGCCGGCGCCGCGGCCGGCGCGGAGGAACTATCAGGGAACCAGAGCGCGCAGCAGGGCGTCACCGGAACCGGCATCCCTACCGGGTTCGGCAGACCGCGGCAGGCGTTCGATCCGTTCCAGGCGCAGCTGGGATTCAAGCTGACGTTCTGAGACCGTCGGTAATCTGCCGAATGTACGGGTACGACCCGGATTCGTAATCCCATCTGGCCTCGCCCGAGACCGGCACGCGGATCCCACCAACTCCTCTTGAGGTCCGTCAAGGGATGCTGAACACCCCGATTGAGTCGATCGAGGCGTTCATGCCAACACCGTCGTGCGGCGCGTCCCACCCGCGCCGTCCGGTTGCGCCGCCAGCAACGAAACCACGATCGTGCAGCCTGAGCTGAGCTCCTCCGCACCGCGACTCTCCGGCGGCACTCGCACATACGGTGCATTCGCTGCAACGCTCGTGCTGGATGCATTCACACCGCCTTCACATTCTTGATGTCAGATGAACTTTGAATGACATCAAATAATCGGTATATCGTCACATTGGCGGTCCTGGAAGCACCGTTGTTGCAGCCGGGTGACGCGAGGAGGTCGTGACTGTTATGGCGTCTACTACCGAATGGCTCAGCACGCATGCGCATCGGCTGGCGAGCCTTGATGCGGACGCGCCGTTCGACGATCTGCAACCGCTGCGCGCGGCGGCGGCTACGGCTGAAATCGTGGGCCTGGGAGAGTCCACCCACGGCGCCCACGAACAGTTCGCATTGAAACATCGCATGGTGCGACTGCTCGTGAGCGAACTGGGGTTCCGGACCGTGGCGCTTGAAGAGGACTGGACCAAGGGTCTGGAAATCGACCGCTCCATCGTGAACGGACACGGCGACATTCGCGCGATCATGGCGGATGGCGGCATTCCGTGGCGCGCCGCGGAGATCGTCGCAACCATCGAGTGGCTGCGACGGTACAACCAGACTCACCGAACCGATCCGGTCAGATTCGTCGGCGTCGACATCGTGGCGGTACGCGCGCCGGCGTACGACGCGGTGGCCGAGTACGTGCGCCGCCAGGCCCCCGACCGGGTGGAGGAGCTGAAGCGCCACTACGACCTGATGTATCCACGCGGGTCGGTCTTTCAACACATACAGTGGTATCGAGGCGTTCAGGACAAACAGGCACTCGTCGAGCACGCCCACCAGGCCTACGCGCTCGTGAGTGAGCTCCCGCACGCCGACGGACACGCGCTCGCACTCCAGCACGCACGAGCGATCATCGGTTTCTACGAGTACCACGCTCAAAATGCCGTCGCCCTTCGCGACCAGCGAATGGCGGACAACCTTGTCTGGTGGCAGCGACACACGGGGCACAAAGTCGTGTACTGGGCGGCAAACGTCCACACAGCAAACGCGCCGGGCCTGACAATCTCGTACCCGCCATTTCCACCCGCAACTCAGGCGAGCGCCGGCAGCCGATTGCGCCAGGCTTACGGCAACCAGTACCTCTCGGTTGGTTGCGTTTTCGATCATGGTGCGGTGAACGCCGGATTTGCTCCGCCCACCGCGCACGACGTTCCGCCACCGCAACCCGACTTCGTCGAAGCAGGCTTCGCCGGCGTCGCCTCGCCGATGGAGGACTTCATCGTCGATCTCCGCACGCCTTCTGCGGGCGCCCGTTGGCTCACTGACCCGGCCAGGACGAGGGTTATCGGGCCGGCGTACGAGCCCGAACAGGATGGCGCCTACTGGATGGCCGGCGGCTCAGTCGCTGAATGGTTCGATCTCCTGGTGTACCAACGGAAGGTATCACCAACGCAGCTCTTGCCGCAGCCGCAGCCGATGGGGTCGCGGTGACTGAAACGTCGATCCTCATCGTTGGCGGCAGCCTCAACGGCCTCACGACGGCGCTGCTGCTGGCAGACCGACAGGTTCCGTGTGTCGTTGTGGAGCGTCATGCACAGACGTCGGTGCAATACAGATTCCGCGGCATCGCCCCGCGGTCGATGGAAATTTTCCGGAGCCTCGGCATCGAATCCGAAATCCGCTCGTGCGACTCCATCGACGAGCAGTCCGCACACCTCGCCCGCATGAGGAATCTCGTCGACCCGGAGATCGCGTGGCAGGGCATCCCGTGGGCAGATACCCGTGACATCAGCCCCACGACCGCAGGGGTGTGCGATCAGGATCAACTTGAACCGATTCTGAAGGCGCACGCCGAACGCCGCGGCGCTGACGTGCGCTTCAACACCGAACTGGTCACCTTCGAGCGGGACGGCGACGGCGTGACCGGTCGGATCCGAAATCGCGCGACTGGCGAGGAAGAGACCGTTCGAGCCACCTATCTCGTGGCCGCGGACGGCACACATGGGACCGTGCGCGATGCACTCGGCATCAAGCGCCACGGCCCGGGCGTTCTCCAGCACTGGATGAACGTGATTTTCGAGACGGACTTGACGCCCACACTCGACGGACGGGCCATCCGATCGGTCTTCGTCACCGATATCAACGGGACATTCGTGCCACGTGCTGGAGGGCGTTGGCTGATGGCGGTGCAGTACGTCCCGGAGCGGGGCGAGCGCGCCGAGGATTTTACCGACGCGCGTTGTAGGGACCTGATTCGCCGTGGCGCCGGCCGACCTGATGTGAAAGCCGAGATCGTAGATGCGAGATCGTGGGAGGCTGCGGCGCTGGTTGCCGATCGTTACCGTGAAGGTCGAGCGTTCCTCGTCGGCGACAGCGCCCACGTGATGCCGCCCACCGGCGGCTTTGGCGGCAACACCGGCATCCAGGACGCGTACAACCTCGCCTGGAAACTGGAGGCCGTGTTGCGACATGGCGCCGGCGACCGTCTGCTCGACAGCTACGACGCCGAGCGCAGGCCGGTCGCCGGTCACACGATGGCCCAGGCTCTCGCGCGCCTGCAGGCCTGGTTCAAGGATCCCGGCAAGAAGCTGCCTCCTGCCGAGCCAATCATCGACGACTACGCGGTGATGTTCGGGTATCGGTATCCGAGCGGCGCTTTTGTTGCTGACGACCAGGTCTCATCGCAGCGTGCGTTCGATGATCCGCGTGCGCCATCCGGACGACCCGGCTCACGCGCCCCACAGCTCATCGTCGAACGTGAAGGCAGGCGGGTCTCAACGATCGATCTTTTCGCCGGCCACTGGGTGCTAATCGCCGGATCGGCGGGCAAGCCCTGGTGTGATGCCGCACGTCGACTGGCCGGTGAAATACCGTTCCAGCCTCAGTGTTTCTGTACGGGACCTGACGGCAACCTGCGCGACATCGAGAGCCGCTGGTCGACTGCGTATGACCTGGAACAAGACGGAGCGGTTCTGATTCGTCCCGACGGCTTCATCGCCTGGCGTGCCCGGAGCACGGCTCCGGATCGTGAGGCCGTGCTGCGCTCGACCTTCGCGTGCTTCAGGTTCTGGGACGCGTGACTCCAAGGAGGAGTGATGGCCAATCCGATCGACACCCGCGAGGACGTCGTCCATCGCTCGCCACCGCTCAGCGCGCTGGCGATGGTGTTCGTGGTGTTGTTCCTCGCCAGTGTCGCGGCGAGTTTTCTCCTGACCGACTTTGCGCCGTACCCGGTCCCGTACAACCCGATCGAGCAACTGCAGGACTACTACACCCGCTTCCCCGACGCGGTCCGGGTCGTCTCCTTCCTGCAGATGAGCGCATCGATTCCGCTCGGCCTCTTCAGCGTGGTCATCGTGAGCCGCTTGTTGTTCCTCAGGATCAACGTCGCCGGTGTGCACATTGCACTGTTCGGCGGTGTCGCTGCGGCTGTCTTCCTGGGCCTCTCCGGATTGGCGTCATGGATCGTGTCACAGCCCGGTGTCGCCACAGACACCGGCGCGATGCGGGTTGCGTCGCTCCTCGCCTTTGCGAGTGGAGGCTTCGCTCACACCGCGACGCTGGGACTGCTGCTTGCCGGCGTCTCAGTTCCGTCACTGGCGTTCGGCCTGATGCCGCGCTGGATTGCGTGGTTCGGGTTGGTCGTGGCCGCGATCTGCGAACTGGCGCTGATCAGCATGGTGTTGCCGGCGGCCTCGCCGCTGTTGCCAGCGGGTCGATTCCCGGCGCTCGTCTGGCTGATTGCGGCAGGCTTCGCAATGCCGAAGCGGAGGACGAGTCATCCCTGATCGTCGCGCTGAACGCCTCGCATATCGTGGCGGGTGATGAGTTCTACACAGGACGTCTCTGATGCCGACGTCAGCTCCGCCTATTGGATGATTCTCGCCGGATCGTGCCGCGGTAACGAGGTTGCTGCACCTTCTGAAGGATCACCTCGAGTGCTTCGAGGTCAGCACGCTCGAGCGCGAGGAAAGCAGCCGGAGGTGTACGGAACTCGTCGAGGATTTCGGATTTCGCCTTGGCCCCCCTGGCCGTGAGGACGACCAGTTTCGCGCGTCGGTCGGTCGGGCTCGGACGCCGCTCGGCAAAACCGAGGCGTTCCAGTCGATCGATGACCCACGTGGCATTCGACGCATCACAGCACCACTCGCGGGCTAACCCGCCCATCGTCTTTCCGGTGTCGGCTTCGAGGCTCATCAGGGCGCGCGAATCATTGGCCGTCAGATTGCGCCTCTCGAGTGTTCGGTCACGCTCCGGCCTCGTCGATGCAAAGAAGTCGAACAACAGTTGCCACGCACGTGCGGCGACCGGAAATTTCCCTTTACGGGCAACAGCCATCGGCAAGAGCATATGCCATCGGTGTCCGAAAACGGCGAGTGGTGATGTGAGGCCGGCGGTACTCTCTTGACGACGTGAGCGCCATTTCACCTGTGGCGAGCCGCCGCTGGTTGATGGCATCGACGCTCGCGACCATCCGTTGCGCGATGCTCCGGCCGACGATGACGACCGTCTCGCGTCGCGGCGAGCCCAGGGCCCGAGACCTCGCCGACGTCGAAGTCTCGGGCCCGGGACGTGCCGCGTGGACCGGATCCGGCCGGGATCGGCGGCTACGGATTGCCCTGTCCGGACAGCAGCGTCAGCGTGAAGCTCACCGGCGGTGACTTCGCATGGCCGTCTGAAGCGCAGGGTCACGTCGGTGCTCTGGCCCGGCGCGAGGACGCCGTTCGGCAGAAACACGCGAAGATAGGGATCACCGGAGCTTGTCCATCCGCTCGCGTTCGTCATCTCGACCTGGAAGGACAAACCGCCGGCGATCACGAGCAGATGTGTGTCCACCGGGGACGTGCCGGTGTTGGTAATCCGGTAGACCCGTCGTTCCTGGTTTCCGGGTCCGCCATGCCCCTTCCCCTTGCGGCCGTGACCGCGCGGACCATCGTCATCATCGTCACCGTCGCGACCCGCGTCGATCAACCCGACGTTCAGTCGGCTGGTGACGTTCAGGAACTCGATTCCCATGAGTCTTGAGGCGGCATGATCGTCGCTGAGATATGCCAGGCCGGATTTTGCTGTCCGGCCTGGCAGCGTGTCTCGGCGAATCCGATTCTCAGCTCATGCCGCGAGGTGAAGTCAGGATCCGCAAGGCACACGGCCGCCCTGTGGGTCAGCGCGCGCGGAACACGTCGGTGCTGAGATAACGCAATCCCGAATCCACCAGGACGGTCGCGACCGTTGCGGCCGGCCCGAGACGCTGGCCGAGCTGAATGGCGGCCACCACATTCGCTCCCGACGATGCCCCGGTGAACAGGGCTTCCTCGAGCGCGAGGCGGCGCGTCATCGCCTTGGCGTCCTGGGTCGTCACGGTCAAGATCTCGTTGACTTCTTTGGGCTGCCACAACGGCGGGACAAAGCCGATGCCGATGCCTTCAATCTTGTGTGATCCGCTCGGCTGGCCGGACAGGACTGCCGACTCCGCCGGCTCCACCGCGGCGACGTGCAGATCGGGCTTGTGCTCACGGAGGCCGCGCGCGATTCCGTGCAGCGAGTGGCCGGTACTGACTGCATGCACGAACGCGTCCAGTCGCCCGCTGGTTTGACGCCACAGCTCCTCGCCCATCCCGAGGTAGCCGTTGATGGCGTCACGGTTGTTCAACTGATCACACCACCAGTGCATCGGCCGTGCGCTGACTGCCTGGGCCTTCGCCAGCATTTCCTTGACGAGGGCTTCGTTGATGCGCCCCACGTCGCTTGGCACATCCTCGACGATCGCCCCGAAGGCTTGCATGGTCCTCCGCTTTTCCTCGCTGAAGGCGTCGGAGAACACGATATGCAGCCGATATCCCTTGGCCGCGCACACCAGCGCCAGCGAAATGCCGGTCGTGCCCATCGTGGCGTCCACGACGGTTCCACCCGGCTGCAGGCGTCCGTCGCGTTCGGCCGCCTCGATGACCGCACGAGCCATCCGATCCTTCATGCTCCCGGTCGGATTGCCCCATTCCAACTTCGCCACGATTCGAGCGCAGCCCGGCGGAACCACGTGGCGCAGCTCCGCGATCGGTGTATTGCCGATGGCGTCCAGGACGGTCGATGACATGCCGGCTCCTTTCCGGGGAAGATGGTGTGAGACACCTCGACGCGATGCTGTCAACGCCCGGAACGAAACAGCGACCGCTCGGATCGGTCCCGCGAGAGTGCATCTGACGTAACTAGATCCGGGGGGCTTCGCCCCCGCGGTCCCCCCGCGCCGTCGCTCGCGGGGACGCCGAATGCCCCGCTTCCGCCTCCGCTAAAGCTACGGCGGACGCCGTAACGCCTCCGGCGCGAAGGCGGGCCGTCCGGCGGGCGCGCTGGCGCGGCGCGCCCGTTATGCAGCTCGGTAAGGAACGAGGACAAAATTCTCGTTCCAGCCGCATAACGGGTATGTGTTCGCTGGTTAGCGGAGCGAGGCCGACCGATCCCGATGATTCGCTCAGATGACGCAGCGGCTCGACGGCGCGCCCGGCGCCGTCGAGGGGGCACGATCAGTAGTCTATCCGGACCCGCGTGCGCCGACGCTCAGTCGGCGGGTGCTCCTCTCCGGAGAACGGCATCGATGTCCTTCAGCAACGCAGCGATCGAGGTTTTTCGGCCGGCCGCATACGCCCTGGCCCAGCGATTGGGACCAAGGCGGGTACGCACGGCCCGTTCCGCGTGGTCGCGGAGGTCGTGCACCGCCTTGTCGACAACCGTGACCCCGGTGCGTGCGGTGACGGCGTCCCGCGCGCCCAGGATCCGCGCCGCCCATGCGTCGTCGCCCTTACTTACCGCCGCGGCGGCAAGAGGGACCAACGCGTACACGAAGGCGAACTTGTCGTGGAGCTCCCGGATGCGGGTGAGGCTTTCCCGGACGACCGCGATCGCCTCATCGGGATTGCCGCGCCGCACGGCTAGGATCGCGCGAACATACAGCGCCCAGGTCAGGAACCACGGACCGGCGTGTCGAAGCACCGACGTCGCCTCGTCGAGCAGGCGTTCCGCTTCGCCGGCGTCACCAGTCGCGAGGGCTATCGATGCCATCCCGCTCAACGCGTTCCCAGTGCCTGACGGGTTGGCTTGGGCCCTGAATTCTTCGACACTGCGGGCAAACCGGTCGCGCGCCGCGTTCACGTTGCCAAAGGCGTGTTCGACGTGCCCGGACAGGTACTCGGCCTGCGCGACGATTTCCATGTCGCGGGCACGGTCGGCGAGCGCGAGCGCGCGGTTGAGCCCGGTGCGCGCGCGCTCGAGTTCTCCTTGCGTGTACCACAGCACCGCCGCGCCGGCGAGCGCTCTCGACTCCGCCGCGGGAGGAAGAGCCGGCAAGGTCAGAATCTGTTCGTACCACTGCAGGCCCTCGGCCGCATGGCCCCGGATCAGCCAGAAGTACTTCAGCCCCCACGCGACGTAGGACGCGTCAGGGCGGTCGCGCTCGATGAGCCATGTCAGCGCGGCGCGATAATTCGCGAGATCATCACGCACGCGATCGAGCCATTCGACCTGCGCCGGTCCGACCAGCCCCTCCGCTGCCTGCGCCGCCTCAGTGATGCAATAACGCGCCAGATCCTCGAGAGCATCGTCGCGCTCACCTGCCGCGGTGAGTTCGAGCGCCGCGTACGCGGCCACGGTTTCGAGCATCCGGTACAACGGACGTGTCCGCACGGACGTCTCGGCTCGCAGGAGCAGGCTCTTGTCGATTAAGCCGGCTACCGCGCCGAGCGCTTCGTCGCCGCTGGCCGAACCCTCCCGACCGGCGAGGACCGCCGCGGCTGCCTCTATCGGAAACCGACCCGGCAACGCGCTGAGACGGCGGAACGCGCGCTGCTCGGTCGAGCCAAGGAGTTGGTAACTCCAGGCGACCGTCGCGTTCATCGTCTGTTGACGTTCCGGGAGATCGCGCGGGGCGGCGGGCGAGAGCAGAACGTCGTGCCCCAGTCGGTGAAAAAGATCCTCGGCGGTCAGCACCTTCATCCACGGGGCCGCGAGCTCGAGGGCGAGCGGCAACGCATCGAGCCGTCGACAAATCGCCGCGAGAGCCGGGCCGTTCGCGGACGTGAGACGAAAGTCAGGTCGCACATCCCGCACCCGTTCGACGAACAAGCGCACGGCGGGAGAGGCTGCCGGATCGGTGGATGTCATCGCATCCGATTCCACGTCCAACGCCAGAGGTCCGACGGCATACTCCCGCTCCCCCCGTACATGGAGCGGGGCGCGACTGGTGACCAGCAGTCGGAGCGATGCGACCGACGTGAGAAGGTCCGCCACCAGCGGCACTGCATCCAATACCTGCTCGAAATTGTCGAGCACCAGCAGCGTGGCGCGTTTGTCGCACACGGCGCGGGCGCGGCTCGGCAGGTCGGGCGCCGTGACATCTGACAGACCGAACGCTTCGGCGATCGCCGATGCGACGAACGCAGGATTCCGCGTCGCGGCCAACGGCACGAATACGACGCGGGTCGCACCCTCCATGGCGATCGCATGCGCAATTTCGAGCGCCAGACGGGTCTTCCCGACTCCTCCTGGCCCGGTGAGCGTAATGAGGCGTACGGCAGGATCCGCAAGCCAGTGCTGCAGCGTCTCCTCGTCGGATCCGCGGCCGATAAGCGCGGTGAGCGCCAGAGGAAGCCAGACTCCGCTCAGTTCGTCAACCGCCGTGTTGCCAGCAGGCGCCCGCGCGCTCCCGACGAAGGCGTCGCGGGTCGCACCACTCAGGTCAAGAGCCGCGGACAGTGCCCGCACGGTCTCGACCTGCGGCCGCCGCCGTTCACCGCGCTCCAGCGAGCTCACCGCATGGACGGACAGGCCCGCGATCGTCGCGAGTTCTTCCTGGGTGTAGCCGGCCGCCTCCCGGAGCGCTTTGAGCTGCGCCCCAAACGACCCCGGAGCGCGAGTTTTCATGATTCTGGCCATCTTACTGCCGCCCGTACGGGCGTCGTACGGTTCTGTGCGGAAGTTGTCAGTGGTCGCCATCCGGCCCGGACCTCACACTGGCGCCTTCGGGGCACTCATGAGCAAAGGACTCTGTCGACCAGCGTCCACGGCTGGCGAGAGCGTACTTCGGGAATGGACGTGGTCGAGAACAGGAGCCAGATGAGGCATTGGTTTGAATCGCGTCGGCCACACGACGCGGCCCGGCCGGTCATCCGGAATATTCGAGCGTGCCCGGAGATTAGGTGAATGCGGAAGCGTTGCGACTCAGGCAGCGCAGCCGTCGGGTGCCCGTGGACAAGCACTCGAAACATGCACGCGACCATACAAGGAGATGACCATGACATTTCGACGACAGCTGATAGCGGCGACACTGGCCGGGACGGTCGCGCTGACGGCACCCGTCTGGGCGGACTCTTTTTTCTTCAGCACAAACGGCGCAGATGGACGACTGGGATCGCTGTCCCAGCCGGCGAGCGGGACGAGGCTCGAAACGGAGACCGCTGACGATTTCATCCTGCCCGAGACGACGGCCATCAGGCAGACCACACTCGTCGGCTTGATCCCGACAGGAACGCCGCTCGCGAGCATCACCAATGTCGAAATCGAAGTGTACCGGGTTTTCCCAGAAGACTCGCTCGATCCCCCGTCGGGTAACGTACCGACGCGAACGAACTCGCCGGCGGACGTCGAAGTCGACAGCGCCACGCGAGACGGCAGCCTGGGAACGCTGGCCTTCACTGCCAATTTGCTCAGTCCGGGTTTCACCGTCTCGAACACTGTGGTGACCGGCATCAACAAGGCGCCTGATAACGTCACCAGGGGTGAGGGACAAGTCACCGGTGAACTCGTACAGCTCACCATCACCTTCGATCCGCCGATCGTGCTGCCCTCGGATCACTATTTCCTGCGCCCGGAGGTCGAGGTGATTGGCGGCGACTTCCTCTATTTGTCGGCACCCCGGCCGATCGTCGCCCCCGGGACGCCGTTCCTGCCGGACCTGCAGGCCTGGATTCGCAACACGAATTTGAAACCGGACTGGTTGCGAATCGGAACCGACATCATCGACGGCCCCTCCTCCCCGACATTCAATATGACGTTTTCATTGACCGGCGAGACCATCCCCAACGCTGGAACGCCTGGCCGTGCAAATTGTCATGGCAAGACTGTCTCGGCGCTGGCCCACCAGTTCGGAGGAATCAGCGCAGCCGCCCCGGCGCTCGGGTTTTCCAATGTGGCCGCGCTCCATGCTGGCGTGAAGAGCTTTTGCGGGAAATAGCGCCGGCAGATGCGTTTATCGCGCCGACACCAGGCGCAGCTCACGATTCGCCGCTGGTTTCTCCGGCGGCGACGATTTCGCTGCAATGGCGCCGCGCTGGGTGGCGGCGTGGAGAGCGCTGGCAAGATGTGGGGCGACCGTCTGCACGAGCCGGACGTGGTCGCCGGTGAGCGTGTCCGCCGATTCCGCGTACAGGGTCAGCACCGCTACCATCGCAGAGCCGCACGTAAGCGGCACGCTCGCGCACGTGCGAAGCGGCGGCGTGACCGACTCGGCGCGCGCCCCCAGATCCAGCGCGGCATCCGAGCTCACGATCGGCTGACCGCTCGCCGCGACCCAGCCGGTCAGGCGATTACCGGTCTCAACCGAAATCCCTTTGAGCGCGGGGGCGGCCTGCCCGAATGCATCGGCCACAACCAGACGGTCGCCTGCCGCCGGCATGTACCAGGCCCCGCTCGCGCCCGGCACGATGTCCCGGACCAGCTGGGATGACAGTGCCAGCACATCGGCAACGCCGCCTTCGCCGGACACAAGCCGGGCAAGACTGACGAACGCGAAGAGATCACCCGGCGCCGCGGCCGACACGTCGCTGGTTTCAACGCGGCCGTCGGTTTCGTTGCGCGCCTGATTGATCCGCTGCAGCACCTCGTGCTCGGCCGCCCCGTCACCCGCGTCGATCTCGATGTCTCGGTACACAGCGATGAATTTATCCACGACGTGCGGGTCGTACATTGTTCCGCTGCGTTCGCGCAGAATCTCGATGGCAGCTTCGTCGCTGAGGCGCCGGCGGTAGGGGCGGTCCGACGTCAGCGCATCGAAGCAGTCGACCACCGAGAGAATGCGCGCGCCAATGGGGATGTCCTCGCCGGCGATGCCGCGCGGATAACCGGTGCCGTTCCAGTTTTCATGATGACACCGCACGATGGGGACGACCGGATACGGAAACTGAACGAGCGACAGGATGTCCGCGCCGATGTCGACGTGCAGCTTCATCTTGTCGAACTCGCTGGCGGTCAGCCGGCCTGGCTTGTTCAAAATGTGCTCGGGCACACCCAGCTTGCCGGTATCGTGCAGGAGCGCGGCGGCCTTGATTGCCTTCAGCGTCGTCTCGTCGTCGATGCCCAGCGCGCGCGCCAGGCCGACCGAGTAGGCCTGCACACGGCGCACGTGGCTATGCGTCACGTCGTCTTTGGCGTCGATGGCCATCGCCAGTGTCTCGACCGTCGACAGGTAGAGGCGGTCCATGTCGCTCAGGTGCCGGTGCGCGTCGTCCAGCCGGCCGAACGACGAGCGCAGGGTGAGATGGAAGACCGCCAGCAGCGGCAGCAGCATGAGGACGGCGGCGAGGCTCGCCTGCTGGACGAGGAGCATCAGACAGAACGCCACCGAGGCGGCGCCGATGTATCCAATCCACAGCCACTGAAAGTGACGCCGCCACAGCTGCCACGGCGACTGCCGCGATTCGAGGCCGACCGCAACGGCGGTGAAGCCGGAATTGAGGAGAAAGTAGATGACCGCCAGCGTGAGCAGCGGACCGATGAAGGTGACGACCGGCGCTCCGGCGTCGGCGAGGGGCGGGGAGCCGGCGAGCGCAAAACAGACCTGGGCGGCGACCCACAGCGACAACGCCGGGGCGGCGGTGTTGAACGCCACGCGCGTCCACGGATCCCGCCGCCGGCAGGAGATGATCAGGCTGTCGCAGGCAACCGCCACGGCTGCCGGCCCCGGCCCGAACATCACCGCCGTCGTGATGAAGAACGTGTCGGCGACGGAGATGCTCGCCGATACCGAGGCGAAGTTCAGCTTGAACGAGCCGGCAACCATCGCCAGCGCGGCGAGCAGCAGCCAGCCGGTGTGCGGCGTCTGTACCACCGCCGCGGCTGAATGCACCAGCACAATCGCGCCGGCTGCCAGCAGCGCCTGCAGGTAGCATTGCAGCGCCTTCGGTGCCGGACGGCCGGCGCGGCTCTTTGTCGAAGCGGTATCGGCCATCATCAGCTCACTGCGGATCGGCGGCGGCCAGCGAAGTGCCCCAGAGAATCTGCGTCCCCTGCGTGGTGTCCGACGTGCCCCACAGAATCTGCTGTCCTTGCGGGTTGTAAATGGTCGTCCCCCACAGAATCTGCTGGTCGCTCGTCCAGGTCGACACGTCGCCGTACTGAAGGCGGACCGGGAGCATCGATGCGAGCGGGTTGGTCAGGCCGACGAGGTTGAGATCACCGTACTTCAACAGCGACGGAGTCAGCCAGACGAGCGGCGCCTGCACGACCGACAGCAGTCGCACGCCGAGGCCCGCATACAGGCGGTTGCTGAGCGTGCCCGCATCCCAGAAGGACGCGCCGCTCGAGGTGAGCCCCAGCCCACCGATGGTCGTGGTCAGGAGCGATCCGGTCAGACCGCTGGCTGCAATCTTTCGCGACGCCCAGAAGTTGGCGTTGCCCGTGCCGGCGCCCATCAGCCCGCCGTCGGTCATGTACGTGGCGCCGCTTTGAATCGCGAGCTTCACCTGCGCCGGCGTCAGCCCGGGCGTGCCCGATAGCAGGAGGGCGGCAGCGCCGCTCACCATCGGCGCGGCCATGCTCGTACCGCTCAACTGCATGTACGCGTTGGTGCCCGTGCCGGCCTTGTGCAGGAACGAGTAGGCCGCCGGCAGGTAGGACTTGTTGGCCTCGAGCGAGATGATCTTGTTGCCCGGCGCGGCGACGTCCGGCTTGACCGCGAGATCGTAGCGCGTCGGGCCGCGCGAGCTGTAGGTGGCCACCGCATCGTCCGAGCGGCCCACCGTCCCCCAGGTGTTGACGGCGCCGACCGTCAGTGCCAGCGGCGAGTTTCCGGGCGACGTGATGCCGCCGAGAATTGGCGCGCCGTTCGGGGCCACGCCGTAATTGCCGGCGGCGGCGACGACAATCACACCGGCGTTCACCGCCCGCGCCACCGCCGCGCACAGCGGGTCGGTGGCCGCCGGCTCGAAGACCGGATGTCCGAGCGAGAGGTTGATGATGCGGATGTTGTATTTCGAACGGTTCGCGACCGCCCAGTCGATGCCGGCAATGACGTCGCTCGTCAGGCCCATGCCGGTGCCGCCGAGGACGCGGACGTTGATCAACTGCGCGCCGGGCGCGATGCCGCCGGTGTAGAGCGGCGTCACGCTCGCGGCCGCACCGCCGTTGCCGGCAATCGCGCCGGCGACGTGCGTGCCGTGTCCGAACGCGTCGGCGGTCGACGAATCGCCGGTGATCAGGCTGACGTTCGCCACGACTTTCTTCGAGAGCGCCGCGTGGCCGCTGATGCCGGAGTCGATCACCGCGACGCCAATGCCCTGCCCGGTGACGCCGGCAATGGCGGCCAGGCCAAGCAGGCCGGGGCTGCCGGCACGCACCTGGTCGGCCGCGGTTGACAGATTCGATACCGACATCGATGTCTGCACCGGCACATCGCCTGACAGATGATCGATAGCGGCATCGGCGGCCAGGTCGTTCAACTCCGCCGGATTGGCGGCGATGACGGCGCCGTCAGCGAGGCGCCGGACGATTTGCACCTGATGACGGGCGGCAAGGGCATCGACTTCGGCGTCCGATGCCTGAACGATGATGCGAGCCCGCGTTGTGGCGTGGCGGGAGGCGAATGCGACGAGATCGTCGGAAAGATGGGCCCGATGCTGGTTCGCGCCGTTGAGGCCGAGCCCTGATGTTGCGAGAACGATGACGACGACGACGAGCTGCAGGACGGACTTTGAAAGTTGCGGCAATTTAGACGACATTATGCGACACCAAGGTAAAGTAGAGACTCGTGCTCAGCCGAGAGCAAAAGCGGATCCGCGCGGCTCCGTTCCTGGCGCAAACACTAGACTGCTTGTATTTCGAGTGATTTGGGTGGGATCAGACAGGCACGGGAATGCCCCGAGACGTGGCTCAGACCAAAACAGGACACCCGTTTCCGGTGGCGCACCGGAAATACCTGAAAATTCGGAGCTTAGCGTGATGTGCCGAATCGAAACAGGATTTCAAAATTGAGGCACGACCGGGCGAGCCACAGTGAACGCGTCGCCTACGTGCGCCTGCGTTTGGTCTCGAGCGCCGTCACTCGCGTCTCGAGCGAGTCGAGACGCCCCCGTGTCCTTTTCTCTATGACTTCAACCCGCCGGGCAAGAGTGCCTGAATTGGCCTCCACCCACTCGTACAGCCACTTGGATTCGTCACGGAACCGCTCGTACACGGCATCGAAATGCGTACGCAACTCGTCCCGCATGGCTCTGACGTCGTCTTTGGTCGCATATGGCTCGAGCGCAGCCTTCAGCTCCGTCCTGAATTCCTCTCTGGTCAGACAGGGCGCCAGCGTCGCGTCCAGCACCTCGCGAAGCTTGCCCGCCGCGAGACCGCACGCGGCCATCGTCAGAACAGGTAACGTACCTGGAACTGGAACATCCGCGGCGGGTCGATATTCGCGAGCGACGGGATGGCGCTCGTGGCCGCGCCCACGCTGGCAACCTGACCGAAGGTCGGATTCGGCGTCCCCGTGTCGCCGTAGACGGTCTGCGCACGCCCCAGGATGTTGGTGTGGTTGAACAGGTTGAAGCCCTCGAGCCTGAGCAGGATGGTCCGGCGCGCGGCGGGGAGCCGTCCCTCGATGAACACCGAAACGTCCTGCGTGCCGGTGCCGCGGAACGCCGACTTGCGGACCACGGCGCCATCGATCACCGGCCGATCGTTGTTCGCCCCATCGCCGTTGTTGTCGAGGCCGGTCGTGGCATTGAACGGCCGCGCCGACGCCAGCTGGGTCACGGTGCCGGCCGTGAGGCTGTACGGCAGCTGGCAGGTGAAGGTGATCACCGCGCGGTGACGCTGATCGAGGAGACTCGGCCCGCGCTCTTCCTCGCCGAGGCGCGCGATGGTGGCGTCGTTGGGCGCAATGCCGTTGCCGTCCGGCTCGGTGGTGTTCGTCGCCTTGGACAAGGTGTAACTGACCGCCGCGTAGATCCTTCGGCTGCCGCGGTAACTCACCTGGGTCTGCAGCCCGTCGTAATCGGCAACGCCGAGATTCATCAGCACGTTGACCGAGCGGACGCCTCCGTTGAGTGGCGCATTGGGGCGCGTCGCATTGGCGGCGGCGACGCTCCTTGTCTGGCCCGGCGCGGTGCGATCGAACGGCGACGGCGCATTCAGGTCGACGGTGCGATCGAGATTGGACCAGTGCTGGTGGACGTAGTCGGCGCCGGCGAACAGACCTCGTACGATCTCGCGCTCGGCGCCGAGCGACGCGACCTGGCTGCGCGGGTTCAGGAACTCGTCCGGATAGTTCGGCAGGAGATCGAAGTCCAGGCCGTAGGCTGCGAACTGTGACCGGTAGAACTCCCGCTGGCCCGCTCGCACGGTGATGTTGCGTGCAGGCAGTTGCGCCGCCGGCAGAGTCCGCGGATCGAACGCGAGCGGCAGGCACGATCCGGTCAGGCAGGTCGGGAACCCCGGCTGTCCGGGCGTCGCGGTGTAGGTGGCGAGGCCGTCCAGCCCGCCGGTCAACGCCGCGGCCAGCGCGTTCGCGCGAATCTGCGTGTAGTACACGGCGTAGCCGCCGCGAACCGCCAGCCGCGCATCGCGGTTGGGATGCCACCCGACTCCGACCCGCGGTGCGAAGTTCGCCCTCGCGTCGGTCAGGGTCTGACGGTCGTAGCGCAGACCGACGTCGAGCGTGAGGTCGTCAGCTGCGCGGAAGCTGTCCTGCACGAAGACGGCCGACAGCCACTGCTTCAACTCGTAGCTCGTGATGCCGTAGCTGATCGGCTGCGAATACTGCTGCACGTCGGCCAGCGTCAACTGATCGTACGGCCTCGTCGTGGTGCTGAGGAACGTGAATGTTCCGAGAACGGCGGTGCCCGGCTCGCTGCCGGTACCGCCGGACGTGTGGCGGGTGAGACTGCCGCCGAAGCGGAGGTAATGCCTCCCGCGCGACCACGACAGGGTGTCCGAGAGCTGCGCCTGATGGCCAAACAGATCGGCCGACCGCGACTCGCCGATCGTGAACGGCACCGATCCTGTGCGCGTGTACGTCGTCGAGAGCGCCTGCGATTCCCAGAGCGTGATCGGGTCGCCGTTCAGGTACGCGATTCGCGCCTCGTTCAGCAGGTTGGGCGCGACGACCGCTGTGTGATTGACCTGTGTGGTCCACGATCGCCGCGAGTACTTGCGCGCGACGCTTGGTGCATTCGTCCCGCCGACGGCGTCGTTGGGATTCGTGTCGTAGAAGCGGTCGACGTTTCCTCTGACCATCAAGGTCTGCCCGGGCGCGAGCTTGTGGTCCACCCTGGCATTGACGAGCTCCTGTCGGTAATGGCCCACGTAGCTGAGGCTGCCGTCCGGCGGCAGCACGAATGCCGGCAGCGCGTTCGAAAGAAAGGTGGTGCGGTCCTGCCGCGTGTAATCGGCGGTGATGAAGAAGAAGGTCCGGTCCCTGACGAAAGGCGCGCCGACGGATCCCGAGAACTGGCTCAAGGCATCGGGAACGTCGGCAGGATTGATGGCGGTGAGCGTCGCCGGCGTGATGCAGCTCGAAACGGACGGTGCGCAGAAGTCGTGGGTCGAGAACGCCTTCGCCTGCATTCCGCCGGGACGGCTCATAAACAGGCCTTCGCCCTTCAGTAGATTGGTGCCGGTCTTGGTGACGATGTTCAGCGCCGGACCCGAGGTCCAGCCGAACTCGGCGGAAAAGGCGTTCGAGAGCACCGAGATTTCTTCGATGGCGCCGACAGGGACGGTCGCCAGCATCGTCTGACGGCCCCAGGCCTCGTCGTTGTTCGCGCCGTCGAGCATGAAGGTGGTCGTGCGCCGGCTGCCGCTGGCGGTGACGAAGTACGTCGCGTTGACGAACAGATCGCCGGTGCCCTTTCCCTGCCTGAACGCCGAATTGAACAACGGGAGCGTGGTGACCTTCCGGCCAAGAATCGGCGTCTCGTCGATGAGCGGGCCGTCGAGGGGATGGCCGATCTGCGCGTCCGCGCGCACGCCTTGAGTCGTCCCGTAGACCACGACGTCGGTCGTGCCGCCGGTCGCGCGGAGCGTGACTCTCACCGTCGCGGTCTCGCCCGCGCGGAGCGTCACGTCGGTCACCTCCTCGGTCGTAAACCCGGGTTTGCTGACGGTGATCTGGTGGCTGCCTGTGAGCGAAAGCGCCGCCAGGGTCGCCGAGCCGTCCGAGCCCGATGTCACCTCGCGCGTGGCACCGGTTGCGTTGTTGGCGAGGGTGACCGTCGCGCCGCCGACCACGCCGCCGGTCTGGTCCACGACAACAACGACGATGGCGGCCGTGTTGGGCGACTGTGCAAGCGCCGTCGCCGCGAAGGACGTGACGAGCGCTGCCAGGAACACACGCGTCAACAATTTCATCAGAGCTCCTCCCGGGCCCGGCGGACGGCCAGCGCCCCGGCGCCGTTCGTCGGGAGCTGAAACCTAGCTGCACGTGATGTCTACTACCAGCAGGCGTACTGCCCTGCGCCCGATGTGAACGCAGTTCTCAGCGCAGGCCGGCAATCGGCCGCGGCTCGCCGGTGAGCTCGAGAATGTGGAGGCCGGTATTCGCGCGATCGACGATGTAGATGTAGCCGCGCTCGTCGGTTTCGACGTTGGTCGTCTGGATGGCCGTGGAGGAGGTACTGAATCGTCCTCCTCCCTCACGCGCTTACTCGGGCATCGACGGGACAGGACGGCGGCCGAACGTTCGGGCTGGATTCGCCTTCGCGTCGATCAGAATCCCGACGAAGCTCACGTTCATCTCGTCCCAGCTCTGGGCCCCATATCGGATATTTTTCGTCGGATCCGGATTGTTCCTGTTGGCCGGCGAATTGTCGTAATGGGAGACCGTCCGCAGCTTCGTTCCTTTCGGCAGATCCAGCGGCTGCGCGAGCTCGTACCCGACCTGCCAGTCGAAGCGGTAATTCGGTACTCTCAGCACGGTCAGTTCTTCGCCCGATGGATACACGACCTTCAGTTCGTAATCCTTGCCGCGATAGTGCATATGCGGCTGGACCCAAACGAGCTTCGCCGGCTCGTTGACGACGGTCTCGGCACTGATCTCGTAGTTCGGATCGCCGGCCGGGATTTCGAAGCCGCGGGCGCTGATTGCCGTCGTCGTGAGATGGCGGTGCAGCGGCGGACCATCGGCCAGCTTCAGTCCCACCGAACTGCGATCCGTCTCCGGCTTGCCGCCGGCCGTGTAATGGACCTCGAACACGATGTCCGAGCCGGCGGCAATGAACTTGGCGGCGTTGCCGGTTGTGAACTCCTGCCCGTCAACGCCCGGGTTGTATTTGGCCAGGATGTCCTGCACCGGTCGATACCCGGTTGTAGACAGCGGCGTCTGCGGTCCGATGCCATCGAAGCCGGCCGCGCCGCGCGGAGGGCTGTACATAACGCCTTCGGGCGCGTCTTTCATCCAGGGCGAATCCGGCGGCCGGATCCACGCCTTCATGTGATGGACGACGCGCGGATTGCCTGGCCTCACCTCGGCCGCTTTCACCCACATGTCCTTTTCGAAGTGCGCGCGGACGAGCACGTTCTGCTGGTCGATCACGCCGCTCGCAGGAATCTCGATGTCTTTCGGCATCGTCACCACGATGTCCGGCTGGCCAATGGTCCATCCGTCGCCGAACTCGACTGGCGACGGCTTGTCATCAGCCCTGCCTTCCATCGCGCCGCTGTCCGCCCAGGCGGCAATGGTCGCAACCTCGGTGTTGTTGAGAATCCTGGCGTTCTTGAAGTGTCCAACGGCCGGGTCGGCGAACCACGGCGGCATGGATCTGGAGACGACAGCCTTTGCGATCGCCCGCGCGTAGGGCCGCGCCTCCTCGTAGGTGAGCAGCGGCATCGGCCCGATCGCGCCCGGACGGTGACACACCTGACAATTCCGCTGCAGAATCGGGAGCACGTCTTTGTTGAAGGTCGGAGCGGACGCGGCAGCACGAATCGTCGAAAACGGCGTGACCGTCAGGGCCGCAAAGGGCAGGACAAGCGCCGGCACGAGCAATCGCCGCATTCTCAGCTCCTTTAACCGCTGTGACGATCTGCAATTCAGTATAGCTTGGGTGTTCGTGACTTGCGGCAAACGGCCGCCGAGCCGTTCTACACGAATGTCGCGAGCCGGCCGACCGCGTTCATGAATAGAGTCCGACCTGCAGAGGCTGCGGCGGTGCCACGGCGTGCTCGATGACGACGCGGACACGTCGGACCGGCACCGGCGCAAAGCGATCGAGTTTGCGGTTACCGATGGTCGTCCCGCGCGCGAGCCGTCGCCACTGCGCCTCGTCGAAGCCCTCGATCGAGTACTGCGCCACGGCCTGACCGCCGGCGATCTCCTCGCGAAGGTCGGCCAGGCCGACCGCGACCGCGCGCCCGAGATCGATTTCAGCGGTGGCGCGCCGCTCGTCAGCGCGACGCCAGACCGGGCGGCGGCCGGCGGCCAGATCCTCGCGAAACAGTGCGGTCAAGCGCTCGTGCAGGCCGGCGAGCCGCGACACGTCGGTCTCGTGCAGCAGACCGTCGCGCGCCGGCGGCACATTCAGGAGCAGCTTCGAATTCCGGCCGACCGAGGCAAAGTACAAATCGACCAGCTGATCAACCGTCTTCACCCGATCGTCCTCCGCCGGATGGTGGAACCACCCCGGCCGGATGGACACATCCGCTTCTCCGGGTAGCCGCTGGCGAAGGCCGTGACGCCGGCCAGCTGCCAGCCGTCGAGCAGCACCACCGGGGTGTTCCACACGCGGCTGGCGCGCGGCACGTCCCAGGTGTAGTTGATCACCAGCACGTGCGGCTGGTGATCGCCCGCCGGCCCATACGTCCAGTCGTACAGCGGTTGATAATTCGGCACGTTGCCCACGTCCTCCGTCCGCGACCAGGTGTAGGCGAGACCGAACTGCAGGCCGGCCGTGAACCGCCGGTTCGCCGACAGCTGCAGCGCGTCGTAGTTCGAGTAGCCGACGTTCTGAAAGACGGTGACCGACGACAGGCCGGGGAAGGGACGATAGAAATCCGCGGCCAGCGCCGACCCGGTCGTCGGATCGATGTTCCCGGGCTGGAACCGCGCGCCGTACGGCACCAGATTGATGTTCCTGCTCCGCTCCAGATGCCGGCTGCGGGTGCCGACGTAAGCGGCATCGACGACGGTGCCGAACCCGATCTCGCGCTGCGCGCCGACGGTAAAGGTGTACGCCACCGGCGTCTTCGCGTCGCGCTCCCATCAGAACACGCTGTTCGGACGGAGCGCGCCGGCATTCGCCAGCGATGGCAGCCGGTCCATGTTCTCGTAGTAGATCGTCGGCGTGAACTGCACCGGCGGGTTCGTCACGGTGTTCCATGAGTTGACGCTGAACAGATACGTGTCGTGGAACACTCCGGCGGCCGCTCGCAGCGCGGTCCGCCCGTCGCCGAACGGATCGAAGCTCACACCCAGCCGCGGCTGGATCAACAGCCCCGGACCATCGCGGAACCCTGCCGGGTAGCTGGCATCGGAATTCAGCACCACTGGAATCATTTCGAGCTGCCGCGACGTGAGCAGCGCGCTGCGCTCCGCGCTACCGTCCAAGCAGACGAGTTTTACCGGTAAAGTAAACGGAAATTGCGGCTCAGCTTGGTTGTGCGACTTCGTAGCCGCCGGCTATGAGCCATGACCTGTGAGCTAGCTCACCGCTCATTCACTGGCTGCGGAGTGCGACCGCCGGATCGATGCGGACGGCGCGCCACGCTGGTCCGGCGATCGAGAGCGCGGCGGTGAGTCCCAGCACG
>JBKPAI010000166.1:0-23348 GCA_046726355.1 Acidobacteriota bacterium | reverse complement strand
GACGTTCCGCCGATGCTCGAGCGAATCGTGCGGCACTGTCTGGAGAAGAATCCGGTCGAGCGCTTTCAGATGGCACGCGATGTGGCGTTCGCGCTCGAAACAGCGTCAGGATCCACGTCGGTTTCGATGCCGGCGCCGCCGGTGTCCTCACGCCGCTGGGTCCGGACGCTCATGGCGACCGCGGTCGTGCTCGGCGCACTTGCCGGCGGCGTTCTTCTCGACCGTCGACTGCTCGGACCGGCGCCGGCGGCCTCGCCCTCATTCAGCCTGCGCTCGTTTGAGCCCCAGGCCATCTTCAACGCGCGATTCGCGCCGGACGGCGGCACGATCATTTACAGCTCGGCCACGGACGGCGCCGTACCCTCACTCTTCGTGCTCCGACCCGACACCAACCAGGCGCAACCGATCGGCCCGCCAGGCACGCATCTGCTTGCGGTTTCGTCAACGGGCGAGCTGGCGGTACTCACCGGCGCGGAGTACCTCCAGCACCGGCTGTTTGCGGGCACGCTGGCGCGAATGCCGGTTGGCGGATCGCCGCGGCCAATCATGCAGGGCGTAAGGGAAGCTGATTGGTCGCCTGATGGAACGACGTTAGCGATCATTCGCGATCTTGAAACCAAGGATCGTCTGGAGTTTCCAATCGGCACGGTGCTCTATGAGGCCGCCGCCTATCTCAGTGACTTGCGCGTTTCCCCTGATGGCCGACGGGTCGCCTTTTTTGAGCACCCCAATTACCGCTTCGACGACACCGGGTTGCTCAAGGTCGTCGATCATGAGCGCAATGTCATCACCCTCAGTGGACTCTTCAATGGCATTGAGGGCCTGGCGTGGAAACCTGACGGTGCTGCCGTACTTTTTTCCGGCGCTCATCTGGTGGAGGTGCCGGACGGTCAGCCTTGGTGGCATTACCAGATTCGCGTGGTCGGCGTGTCGGATGGACCTCAGCCTCAGGTCGCGATGGAAAGCCCTGGCGGCCTCATTGTTCACGACGTGTCGCGGACTGGCCGCTGGCTCGCCGTACGTGATGAGTTCCGGACCGGCATCAGGGCTCTCCTGGCGGATCAGGAAACCGAGCGAGAGTTTTCATGGCTCGACAACTCGCTGCGTTCGACACTCTCGCGCGATGGCCGCTGGCTGGCGTTCGATGACGACGGCGCCACCGTGAAGTACGCCAAGGGAGCGGTCATGTTACGCAAAGCTGACGGCTCCCCACCCGTGCTGCTTGGCGAGGGCAACAACTTCGGTCTCTCTCCCGATGGCGGCTGGGTGCTGACCAGCACCGCGACGAACCAACTCGTGCTGTACCCTACGGGCACCGGCGACGCGGTCCACCTGAATCGCGGACCTCTGGAGCGGATTCTGAGAGCGTCGTGGTTCCCGGACGGTCAGAACGTGCTGGTATGCGGCACGGAACCACACCGCGCCGCTCGCTGTTACCGCCAGAACATCAAGACCGGCGCGCTCGTTCCAGTCACGCCGGATGGCGTAGTCGCGGGCCTCGTGCAGCCGGACGGACGTGCCGTGATCGGCATGAGTGCGAACCACGTCTGGCAGCTGTATCCGCTCAACGGCGGGGCGCCGGAGGCTGTCGCAAACGTAGGCGTGAGTGACTCCGTGGCGGCCTGGGCAGATGATGGCCGGTCGGTATTTGTACAACGCGGCTCGCGTTTCCCTCTCCGCATCGAACGCCTCGATCTCGCGTCTGGCCGAACGACGGTCATTCACACGCTCGCGCCCGAGGACCGGGCCGGACTCCTCAAAGCGATGGAAGTGAGCGTCACCGGAAACGGTCGTTGGTATGCGTACGACTACACGCGACGGGTCTCGACGATGTTTGTCGTGAGCGGAGCACGACGATGAGGAAAGGCTTCTGGCTCCGTTTCGCCTGCCCAGCAGTGAAGCTTCGCCTTAAACCGATGTGGGTTCCGGAACTTCATTCTCGGCCGCGAGGGGCCTGGGCAAAACCCCGTCGGGCGTCTGGTCAGTGACTCAGGCCGAATTGGATCAAGGGGATCATCATCCTCAGGCCTGTCTCGAGGAGTTCGACGAGATCCTGGTGGTTGGAGGAGCGGAAGTCCAGCGTCCACAGGGACTGAAGATCGATACTCGACCGGGCTTGGGCAGTCGCGATTCTTGACGTTGCCTCTTTCTTGCCCTTTCGCGACAACGAAGGCGGGCAAGACGCGGCAACGAGCGACGCAAGGCGAACCCGAAATCGGCCCCGATTTTTCGGGGCTTGACCCACGAACCGGCAACGAGCGGCAGCGCCGCCAAAGTGCAGCGAATGCCGTGTGTTCGGCCTGTTAACCGGAGAGTTGCTGGTTCGAGAAACTATGTAGGCGCTGACGGCGCGGGCCATGGTTGTTAGGCTCCCTGGGATGTGTGATTCCAGAAAGGAGCTTAAGTAGTAGATGCGGTTGATCAGTGCGTGTTTGTCGCCGGCTACCGGCCTTGACAGTCGCTGGAGGCCCGGTGACGACACGGGCGGAGGCGCGACATCGAGGCGGTAGAACGGGAGGCGCTTTGCATTTCGAAGGTGAGGTCAGAGCTGAATGGCTTCGTCACGAGGGCGATGACCGCAGAATGCGCCTGCTCGAGCCATTCGCGTTTATCGATTCGCAAGGCGTCCGGTGGGACGCTGATGTGGGAGACGTCATCGATGGTGCGAGCATCCCGGAAATGCTATGGTCCACCGCGGGCTCGCCGTTCATTGGAGACTATCGTCGTGCCTCGGTCCTCCATGACGTCGCATGTCAACGTCGCACCCGCCCGTCAAAGGATGTTCACAGAATGTTCTACGAGGCGATGAGGACGGACGGCGTCGATGAGGGTAAGGCCCTGAAATTCTACGCCGCGGTTCGGTTGTTTGGACCATCGTGGACGCTCGGCCCAGGCGGCGAGGTGCTCGTATTTGCCGCCATTGCGGAGCCAAGGCCGCAATTGACCTTTGAGCAGGTTGAGCAGTCGCTCGATGTCGTACTCCTCGAGCCCTAGCCCAGCTAAGCTGAAGGCTTGAGAGGCGTCGACTTTCGGAGGCACTCGAGCCCGAGGCTCTGAATCTTGGCGGATTCTGGCGCCCTTCGTGCTGAGTGACCGCCGGGTATGCTCGTAACCTCCAAACAGCGTATTTGCGGCCGAGCGCGTCAGTGCGCGCTGCAGTGTACAAAGTTCTCTCAAGCCCTTCATCGACGGACATGGGTCGGCAATGCCACCTTGCCGCTACCAGATGCTCGTCGACGTGACTCCGTAAACGCCAGTGTTCGTCACCGGTTTCGAGCCCACCTCACACAGTTATTACAAGGCGCCCTTCCCTCTCACTTCGGGCCATCGAGAGACGAACGATCGCGGGTGAGCCGCAACGCCACATCGCCGTCCCTGCGCTGTCGTCCCCAACCGTGGGCGGTGCCGTCCCCCCCACACACGCTAATGATCACGACGAATTCGTATCATCTCGCGACCGCGAGTCAGCCTCTAGTCGCGAGCCTAGGCTATCGGCGCCGTGAAAAGGGCCGCACGAACGGGACCGCGTTCGCAGGCTGTCTGTTCGCCATCTCGCTTGTCGGACCGTGAGCCTGGCGGATAGACTGCCGCTGCCACGCGGTCGGTCAAGCAGGTTCCGCGACGCCGACGCGCCGGTCCTCACTCCATCGGTGCCGGCGAGTGCGGACGAAACATTGTGAGGCCGCGAGCCGACATGGGTGAGTTCACGTTGAGGGCGCGAGGCCCTACGATGGCGAAGAAGAAGAAGAAGAAGAAGAAGACGACGACGACCACTGGTGCGAAGAGGAAAACATCCGCAAAGGCCACGGAAGAGATCTTTAAGGCTCTTGGCGCGACGCAACCGTTCCTAGGCAACGCTCGTGCAGTTGTGATTGCCTGCACCTGTGCCAATACGGCGCCAGGCAATCTTGGCCGGACACTGCAGGATCTCGGTGTGCACGGCGGTCCGTTCCAGTTATGCGTCTTCAATGGTGTCAACACGGCCGGTTACTCGGTCGGCATGGACACAATTCCGAACGCAACCGATTCTCGCCTGATTGACGTGGTGAATGTCATCCAGCACGCCCCGAAGAGAACAACATGAGGGTCCGGAGACCAGCCATGTTACGGGCGATCGCCCTCGCGGCGCTCGTCCTCTTGTCTCGTGCGGCCTCGGCGCAGCCAATGATTGCGTCGGCGCAACTGGAAGCGAACGACCGCAGCTTGGTGATTGTGACGTTTTCGCCGCCGGTCGCTGAAGCGACGGTGTTGCGCGCCGACGCATGGCAAGTCGTGCTGTTCTCAGCCGCAACCGCGCGGAACACCTCCCTCGAACGCGTCGCCATCGTGACCTGCTCGAACGCCGTGTTCGCGTCCCTCGTAAGCCGCTGTCCCTCAGGCGAAGATGCGGTGCAGGTTGTCCTGCAGTTAATCCAGCCGGCTCCTCCAGGGATCACGGAACTGGAAGTGCGATTGACAACCTCTGGACAATTATCGGCTGGAAAGTTCAAGCAGGGACCGTCAGGAGCGGCGGGCGGATTCACGGGAGCGAAGGCCGACGATGCCGATATCTCGTTCGATGGAAAGCTGACGAAGACCAAAGACAGCGATGGTCAGTACGATGTCAGCCTCTTTCTCGGTTACATGCGAGCGGTTGTCACCGGGGACGCGGGACGGAGCCCTTCCTACATAGGACGATTCGGTCTCTACGGCGAAGCAGAGACACAAGAGTCGCCGACTCTCGATCCAGGTTCATTCCTCGCGTACGGTGTTTATCAGCGTGAACTCGGTGGTGGCGGATTTCGCGGTCTATTCCAGACGCCATTGATGAGTGTGCGTGTGCCAGGCGTCGAATTCGACAAAAGTGGAGACCAGCGAAATATTGTAATTAGCCCCGTCGTGACGGTTCCGTTCCGGCTCTCCGCAGGCTCACTGGGTGTGCTCGCTCCTGGATTCACGATTCCCCATATGACGCTTCACGGAGGGGTCGAAATCGTGAATTCGTTTCACAGCCGCATGAACATCGAGGGTTGGCACCTGCGTTGGCTCGGCGGCGCCACGTTCAGAACAGGTTACGCGCCGGAAACTGCATCGTTACACTCACTTGTGTTCACGACATCGTATGTCGTGCGCGTCTTGACTCACCCTGAGCCGCACAAGGATCCAACACACGCGCCGGTTGATCCGGTGACTGAGGAGCGCGGCAAAGCCCCGTTAGAGCTCGGGAAGAAGGCACGGCATCTCGTCGACGCCGAATTCAAATACAACCCGGTCAGATGGGTCGGCGTAAGCTTTAAATACAAGTACGGGAGCACGCCGCCCGTTTTTTCGATTAAGGATCATACCTTTACGGTCGGGCTAGCTTTTGCACTGAAGCAAACCAGCTATGGGCGGTACGCCATTCTGAAGCCGTGAGCGATGCTGACACGCTCTACCGCTTAGGTGATCTCGCGCTGCAGCTCGGATCGCTCGGATCGTCGGATTCCGCGTCTGCTCTCTCCCTTCGGGCACGGTCATCGATGTGCGCCGACCTGTCGCCACCGCGTGACGATGTAAGTCTTCGTCCGCGAACATTGCACGATGATCGCAGCACCCGTCCAATGTGACGTTGATGGAATACCGAAGGGGTCGCATTACGTAAGCGTACCGCCGATCGAAGGCTAGATTACTCTCAATGGATCGTCACCAGTGGAGCTGTATATTCCTGGCGCGCGATGACGCCCGTGCAAGCACTTGCGGCTGCTACGTCCCTCAGCAGCGGCCGTCGTTCGCCGCGGGAAGCGTCCGGCTCTCATCGCACGACGAAGCGCCGCTCGTGCAGCAGCGTGCCTTCCGCGCTCCTGACTTCCACGCGCCAGTCCGCTCCGGCGTCCACGGTCTGCCGGCTGTAAGTGCGATAACCCTCCGTCCCGGTGGCCCGAATCGTCAGCTTCACGGATTGCCGGAGGGTGTCTCCGCGATACCACCGATGCACGACCACGGCATCACGCGGTGACCTGACACGTGTGTAGAGGACGATCCGTCCGGGCGAAACCGGGTCGACTGCCGGATCGCATTGCCAGGTGTCGCCGCTCGTGGAAAAGGTCCGGCACAGCTGCGCCGTGGTCAGGGTGATGGCGCCCGAAGAGCGCGATGGAGCCGGTGGCTTGCCGGCGGGGACACCTCGATCGCCGCTCTCGATTGTCGGCGGTCGCGCCTGTTCGATCGGGGCGCCCGCGCCGGCTTGCGCCGGCGTCGTGCGTTCCGCGGTCGGTGCGGCTGTCGATGCTTCGTGCGACGACCACGGTCGCCTCACGAGGACCGTGGCCGTCACCAGGACGACTACCACGCCGATCGCCGCCCTCGCGAGCGACCGCGAGTCGCGACGAGAAGCTGCGGGATGTGGCGCAGAAGCCGTCCGAGTTCGCGGGCCAGGAACGGGCCACGGCGATTCGGACGATGGCGGCGTGGCCTCCATGGCGAGCGCGGAATCGGCAGCCGCGACATCAGTACCCGCAGGGGCGGACGCCGCCGCGTCCACCACCGCAGGAGTCGCGACGCCAGGTGTATCGATCGGCAAGCCACGCGCGCGGCAGAAGTCTTCGAGGTTCTGTCGGCTGGCCGCGATCATCGGATGGTCCACCGGAAGTGAGGCGGAGGCAATCGCCACGGCACGCCGATACAACGTCTCGGCATCGTCCAGCCGTCCTGTCTTCTCGGCGACAATGGCGAGGTTGTTCAGCGTATTGGCCAGATCCGGATGGAGCGGGCCCAGTTCGGCTTCCTGTATGCGTGCGGCGCCTCTCAGCAGCTCATCGGCAGACGCCAGGTCCTCAGCGCCAGCAGCTTGTTCCGCCGCCGCAAGCATGCGTGCGGCATCCGGCAGTTCCGACATCGCATCTCCGCGTCGCCCGGCGATCAACGCTGACGACGATTTCATTGTAGACCGGCGTCCGGTGACGAATGGCGCGGAATTATTTCGATGAGGGCGCGCACCAGACCGGCGAGTCCTGAGAGTAAGCTAATCCGGGTTCAGGAGGAATCGCGATGAAGAGACTGCAGAGCGTCGTGCTCGTCGTCGCCACGTGGCGCTGAAAGCGTGGAACATCACGACGGTCGGCGTCGCCAATAACGTCGCCTACGACCGCGCCAACATTCTCGAGACGTTGCGCGTCCTCGATGCTCACGGCATCACGCACACGGGCGGCGGAAAGAACATTGCCGAAGCGCACCGACCGGCAATCGCGGAACGCAAGGGCGTCAGGGTCGGCTTTCTGCAGTACACCGCCCGGTGGCACCAGGACAGCGAGCAGATCGCCACCGAGACCGAGCCGGGTGTGGCCAAGATCAGTTCGCGCGACGGCCTCACCATCGATCCGGCCGACGTCGACCGCGTCCGGGGCGACATCCGCCGCCTGCGTCCGTCGGTCGACATCGTCGTCGTCTCGCACCACAACCGCGACGGTGCGACGGCCACGCAGTTTCCGGGGAACCCGCCGGCCGCGCGGTCGGGCGCATCACGGGATCAACACGTCTCAGAGCGATATCAGAAACAGTTCGCGCGGTCATTCAAGGCAAGAAGATCGTGCGCACGTCGTTCGTCCCGGTGAGCCGCGACGATCACAACGACGTCTTCATGCTCGAGCCGTCGAGCGACGAAGGCCGCCGGCTATTGGAGATCATCAGGCACCATTCCCCGCCGGATGTCCCTTTGCGGATCGAGGGGAACGAAGTCGTACTGCTCGATCGCACGCCTTCCACGACGACGCAGGCACGGAAGAAATGAACGCTGGCGGGAAGAGACAAGTCGCTGACTAACGGTTGGGACTCACGGCGGCTCGCTCACGGCACTGGACCTGCTCGACTCGGTCGGTCAGTTGGCAGCTCACGCAACCAGCTCTACAGCGTTAGCCCGGCTCAACGACGAGAGTCGCCAAGGTCCCTTCAAGATGACGTGCTCGGATTTTCACCTCGGGCGCGAGGCTGCAGACCCGCACGTCATACGCCGCGCGTCCATCGCAAAACACGGCGTCAGCACCCGTGAACGCCTGGCTGACGACATCGATGTCGCCGTGCGACCCCTGCACGACCGCGACGCGCTCGCGCGTCTGCGAGGGGAGGTCGGAAGACTTCTGGACGCAGCATCCGATGCGTCCGTAAACCTCGATGTTCGTCGAGGTTTGGGGCCTGACGTATCACAGTCCTATCACAATCCCTCCCTTTACTTAGCGGGCCGCTTCCCCTCAGGGCTTTCACGTCCGCACAGCATTGTTCACGCCGGTCGCCGGAGTCCTTGATCCTTTCGCCGGCGGTGCTCGCCCGTCCTTCGTCGCTCTCGCCGCATCGTCTGCGACCAGCCTGCTCGGCAGACTCGACAGCTTGAACACAGTCCGAACACGGCGGTCTTTTTACCTACGGGCCTCGAGGAGACTGTGCTGTTTGGGACAGTGTGAAAAGGCCACGGCACACAAGCTGTCAAATCTTCCGTCTTTGCGCGGAAGCTCCGTCGGATCGGCAGGCACGCTCTCGAAATGAAGACCCCTTTTCACAGCGATCTGCGATTCAGTTCACCGGAGACCCTTGGACCGCATCGGCCTGTGACGTGTCCGACTCGCAACCCGCGCAGAGCACTTGCGCAAGCGCCCGCGGCCCATGCCGATCAAGACCTGAAGGTGCCTTGCGATCGCTGGGTCCAAGTCGTTGCTGCCAGCCCATGTCTTGGTCAACCGAAGGCCTTCCAGGCGATGGACCGCCGTACGAGTGTGGAACATGAAGAACTCAAAGCGCGAATGGGTCACGAGAGAGCGAGGCCGCACCTGGGCGTGGGTGGAGCTGATGAAGCGCCTCGGGTACAGCCGATTCGCGGCGCAAGGAGGTGATTGGGGTGCGTTCGTCACGAACCTGATGGCTCAACAGGCACCTCCGGAGTTGATCGGCATCCATGTGAACTTCCCCGGTACCGCGCCCTCTGACGTTGCCAAGGCGCTTCAGTCCGGCGGGCCGCCCCCGGCCGGTCTCTCGGCTGAGGAGCAGCGGGCATACGACCCGATGGCGTTCCTTTACCAGCACGTCCCGACGCAACTGATGATGGCCGCACACCCGCAAACCCTGTACGGGTCGGCGGACTCACCCGTCGCCCTTGCCGCCTGGATGATCGACCACGACGTGGCCAGCTACGGGCACATCGCAAAACTCTTTCTCGATGGGGAGCCCTACGGCGATCTCACACGGGACGACATCCTCGACAACATCACGCACACCTGGTTGACGAACACGGCGCTTTCTGGTGCCCGTCTCTACTGGGAGTATTTCGGCAACGGGTATTTCAACGTCAAAGGCGTCTCCATCCCGGTTGCCGTGAGCGTCTTCCCTGACGAACTCTATCCAGCCCCGCGGAGCTGGGCCGAAAAGGCGTATCCCAAGCTCGTTCACTTCAACAAAGTCGCCAAGGGCGGTCATTTTGCGGCTTGGGAGCAGCCGACGATCTTTACGGAAGAACTGCGCGCGGGGTTCAAATCACTGCGCGGATAGTGGAGCAGAGCACATCAGAGTGCTTCGTCGTGAATGGCCGACCAGGTTGTCAGCGGCGTATCCGCGACGAGGCGCAGCGTGTCGATGTCTTCGTCCCAAAAATCGCGCCGCGCTTCTTGCGCATCGAGGAGTGGTGTAATCCGAGCCATCACCTCCGCGTTGTTGAACGCGGTGTCGAGTCGTCCGAGCTCGGCGACGGTGCGGTCCACCATAGCCGCCACGGCAGCGTCATCACTGACATCGCAACGGATGGCGAGTGCCGTGTGACCCGCCCCGACGAGGGTTTCCGCTTCGGCCCGCACCGCACTTTCATCGACGTCCGCCAGTACGACGGCCGCGTCCGCCTCCCGCGAACGCCTGTGCGGCCGCGAGCCCGATACCCGCTGCAGCCCCAGTGACAAGGGCCACCTTGCCGGTGAAGTCCAATGGATTAGCCATGACAGATTCCTTCGTTGCCTCCTGTTGGCGAGCTGCGCTAGGACGGATCATGGGCGATGGTGATGAAGCCGCGCTCGGCCATCGTCTTGGGCATAGAGGCCCGACGCCTGTTCCTTCACGGCGCCGTGACGCGCGAGATTCCTGCCAGCTGCCACCGGTTGTTCACGCACAACACGCTGATGTGGAAGACCCAGCTGTTCGCGATCGCCCCCGGCGAGCACGTGGCGTTCCAGGTGATCAATCGGGCCGGCTTCGGTACGTACTGGATGCTCGCGTTGCCGGGAACAGGGCATCTTTATCTGTCGGTCGAGCGGGAGCGTAACGGCCTTCTACCTTGTGCCTTCTACCTTGACGCCGCGGGCGTTGTCTTCCGCCTAAAGGCGGAAGCCACGGGATCCAGGAGCGCACCCCGCGCCCCGCGTCCCGACGCTATTCGTACCGCAGTGCCACCACCGGCTCGATCCGCGTCGCGTGTCTGGCGGGCAGGTAGCACGCCACGAGGGCGACGAGAGCCAGAAGCACCGTTACCGTGGCAAAAGTGATCGGATCGCGCGGGCCGATCTCGAACAGCAGCGACGACATCACGCGGGTGACGAGCAGCGACGCGGACAATCCGAGCAACAGACCCGCCGCTGCGATCGTCAGCCCCTGTCTGAGGATCATCCGCACGACGTCGGGCCGTTGCGCGCCGAGGGCCATCCGGATTCCGATTTCCTGAGTCCGGCGTGAGACCGACGTGGCCAGGACACCGCCGATTCCGAGCGCCGCGAGCAGGAGCGCGATGGACGCGAACGATCCAATCAGCACGGTATTGAACCGCTGCGGCCTCGTCGACTTCTGCACCACCTCTTCCATCGTCTGCACGGCGGTGAGCGGAAGGGAAGGATCGAGCTCGCGGATATGGGTTCGAACCGCCGTCGCGATCGCGGTCGGATCGTTCTCCGTGCGGACCACAACTTTCAGCGAACGGAACAGACCGAGGACGTTTTCGGTGAGCATGGCGTCGTTCGTCTGCGCCCACATCGTGTAGCTCTGAGGGACGGTCGCGGTGTTCAGCGCACCCTGTTTTACGTCGCCGACGATGCCCACGATCCGCATCCAGGGTCCGCGGTCATTCGGGATGCCCCATGCGATCCGTTGACCGACCGGATCCTGCCCGGGCCAGTAGCGCCTCGCCATCGTTTCGTTGATCACCACAACCGGCTCGGCGGCCGATACATCTTCAGGGACGAGATAGCGGCCGCTCTTCAGAGGAATGCCGAAGGCTTCGAAGAAGCGTCCGGCGACCCAGTCGTGCGCGATGGTCCGCGGCAGATCCTGAGAAGCGGCAGGCGGCGCTTCGATCATGAACACACGCCGCTCGAGAACCGACATGGGCAGAAAAGTCGATGCGCCGGCCGCCGTGACGCCAGGCAGAGCCTCGATGCGCTCGAGCAGTCGCGAGTAGAAAGCACGAATATCGCTGCCGCGCGAGTAGGCGTTGAGCGGGAGGCTTGTCGGTACCGTGAGGACGCTCTCGGCGCGGAATCCTGGATCGACGGCGATCAAACGCGCGAAACTGCGCACGAACAGGCCCCCCGCCACGAGAAGCACCACGGCAAGCGCGATCTGGGCGGTGACGAGGGATGCGAAGATGCGGCGTTGCCGTCTCCCGTCGCTGCCGCTCCGGCCCCCTTCTTTCAGCGTTTCGCTCGAATCCTGCCGCGACAATTCCAGCGCCGGAAGCACCCCGCACATCAATGCCGTGAGCAACGACACGGCCATGCTGAATGCCGCGACCCTCCAGTCGATGCCGATCTCCTGCAGACGAGGAATCGTCGGCGGCGCCAGGGCAACGACCGTCGATACCGCCCAGGAGGTGAGCCCCAGACCGACCGCTCCTCCGCAGAGTGCCAGCACCGTCGATTCGACCAGCGCCTGACGGATCAGGCGCATCCTGCTGGCGCCGAGGGCCGCGCGGACCGCCATCTCGCGTTGGCGTGCGGCGGCACGCGTGAGCATCAGGCTCGCGATGTCGGCGGACGCAATCAACAGAACGACGATGCCTGCAGCGAAGATCATGAACAGCAGCGTGCTGACCCGTCCGACCGTTTCCTCGCGAAGAGGCGTTGCGGACGCCGAAAGCGTGAATCCGGCCTGTTGCAGGACGGCGGGATAAATCTCCGCGACGAATCTCGACACGATCGACCGGACATCGCTATCCGCTCGCGCCACGCTGACATCGGGCTTCAGCCGGGCGACGACGCTGTTGTTGTACATGCTGCCGAAGGCCTGACGTTCCCGTTGCGAGAAGGCGATCGGCACGTACAGGTCCGCCGGCGTCTGATTGATCACCGGTCCTCGATTCGGGAAGGTGAAACCGTTCGGCATGACGCCGACGACGGTATAGGGAACGCGCTCGAGCATCAGCGTGCGCCCCACGGCGTTCGGATCGCCGGCGAACGCCCGCCGCCAGAGCGAGTGTGAGAGTACGACCACCGCGCTCCGTTCCCGATCGTCTTCCGGAAGAAAGTCGCGTCCCAGTGCGGGTGCGACACCCAGCGTTCGAAAGAGTGACGGGGACACCACCGCGCCCATCACACGGTCCGGCTGATCGACGCCGGACAACTCGAATTCCTTGTTCCGGAAGGCAGCGATGGATTCGAAGGCGGCAGCCCGTTCCTCGAGGGCCCGGTAGTCGGGCGCGGAAAACCCGGCCGGTGTTTTGCCGATCGCTTCGTAGAGCATCACCAGCCGTGCCGGATCGCGATAGGGCAGCGGCCGCAGCAACACCGCGTCGACCACGCCAAAGATCGTCGTGTTGGCGCCGATCGCCAGCGCCAGCGTCAGCACGACGATGGCGCTCGACAGCGGAGCGCGACCGATCATGCGGAACGAGTAGCGAACGTCCTGCCTGAGGCTCGACACCGGATCATCTCCATTGGCGCGAACGAGATGGTGGAGGGCAGCGATGCGGCGGGCCCGCCGGGCATCCAGCCGCGTGAGGATCGCCGTAAGGAAAAGGTCGCCCAGCGCAGGAATCCAGGCGTAGACGGAACCTAAGAGGCCCAGACGTGCGCGTTCGCGGACAACGCACGCCACGAATGCCTCTTCAATCTCGCGTCCGTTGCGTTCGACGACGTCCGCCGGATAACAGAGGCGAAGGAGCACGCGATAGACCAATGGCGCACGCGGCATCGTCACGCCTTGATCAACCGCTTCTGGCGGGCCGCGTCGACGAAAGCCGCCAGGCGCCGCGCTTCCGCCGCGCACGCCCGTTTGCCGAGCGGCGTGATCCGGAAGAACCGTGGACGGCCGCCTCCGGGTTCCGCGTCGCGGGGCGCGTCGACTTCCGTCACGAGCTCGGCCTCGACGAGACGTCCGAGGTTCCTGTACAGCATCGCCGGCCACAGGCGCATGCGGCCGCCGGTGCGCTCGAGGACGTCGTTCATGATGCCGAGGCCGTGCCGGTCCCGATCCGCCAGCGACAGCAGGATCTGGAACCAGTGCGGCGGCAGGGAGGGTAGTTCGGGCGATGGTTGCTTCATCAGGTCGCTACCGCAGGTAGATATCACGGGATATAGACGGTGGGGGTGGGTGAAAAGGTTGAAATGGCCGATTGGAGATTGCAGATTGTCGATTCGGAGATGATATCGATGGCCTGTGACATCATTCGGCCTCAGCGCGTCGATCGCGGCGACCTCGTCCCTCGAAAGTTCGAACTCGAAGACATCACAGTTCTCGGCGATCCGGGCGGGCTTGATCGACTTCGGGATGGCGGAGCGCCCTTCCTGCAGATGCCAGCGCAGGTTTCGCGTTGGCTCGAGTTGATGGCCCACCCGGAAGATGCTGATCTGCTCGGCCCACTGGTGGTCGATGAGATCGTGATTCGTCTGTAGCGTACGTCAATCAAGCGTGTCGCTCAGATTGGACAGTCGAAGTGTGGGGCTGCAGCGGGTCGCCGAAGCGGCGTCGTGGATACGCTCTCACTTCGACCAGCCAGTCACCGTCGACGAGATGGGGGCCTCCGTCCACATGAGCGCGTCGTCCTTCCATCAGCGCTTCAAAGCGGTGACCTCGATGCGCCCGCTGCAGTACCAGAAGGTCCTCCGACTGCACGAGGCGAGGCGCTTGATGCTTTTCCAGCGGATGAATGCCAGCGATACCTGCCGCCGTGTCGGCTATCGGAGCGCGTCCCAGTTCAGCAGGGAGTACGCGCGCTTTTTTGGGAGTGCGCCCACGAAGGACATCGCGCGACTTCGAGCCGATGGATTCGCCTCGGCAGACGAGTAGCGACGATTGCCGTCAGACAGCGATTGCGTTCACCGACGGCAAAGCCACATTCGACATCGCGTCGACCCTCGACCATGAGGTGGTGGTGCTGGAATAGCTGTCCTGATCCCGGCTGAACAACGAACCAGCAACGTGGCATCGGCTTCGACCTCGGTGACGCGTCGGCGATCGAGCAGCACGTTCAGTCGCTGCGCAGCGCGGTGATCGTATCGACCACCGTGGCGCGCCGCGCGGGAATCCACGACGCGAAGAGGGCGACACCGACGAGCAGGGCCGCCGACAGGGCGATCGTCGGCGGATCCGCGGGCTCGACGCCGAAGAGCAGACCCTTGAGCAGCGCCGACAGCGGGATCGCCGCCACGCCGCCGACCACGAGGCCGACGAGCGCCATGGCAGCACCTTCACCGAGAATCATTCGCAGGATCGTACTCCGCTCGGCGCCCAGAGCCATGCGGATGCCGAGCTCGTTGGTCCGCTGGCTGACGGAGAACGCGAGCACGCCGGCCACGCCGACCGTCGCGATCGCGAGCGCGAGCGCCGCGAACAGGCCGATGAGCGTGGCGTTGAGCCGCTGCGGGGCGACCGTCTCGTCGCGGATTTCCTCGAGCGTCTGGACGTGATCGATCGGCCGCTGCGGATCGAGCTGTCGAATCGTCTCGATCACACGCGGCGCCAGGCCGCCGGGCGCGTTCGACGTCCTGACGAGCAGTGTCGAAGGCGCAAACGACTGGGCGTCGGGCTGAAACATCGTGTGCATCGGCGGCTGGTCGACGCCGTCGGCGCGCGAATCGGCGACGACGCCGACGATTTCGGCCGCAGGGGTCCACGACACGGCACCGGTGATGCCGTTGGTGAGCTTCCAGCTGATCCGGCGACCGATCGGATTGCCCGTGTTGAAGTAGTACTTCGCCATCGACTCGCTGAGGATCACGACCGGCGGAGATGTCCGCGTGTCGGTCGTCTGGAAGGTGCGCCCCGCCTTGAGCGGCGTGCCGATCGTCTCGAAGTACGAGCTGCTGACGATGCGCGTGACGGTGCGAGGACCCGAGCTGACCGCGTCCACGTCGGCGCCGTCGATCCGGAATTCACGCTGCTGCGGGAACGATCCCGCGAGCGGCGCGGCCGACGCCATCGCCGCGTTCCTGACGGAAGCTTCCGCCTTGACGCGCTCGACGACGTCGCGGCCGAACTGTGCCGCGCGCTGCGCGTTCACGCCCGGGTTGGCCTGCTGAAAATTGGCCGGAGCCTGGAGGCTGAGCACGTGTCCCAGATCGAAGCCGGGATCGACGGCGTACAGCCGCAGCAGGCTGCGCGTCAGGAGCCCGGCGCCGATCAAGAGCATGAACGACGCCGCCAGCTGGCTGACGACGAGCGCGCGCTGCGCGCGGCGCCGGCCGCGTGCGCCGGTCGTGCGTCCGCCGCCAGCCGACATCGCGCGGACCGGATCGTTCATGAACGTGAGCCGCGGCGCCCACGCGAAGAGCATCGCCATCGCGGTGGAGACGAGGAGCGTGAACCCGAGCACACGCGCATCGAGCGCGATCTCGCCGGTGCGGCTCGTGAAGCGCGAGGTGTAGGCGATCAGCAGGTCGAGCCCCGACACCGCGAGCGCGAGGCCGAGGGTGCCGCCGAGCACCGAGAGGACGAGGTTCTCGGCGAGCAGTTGCTGCCTGAGCATCGTCGCCGGCGCGCCGAGCGCCGCGCGGATGCCCATCTCGCGCTCGCGCTGCACGAGCCGCGTCAGCGTGAGGTTCGCCACGTTGGCGCAGGCGATGACGAGGACGAAGATCGCGGTGACGAGCAGGATGATCAAGGTCGGCTTCGCCTTCGCCGTGAGCTCGTCCTTCCAGGGAGTGACCAGGATGTCGAACCCGCGCGATTTCGGATAGGCCTCCGGATGGTCCTGATGGAGCGACGCCGAAATCTGCCGCAGCTGCGCCTGCGCGCTCGCGGGCGTGGCGCCCGGCGCCAGGCGCGCGTATACGGTCGTCATCCGATGCGGCCACTCGTTCTGCATCGACGAGCTCATGTAGTGGTCGTTGGCCGCGTAGTTCGCGTAGAAGTCCTGCTTGCGCTGCGTGGCGTAGTGCGAGCCGGGCTTCAGGACGCCGACGATCAGCGCCTGCTTGACCGTCAAATCCAGCGTCTGTCCGACCACGGCGGCATCCGATCCGAACATGCGCTGCCAGTACGCGTAGGTAAGGACCGCCACCGGCGGCGCGCCTTTGGCTTCGTCCGCTGGCACCAGCATCCGTCCGAGCAGCGGCTGCGCGCCGAGCATCGGCAAGAAATTCGCGGTGACGAGCCCGCCCGTCGCGCGATGCGGCTCGCCGCGTCCGAGGACGTTGAACGTCCAGTCGCCGAATTCGACGAACTGGTCCACCGTCTTCGCCACCGATCGGTATTGGGCCACTTCCGGAAACGAGAACGACGAATCCTCGACGCCCGCGGCCACCTGCGGCTGGCGCAGGTGCATGATGCGGTCGGCTTCCGGATACGGGAGGGGGCGCAGCAGCACGCCGTTGATGATGCTGAAGATCGCCGTATTCGCGCCGATGCCGAGGCCGAGCGTCAGCACGAACGCGAGCGCGAACCCCGGAACCCGGACCAGGTTTCGCAACGCGATGCGGATGTCATTGATCATGGCCACGCCTCGCAGAGAGATGGTCTCATGTCCCGGCGGGCAGCAATCGTGCCCGAACGGGACCCGCGTAACTCATTGGACCGCGAGGAAGTCGCGCCGGTTTGCGCCCGGAATTGGGACGCGCCGGTCCCATGTCCGCACAGGGGGAGTGACGGAGGGGTGTCCCTACCAGGAAGCCCATCTCGTCGAAATGCTCCGTCGCCGTGTTCGCGGAATTGCGGTACGACAGGGTGGCCGCCAGTTCATCCTCAAGCGGCGCTCGCCGTTCTCTTTGCCGTCGTTATGTTGGCCATGGGCGGCCGAGCCGTCTGGGTCATGTCCCGGAAACCCGTTCACGAAAGCGCCGCGGCGGTGCCGCCGACGACTGCTGCCGCGCCGGCGGAGCGCTACTCCGGGAATTCCCACCATATAATCCGCGCGATCGGAATAGACGCATGACAAGGACACAGGCGTTAGCTGGACTCCTGATCGCGCTGATGGCGGTGGCATCGGCGCAGGCGCAAACCGCAGGCACGCCGCAAAGCGCGACGCAGCCGCCGTCGACGCGGGGCACGCGCCCGGTGCCGCCGACCCGGGATCCGAAGACACCAGGCTACGTCACCGCCAGCGAGCTGCCCGACGGCGCGGTGCCTTCGCCTGGCGCCGACGGCAATTTCATCATCGGGCCGACGCACAATCCCGCGCCGGAGACGACGGCGCAGGACGGCGTGCCGCAGGGCACGACCTACACGTTCACCATGAGCTCGGCGGACAGCAAGATCTATCCGGGCATCGCGCGAGACCAGGGGACGTTCGGCACCGTCGATCCCAACGATCCGGCGAAGCTCGTCGTCACCACCAGCCATCCGGCGCCGTACACGCGCCGGGTGTCGGTCTACGTGCCGAGGCAGTACGTTCCCGACACGGCCGCCCCGTTCATTGTCGGCGCCGACGGACCCGATCCGCTGCTGTTCACCGTGCTCGACAACCTGATTGCGCAGAAGCGCGTGCCGGTGATGATCGCAATCTCGATCGGCAACGGCAGCGGCGACGCGCAGGGCAGCCAGCGTGGACTCGAGTACGACACCATGTCGGGACGGTACGCGGAGTTTGTCGAGACCGAAGTGCTGCCGCTGGTCGAGAAGCAGTACAACCTCAGGCTGACCAGGGATCCGGATGCGCGCGCCACGATGGGGTGCAGTTCGGGCGGGTCGGCGGCGCTGGCGATGGCGTGGTATCACCCCGAGTGGTATCACCGCGTGCTGACGTACTCGGGCACGTTCGTGAACCAGCAGTGGCCGCCGAGCGCCGAGACGCCGCATGGCGCATGGGAATTCCACGAGCGTCTCGTCCCGAACAGCGCGGTCAAGCCGATCCGCATGTGGCTGCAGGTCGGCGATCGCGATCTGCTGAACCCGAACGTGATGCGCGACAACATGCACGACTGGGTGGAGGCAAATGAGCGGATGGCCAGGGTGCTCGCGGCCAAAGGCTACAAATACCAGTTCGTCTTCTCGCGCAACGCCGGGCACTGCGATCGCGGCGTCAAGCAGCAGACGCTGCCGGCGGCGCTGGAGTACGTGTGGAAGGGGTATCAGCCGGGGCGATGAACGATCATCGTTGCCGGGGGCGCGGTCTTCGTGAGAGCGCATCGAGGGGCGTCGACGGCCTTCCCTCAAAGCAAATGTTCCGCTCAATCGACGCGTGGCGCCACGACCCGATAGGATGTTGAACTGATCGCACCATCACAAGTCGAGGCGCGTCGGCCGTGCGTTTGCGGGCACCGAATCGACCGGTCCCTGCCGGGGACGCGCGTTCAAGAGCAACCATCGGTGGAACAGCTCAAAGTGATTGTCGAAGTCGATTTGTTGTGCGATGATTCACGCCTGGTTGTCGAACTCGATGGTGCGCAGCTTTTGACCGATCGCGTGACCTACCGCCGGGATCGCCGCAAGGACCAACTGTTGCCGGAGAATGGCTATATCGTCTTGCGTTTCCTCGCGGAAGACGTCGCCAGGGATCTCGATTCCATCCTCGATGCGATTCTCCGGTCGCAGGCTCGGCGCGCAGTTATCTCACTGGCGCCGCGACAGCTAAGCGAGAGGGCCACTCCCGTTTATTGGGCTCTCCATGGGTGTACGACGGCATCGTGCACAGGAGGCGCCTGGCGGCGGCGCCCCCTGTGCACGCCGGTCTCAGCGGGAGGTGGACGTGTTCGTCAAACTCGTGAGCTTGATCGGCTGGACGAGCGCGCCGTTGCCCGCCACGTCCCACGCCGCGAAGCGCACCCATTTCTTCCCGGTCGCGTCGAATGGGATCCGGAATTTGTGTTGGCCGAACGCCGGCAGCTCGCTGGTCGAAATGATCTGCCGCCCGGTCTTCTGGCCATCTCCCCAGACCACTTCCACGAAGTCGAGCGGGAACGTCCATTCCACGTCCGCGGCGATCGTGCGCTGACCACCTGACCCTTCGACGCGGTACGACGGGATCAGCACTTCCCCTGACGTCCAGAAATAGTCGCCGCGCATCATCGCGTTGATGATCGGACTCATATCGTCGACCGGGGGCACCCTGTCGAGTTTCACGTAGTTGACCGGGTTGTTCGCGTAGATGTCATCGCCCGGGCCCTTGCGATAGGTCTCGCTGATCGCGTGGATGTATTTGGGCGGCGTCGGAAGATCCGCCACCCAGTTGTTCATGTCGTCGAGCAGCGCCTGGCATCGATACTCGCACAATCGCGTCTCGGATCCGTCGATGCCCATGCCCCAGCGCATTCCTATTCCCCGATAGTTTGCATGCTGGAAATGAGCGGTCGTCTTCATCGCGTCCGGCCAGCCCGTGGATCCCTTGGAACGTGGATGCGGCATGAAGACCAGGATATTTTCGAGCCTGGCCAGTTCCATCATGTCGGCCTCGCTGCCCACGTGATAGACCTTGCCGTAGACGGGGTGCGGCTCGACGAATGGCTGACCAGCGACGCGCGAGGTCGTCCAATACGTCGGTTTCGACACAAGGAAGTCGTTGTGGCCGCCGAGGTCTCCGCCGGTTCCCTCCTCAGCAGGCATCACGAGAAAGTCCTTGTCGGAATGACGGCGAGCGGCTTCGTAGTAATCGGCTTGCGCCCTGAAACGCGCGTCATCAGGCATGACGGCGCCCATGCCTCCGCCCCTTGCCGCTCCTCGGCCGGCGGCGCCTTCAGCAGCACCGCGCCCCGAACCAGCACCTCTGCCGCCGCCAAAGCCGCGGCCACCGTCAATGGGCGTGAAGATGTTCACGCCGGCCGCTCTCATCACATCGAAGTCGGGAAGGTTCACGTCGAGCCCGCCAAGCGCCCGCATCCGCGACACCATGCTCGTGTGAAAGTGGCTGGCCATCACCTTATAGCCGGGAAGCGGCTTGTAACGATCGCTGCGGGTGTAGGCGAGCGCGGATTCGGCGGTGCGCTGTGCGGGCTCCGCGCTTACGTGGAAGAACACCGGCATCTGCTGCCACGTGCCCGGACGTGCGCTGTGCAGCGCGAAGTTCTGCCGCACGTCTTCCGGCCCACGGCCGACAAATGACGGATCTTCTTCTCCGTCGGCATGGCGGACACCGAACGCGAAGGTGGTGTCTCCGTCTTTGCGGTAGAAGTTGTATCCGAGGTTGTACTCGAGCTCGCGCGCGGTGAAAAAGCGATGCGGAGGCGGAAAGGCGCCGATCGATCCGCCCTGACCCTCGACGACAACCAGACGATTGGCAGCTTTGAGCGGAACGACGTTCTCGTTCCTGGCGCCGCCGAGTTGATAGTCGACCCACTCGTTTGCAACGCTGCGCCACACGACGCGCGTCGACGGCTGAATCTTGAGGCCGTTGAGGCCCGCCTCATACTTATACGCGACCGACGGCTCGTCGGCCTTCGCGACAACCGACTGTTTGATCAGACTCGTGCCCTTGTACACGGCGTATTCCAGCCGACCGGAAAAAACGCCCAGCTGAACCCCAGGGAACGTCACCTCGAGACGATTGCCGTTGGTCTTGACCGAGCAGTCCTTCACCTGGTAGCTCGCAGTTGCGCGCCGAACCTCCTCGGGCTTCCGCGGCAAGCCCGGCTGGTTTGCAACGCCTTGAATGGGCGGCGTCGCTCCTCCGTGCGCATCGTCGCCCCCGGGAACATTCAGGGGTGCATCCCAGAACGCCTCCCACTTGATGCTCTCGAGCACCTCAGGGGTGATGTCGACTTTCAACGCACGCAGCGGGTTGAGCTGCTGGTCCGTGGCCCGGCGCAGGCCGGATACGACGCGGTACTCGGGCGTCACGTTGGTGACAAGCGTGGCCCACTGGCCACCCTTGCGCCGAATCGCGAGATCTCGAATCGTCGGCGTCCCACTGATGATCGTGAACTGCATCCTCAGTTCCTGGTCCATCGCGCCGTTCCATGTGAGAACCAGCGCGTTGTCGGCGACTGCTGCCGCAAGACCCGGCGTCGATTTGTATTCGGACAGATTGCACATCAACGGATCGGCGGATGCCGCCGGCGCGATGAGCAGGAGTGCCGTTGCCGTCAGCCAATTCCTCATGGGAGTCCTCCACAGCGGCGCCCTTCCTGCGGGCCCCGGTAACGCCGCCGACGCCCGCAGCATTTCCGGTGCGCGTGCCGCTAGAAGCTGAAACGCCCGCCGAAGCGGACAATGAATGGCGAAAGCACTTCGTTGATCGCTCCAAACTGCGGGCCCGATTGCCAGGTCATCGAAGTGGGCACCCCGGAGTTGAACAAGTTGAACAGGTCCACATCGAACGACACGCGCCGAGCGCCCAGCCTGACGTCCTTCGAGACCCGCAGGTTGGTCGAGCTAATCATGTCTCCTCTCTGTGATCCGTACGGCTCGAGCCGAAGCGTCACAGTGGTGAGCTGACGGAGGGGGGGTCCGCCGTCCGGATCTGCAGAGCGGAAGATATTCGTCCTCTGGCCAGTGACCCCCCGCTTGGCCTGCAGGAAACCGGCAAGCCGCACCTCCCCCGGCAGCCGATACATCCCGCTCAGGTTCATCCCCCAATTCCACGTCTCGTCCAGTGGGAACGGATCATCATTAGGGGTCTGGAAGTGCTGCTCGATCCACCGATGGTTCCTGACGGCAAACCCCGCCGCCTGCGCCATCCACCGGCCGGCCAGCCGCCGCGAGATCATCGTCTCGATGGTGTGGTACCGCTCGACTGTGTCGGAGTTGGTCTGCACCTGCTGGACGAAGGCCGCCCCGCGATAGGCCGGATCGTAGTCGTAGATGGTCACCGACCCGCCATCGTCCGCATTTCCAAGGACGCCGTCGGGTCCGGGATCCCGGCGCCGCAGCGGGATGTTGTAGGCCGAGCGGGGTCGCAGGACGTTGATCCCGGGGAAGCTGTAGAGGTCGGTGCGCCGCCGGAAGACGTAGCCAACGCGAACGCCGAGGTTGTTCGCCACTTCCCGCTCGAAGCTGGCAGTCGCCTCGGTTGTGATCGGCTGCCGGAGGTTCGGATTGACTCTGCGGTTACTGGCGGCCGTGATCGAGATGAAGTCGGGGCCGGCGGCGCTGCGATCGAGGTTCACTTCACCCGGTGTGTAGTTGCCGTTGCCGTCCTGATCGCGCCAGCGGTAGGTAATGTCCGATTGGGCGTTGCTGTTGAAATTACCCACGTCGGCGTCCCGGTACAGGTCGTTGTACTGACCGAAGCTCGTTTTCACGACGGTGCCGGTGTTGATCTCCCACGCGAGACCCAGCCGCGGCAGGGCACGCATCCATGTCACGACTGGCACCCGCGGGAACTCGCCCGCGGGGAACAACTGCGGGAACTGCGTGCTGCCGGGATACGACTGCTCCGGCACGAACGCGTTCTGCCGTTCGAGCCGCAGCCCCAGGTTCCCGCTCAGACGGTTCGTGACGCGCCAGGTATCCATCACATACCAGGCGTGCACGTCGACCCGGTTGCGCGGCGCCGTCGGGTAATTGTGGATAACGATCTCGACCGGCACGTCCCGCACGCCGCCGAGATCGTCGTAGATCAGTCGATAGTTGCCGTGGGGATGGTCCAGCGTGCCCGTCCCGTGGAGATAGCGATACCACGTCGCACCGGTCTTCAGCTCGTGGCGCCCGGCGAACGAGCGCGTCGGGAAGTAGCTGAAGCTGCCGTCTATCTGCCAGTTGTCGCGCGGCCGCTGGTCCGAGATTTCGTGACCGCCCGTGGCCAGCCCGGTCGCGCGATTGAATTTGCTCGGAAAGTCGGCTCCGCGGTACAACGGCGTGCGCATCGCGTTGTAGTCTGCGAAGTAGCCGCCGTAGCCGCCGACGACGTTCACCAGCATCCGCGAGTTGATCGTGCTCTGCAATTCGATCTTCTTCAGCCCGGTCGGATCAAGATAGTCACGCGTCGCCTCGAGAGGCCGGAAGCGATCCCCATCCCTCTGCGGCTCCGCTTTCAGACCGTACTGCCAGACGCCGATGAGTCGATTGTTCTTCGAGAGCTGCCACGACACCTTCCCGTTGTACTGGGTCAGCAGCGTGTTGTAATCGTC
>JBKPAI010000165.1:0-23219 GCA_046726355.1 Acidobacteriota bacterium | reverse complement strand
CCCGAGCCGGTTGTCGTGCCCGAGCCGGTTGTCGTCGTCGTGCTGCTGGTTGGTGTCGTCGACGTTGTTTTGTGCGGGTTGCCGTGGCCGGTTGACGTCGTTGTCTTCGGGCTGCCGTGGGTCGTCGTCTGCTGGCCGCCGCCCTTCGACGAGGGGCCGTGCGTTGCTGCCCCTGAACCGTGCGTGCTGGCCCCTGAACCGTGCGTGCTCGCCCCTGAACCGTGCGTGGTTGTCGACGGCCCGTGTGTGGTTGGCGCCGACGGACCGTGTGAGCTGCCCGATGTTCCTGCCGCCGACGGGCCGTGGGTAGTCTTGCCCGACGGGCCGTGGCTCGTGGCGGATGGGCCGTGTGTCGTGGGCGCCCCGTGAGTGGTCGACGGGCCGTGCGTCTGGGCCGAACCGCCGCCGCCGTGCCCTCGCTGACCTGCAAATGCCGGTGTTACCGGCAACACCAAGATAGAAGCTGCAAACACTTTCGTCAGGACTCGCATGCCGTTCCCTCCGACGGTTGGGAACCGCAAGGGGTATGCCACCTCAACGATTCTAAAAATGAACGGATAGCCATCCCGGAAGATGACCGTGATGGACGGATTTGCAAGCGCTCGAACGATTGCGGCAGCTACTCCTGCCTCAGCGCAATGCCGGGATCGACGTGCATCGCGCGAATAATCGGCACAATCTGCGCAATCATGTCAACGGCAACAAGGACGAACGTCTGGGGATCAGTGGCGTTGAAACGACGCCGAGTGAGTCCCCGATCAACCCGCCCGACCTACTAGACCCAGCCGACCCACTCGACCCACCCGACCTACTAGACCCACCCGACCTACCCGGCCCGCCAGATCCACGCGGCGGGCGGTCAGGCGTGACGCAGCCGCGCGACGCGATTCAGCGCCGCGAAGAAGGTGTTCCAGCTTCGCCGCTGCCGGGTGAGCGTCTTCCGCCCCTCTGCGGTGAGCCGGTAGAAACGGCGCCGGCGGGTGCCAGGCCGCTCGATCCACCGGCCGAGGATCAGATGGCGCCGCTCGAGGCGATAGAGCGTCGGATACAGGGAGGCGACGTGGAACTTGAGTGCCCCGTCGGAGCGCTGGTCGATCAGGCGCGCCAGCTCGTAGCCGTGGCGGTCGCGCTCCTCGAGCAGCGCCAGAACGAGGAGCTCGGCGCTGCCCTTTCGCAGCTCGCGCTCGTCCGACATCAATGGCAATATATGTATCAATCACACATATGTCAAACATAGTGTCGCGGCAATGGAGAGGCGGTGTATGAAGCCGCACTCGTAAATCGATCCTGCCTCGTTCGACTCAGGCGTCCGCCGCCCGAGTGCTACTCGACCACGCGATCGAGATAACGGAAGAGTGCGACGGCGTTGTTGTGATCCGGATCGCGCGCACCGAAGAGCAGCGTGACCCGGCCGCGGCGAACCGCCCCGGACAGAGCGGCAATCGCGGCCTTTTTGTGATCGAGCTCCTCGTGATAGCGCTGAGTGAACTCGGACCACCGCGACGGCGACGGATCGTGATTGAACCAGCGCCGCAGCGTCACGCTCGGTGCAATGTCCTTGAGCCAGAGGTCGACCGCGGCAGTCGTCTTGGTGAGACCGCGCGGCCACAGGCGATCGACGAGCACGCGGATCCCGTCATCTTTCGACGGCGGATCGTAGACACGTTTCACCTGAAGCGTTTTGCGATTGGCTTTAGCCTCCACGACGGGAACGATACCGCGTGACGCGTGCGACAGAAAAGCTGAGGCATAAACGAAATCCTGGGGCATCGGATATGCCCGGGAACGCTGACGATTGAGGGAACGAAGAACGACGGCGGACGCGAACGGAGGAGACGGAGGAAACGGTATTACACAGAGAAACGGAGCAGCGGAGACGAGCAGCGAAAACAACGCGTCCCGTCAGTCCTGAGTTGTGAGTGTTGAGTCATGACTTCGGGGCTGCGGCGCCTTTGCACGAGGGCGTGCGCGGCATCAGAGTGCCGGTCACGCGCGCCGCTACGACAGCGCGTTCACGATCGCGTCCGCGACGTCGCGAGTCGTCGCCTGGCCGCCAAGATCCGGGGTGCACGCCGAGCCTGTCGCGACGACGCGCTCGATCGCGGCAACGAGCCGATCGTGAAGATCACGATGGCCAAGATGATCGAGCATCAGCGCCCCTGCCCAGATGGCGCCAATCGGATTCGCGATGCCCTTCCCCGCGATGTCGGGCGCCGAACCGTGAATCGGCTCGAACATCGACGGATAGCGCCGCGAGGGATTGATGTTCGCGCCCGGCGCAATCCCGAGGCTCCCGGAAATCGCCGATCCGATGTCGGTCAGGATGTCGCCGAACAGGTTCGACGCGACGATCACATCGAGCGTCTGCGGGTGCGTCACCATCCGCGCGGCGAGCGCATCGACGTGATACTTCCGGTACTCGACTGAGGGGTAGTCGCTGCGGACCTGATCGGCCACTTCATCCCAGAGCACCATCGCGTGCGTCAGCGCGTTCGATTTCGTCGCGCTGGCCAGCTGCCGCCGCGGCCGCTTCATCGCCAGCTCGAACCCGTAGCGAAGGATCCGCTCGATGCCATGCCGCGTGAAGATGCCCGTCTGCTCGGCCACCTCGCGATCGGTTCCACGATGAATGCGTCCGCCGATGCCGGCGTACTCGCCCTCCGAGTTCTCGCGAACGCAGATCATGTCGACATCCGCGGCCGTGCGGTTGGCCAGCGGCGACTGGATCCCCGGAAGCAGACGCATCGGCCTGAGGTTCACGTACTGATCGAACCGCTGCCGGATGGCCAGCAGCAGGGCGGCCGATATTGCGTCGGACACGCCCGGCGTCCCGATTGCGCCCAGGTAAATCGCGTCGAACCGCTCGAGCCTCTCGAACCCGTCGTCATCCATCATGCGGTGGTGCGTCCGGTAGTGCTCGCATCCCCATGGCAGATCGGTGAATGACAGGTGGGTACCGGTCCCGTGGGTCAACGCTTCGAGCACCGCCACAGCGGCAGGAATGACTTCGCGACCGATGCCGTCTCCGGCGATGACTGCGATCTGGTGTGGGTTGGACATAGGCTTTTGCAATTCGGAATACGGTCGGACCATACTTCAGTTCAACACAGGTTGATGGCGCATCAAATACAGGTTTGCCTCGACTGAAACCGGTTCACAGCGGCGGTGTAAACCGGCCATCGATGGCGGTCCAGCCGCCATCGGCAAAGAGGATTGTTCCGGTGACATAGCTGGCCGCGTCGGAGAGCAGAAACAGCGTCGGGCCGGCCATTTCTTCCGGCAATGCCCATCGCTTCAGCGCATTCCTCGCGCTGTACGCGTCGTACCAGTCGGGACTGGCCTTGATCGGCGCCGTCAGCGGGGTCTCGACCACGCCTGGACCGATCGCATTCACACGAACGCCGGCAGGACCGAATTCGGCAGCCGCAGCGCGCACGAGCTGCACGATGCCTGCCTTCGTCATGGCGTACACCGATTGACCCGGCTCGACGACCTGCGATCGGATCGACGAGAAGATCACGATGCTGCCGCTGCCGCTGGCGGTCATGATCTGGCCGGCTGCCTGCAGGACGTTGAAGCTGCCCTTGAGGTTCAAGGCGACGACGCGGTCGAATTCGTCTTCCGTGTAGCGAAGGATTGGCTTGCGCACGTTGATCGCCGGGGTGCAGACGACGCCGTCGAGGCGTCCGTCCGTGCGGACGATGTCGTCGAACGATGCGCGCACAGCCGCAGCATCGCGGATGTCGAGGGTTGCAGCGCGGGCGCCGCCGCCGATTCCAGCAGCAACCAGATTGGCGGCACGTTCGTTCGCATCGAGCACGACAACGCGTGCGCCCAGCGCCGCCGCGGCGGACGCGACGGCTTTGCCGATGCCCGAGGCCCCGCCGATGATCGCCGTGACCTTTCCGTCGAGCCCGAACAGGCTGCCTGGCATTGAGTAATGGTAGGGGCGGCTCGCGAGCCGCCCTCCCGCTTTCACAGCCCTGGTGTGTACGAACGTGTCGGACTGGCCGTGCCGCCACGGCTTAGCAGGGAAATCAGCCAGGCGGCATGTGCTGCGAGCAGCCCTGCCAGCGCCGGCGTCAGCATATGCCATCCGGCGCCGCCCGTCGCGGCCTGGAGCGCCAGCATCACCGCAACGCCGGCGGCAATCGAGGCGATTGCACCGCGGCTCGCCGTACGCGCCACGAACAACCCGGCGATCACCGGCACGAAGAGACTGACCGTCAGCAGGGAATAAAAAATCGTCAGCGCCTCGACGACGCTCCCGAGGGCGATGGCGAGCCCCACACCCAATCCGGCCGCGACGACCGCGGTCACCCGCGCCACCGAGAGCACACGGGCGTCGGTGGCCGCGGGATTGACGAATCGCTTGTAGAGATCCTGGGACAGCGAGGTCGTCACCATGAAGAGCCCGGCATCCGACGCGCTGATTTCGGCCGAGAAGACCGCGGCCAGGCCGAGGGCCCCGACCTCCGCGGGCACGAGCTCGGTCAGGATCATCGGCAGCGCGTTATTGGTCGATGCGAGGTCCGGGAAACGGCCGCGGGCAATGATGCCGAGCAGCGCCGGGACGATGGCGTAAGCGAACAGGCCGAGTGCATTCAGTCCCACGCCCAGACGGACGGCGCGATCATTACGGGCGGCGAACACTTTCTGCAGCAGGCCCGGCGAAATGATGAACGATGGCCCCAGCAGCGCGACCCACATGACGCCGGGTGGACCAACCCGCCAGAAGGTCCAGTATGGCGGCTCGCCCGACTGGACCGAAATGAGTGCGACCCAGCCACCGGTTGCCGAGAGCGCGAGCGGCAGCGCCAGTGCGAACCCGCCGAGCTTTACGGCGAGCTGGACGACGTTGACGCGCGCTGAGGTGAGCAGGCCGCCGGCGGCGAAATAAACGGTGATGACTACGCCGCCGAGGGCACACCCGACGGCCGAAGGGATGTGGGCCACGGTGTCCAGGATGGAGCCGATGGCCACAAGCTGTGCGGCAAGGATGAAGATCGATCCCGCCCACAGCAACACGGCAATCATCCCGCGAACGGTCGCATCGTAGCGAAACTCGAGATAGTCCCCGACGGTTCGAAGATTGTGCGCTTCGGCGATGCGCCGCATTGCCGGTCCGACCCAGAGCGCGAGCACCACCGATCCGATGGCTGCCGAACCGACCCACCACCACGCGGCAATGCCGCCGGCGTAGCCGAGGGCGGTGGCGCCCACAGTCGATCCACCGCCGATGTTGGCGGCCAGCATGGTGGAAAAGATCAATCCCGGCCCGAGCTGGCGCCGCGCGACGAAGAAGTCGGTGCTCCCGCGCACGCGCCGGGCGATGTACAGGCCAAGCCCCATCAGCGCAAGCGAATAGACGACGAGGACGATGAGGTGAATGTTCACGCGAACGGAGACTACGGAGGCAACACGGTGAATGGCGACTACGGAGGCAACGGTAACACACAGAGAAACGGAGGAACGGAGACGAGCAGAGAAGAATCCTTATCTAGGCGGACGATCAACGCAAAGGAGGCAAAGGATGCAAAGAAGAACAGGATCCTTTTGGCCTTCGCGCTTGCCAGGCCGAAGCTCGCTGAATTGCGGTCGAGCGAAGGCTGGGCCTTTGCGTTCCACAGCAACGTTGGTTACTCGGACACGCGCCTAAGGTCGCTTGAGATCCCGCGCCGCAGGAATGCCGGCGACGCTCGTCGCCTGCGTCGCGGCGCGAACGATCGCATCGGCCATGGCTTCGGCCGCGAGCGCGCCGATTGTCGTCACGTCGGCGTCGCCCTGCCACCGGCCGGTCGCGAGCGAGAAGACCGTATCGCCGTCGCCCAGGGTGTGCGACGGCACGATTGCGCGCGCATAGCCGTCGTTGGCCATCATCGCCATCCGGTTGACCTGATCCTTGGTGAGCTTCGCGTTCGTCGCCACCAGACCGATGGTCGTGTTCTCGCCGGCACGAGGCCGCCGGATGGTCTGGCCCGATCGGAGAATCTTGCGCGCATCGGCCAGCGTGCCATCAGGATTGAGCACCCCTGCGACGATGCGGCCGGTGGCCGGATCGACAATGTCGCCCACGGCGTTGACTGCGACGATCGCGGCCACGACCAGACCGTTCGGGAGCGAGATCGACGCGCTGCCGACACCGCCTTTCATCGGCTTGCGCTGGCCGGCCGGGTAGCCGTCGTGCTCGGCAAAGCCGCCGAGCTTTCCGACGGTCGCTCCGGCGCCGGCGCCGACCGACCCTTCCTGGACCGGTCCGGCGGTCGCCGCCTCGGCGGCCTTGTATCCGCAGTCGGCCGCCGGGCGAACCTTCGCGTTGCCGCCCACCGGGAGATCGAAAAGGATCGCCGCCGGCACAATCGGAACTTTGCCGGCGGCGGTCGGAAAGCCGATGTTGTGCTCGTCGAGCCATCGCACGACCCCGCTGGCCGCATCGAGGCCGAAGGCACTGCCGCCGGACAGGACGATCGCGTTCACCTTGTCGACCATGTTCAAGGGGTGCAGGAGATCGGTCTCGCGCGTCCCGGGCGCGCCACCCATCTGCGCCACGCCGCCGATGGCGTCGCCGTCGACGATGATCACGGTGCACCCGGTTGGCCGCTCCGCGAGCGTGTGGTGCCCGACGCGCAGGCCTTCAACCACCGTGAGGCCGGACGTGGCCCTTGGCGCGGCGCCCTGCGCCTGAACCACGACGACGGCGCCGGTGATGATGATCGCGCTGACGAATGCGGCTGGTCGCATGGCCCGATAGTACTCCCATTCGCCTTCGACTTTCTGCGTGCGCTATTGTAAGCACCCATGCCTGCCGATACCGACCGCATCGTCGCCGAAGTCGATCGGGCCGCCGACGAAATCGTGCGGTACACCGCCGATCTCGTCCGCATCCCGACGGTGAACCCGCCCGGCGATCAGTACGACGCCTGCGCGCGATTCATCGGCGACGACCTGGCACGCCGCGGCTTTGCCGTGGAGTATGTGCCGGCACAGGGGCGGCCCGAACACACCGCGCGCTATCCGCGGATCAACGTGATCGGCACCAGGCGCGGCGGCGCCGGGCCGGTCGTCCACCTCAATGGACATTTCGATGTCGTGCCCGCCGGCGGCGGGTGGTCGGTCGACCCCTTCAGCGGGTGTGTGCGCGACGGAAAGATCTTCGGCCGCGGCGTGTGCGACATGAAAGCCGGAATCGCGGCCGCGGTGTTTGCCGCGGAAGCCATCGCGCGCGCGGGCGTGCGGCTCGCAGGCACGGTGGAAATCAGCGGGACCGTCGACGAGGAGAGCGGCGGGTTCGCGGGCGTGGCCTACCTGGCGAGCGCCGGGCGGCTGGCACGCGGCCGCACCGATTACGTGATCATCCCTGAGCCGCTCAATGTCGATCGGATCTGCATCGGTCATCGCGGCGTGTACTGGTTCGAGGTGACCGCGCGCGGCCGCATCGCCCACGGCAGCATGCCGTTCCTGGGCGCGAGCGCGATCGACGCGATGGCCGGCCTGCTCGCGTCGATCCGCACCGAGCTCCTGCCCGCGCTCGGCTCGCGGCGCACGGCCATGCCGATCGTGCCTCCGGCGGCGCGCTCCGCCACCATCAACGTCAACGCCATCGAGGGGGGGCAGCGCGTTGCCGGCATCCAGACGCCGTGCGTCGCCGATCTGTGCCGCGCGGTTTTCGATCGACGGTTTCTGATCGAGGAGGGATTCGAGGCGACCAGGACGGAGATCGAGCAGTTGATCGCGCGCGCCCGGGCCGCTTCGCGGGGTGTTGAGTTCGAGCTTCGCGATCTGCTGGTCGTACAACCAACGCGCACGCCGGACGACTCGCCGGTCATCGGCGCGCTCGAGGTGTCGATTCAACGCGTGCTGGGCCGGCCGGCGGAGCTGATTGCGAGCCCCGGCACGTACGATCACAAGCACGTGGCCCGCATTGCCGGTGTGCCGCATTGCGTGGCGTACGGGCCGGGCGAGCTGGAACTGGCGCATCAGCCGGACGAGTTCTGCCGCATCGACGATCTGCTGAGCGCCACGAAGGTCATCGCGCTGGCCACGCTCGACCTGATGGGCGGCGGAGGATAGACTGAGGTCTGCCCATCAATTTGCGGAACACGCTATGCGTCCGGATCGCCTCACAACTCTTACCGTCGTCCTGATTCCGATAGTCGTCCTTGCCGCCTGTTCGTCCGGCCCCAAATCCACGGTGCCGGCCGAACCACCGCCGCCCTCGACGTCGCGGCACGTGCCGATCGGTCAGCTGCCGGACATCGACTCCGACGCGCTGCTGGCGCATACGAAGGTCCTGTCCTCGGACGAGTACGAAGGCCGCGCCCCGGGGACAAAGGGCGAAGATCTCTCAGTCAAGTACCTGATCGACCAGTTCAAGAAAGCCGGACTCGAGCCGGGACACAGCAACGGCACCTACGTTCAGAAGGTGCCGCTCGTCGGCATCACCCCGGAGCCGGCGCCGCTGGTGTTCAAGAAGGGCTCGCAGCAGCAGACGCTCAGATGGAAAGACGATGTCGTCGCCTGGACCAAACACGTCGCCGAGAGGGCCGACCTGCAGAATTCAGAGATCGTCTTCGTCGGCTACGGCGTGGTCGCGCCGGAGTTCAAGTGGGACGATTACAAGGACGTCGACGTCAAGGGTAAAACGCTGCTGATGCTGGTCAACGATCCTCCGGTCGCCGATCCGTCGAATTCGTCTGAGCTGGACCCGAAGACGTTTGGCGGCAAAGCGATGACCTACTACGGCCGCTGGACCTACAAGTACGAGATCGGCGCACTCAAGGGCGCGGCCGGCGTGTTGATCATTCACGAGACCGGTCCGGCCGGGTACGGCTTCAATGTGGTGCAGGGCAAAACCGGCGAGCAGTTCGATCTGGTGACGGCCGACAAGAACATGGGTCGCGCGGCAATCGAGGGCTGGATGACCCTCGATCAGGCGAGAAGCCTGCTGAGGATGGCGGGACAGGACTTCGACAGGCTGAAGGCGGAAGCGGTCAAACGCGAGTTCAAGCCGATTCCGCTCGGCGTCACCGCTTCCATGACGATCCGCAACACGCTGCGGACGATCGATTCGCAGAACGTGCTGGCGAAGCTGACCGGGGGCGATCCGAGGCTGCGCGACGAATACGTGATCTACACGGCGCACTGGGACCACTTCGGCAAGGGTCCCGAAGGCATCTTCCATGGGGCCGAAGACGACGCGCTGGGATGCGCGGCGCTGATCGAAGTGGCGAAGGCGTTCAAACGGCTGCAGGCACCGCCGCGGCGGTCGGTCCTGTTTCTCGCGGTCACGGCCGAAGAGCAGGGGCTGCTCGGTTCGCAGTACTACGCAGTCGAGCCCGTCTACCCGCTGAGGAACACGGTCGCCAACATCAACATGGACAGCTGGAACGTACACGGGCGGACCAGGGACATCACGCTCATCGGGCTCGGGGCATCGGATCTCGACGACTACACGCGCGACGCCGCCGCGGAACAGGGACGGATGGTCAAAGGCGATCCGGAGCCGGAGAAGGGCTTCTACTACCGCTCCGACCATTTCAACTTCGCGAAGCAGGGAGTTCCCGCGCTGAATCCCGACAGCGGTGTCGAGTACATCGGCAAGCCGGCAGACTATGCGAAGAAGATGCGCGAGGACTGGACCGAGCATCGCTATCATACGCCGAAGGACGTCGTGCTTCCGGACTGGGATCTGACCGGCACGAACGAGGATCTGAAGGTGCTGCTTGCGGTCGGCTACCGCGTCGCCGAGGCGGACAGGATGCCGGAATGGAAGCCGGGGAACGAGTTCAGGGCGAAGCGCGAGCAGATGTTGAAGCCGTGAAAGAATCAACGGGTAGCGCAGCCCTTCAGGGCTGCCCGGCGGCCGTGATGCAGGCCTCAAGGCCTGCGCTACCACGGGCCGCCGGCCGTCCTGACGGTCCGCTCGACCCCAGCAACCATCTAAAGGAGACCGATGGCGACCGAAACCGTCCGCACCACACTGACCGGCGAACAGATGGTGGCGCTCGCGAAGAAGCACACGCTGTTTGAATGGTCGGCGCAGTCGAAGGTGGATCCGATCCCGGTCGCGCGGGCGAAGGGGATCTATTTCTGGACGCCGGAAGGCAAGCGGTTCATCGACTTCAACAGCCAGTTGATGTGCGTGAACATCGGCCACGGCGACGAGCGCGTGATCCGCGCCGTTCAGCAGCAGCTGGAGGTGCTCGCCTACGCCAATCCGTTCATGGCCACGGAGCCGCGGGCCAGGCTCGGCGCGAAGCTCGCCGAGATCACGCCGGGCGACATCGAGGTGTTCTTCTTTACCAACGGCGGCGCCGAAGCCAACGAGAACGCGATCAAGCTGGCGCGGCTCGCAACGGGACGGCACAAGATCCTCGCGCGCTACCGCTCATACCACGGCGCCACCGCCGGCAGCCTGATGCTGACGGGCGACCCCCGGCGCTGGGCCGCGGAGCCCGGCATGCCGGGCGTCGTGCACGTGCTCGATCCGTATCACGGCATCGAGCGCGGCTGGAGCACGGCCGCGGAATCGCTGGCCATGATCGAAGAAGTGATTCAGCTCGAGGGCGCGCAGACGATTGCGGCGTTCATCCTCGAATCGGTCACCGGCACCAACGGCGTGCTCGTCCCGCCGGACGGATACATGCAGGGCGTGCGCGACCTGTGCACGAAGCACGGCATCCTCATGATCTGCGACGAAGTGATGGCCGGATTCGGCCGGACCGGCGAGTGGTTTGCGATCGATCACTGGAAGGTGGTGCCCGACCTGATCACGATGGCGAAGGGGCTCACGAGCGCCTACGTGCAGCTCGGCGCCGTCGGCATGCGCCGCGGCATTGCCGATCACTTCAAGGACAAGGTGTTCTACGGCGGGCTGACGTACAACAGCCACCCGCTCGCGTGCACCGCGGCGCTCGCGGCGATCCACGTGTACGAAGAGGATCATCTGCTCGAGAACGCCAGGCGGATGGGCGCGGTGATGAAAGAGCTGCACGCGGATCTCGCCCGCAGGCACCCGTCGGTCGGCGCGGCGCGGTCGATCGGCCTGTTCGGCCTCATCGAGCTCGTCCGCGACAAGGCGAAGAAGGTGCCGCTCGCGCCGTTCAACGGCACGTCGGACGAGATGGCGGCATTTGCGGCGTTCCTGCGGCAGGAGGGGCTCTACACGTTCGTGCGGTGGAACACGTTCTTCACCAACCCGCCCCTGTGCATCACCGAAGCGGAGCTGCGCGAAGCGTTCAGCATCATCGATCGAGCCCTGGAGATCACTGACAAGGCGGTGCGCTGATCATTTGATGTCCGCCCAGGTACGACGATTCACGCAGAACTCGCGGAACCCGCAGACAACACCGGTTTTGTTCTGCGAGTTCTGCGGTTTCTGCGTTGAATGTCGTGCCGTCTGGCGACGTCAGGCTCCTAGTGACGATATTTAGCGCGGTGGATGTCGCCCGCCTCCCCCGGAGCCCGCAGTCGAGCTTCTCGTCAGCTCGAATACCTGGGCGGGCCCGACCCAATCCCGGAATCGGCCTGCCGGCACGATGTCCGGCCGTTGTCCGATCCGGACGAGCAGCGCCGTGTGGTCCTTCGGCTTGTAGAAGGCCTCGTGGACCACGATATACCGGACATCCAGCCGCTTCAGCCGCTCGACGGAGCGATCGTCCGGAAATCCCCGCATGCTCGCGAGCGTCTCTGAATACCCGGGGGGCAGGAATCCGCTGTAGCCGTTGACGAGCGGCTGCCAGTGCTGCGTGGACCAATACATATAAACGGGCGCGAGGTCCACGTCGACAACCGGCAACTCGATCACGACCGCTCGATCGAGCATCGCCAGAAATCGGTACACATCGGGTATCTCGCGTTGGACCACTTCGAGCCGCATCGGCGCGGAGCCGGACTCGAGGCCGACGATGACGAGGACGCCGACGAGCAGGCCTCGACGGAGCCGCGTCCGCGAGAGCCGATCCTGGAGATACTCGAACCCGAACCCGGCCAAGACCGCGAGGGCACACCCGGCGAGAATCGCGAACCGGGCAGGCGCGCGGAAGCCCTGCATCGGCCAGACGTGCTCATACAGGACCCGATAGACAGGGTTGTTGAGGCCCAATGACAAGGCACTGGCGATCAGCGCCATGGCCGCGTAGACGGCCGCGAGCGCGCGGCGCGTTCTCAGGCCGGCACCGAGCACGGCGAGCGCCACGGCGGCAGTCCCCGGAAACACATGAAGCTCGTCGCCTTCGAATCGGAACCGGAAGGACGTCCATCCCCACAGCCAGTTCTCCTGCGGCGCGGTGATGTAGCTGACCAGCCGCGCACTGAACTTCCCCACCTCGAACGGATCGCGGACGCCGAGCACGCTCGTGTTCGCGATGTACGGCTGCGCGTAGATGATCGTGACGGCACCGGCCAGCCCCGCACCCGCCGCCAGCGGACCAAGCGCCGCCACGAACCGCCGCGGCTCGACGATGGCCAGCGACACGGTCAGCACCGCGATCATGATTCCGAGAAACACGCCGTAGTACAGGGACGAGATCGCCTGGAGGCAGAGCAGGACACCGGCCGTCAGACCGTACCGCGTCGAGCCGGTCTCGAACACGCGATGGACCGCCCACATCGTCAGCGGCATCCACATCGTCCACTGCAGCTCGAGGTGCATGAAATGCTGGATGCGGTAAGGCAGCAGCGTGAAGACCGCGGCCGAGACGAGCGCGGCGTCGTTGTTTCCCGTCAGGTGCCGCACCAGCACGAACATCGCGATTCCGGACAGGGCAATGCCGGCGAGGAGCAGCACGTTGTAAACGAGGACCGGATTGGTGTGCGCCCGGAGCCAGGGCAGCGCGATCAAGCCTTCGAGAAGCGTCGCGTCGGAATAGGCGAGCGTCCGCACGTGCGGATAGAAGATGTTCCCGTCGACCAGCTGATGCGGGTGGCGCGGGAGCACGTGGGCAATCCACGACAGACGCCAGATACTCAGATACGGATCGTTGTGCGCCGCAACCCTGGACCCCAGATACAGCGCCTGCGGCCACGTCAGTATGACCGTCAAGGCGATCAAGAGCGCCGACGCCCCGGCGATCGGGTATCGCGACGCCGCCGGCGCCGGGCTCAGAACAGCGGTCGCCACGTGTAAAAGAGCGCGGCGTTGTAGGCCTGGACTGCGGCGAAGCTCGCAATCCATGCCGCGCGATGAGCGGGCGGAATCGCCTCCGCCAGCCAGACGAAGGCAGGAAACAGCACAGACGAGAAGCGGCCCGCCGACAGAAAGCCGCCGAGGGTGAGCGCCGGCAACACGTTCAGCAGGATGAACAGGCCGTAGGCGAGCCCGATGCGCCGCGCCACCGGCCACACCGCCGCGAGCGCGAAGATCGCGCCGAACGCATTCAGCACGTCGTAGGCGATCGTGCCGTGCAAGCCGGTGCTGGCGAGCGTTGACAATTCGTTCACCACGAGCGTGCCAAGTCCCTCGTACGCACGGCCCCAGGCGCTGTGACCGGTCGCCCAGGCGGTGGGATTGCCGGTCATACGCCAGATGAACACCGCGAAGATCAGGAGCCCGAGGGGCGGCATCGCGGCGACAGCAAGCGCCTTCGCGATCGATTTTCCAGGCACCGACACTTCCCGCTGCCAGCCGGTTCCGGGCGCATCGGCTCGCCGGACGAGGAATGACGGCAACCAGGGTGAAATGGCCAGCACCAGGAGCGGGACGGACAGCAGCGCACCGTTGAGCCGCGTCAGGCCGACGAGCAGACTCCACAATGCGGCGCGCCCGAACTCCTGTTTCCTGAAGTGGTAAAACGTGGCGACGACGCCGAGCAGAAACAGCGACTCGGTATAGATCGCGCCGAAAAACAGAGCGAACGGATAGGCGGCCAGCAGCCATACCGCCGAGCGCGCGGTTTCGCGGCCGAGCGTGTCACGCGCGAACGCATGCAGGTAGATCAATGCACCCCAGAAAGCCGCGAGCGAGACCGCCATGCCGGCAAGGACGTAACCAAACAACTTGCCGCCAAGCAATCGCCCGACCGCGCGGACGAGCATCGGGTAGGCAGGAAAGAAGACGACGTTCTGCTGGACGGCACCGGGCGTGACGCGGTAGCCCCCGGTGGCGATGTCCAGATACCAGCCCGCGTCCCACCGCACCGGCAGGTTCATGAGTTCGTTGTCGAAGTGACTCAAGAGCGGGCGGGTTTCAGCATAGCCGAACATGAACACAGCGAGGTATCCGACCAGAAAAATGATCGGCCGCGTGCCCACCAGCGCCGTCGTCGCATCGGAGACGGCAGAGTCGCTCAGCCATCGGCCGAGCGTACGCGGTCCTTCGCGGAACAGCGGCTGTTGCGGCGCGGCGGCGTGACGGCCGCACGCGATGATCACGGCCCACAGCAACAACGGATACGGAGTGGTGACGCCGATCCAGCGCCCGCCCAGATGCACTCGAAATCCTCCCGAGACGGCAACGATCATCGCCATGACGGTGAACAGAATGCAGAGGACGTCCAGCACCCGCGCCCAGCGAGGCAGCGGCGCCGATTCCGACACCCGTGTAAGCGCCATGTCTGAACCTGGTACGGTCTGGAATTAGGAATTAGGAATGTGGACACGGCACGCTGCGCGAGCCAACACAAAGGACACCAAAGACACAAAGGTTAGGAGTGCGTGGTATTCCTTCGTGTCCTTGGTGCCCTTTGTGTTGAGCCCCGCCAGGGGCTTGTTCACGAATTCCTAATTCCTAATTCCTAATTCCAAATTCGGAGTCACCGGGGAGACCCGCGTCTCGCCGAAGCCTTCGCGCGCCAGTGTCCGCTGCGCATCTTCGGCCGCAGCGGATGTCGCGAACGGACCGACCACGACCTGATACCACATGCCGGCGGCCATGCTGCGCGTGGAGACGGGAAGCCCGCGGGCAACGAGAGATGCCGAGACTTCCGACGCACGCCGCTCGGTTCTGAATGCGGCGACCGCAATCTCGTAACCGCCGGCCTTCCGATCGCCTGCCGGTATTTCCGGGGCCGGCGGCGGCTCGACCGGCGCGGCTGCCGGCGGCGCGGCAGGCGACCCGCTCGGAGCATCGGTCGATCGAGCGGGTCTGCCCTGCGCGGGGCTCGTCACCGTCGTCCCATCGGTCTGCGCAGCCTCATTCGCTCGCCTCGCTGGCGGCCGCGACCACCAATACAGTCCGAGCGCGACGGCCAGCGCCAGCACCGCCGCGGCGGCAGCCGTTCGTGATGCGCCGAACCGCGGCGCGAACCCGGGCACCGGCACTTTCAATCGTCGTGCCGCCTCCCGGACGATGCGTCGATTAATCGCGTGCGTCTGGCGTTCAAAGGCGATCTCGAGCGAGCGGTCGCACAATGTGTTCACGATGCGCGGAACGCCTTTTGAAATGGCGGCCAGTGCGCGGACAGCCGGCGGTGTGAATTCGACCAGCGGGGCGGCGTTCGAACCGTCCGGCAGGGCGGCGCGCGGCAGCGAGGCGCCTGCCGCGACGAGCAGGCGGCGATCGATGTAATCGAGCACTTCGGTGCTCGAAAGCGGCTGCAGCTCGCACCGGCGCGCGATTCGCTGATGGAGCTGGCGCATCTCGGGGCGGCCCAACACCTCCTCGAGATTCGGCTGGCCGACCAGGACAATCTGCAGGAGTTTCGCCTGATCGGTCTCGAAATTCGACAGCAGGCGGATTTCCTCGAGCACTCCCGGACTGAGATGCTGCGCTTCGTCGATCATGATCACGGCGTGCGCGTTGAGCGGAATGAGCGACGCGAGAAACTGCTGCAATGTCGCGACCAGCTGATGCCGCGTGACCGGTGCCGGCGGCTCCCCCGTCTTTGCGGCGGGCGCAATCAGACCGAAATCGGCCAGGACCTGATACAGAAGATCGGTGGCCGTCAGCCCGGGATCGAGAATCACCGAGAGGAAGGTGCGTGCTTCATTGAACGTTTCAAGCAGCGTCCGGCACAGCATGGTCTTGCCTGTGCCGATCTCTCCGGTTACCACAATCAGGCCCTCGCGCCGGCGCAGCGCCGACGTGACCTGCTCAATGGCGCGCGAATGCGAGCGGCTGTGGTAGACGAACCGGAGATCCGGTGTGAGGCTGAACGGCGGTGCTGTCAGTCCGTGGAATTCCTCCCACGCAGTCACCGGCTGGGCTGGATTCGAATTGCCCGGCATCCGGCTAGCGTACAGCAATCGCACAGTCGTGGCGGGATCGGACTCGGGACGAAAATCACCTTCTCAGACAAATATTTATACGGCTCACCTGTCTTGGGTTCTCTGAACATGTTACCGTGACGCGCGACATTGATGAGAAACCTGGATACCGCATCAGCTGACTGGGAACGGCGGCGCGCTCACGCGCTTGCTCTGCTGTTTGTGACCGGAGCGGTCGCCGCAAAGGTTTTCATTGGGATCTCCGCACCGGCGGCGACGTTCGTGCTGCTCGCCGCCGCGGTCGCCCTGAGCGCGGCCACAGGCGGATTTTCGGCGGGGATCGTGGCCACGCTCGCCGGCGTGGTGCTCGCCCGCACAATCAACCACGCGCCCGCCGCCTCCAGCGTGCTGTTCGCGTCGGAAGGGCTCGTAATCTCAATGGTCATTCTCCGCCTGTCGGCGGTGGCGGAGGAATATGCGCGCGACGTGGACGCCGCCGAAGCGCGGATCCGGGATCTGAAGATCCTGGAACGGCGCGGCCGGACGATTGACATCGCGTGCGAGCGTCTCGAGCAGGCCGCCGGCGAATATGCGCTGGTGCTCGTCGATTCGCAGGGTCGCATCACCGCGTGGCGCGCAAGCGCGCAGCGACAGTTCGGCTGGAACGCAGGCGCGATGGTCGGTGCCGAAGGCGCAAGCGTGTTTGCACCTGAGCCGGGCGACGAAGGCTTCAGACAATTGCTCGCCCGCGCGTCTGCCACCGATGGCGCGCGATGCACCCGCCGCCTTCGGCGTGCCGACGGGACGGAGTTCGACGCGGACATCGATGTGCAGCCGCTGGCCGAACCGGGATGCGATGGATTCGCGCTGGTGGTGCACGATTGCAGCCGCGAGCGGGAATGGCAGGCCTTTACACTGTCCGCTGCGAACGCGCAGGTGGCGCTGCGCGAAGAAGCCCAGATCGCGCAACGGCATCTCGCCATGCTCCAGCACGTGACCGATCCGTCCTTATACGCGCTTCCCACCGGCGAGGTCGTCGCGGTATTGCTGGAGCGGCTGCGTGAAGCGGTCGATGCGGACGGCGTTGCGCTGGTGCGCGGCACCGGGCCGCGCCCGCGCATCGTCGCGGCGAAAGGCGGATTGCAGCCGGCCGGCGGAGCGGAGCAGTACCGGAGTGACGCCGACCGGATCTCCGATCATCGTGCGCTGCTGATCCAGAACGACCCGGCTCGCGTTGCCGAGACGAGCCGGGCGGGCTGGCCCGACACCGTATCAACGCTGATTGTCGTCCCGGTGGTGTATGCCGGGCGTGTCGAGGGAACGATCGAGGTCGTCGGCTTGAGAGGGCGGCGATCGACTGAGTGGGAAATTGCCTTGATCCAGGTTGTCGCCGGGCGGTTCGCCGGCCGCACGCTGGACGAGCGGTACGTGCGCGCGGATGCCGTTGCGTAGAGAGAGCGAACGTCACAACACGATTGGAACGCAAAGGCCGCAACGAGCGACCATATTAGTCGCGCGATGCGGTCGCCCATTGATAATGGTCGATCGCGTGCTGGAGCAGATCGGCCACGTCCTCCGCCAGCACATATCCTTTCGTGACCAGGTCGAGGGCCGCCGCGGCAAATCTTCCAACGTACTCGTCCTGGTTGCGGTACCGCTCTTCGATGGAGAGCCGCGGGTCGCCGCTGCGATCGCGGTCGCTGCGCGTGCGCGGAAACGGGATGTACGATCCGATTTCTCCGGCCAGGCGATCCGGCGCGCCGGTTGAGGCGTCGCGATAATTCCAGCCGGAATGAGTCGCCAGCGGGACGGCGATATCCGGGAGCCGGATGCCGCCGCGGCTATTGCCGTCCGCATCGACCGCGGGCACGCGGACGACAAACGCCGGGCCCACCTCGGGCGGTTCGACGCTCACGATGCCTTTCGCCCAATCCGGACCGAAATTCAGATGCAAGGCACGAAGCGGCTCGCGTGGGAACGCAAAGCCTGGAATCGCCGGCCAACCGGCGCGATCGGGCGTCGTGAGCGTGCCATCCGCGAGGCGCGGGTAGGCGCTCGGCGGCGGCTCGACATCGCCGGTCACCCATCGATCCAGCGCCCGGAACAGCGCCCGTACCACCGGCGCGTAGTTGAGCGGATTGAGCACGGCACGGCCGACCATGCCGCCTCCCCTGGTCGATACTGGCGGAAACGGCCCGGGACCGTGAGGCGCCGATGCGATGGTGTACATGCGCGTGTTGGCCGGCAGCACCGCGTCCTTCGTTCCTGTCGGATCGGTGTGCACGAGCGAGCCGGCGCGATTGAAATATTCCGAGTTGGTCAGCAGGTGGAAGATCTTCGGCGTCGTGCCGCTTTCTTCCGCACGGGCAAGGAGACTGTCCGTGACACCGGTTTCAGGATCCGTCTCGGGCCCGTCGGTAAAGGGAAACAGATCGACGGGATACAGGATGTTGAAGAACTGCAAGGCGTCACGAGAAGCCTGGCCGAAGCGGTGGTTGAACGAGCCGCGCCCGGCGCCGCCGACTTGATCGAAGATGCCATCGAACACTTTCCGGCCCTGCTCGTCGGCGTTGAACCCTTGATACAAAAAATGGCGCAGAAATCGGCCGCTCTGCGAGACGCCCCAGCCGAGCGCCGTGCGCAGACCCGGTGCGGGGTTCGCCGCTGACGTCTCGTACTTCAGGAAGCTCACCAGATCGCGCGTGCCAGCCAGGCCGCACCCGACCACGTGGGGATCCGCAGTGCGATAGACGACGTCGTAGATGCGGCCCGGTTCGAAGCCGCCGTCGAGCGCCACCGTCGATCCATCGACGAAGCGCCAGCGAGCCCGCGGAATCACCTGGCCCTTTGCGGTCGGATCGTCCCGAACGATCATCACGTTGTCCGGGCTGTTCGGATCGAGTACCGGGTACGCCTGATGGTTGCGGTCCGCCAGCGGCGCGGTCTGCGTGCGTTCCGACAGAATGAAGTTGCCGCGCACGAGCCCCGTGATGCGGCGACCGTTCCCGGTCGCGATCGGCATTTCCATGCGCATCGTGCCGGGACGCACGGGAACGTCCCACTGCCATCCCATCCAGAGCAGCGTAAATCCCTGCCGCATCAACGCGCCGTCACCGAACTCGGCCTCGACCGCGGGATCGAGTGAGGCGGACGCTTTCTGGAACGTCACGAGCATGGCCTTGCCGCCGCGGTTGCCCACTTCGTAGAAGAGGCGACCGTTGCCGCGAGCGGGATCGACGGGTTTCAACAGGTAAAAATCGGCGATCGCTTCGACCTCACCGCTTGTGTTTTTCGGCGCCAGCTTCAAATCAACGACCGCTGCGTTCGCCGGTCGGTCCGGATCGAAGCCGAAGTCCACATGGCCTGTCAGCTTTTCGTACGGCCCCGCCGCGCCGAACGGCCGGCCGTTCAGCACGAGCTCGCGCCGCTCCACCCGGAGCCGGATCACGCGAGCCTCGACGGACGATGCCGCCATCGTCAACACGAGCGTCGAAACGAGGACGCGACGCATAGGCGCTGGAATTATAGGGCTCCCGGATACGTATTCTTCACGCGTTTCGAACGAACCAGGTAGGCAAACCAGGAGCCGTAATACACCAGTGATGCAGCCAGCACAAGCTGGCTCTCTCGATGTGGCAGGTTGTTCGGAAAGTACGGTGTTGAGTACACCAACATGTCGGCCGCCGCCGACGCGACGAGGGCGGCCATGGCCATCGCGGGCGCTGCGGGCCGTTTCCCGAGCAGCGCCAGTCCGGCTGCAACGCCCAGTGCGGCGACGAGAAGCCGCACGACAAGAATGGCCGCCAGCGGCACCCCGCGGACCGGCAGCGCCTCGACCACGTTCGACGCGACGAGCCCGAGGCTGAGCGGCTGCCAGACCAGCAACAGCAGGCAGAACACGAGCAGCCAGCCGCCAATGCCGACCGGGCTGGAGACATCGGACGGAGGTTGTCTGGCTCGAGATGGTGCAATGTGCCGCAAGTCGAGTTGCGCCATACTCCAGTCGGCGATTTTGCGCCGCGAAGGATCGGCGCGTGTGTCGGCGTGTAGTGCGGACCTTCCCGCCTTCGCTTCGCGGAGGCGGCAGGTCCGCTCAGCACGGCAGGCCTGAAGGCTGCTCTACAGCCGATTTTCAGGGTCCTGCTTACGGAGACATTAATGCAGTTGTTTCTCGTTCATCACGGGGACGCCGTGGGTCCTGAGGTCGATCCGCAGCGTCCGCTTTCCGCGGAAGGCAAGACGCACGTCGAGCGCATCGCCGCCGACGCCTCACGGCGGGGGGCGAAGCCTGCTGTCGTGTGGCACAGCGGGAAGCTCCGCGCGAAGCAGACGGCGGAAGCGTTCTGGCGAGCATGTAATCCGCTCGCTGAGCTCTCCGCCACACGTGACCTTCAGCCTGACGATCCACCGGCATGGATCGCCGAACGATTTCATGGAGAGGCCCGCGATGTGTTGATTGCAGGTCACTTCCCTCATCTGCCCCGGTTGTTGATGTTGTTGACCGGTGCAGGCGATGAGCGGACATTTCCGCCACATGGCATCGTTGCGTTGACGTCAGAGGATCAGGGAAAGACGTGGACGGAAGTGTGGCGGTTGAAGTGACGGGACAGAAATGGGGCCGACCTCGTTGGGCCGGCCCCTGGGGACGTTCACGTCTTCAGTGCACCGGGCCGATCAGCGGAAGACCACGCCGGCGGACGCGCGCCAGAAGTGGAACTGCCCCGGTGCGTTATCGAGAATCGTGATTCCGGTGCGCGTATCCTCAAAGCCGCGCAGATACTTCACGTCGCCCCGCAGGCCAACGTGGTCATTGAAGTACCCCATCACGCCGGCGCCCGCGTTCCAGCCGAACATGTTGTTCGAGTAAGTGACGCTCGACGCGGTGCCGGGAAGCGTACCGCCATCGACACTCGTCCGGATCAATCCGAGACCGCCCGTCAGGAACGGCCGGATGCCGGCGCCGCGCGTGCCACCAACCGGCACTCCGACGATCACGTTGCCCATGAAATCGATCACGTTGTTGCTGCCGAAGACATTCTTGGTACCGAAGAAGCTGGGGCTATAACCGAAATCGATCTCCCCACCGATGATGCCGTTCCCCATGCCACCGGCGTTCACGCCGAACCCGGCGCGCCCGTTATCGAAGTCGCCGAAGCGTGATGCTCCGGCGTTCGCAGCAACCCACGGGCTGACGTAACCTTCCGCGTGGGCCAGCGCTGGCGCGCAAACCACCGCAATTGCGGCTGTCAGAGTGAAAACTTTCAGTGCACGTCGCATGATTGTTGTTCCTCCTTATGGCCGAGGCCTCTGGCCCGCCCCGGCGCTGGTCGCGTAAGGAAAGATTGCAAGCGGTGTGCCCCCGCAGTTCAGCCTGTGTATTGAAGTGGTTACGGGCGGAGGCGCGCGCCGCGCGCCTGCCCGCAGCTTTAGCGGCTCAGGGCGTCGGAGCGAATAGACGCGAGCGAGACGGCGCTGGGGCGATGCCACGCGCCCCCCGAGGTCTGGTTAGCCGAGTTGCCGCGTATGCTCGAGCAGCAGTTCCCAGACGCGGCGGACGTGCGCCTCAGTGGTTCCGAGATGGCCGATGGCGACACGCAAGGTGAACCGATTGTTGAGACGCGTGTGCGAGAGAAACACCTCTCCCGAGCTGTTGACCAGGTCGAGGAGCTTCTGATTGGCGGCATCCAGTTGTTCGTGCGTCAGCGAAAATCCTGCGGGCTTCCAGCGAAAACAGACGACGCTGAACGGAACGGGCGCGAGCCGCTCGAAGTCAGGATGCGCATCGATGCGGGCGGCCAGTTTCTGCGCCAGCCGGATATGATCCGCGAGCCGCTCCCGCAGCGCACGGGCCCCGTACGACCGGAGGATCATCCACAGCTTCAGCGATCGAAATCGCCTTCCGAGCTGCACGCCGGTATCCATCAGGTTCCTGGCCGCCGCGCTGTCGGACGTCTGCAGGTACTCCGGCGTCAGCGAGAACGCGGCGCGGACCACATCCATCCGCCGGCAGTAAAACGCACTGAGGTCGAATGGCGTGAACAGCCACTTGTGCGGGTTGACAACGAGCGAGTCGGCGCGCTCCGCGCCGGAGAGCACGTGCGCGTGCGACGGGAGCATCGCGGCGACGCCGCCGTACGCGGCGTCCACGTGCAGCCACAGCCGCTCCCGCTCGCAGATGTCCGCGATCGCCGGGACCGGATCGATGCTGGTGGTCGACGTCGTGCCCACCGTCGCCACGACGGCCACGGGGAGTACGCCGTCGGCGCGATCCGCGGCAATGGCGGCGCCGAGCGCGTCGGCGCGCATGCGATAGCACTCGTCGGTCGCAATCTTTCGCAGCGAGTCATGACCCAGCCCGATCGCGATCACCGCCTTGTCGATTGACGAGTGTGTCTGATCCGAACAGTACACGCGCGCCCGCGGCACGTCGCGCCGGCCGGCCAGACCGCGTTGCCGCACGCCGCCAATCGCCACCTCCCGGGCCGCGACCATTGCGTGCATCGTCGCGATCGAGGCGGTGTCGTAGATCACGCCCTCGAAGGACGCGGGCAGCCCAATCAACCGCCGCAGCCAGCCGAGGACGACGGCTTCAAGCTCGGTGGCGGCGGGGGAGGTTCGCCACAGCATCGCCTGCTGGTTGAGCGCCGCCGACAGGAAATCAGCGAGGATGCCGGGAGGGCTTCCAGTGATGGCGAAGTACGCCATGAAGCCGGGATGGTTCCAATGCGTGAGACCCGGCACCAGCACCCGTTCGAAGTCCGCCATGATCGCGTCGAACGGCTCGGGATCCTCAGGCGCCGCCTCGGGCAATGCCGCCGCGATCTCGCCGGGCCGCACACGTGCGAGCACCGGATACTTGTCGGAGTGCTCCAGGTAGTCGGCGATCCAGTCGACGAGCATGTGGCCGCTTCGCCGAAACGCATTCGTGTCCATCTTAACGTGGGGCTCTGCCCCACACCCCGGCTCGGTCGCTCGCGGGGACCCCATCGCCCCGCTCCGCTCCCTCGCAGGCGCGCGCTGCGCGCCTCGCGTGGGGCTCTGCCCCACACCCCGGCTCGGTTGCTCGCGGGGACCCC
>JBKPAI010000164.1:0-43522 GCA_046726355.1 Acidobacteriota bacterium | reverse complement strand
TGTTGTGGCGCCGCCTCGGCGAGAAGGCGGGCGGCGATCGTTCGGCGACCTTTTCGCTCACTGATAGTCAGGTTGGAGAACTCGCCGCCATCCTGACTGACATCGAACACCATTATGGTGCACCTCAGGATGTGGAGTGGTGTCACGACGGGACCGATTTCTGGGTCGTGCAGTCACGTCCCGTCACGACCGGCCGGCCGCCTGCCGGTGAGATCGAATGGACGCGAGCCAACCTGGCCGAGGTCCTGCCCGACATCACGTCGCCCCAGGCGCTTTACGCGTTCGAAGACTTGCTGAACCGGGCGGAACGCCAGTACTTCGGCAATCTGATGGCGCCGGAACACGTGCTGGGACCGATGCTCAGGTCGTTCTGCGGCCGTCTGTATTTCAACCTGTCGCAATTGCGGCGCGTGTGTGCGGTTGGCGGCCTTGCGCCGGCGTTGATGCTGCGATCGATGGGCCATGCGGAGGCGATTCACCCGAGCGACGAGCAGGTGCCGCACATGCCAAGCGTCGAGCGGTTGTCCGCCGTTCCCGATCTCCTTCGTATTCTCCTGGGCCACCTCCGTATCGGCCGCATTGTCCGGACCCACGAAGTTCGGACGCGAGCGGTCCTCGCCCGGCTGGCGGCGTCGGATCCGCATCGTCTCACGGATCGCGAGATCTGGTTGGTACTGGAAGGCTGGTTGCGTGACGCGCCGGCGCACATGCAGACCGTACTCCTGCTCGGCGGCGTGCTGTTCCATGAAGTGCCGGCGCGGAAGCTGTGCGACAAAGTCGGGTTCGAGTTCGAGCGCCTGGTCTACCCGCAGCTTGCGGTCGGCGAGCGATCCGTGAGTGCGCAGCAGGCGTTCGACCTCATCGCGCTCGCGGATGCGGCACGTCGAGAACCAGCGGCCAGCCGCTACCTTTCAGACCAGACATCAGACTTGTCACAATTCCGTGTCGCCCTTCGCGGCACGACATTTCTTGCGGAGCTCGAACGGTTCCTGCAGTCATACGGCCATCGTGGCCGGTACGAATCGGACTGGGCGCTGCCCCGATACTGCGAGGATCCGACGCCTTTGCTGCGTGCGCTCCGCAGTCATCTCACTGACGACGCTGCCGGGAGCGTCGCCGAGACCGCCCGGCGCCAGGAGCGCGAGAGCGTTGAAGCATGGGCGGCGTTCGTCCAGCGGCTGTCGCCATGGCAACGATGGACCGTCTTACCGCGGATCCGCCGTTTGATCCGGAAGATCAAGCAGTATTACGTGTGGCGCGAACAGGTGCGGTCCGATATGGTGCGTGTTCTCGCGATCCTGCGGACATGGCATCTCGTCCTTGCCGGGCGTTTCGTGGAGCGTGGGTGGCTCGACCGGCCCGACGACTATTTTCTGATTCGCCTCGAAGAGATTGCGTCGGTGATCGGAGGCCAGACGGGACCCGAAGCCCTGCGCACGGCCGCGACCGATCGCGCGAGAGAAACGATGCGGCACAGGGGCATCCAGATGCCGCTGTTGATGCGCGAGTCGGAGCTGCCGTGGTTGATCCGGACGGCCGGCGTGAGCAGCCGATCTCAGGATGAGAGCCGGTTAGACGGATTTCCTGTGAGCAGCGGATGTGTCGAGGCCGAGGTCGTGGTCGTGCGCGATCCCGCAGACTTCGGGCAGATGAAACCGGGCGCGATTCTCGTCGCGCCGGCCACGGATCCGTCGTGGACGCCGCTGTTCACGCTGGCGTCCGGCGTGATCGTCGAGGTGGGCGGGGTGCTGTCGCACGCGTCGACCATCGCGCGCGAGTACGGGCTTCCTGCGCTGGCCAACGTGAAGCATGCCACCAGGCGCTTGCGAACCGGTGAACGCGTCAGGCTGGATGCGGTTCGCGGTGTGGTCCAGAAGCTGCAGTAGACTGCCCCGAACACGAACTACTCAGGAGCAGCTCTCCGTGATGTTGAACCCCGAAACGTCGATTCTCCTGATTGCGGCGGCTGTCGTCGTCGTCGCAACTCTTCTGAGCTCAATCTACAGCGTCGGCCCCACCGAGGTTGGCCTGGTGCGAAAACGCTTTGGCGCCAGGCTGCCCGGCGACAACCCGCTCGCGTTTCGCGGCGAGGCAGGATATCAGGCGGAGATGCTGATGCCCGGCCTGCGCTTCAAACTGTGGCTGGTGTACGCGGTGACGAAACATCCCTGGGTGCAGGTTCCTGCCGGACAGATCGGTGTGGTGATTGCCCAGGTCGGGCAGCCGCTTCCGATCGGCGCCAAGTCGGCGGTCTACAAACCGGAGTTCGGCAATTTTACCGACCTCCAAGTCTTCATCGAAAAGGGCGGACAGAAGGGCGTACAACGTCCCGTCTTGTCTCCGGGCTCGCTTGCACCCATTCACCCTGCCGCATTTCTCGTCATCACGAAGCCGGAGGTCTTCGGCGTCCCCATTTCCTCGGATCTCAGCGCGTTAGCGCACAAGAAAGGGCAGCTCACCCACGCGTCGTTCGGGTTGGACGCCAAGCAGCTCGAAGTCACCCGAATCGCGCCGCGTCCCACCGAGGCCGGCAAGGTCATCGACATGATTGGCATCGTCACAGCGCTGGAAGGCGAGCCTCTGCCGGCCGGCGACATCGCCAGCCGCCTCGGTGGCTTCGCAGATATCGAAGCGCTGGAAGCCCGCGCCGACAACACTCCAACCACCGACGCGCGACTGTTCGAGACTATTCTCGGCAGCCAGAACGACAGGCACCGCGCCTATCAGGACTTTCAACGATTCCTGGATCTTGGCGGCAAGATTGGGCTCCAACACGATCCTCTGTTGTATGGCGCGTACAACCTGAACCCCTTCCTGCTCCGCGTGGAAGAAGTGCCGATGCTCGTCGTAGAGCAGGGTCAGGTGGCGGTGATGAAGGCCTATGTCGGTCTTCCAACGCAGGACACATCGGGCGTTGAATTCAAGTTCGGCAGCCTCGTGCGGCCCGGCCATCGGGGCATCTGGCAGGAGCCTCTCCGGACGGGAAAGTACCCGATCAATCCCCGTTGCTACCAGGCGGTCATCGTGCCCACCTTCATCATCACGCTCAACTGGGCCGATGTCGTCTCGCAGGCCCACAACCTTGATGCGCAGCTGAAGCAGATCGAGGCGAAGAGCAGCGAAGGCTTTCACTTCGCGATCGACCTGCAGGTGCAGATTCATATTCCCGACACGCAGGCACCGTATGTGATCTCGATGGTGGGAAGCGTGCCGAACCTGGTCAACGAAGTCCTGCAAGCCGCCGTGGGCAACCACTTCCGGAACAAGCTGCAAAGCATGCCAGCCGTCAGCTTCATCGCCACGCGCGAAGCGGTCCAACAGGGTGCGTACGAGTACGTGAAGACGGAGCTGGCGAAGTACAGAGTGGAGACGCGTGGTGTGTACATCCAGGCCGTGGTGCTGCCGGAGCAATTAGTGGAGGTTCTCACGCAGCGGGAGATCGCGAACCAGGAAGTCGCGACTTACAAGATGCAGAAGGCGGCCCAGGACCAACGCATCGAAACCGAGAAGGCGAAGGGCACGGCCGACATGCAGGCGGATCTCGCGAAGTCGCAGGTCGGTGTCGATATCCAGAGCAACCGGACGGCGGCCCGGAAAATGGAGGCGCAGGGTGAAGCCACCTTCATCGAACAGACCGGCACGGCCCAGGGCGCGCAGGTCAGATCGGTGGGGCTGGCACGCGCCGAAGCCTACCAACGGCAGGTGGCCGCTCTGGGGCCGAACGCAACCGCGTTGGTGAATGCTCTCGAAGCGCTCTCGAAGAGTACGGTGCCGTTCATGCCGACCACTCTGGTGATGGGTGGTGGCGACGGCGGCGGCACGCTGGGGGGCGTGATGGCACTGCTGATGCGTCAGATTGATGCCGGGCTCGGTCCGAGGTCGGCGCCACCGGGGCCGCCGGCATGATCCGGGAGTATCGGGTCAATCGACGCGGGCGCGCCCGGGCCAACGTGCCGGAGGACGACAAATCGACGCTTAGCGCTCGCGAACTCAGCCACAAGGAGCCGGCACGAGCTGCGTCAGCGTCTTGGCACGACCGCTGATGCGGCGCCGGCCTTCAACAAGCCGCGTTCGTCCGATCGAGGTCGCAGATAACTCCGACTCTGGTCCGGCTGAGCGTCGGCTGAACTCCGACTGATCACTCTCCCAGACCCTGAACTTGCGTCGGCTGCGATCGGGTGTCGAGTACGTATTGCGCATCCGCGGCGACCACGCTCGCGGCTCCGAGCCGGCGGTGCGACCGCTTAAATGTTCGCGTAGTCACGTGTTCCGCAGCCCTGTTCCGCGGGTACTGGCAAGCGCGAACAGGTAACGAATCTCGTCGTCCACATCGACCGGATCCAGGACTGTCTGCGCGATCTCCTCGCGGAGCAGATCGCGGAACCGCCGCCTCAGCCGGTGGAGCGCCACGCGAGCCGCACCATCGGAGAGCCCAAGGGATGCTGCCAGTTCTCGCACCGGCACCTCGTCCACTTGTCCGGTCATGGGACCCGCGAGGTGCTGCACGAGCGGCCGTCTGGCCTCGTCGGTCTCCGCTTCGAGCCGGCGCAGCACGCGCGTGATGACAGTGGCGACCCACTGCTGCTCGAAGAGCGCTTCTGGAGTGAGGCGGTCCGCCGGTTCGGAAAATCCGGGACGATCGTCCGGCGTCTCGAGCGGCACGTGCACGTGCCGGCCCCCTCGCTTGAGGGTGCGGTCGCGATCGCGCTCGTTCAACAGGAAGTTCCTGACCGCGGCGAGCAGGAAGGACCGAAAGCGGCCTCGAGCCGGATCGACGGCTGCCAGATCGCGCCGCGTGATCAGCCGCTCGAAAAATGTCTGTGTGAGATCCTCAGCGTCTTCCCGGGAATAGCCCTTCGCGCGAATGAAGCTGTTCAAGGGTGCCCAGTACTGGCGGCACAGCTCGGCGAGCGCCTCGCGGCCGCGCCGCGACGAGGCCTCGCCCGCGCTGACAACCAGCGTCCAGCGGGTTTCGGCGAATCGGCGTCCGTCCGGAGTCACGGTGATTGTGCCGTCCCGTACGCGACGGACAATGCCTGCTCCAGCCTGTCCACGAGCTCGTTCGCACCCGCCGGTCGATCGCCGGGCTCGGACGACAGCGCTCGGACGAAGAACGCGCGCAGCGCCGGCGGCAGATCGCTTCCAGGGTCTTCATCCGGGAGTCGGCCCGTGAGCATCTCGTGCGCGACCACCGCGAGCGCCCAGATATCCCAGGCGATTGACGGCTTTTCGCAGGCGGCTTGTTCCGGAGCCATGTAATCGGGCGTGCCGAACAGCTGGCCGGCGCGCGTGAGGCTGCGCATGTGGCTCGTTGGAAGCTCCGAAAGCAGACGGGCGATGCCGAAGTCGACGATCTTCGGCGTGGATGTGGATCCCTGCGGCACGATGAACACGTTCTCGGGCTTGAGGTCGCGGTGGATGATGCCGCGTCCGTGCGCGGCCTCGAGAGCGGCGGCCACTCCCCGCAGCAGCGAGCTTGCCTCTCCGGGCCCGAGCCGTCCGGTGCTGGCGAGCCGGGCGCGCAAGGTCGTTCCCTCGAGGTACTCCATCACCAGATACGCGCCGCTGCCGGTTACGCCGAAGTCGTGCACAACGACGATGTTGGGGTGATTGAGAACGGCAATGAGACGGGCTTCGCGCTCGAATCGAGACACCGCAGCAACGTTGTCTACCAGCTCGTCGCGCAGCACTTTTATCGCCACGGGCCGTCCGAGCTGGGTGTCCACGGCGGCGTACACCGTGCCCATGCCGCCGCGAGCCAACCGCCGCTCCACGAGATACCGCTGGGCAAGCCGCCGCGGAATGCGCGCAGCCGTCAGCGTGGTCGAGTCCGCGGGGCACCGGCGCACGCGTGCCGATTCGCAGCGCCCGCACGCCGGGCACTCCATCATCGGGCCGTCCTCGTCACCGTCGGCGCTCGTCTGGAGAACGAGCGCAAGACTGTCGGCAATCCCTTGGAGAAGATCCTTGTCGTCCGGTTCGTACGGTTCGTCGGAGCGTCGCGGACCGAGGACGAGCACTGCGTCGGGTCCATTCGGCGTGAGCGCCACGGGTACGAGCAGCTCGACGTTGTTGCCCTCCAGCCACTGCTGCGCGTCGTTCGGCAGCTGGCCCGCCAGCCCGCGCCGGTCACCGAGCGGCGTATCGAGAGGCTTGCCCAGCACGCGTAACAGAGCGAGGAGACGGCTGTTCGCATCGAGCGCCGCCATGGGGGCGTGCGGGGGCGCCACCGCCACAGGTTCGCAGGCGGCCGCGCCGGCTCGGCGCAGCAGCATCGCCGCGACGGTGGGATGCAGGCTGCCGCTGATCCGTGTCACGACGTCGCAGGCCGCGGCCTCGAACCCGCCGGCGCGACGGATGTCGCCGGCAACGGCTCTGAGCAGGTGATGAGCGCTGTACTTTTCGCGGAAAAAGCGGCGGTCCAGGGCGTCGAGCCACGCGTCGCGCCGAAAGTGCGCGACGATGGCCAGCGCGATCAGCCCCGCGGAGACCCACCCGCGCTGCGCCAGGATGGCGCTCACGGCCTGGTTACGGTGGATCAGAACATCGGAAGCGAGGGCGATCGTGGCCAACGGAACGATCGAGACAAGGGCACGGCGGGCCAGCGCGTACTGAACGCCGAGTCTGATAATCGCCGGCACATCGAAGAGCCGGTGCCGCAGGATGGCGTAGGTGAACCCGAGTGGACAGATCAGCATCCAGATCGTGCCGATCGCGAACAGCGGCGAGCCGAAGAGCGATTCCGAGACCACCCCACCAGGCCTCGTCCAGTAGCCGATCACCACCGGCAGTCCGACTGGCAAAGCCGCGAGCGAGCTGGCGACGACGACGCGGGTGCGGCGCCGGTCCACCTCTCCCTGAAGCGTGCGGTAGCCGCACACGAGTAACGCCAGGCCGGCGATCACGTAGACGGCCGTGACCGGCAGGATCACCAGCGCACGTGCGGACTCCTCCGGGTGCTGTCCAGGCCGGTAGAGCACGTCGAACTCGAACCGGATGTGTGCCGCCAGCGCCAGCACCATGGGCATCCACGCGAGCACCCAGGCCGCAGGTCTTTTGAGCCATTGGCGCGGGAACACCGCGAAGAACGAGAACATCACCGCGCCGACCGCCAGCGCGCTGAGGCGAGGCCCCCAGAGAACCAGTGCGAGCGGTAACGGCAGATCGCTCCACACGGCGGCCAGTCGATACGGTGGAACCACGGTGAACACCGCAATTGTCGCGAGCAGCCATCCGCCGAGCCGGCCCACGCGGTCGAACGACCGCCGCCACCACACGAGCAGCGCCGCCGCCAGCGTCACGCCCTGCACGGCGCGGACGCCGGCGAGCATGAGCCCTTCGGGCCTGAGCCAGTAGCCGGCGCCGGCGGGCGCCAGGAGCAGTGTGGTGTCCAGCGAAGCGCCTGCTCGCTCGATCTGCAGGGGCAGCGGGCGGTTCAGGGTCAACATCACCTCTGCCGCCAGCCAATCGAGCCGGCCGCGTAGTGGACGCCCGTCCACGCTGATAACCCGGTCGCCTGATCGCACACCCGCCGCGTCGATCGCCGAGCCGGCTGTTACCGAGCGGACGATAAGGCCCGCGTCGGTGGATACGATTACGGCATCGACGACGGGCCTGCGGATATCGCAGAACAGCAAAAGGCAGAAGTAGAGGATGAACGCGGAGGCTGGCACCAACACCCAGACCTGAACCGCGGCGGCCGCCGGTGCCGCGGGACGAGGTCCTGTGATGGACATGCACGATTTTAGCATCCGGTCAAGGCCGCCCTGCGGGCGCGTGAACGTTGCCCCGAGACGCAAGGGCCCAACCTTCGCTCGACGGCGATTCAGGCGGGCTATGCTTGGCAAGCGCGAAGGCCGCAGAAGAATCATTCGCGCGATGACAAGAACCGATGCGCACACCCGTGCAGCCGCCGGAAGCATCCGCCATTTCAGGCAGACAGTTGCCCGCTGACATTCACCGACTGACGAATTGAGAAAAGGGGCCGGTACAAGCCGCGGCAGGGTCCCGACGGGACGCTCACGCGGCGCCGGACTTCCGGGTCATCCAGCGCGCGTTCCATCGGGCACGGCGAGCTCGGGGATCGTCAGCACCGGCGTGAGCCCGTCGGCGTGGCCGAGATCGAACAGCATCCCCTGCGATTCGACACCGGCCAACACCTTCGGCGGGAGATTGATGATGAACAACGCCTGGCGTCCGACGAGCGTCTGCGGATCCGGCCGCTCCTGGCGGATGCCGGCGACGATCGTTCGCCGATGATTGCCGAAGTTCACGGTGAGCTTGACGAGCTTGCGTGACGTCTCGATGACATCCACGGTCTCGATCGTCCCTGCCCGCACGTCGAGCGGTATCCCGTCTCCCTGGATCGGCGGCCGGGCCGGAGCAGGCTCGAACGCCGGAGCCGGATGCGTCGCAAGGAGCCGCTCGATCTGGCCGAGATGGTTGCGATCATGGCCGGCGTAGAGCCGGACGATGTGCGCCACCGTCTCCCGGCCGCGCTCGCCATGCATGCCGTGGTTTTCGTAGAGCGAGTGATCGACGCGGCGCAGCAGGCTGAGCGTGCTCGCGCGCGTCGCGCGAAACACGTCGAGCGACTCGAACGGATCCGAAGACGCGTACCGGAAGGTGGCCGCCCAGCGATCCTGATCGTACGGCTGCAGCGTCGTGCCGTCGCTCGCCAGGACGGACCGGATCCGCCAGGCTCCGACAATTTCGGTATCGGCGAGATGGGCCAGGATCTCGATCACCGACCAGCGGTCCGGAGCCGGCTTGAATTCGAGCTGGGTGCCGGGGCGTCCAACGATCCATCCGCGCAGCCGGGCCGGCGTGGACGCCAGGATCGTCCATGGATCGTCGCGTCCGACATTCGAGAGGATGCGGTCGACGTACTGTTCGGTGGTTTCGCGCATGATTGTGTCACCTGAATCTGTGTTAATACCGTTGCCTCTGTCTTCTCCGTTACCTTGACCCTCCGCATCCTCCATATCCTTCGTCTCCTCCCTATCGTTCCTGTCCTCACGCGGGTGCACGCGTCAGCGGAGCTGCACAGCACGTCCCGCTGGTTCGCGTGGTTGGCCTGGCAGTAGGTTTGCTCTTCTCCGGGATGTCGCCGTGCCCGAAATTCCCCCTCGGGCCGGCGGGTGGAGGATCGCAATGAAGCGTCTGGTGATCGTGATGAGCGCGTGTCTCTTCATCAGTGCCGGCAGCCTGGCGGCAGGCGAGCCGGGGGGCAAGCACGGAAAGCGACATGGTCACGCGTGCGAATGGGATCGGCATCACCAGGGCGATGTCGTCTTCTCGGCCGGTGATACCCAGGTTATCCGTGAGTACTACGCGCCGCAGTATCGACGGCTCCCGCCCGGCCTGCAGAAGAAGTACGCCCGCACGGGCACGCTGCCGCCGGGATGGCAGAACAAGGTCGAACCATTTCCAGTGGGACTCGAACGACGCCTCGTCGTGCTTCCGCCCGGATACTACCGCGGCGTGATCGATCGCCACGCCGTCATCTACAACCCGCGCGGCGTCATCATCGATGCGTTGATGATCTTCTGAGACTGGAGCGGGTCGAACAAAATTCAACCACGGAGGACACAGCCACCTTCGCGCAAGGCTACGGTGGCCCGCCGTAGCTGCACCCCACGGCGCACAGTCCGCACCGTGGGGACCCCGCGCTTCAGCGAAGGCGGGAGGACAGGAGGACAAATCCTGTAGCCTTTCAGGATTAAACCTCCGCGTCCTCCGTGGTAGCACTCTCCAGTCACCAGAACAGCCGGATCGGCCGCCGCTCGCGTGCCGATTCGTACGCGGCGAGCGCCACGATGAGCGACTTTCGCGCGTCCTGAATCGTCGCCATCGGCTGCCGCTGGTTCTCCAGGCAGTCGATGAGGTGATCGAGAGGGACCGGCACCGAAGCCGCCAGCGGATCGTCGGCCTGTCGCTCGAACACCCAATCGCGCGCCCCGGCCGCCAGGACGGCCCGGCCGGGCACGCGGAACCATTGCTCGATCATCTCGCCGCGGCTGCCGACCACCTCGAGCCGCACCGTGGCGTTCTGTTTCGGCGATGGAGCGGTCTTCTGCGGTGCGTTGATCGTCCAGGCGGCTTCCAGTGTGGCGACGACCCCGCTGGCCGTTGTGAACGTGGCCATCCCCCAGTCTTCGACTGCGAGCTCCTTGTGAACCAGGTTGGCGGTCTTCGCCTCGACCTGCACGATCTCGCTCGCTGCCAACCATCTGAACAGATCGATCCAATAGATCCCTTCGTCGATCAGCGCGCCGCCCGGCACCTGCGCCGGATCGGCGAACCAGCCTGGTGTGCCGGAGCATGGCCAGTCCTCGGCAATGGACCAGCGGCTGGTCTGGTGCAGAACGATGACGTCTCCGATTTCCCCGTTGTCGATCCGCGTTTTCAGGCCGGCGAAGCGCAGGCGCATGATGCCTTGAAAGGCGACGCACGCGACACCTGCGGCCTCGACGGCGGCGACCATGCGATCGGCGTCGGCGACGGTCATCGCCATCGGCTTGCCGACGATCATGTGCTTGCCGGCGCGGGCGGAGCGGATCGTCAGGTCGGGGATTTCAGCGACCGGCGACGCGATCAGGACGATGTCGACGTGGCCGTCTTCGAGCAGCCGATCGCAGCTGTCGTAGCCGGTGATGCCGAAGGTGCGGGTGAACTCGTCCAGCTGGGCTCGATTGTGCCAGGCCGCGGATACCAGCTCCGCGCGTGGATATTCGCGCAGCGCACGCGCCAGGTTGTAGGCCGAATACCAATGCCCGAGGCCGAGGACGGCCACACGCCACTTCCGGCTCATGGCGCCTCCCCCACCGCAGGCCGAAATGGCCACTGCTGGATCCGCACCGACCACACGAGAAAACAGATCACACCGAGCAGCAGGACGCCGAGGCCGAACAGGATGACATCGCGCCCGGTCGTGCTGAAGATGAAGATCCAGCCGGCCAGCGCGATCACGAGCGGCACCGGATACAGCCAGATCCGGAACGGCCGCGTCAACCCGGGCGCCCGCCGTCGAAGCAGCACCACGCCGCCGATCTGGCCGATGAACTGTACGAGGATTCGCATGGCGATCAGCGCGTCGATCACGATGTCGAGCGGAAAGAAGCTGGTCAGAATCGAGATGACGCCGAGGACGAGCAGCGCGACGTGCGGAAACCCTTGCGTGGGATGCACACGGCTGAAGGCGTTGAAGAAGTACCCCTCCCGGGCTGCAGCATAGGGGACGCGCGAATACCCGAGCAGCAGCGCGAAGACCGACCCGAATCCGGTCCAGACGATCATCAGCGTGAAGACGCTCGCGAAGGCGGGGCCATAGACGCGCTCCATGAATGCGGACACGACGAAGCCGGCGTCGGGCTTTGCATCCGCCGGGACGAACTCGCGCCAGGGCACCACGCCGATGATCGAGAGGTTGATCGCGAGATAAATGACGGCAACCGCCACCGTGCTCAGCAGAATGGATCGCGGGATGACGCGTTCGGGATCTTTTGTCTCATCGCCGATATAGCAGATGTCGTAGTAACCGAGGTAGTCGTAGACGCCGATCCGCGACGCCGCGCCCAGTCCGAAGAGAAACCCTGCCGACAGTGTGAACGCGCCGGGCGGAAAGTCGAACGCCACGTGCCGATCGAAGTGCAGCGCGCCGGTCAGGACCACGGCAATCGTCGTCGCAATCGTCCCAATCCACAGTGCCACCGTGATCGTCGCGATCGCGGTGATGCGGCGGTAGAGGAGGAAAATGTTGACAGCGCCGATGAGGGCGGCGACGCCGAGCAGGCCGGTCGGCGTCAGGCCGGTCCAGATGTAGCGCAGATAGCGCGCGCACCCGATGTAGCCGGTCGCGATCTCGAGCGGACCGCTGAGGATGAACTGCCACACGAAGAGAAACGCCATCAGCCGCCCGAACTTCTCGCGGCCGTAGGCCTCGCGCAGGTACACGAACGACCCGCCGGACCCGGCGAACGCGGCGCCGAGCTCGCTCCAGACCAGGCCGTCGCAGATGACGATCACCAGCGCGACGATCCAGCCCAGCATGGCCTGCGGTCCGCCGAGCGCGGTCATCAGCAGCGGGATGGTGATGAACGGCCCGATCCCGATCATGTTGATCATGTTCAGGGCGGTCGCCTGGACCAGGCCGAAGCGGCGAGCGAGCGGGGGAGGAGACACGTGGAATTAGGAATTTGGAATTAGGAATTTGGAATGATTTGGCATTTGGAATTGGGGATCAGAATTCGGCACTCCCGGTCTCGAATTCCAAATTCCGAATTCCAAATTCCAAATTCTAATAGCCGATGGCAAGTCCGTCCTTGCGGAAATCGGAAGCGCCCGAGAGGGCACCGGTGACCGGATCGATCATGATCGCCTGAGCGCCGCCCATCAGGGCGCGATGTGTCAGGCCGGGCCCGGGCATGACGCGCTCGTGGCCTCGCCGCACCAGCTCGCTGATGACCGGCGCGCCCAGTTCGTCCTCCATCATCACGCCCCGGCCGCTGATGTACCGCACCCGCGGCGCGTCGATCGCCTGCTGCAGGTTCAGGCCGCGATCGATCAGATTGACGAGCACCTGCGCGTGTCCCTGCGGCTGCACGTCGCCGCCCATGACGCCGTAGGCCATCAGCAGATGGCCGTCCTTGAAGACCATCCCCGGAATCAGGGTGTGAAACGGACGCTTGCCCGGTTCGAGACGGTTCGGGTGGTTCGGATCGAGCGAGAAGCCGGCGCCGCGGTTCTGCAGCACGATCCCCGTATCGCCGGCAACGACGCCGGATCCAAACGCCGAAAAAATGCTGTTGATGAAGGAGACCGCATTGCGGTCCTTGTCGATCACGGTCAGGTAGGTCGTGTCGTGACCGACGCGGATGTCGCCGTAGGCCGGCGGATCGATCGCTCTCTTCGAATCGATGAGCGCGCGCCGGCGGGCGGCGTAATCCTTCGACAGGAGCTCGGCGACCGGCACCTTCGCGAACGCGGGATCGGCAATGTACCGGTTTCGATCGGCGAAGGCGATTTTGGTCGCTTCGATGATCGTATGGTAGTAGAGGGCGGCGTCGCTCCGCATCGACTGCAGGTCGATGCCCTCGAGGAGGTTCACCAGCAGCAGCGCGGTCAGACCCTGACCGTTCGGCGGCAGCTCGTAGAGCGTGTGGCCGCGGTAGGTCGTCCAGATGGGTTCCACCCATTCCGATTTGTGCGATGCGAAGTCCTCGACGGAAAGAAAGCCATCGTGCATGCGGCAGTAGTCCACGATCGTTCTGGCGATCTCGCCGCGATAGAAGGCGTCACGGCCACCTTGTGCCAGCATCCGCAGCGTGCGCGCCAGGTTGCGCTGAACGAACAGCGCGCCGGGCTGCGGCGCGTGCCCGTTGACGACGTACGTCGACTCGCCGGCCGCGGTCAGCTTCAGTTTGGCCACTTCGGGTTCCCAGTCGGCCGCGGTCTTCTCCATGACGGGGAACCCGTTCTCGGCATAACCGATAGCCGGCGCCAGCAGGTCGGCGAGCGTCATCGTGCCGTACTTGTCGAGCAGCGTCACCCAGCCGTCGAAGGCGCCGGGCACGGTGACCGGCGCCATGCCGGTGAGCGGCATATCGCTGATCTTCCGCGATCGGAAATAGTCGAGGGTCAGCGCCCGCGGCGCGCGCCCGCTCGCGTTGAGCCCCTCGAGTTTTTTCGTCTTCGCTGAATAGATCATCGCGAAGACGTCGCCGCCGAGCCCGGTCATGTGCGGTTCGGTCACGTTGAGGACGGCGGCCATGGCGATAGCCGCATCCGCGGCGTTGCCGCCTCGCTTCAGAATGTCGAGACCGGTCTCGGAAGCGAGCGGCTGGCTGGTCGCCACCATCCCGTGACTGGCGCGCACGACGGATCGACCGGCCGGCACACTGGAGAACCACTCGTCGCGTGCAGACGACTGAATCATCGCAGCCTCGCCGACCCGACCCGCCCCGGCCATCGAGGCGGCGGCAAGGGAGCGCTCGAAAAACTCTCGACGATTCAAGTTAGAGCTCCCGCACCCGGAGATTGCGAAACTTCACGTACCCTGCGAACCCTCCGGACTCCCCGGCGGGCGGCCATTGCAGACTGATCGGTCCCGCCTCTTTCCACTTCGCTTCCGATGGATCCGTCGGGTTGTCGGTCACGTCGCAGATCCTGGTCCCGTTCAGCCAGACCTGGAGGTGCGGCCCCTTGAAGGCGATCTGCAGGTGATTCCAATCTTCCTTCCGGCGAAGGTTCGGAAACTTCTCGTCCCCGGTGTCGAGCCACAGGACATTGCCCCGGATTGCCTTCGGGCTCACGCGATGGACCACGACCCCGATGAACTCGCCTGCTTCCCGTCGTCCGATATTCACCTGATAGGCCGTGCGCAGCGTCACACCGCTGTTGTACAGGCAGCGCTTGTCCTCGCTGGCGTTTTCCTGTTTCGGATCAACGACGTCCGCGGAGCACCTGGTGCCGTGCTCTGCCAGGAGGAAGTCGAGCTCGAGCTCGAGGTCCTTGAACTGCGCCTGCGACACGAGACTGCCGCCGCGTTGCCCGGGTGCGGGCTGCCCGCCGGTCACGATCCCGTTCTCGAGCTTCCAGCCCGTGTCGGCGGGATTCTGCGGGGCCGCATCGGGCGCCGCGCCGCGGCCGGGCGGCACCACCCAGCCGGTGAAATCCTTGCCGTTGAACAGCGCCTTCCAGTGCGCGGGAGATTGGGCGGAGGGTGACCGTGCAGTGGCTGTGGCGAGGAAGGCGGCCAACAACGTGATGAGCGTGGCATTCGATCGCATGCTGAACCTTCAAACCGTGGAGAGTGTCCGAGTACCTGATGCTGCCGTGGAACGCAAAGGCCCAACCTTCGCTCGCCCCGCAATTGACGCGAGCTACGGCTTGGCAAGCGCGAAGAGCGCAAAGGAATTTATTCTTGTCAAACTTCAGTCATTGCTCTGCTCGTCTCCGTTCCTCCGCTCCTCTGTGGTTATACCGTTTCCTCCGTCTGCTCCGTTCTCTTCGCTGCTGTTTCACAGTGTTGCCACGACCACGTCGTAAATCGGCTGCGTCCCTTCGTGGCCGTTGCTCGCTTCGATCGTGTAGAGGCCCTTGTATCCCAGTTCGTGTTCGAGGAATTTGATCGCCGTTGCCAGATCCCACCGCGCGTTCACCCGCGTATGCATGCTGCCGGCCGTCATCGGAAACATCGTTCGCAGGCACGCGTGCAGCTCTTCCTGGTCGGCCGCATTTGCCCCGCCGACGTCCACGTTGGAGTAGGCGCCGGCGCCTTTGACGATCTCCGCCAGCAGCGTCCAGGTGGGCGGCCCGGGCGGTACGGGCGGAGGCGGCGGCGGCGCTGCGGCCGCGCCGGCGGCACCCTCAGCCGACGCGCCGCGTCCACGCCCGCCTCCGCCGCCGCGCGTTTCGACTGAGACAATGATTCCCCTGGAGCGGCCGTAGTCGGCCATCGCCTTCAGCGCCGGAATCCCGTAGACCTTGTTCTCGTGCGTCGGCTGCCCCTGGTTGATCATGACGCGCTGGGCACCAAGCATCACGGCATGGTCGACCCACATCTTGGTCAGGTCGATCGCCATCAGCCGGTTTCGCAGCTCCGGCGCCGACATGTTGAGCATGCCGAATTCGAGGTTGATCTGCGTCATCCTCGAGCGGGTCTTCTCGATGTGTGCGCGCAGCTCCTTCAGGTACGACGGCTCGGTCGACGGAATGTGATAGTGCTGGAATTCAACCTTGTGGACGCCGTAGCGATCGGCGAGCATCTCCGGTACGGCGAAGAGCTCGAGCGTCCGGTTCGGGCCCTCGGGCAGGTCGGGAAGCTTCAGCATGCTCTGGAAGTTCAGCGTCATGATGGCGATGCGGTCCAGAGTGCTCTGCTTCGCCTGTCTCGCCTGCGCTGCGCTCTGCGCCTGCAGTCGGCGCGGGCGCGCGGCGGACGCCGCGGCGGCGGCGGCGAGCAGAAACTCGCGCCGGTTCATCGTGTGTTGGTCAGGAAGGACTGCCCACCTGTTCATCGCGCCCTCCTCATTTGCCAAGATGCCTGTCAAAGAACCGGGCGATCTCCTCGAATGCTTCCCTCGTTTCGGGCGCGTTGGCGTCGCGCAGGTAGTGGGCGTGCGACTGCCCTTCGAACACCTGCAACTCGGCGTCGACGCCCGCCTGGCGCAGCTTGCGATGCACGCGGACGGTGTTGCTGAGCAGGAGGTCGCGCGTGCCCGTGGTCAGCATCGCGGAAGGAAATCCGTGCATGTCGCCGTACACCGGCGACAACAGCGGATCTTTCAGATCGTGGCCGTTTGCGTAGAGCCTGGCCATCGCATCGCAGCGGCCGTCGCTGCCGACCAGGATGTTGTCAATCATGAAGTTGGTGTGGAAGGAATCGCCGGCCCCCGTCAGGTCCGACATCGGCGTGCCGGGCGCGATGGCTCCGGGCAGCGGCAACCGGTCCTGCTTCGCGCGCAGCACAGTTGATAATGTCAGGGCGCCGCCGGCTGACGTGCCGAAGATGGCCATGTTCCCGGGCCTCGCCATCTTCAGTGCCGCCTTCCACACCGCGATGGCATCATCGAGCGCGGCGGGGTACGGGAACTCCGGCGGACGGCGATAGTCGACCGACAGCACCTTGAAGTGTCCGAAGCCCGCCATGTAGATCGCTTCGCTCGTTCCTGCCTCGCCGCCGCCCAGGACGTAGCAGCCGCCGTGCACGTGGACGAGTAGACGGTTCCGATTCTCAGGCGGAATCACCTCAGGCGTCAGCATGAAGACGTTCACGCCGTTCAGGACCATGTGGTCCGACTTGACGCCCAATCGTGCGCGCAGCTCCGGCAGACCTCGGCCCGCGGACGGCGCCGACAGCGCTTTCCATTCGTCCGCCGATTTCGGAACGGCATTCCACGTCTGACTGAGCGGCGCCGCGATGAGGGCCTGCATCTCGGGGCTGACGGTCGTCGGCACCGGCAGCGTGCGCGCCGGCACGTCGAGCGCTCGCGATGCGCCCGTCTGGGCGGTCCCGTTCGAGAGGGAGACGGCGACCGTGACGGCGGCGGCAGCTGCAATATGACCTTTCACGGCATCCCTCCACGATCGCATCTGTTTCGTCGATCTCGCCGCCCTGTCGCCTGGATCTACCACGGAGGACGCTGAGGACGCGGAGGATCAATCCTAAAGAGTGACAGGATCTTTCCTCCGTGTCCTCTGCGGTGAGATCGCCCTACACTTACGTCACCGTGCCTCGTGGGCAATGTCCATGCGGCGTTTCTCTCATCGCCGCGCTGCTCGGTCTGACCGCGGGAGGCGCGTTCCCGGCGGGGCGACTCGGCCAGCGGCCAGAGACCCGGGCCCGCGTGCTCCTGCGAGATGTCGCCGACAGGGCCGGCCTGCACTTCGTCCGCCCGGCCGCGTCCAGTCCAGCCAAATACTACGTCGACAGCGTGCCTGGCGGGCTTGCGATCTTCGACTACAACGGCGACAGCCGTCCCGACGTCTTCTTCACCAACGGCGCGCCGGCGGCGTCGCTCGAAAAGCGTCCAGGTGTGGACTCGAATCGTCTATACCGCAACGACGGGCAGCTGCGGTTTACCGACGTTACCGATGCCGCCGGCGTGGCCGGCGTCGGGTATGCCATGGGCGCGGCCGCCGCCGACTACGACAACGATGGTCATGTCGACCTGTTCGTCGCGGGCGTCCCTCGAAACCAGCTGCTGCGCAATCGCGGCGACGGCCGCTTCGAGGACGTCACGAGCCAGGCGGGCATTGCGAGCGGCGAATGGGCTGTTGCCGCCGCCTGGCTGGACTACGACAACGACGGCCGCCTCGATCTCTTCGTCGCGAACTACGTGCGATGGTCGCCGGAAACGAATCCCTCCTGCCGCGACGAGGTGCGCGCGATTCCGATCCACTGCCATCCGCGGTCATTTCAAGGCCTGCCGAACCGGCTGTATCGAAATCGCGGCGACGGGACGTTCGAGGATGTCTCGGCGCCGAGCCGGATTTCAGCCCACACCGGAAAGGGCATGAGCGCAGCCGTCGCCGACTTCGACCATGACGGGCGTCTCGACATCTTCGTCGCCAACGATACGGTTCCGAACTTCCTGTTCCGCAACAACGGAGACGGCACGTTCACTGACATGGCGCTCGCCGCCGGCGTGTCAGTGACCGACTCGGGCCGCCCGATCTCGAGCATGGGCGTCGATTTCCAGGACTACGACAACGACGGCTGGGAAGACGTTCATCTCACGGCGCTGGCCGGTGAGACGTTTCCTCTGTTCCGCAACGACGGCCACGGCGCATTCGTCGAGACCACGCAGGCCACCGGTCTGGCGCCGCTGTCGGTGAAATCGTCCGGCTGGTGCACGATTCTCGCCGATGTCGACAATGACGGCTGGAAGGATATCTTCACCGCCAACTCGCACGTCAACGACCGGATCGGCGAGTTCGAGGCCGTGGCGTGGCAACAACCGAACGGGCTTTTCATCAATGACGGGCGCGGCCACTTTCGCGACGCGTCCGTGGAGGCAGGCACTGGCGCGACGGCGGCCGTGCACCGCGGGTGCGGCGCCGCCGATCTCGACGGCGACGGCCGCCTCGACTTCGTCGTCCTGGTGCTCGGTGGGCGCGCCGAGTTGTGGAGGAATGACAGCGCACCCGACAACCGGTGGCTGATCGTTCGTCTCGTCGGCAGAACGAGCAATCGCGACGGCATCGGCGCTCGTGTTCTCGTCGGCAGTCAGGTGCGGACGATGACGACGGCCTCCGGCTACTCGTCGTCTTCCCATGCCGGTGTCCATTTTGGTCTGGGCGCGGCGCGGACTGTTCGCGTAGAGGTGCAATGGCCATCGGGCATGCGGCAGACGGTGGACAACGTGAAGGCGAATCAGGTGATGGACGTCAGAGAACCCTGAGATTGCTGATTGTAGATTGCTGATTGCTGATTGATTGCTGATTGCAGATTGATCATCGCTGGATGTGATCGCGTCGCTGATCAGCCACTCCACAATCAACAATCAGTCATCGACAATCAGCAATCAGCAATCAGCAATCAACAATCTCATTTATTCCTGGGGCGGCGTGATCGTCCGCCGCGCGGCCGCCTCGATCCGCTCGTCGGCGGCACGCTGCAGTTCCTGGGACCTCTCGAGCAATCGCGCGGCCTTGTCTCGCTCTCCCAGTCGCCCGTACGCCCGCGCAAGCTGGACATGGAGGCTGCCGTCCTCATCGTCTGCCAGGTGCGCCTCGATCAACGGAATCGCCCGGGTGAACTCGCCGTTCTGCAGGTACGCACGCCCCAGTGCGAGCCGCGATCCCGGATCCGATGAATCACGTTCAACCGTGCGGCGAAGGGCAGGCAGCGCCTCGTCGAGCCGCCGCAGCCGGAGCAGCGAGTAGCCGATCAACTTGAGCAGCCGCGGATCATCCGGATGGGCGCGGAGCAGGGGCGTGAGAGTCCCCAGCACCCGATCGTAGTCGCGGGCGGCGTAGTACGAGGACGCAAGATCGTACAGGAGCGCCGGGTCGCCGGGCGCGAATGTCAGCGCCGCCTCGAGCTCGGCGATCGCGTCGAGATGCCGCTCCTCGGCGCGCGCCCGCGCGGCGCGCACGCCCCGCCGCTCCGCTGAATCGGGCAGCGCGTCGAGGCGCGCGAACGCGGCACGCGAGAGCTCCGCGGCCGCGCGCGCCCGCCAGTATCGCGATTCGGGATCGGCTTGCGCAGAGGCCGCCCGGAGCGCCGCCGCATGCTGGCCGGCGCGAAACTCGCACAGCGCGCGGCGCGCGGCGCAGTCGACTGTCGAGCCGGCGGCAGCATCGCGCTCGCGTTCGGCCCAGTCGGCGTGCCCGGCCTGTTCGTAAATCCGCGCGATCGACTCGTGGACGCTGATCATCGACGGCAGCCGCTCGAGGGCCTGGCGATACAGCGTGAACGCGTCGGTCAGCCGGCCGCGGGCGAACAGGGCGTCCGCCGCGATCAGTTGCCGCCACGACGACTCGTGCGGAGTATCGAAGCTGGCGACTGCCTCATTTGAGATGTCGTTGTACGCCTGCCCGAGTGCGTACCAGCCAGCCGGCAGCCCCGGCGCCAGATCGGTCGCCTGGTGAAGTTCTGTGACCGCGTCGTCGAACCGTCCCTCGCGCGCGGCCTGGGCCGCGGCGCGGATGTGCGCTGCGGGATCGGTGGGTTGTGCACCTGTCTCGCAGGAGAAGAGCAGGGTCAGGAGAAGCCAGGACGCGGGCATCCAGGTCGTCTCAAAAGTTCCAACATCACGTCGCACGAAATCGTTTCGACGTCAACGACAGACACGACAATCAACGCAGAGACCGCCGAACTCGCAGAGAAGGATCATCCGTTCTGCGTGTTCCGCGAGTTCTGCGTTGATCGTCCGCGTGCCTGGCGGAAACCTCGGCTACCAGTCGAACCGCACGGTCAACCCCATCGTCCGCGGCTGTATCGTCCCGGCTGCCAGGTTGCTGCCGCCGGTGGCGACGTACTTCCCGGTGTTGGCGTTGGTGTTCACCGAGTTGTTCGGGCCGGTGAAGGTGAACGCTGCGTTCAGCGTCGTGAACTGCACCTCGTTGAACACGTTGTATGCCTGCAGCTGCAGCCTGATGCCGGCGTTCTTGCGTCCGCGCATGGTGACCGGGAAGCGCCGCGAGAGCGTCAGGTCCCACTCGTGCCACGTCGGGTTGCGGAGGATCCCGATCGGCGTGTTGCCGAAGTTGCCGGCGCTTCCATTGGGCTGCGGCATGCGGAACGCAGCCAGATTGAAATGCGGCTGGTCCGCGAACGGAAGACTTCTGTCCACCGTATAGCCGCTGAAGATCGGTTCGCCGGTCAACTCGCACCGTGCCGTCAGCAGCTGGCTGGTGTTGAAGAAGCCGTCGGTGAGCGACGGGTTGGTGTTGCCGATGCCGCTGTTGTTCGAGATACAGCTTGGTGTCACCGCCTGGCCGCTCAGGAGCCTTGTCACGCCCGACACCTGCCAGTTGCTCAGCACGTGCGTCAGGACCGGTCTGACGATCAGGGACGGAATGTTGTAGCTGTAATTGACGACCAGATTGTGCCGGCGATCGTCGGTCGTCGGCCCCCAGTAGCGTGCCTTGATGGCTTGCTCGCCACCGAGCTCGTCGGTGAAGGGATCGTACCCGATGCCAAACGTGTTCGAGGGTGTATAGCCCTCGGCCTTGGAAAGCGTGTACGCCATGCCCATCTGCAGGCCCTTCGACAAGCGGCGTACGACATTGAGCTGCATTGCGTTATAGCGCAGCGACTCCGGGTAGAGATCGGGAACGAACGCCATCACCGATCCCATGCCGGGATATTTTCCATACACCTGTCTGAGGGAGTTCGCGTTGACCGGCGCGTTGTTCACCAGGTTGGCAGGGTTGCCATAGACGTTGACGGGCAGGCGGTTGACATCGACCAGCCGGCCCGGCTCGCGCGCGAAATTCCCGACATACGCGACTTCCGCGACCGTGCTGAAGCCGATGTCTTTCTGAAACGCCAGGTTGACGTTGTACGACTTGGCGAGATTCTGCTGGTAGTCGGCCAGATTCACGGTCACCGGATTCTGCACGATTCTGGTCCCGAGCGCGGCGGCGTTCGAGACATCATCGAAGGTCGCCCAGCGAATCTGATTGCTGCAGGAGATCGGGCAGTTCGCCGATGCGAACGCATAACCGCCCGTGCCCGTCGATCGCGGGAAGTTGTAGAAGATGCCTGCCGACCCGCGCAGCGCGGTCTTGCCGTCGCCAAACATGTTCCAGGCAAAGCCGACGCGCGGCGCCGCCTTGAGCCCCGGAAACGTGAAGTACGTGCCGACCTTCCGGCCGGGGATGCCGCCGGTCCGGATGCCGTTGATCTGGTTGCCCGTGCCCTGGACGATGTTGCCGTTGAATGCCGAGGGAAGGAAGACGGTCGGATAGGCCGGATCGATCGTCCGCTGGAGATTCGCCGGACAGGCCTGATCGCCGGGACGGCCATCCATGCAGACCAGTCGGTACACACGCGCGGCCTGCGTCCGATCCCACTGGTCGGCGAAAAAGCCGCTGTTCATGTCGTTGACTTCGAAGTCCGACCCGCTGTGCTGCAGCCGCACGCCGTAGTCGAACGTCCAGCGCGGCGTCGCTCGCCAGTTGTCCTGGAGATAGCTGTCGATCTGCCAGTGCCGGACGTCCCGGTCGATGCGGTTGGTCAGCTCGGTATAGGTCGTGAACACGCCGAGCAGCATGTTCGCGTAGCCGTTGCCGGTGCTGAGCGGATTGTTCGCGTCGTGGCCGAAATTGAAGTTCCCCATGTAGTCGGGCGAGCCCGGCTCGGTCTTCTTGTCGTACTCGAAATAGGCGCCCATCTTGATGTTGTGGCGGCCTGTCGTGACCGACAAATCGTCGCCGAAGGACGCACGGGCGCTGATATTCAGCTTCGGGATCGGTTCATCCGCCGATTGGATGCTGCCGTTCGCCACGCGATAGTTGCCCAGGTTCGCGCGGTTGCCGCCGGTCGTACTGAATCGCGGCGCGTACGGCCACTCGTCGGTCTGGGCCCCGCCGAACCCCGAGAGGTGGGGTGGATCGGAGTAGGCGCCGAACGGCTCGATTCTCGGCGCATTGATGCCGAGCGTCGCCGCATACAAGGTCCTGTAATCGAAGTCGTCCGCCGCCTTGTGGCCCCAGCGGTTGTGCGTGTAGCCGAAGTTCATCTCGTTGACCACGTTCGACGTGAGCACCTGCGTGACGGTGGCCGATCCCAACAGGCCCGGCGTGTTCTGGTTCACGAACCCGGTGCCCGGCGTGATTCTGTTCCAGCTCCAGTCATCGTCACGGTCCTTGACGAACCGGAATGCCGTGCGCGTCTTCTCGGTCATCACCGCGTCCATGCGCACGACGTTGTTGGTGCGGCCGTGCAGCGGCGTCAGATCGTAGGTTGAATTCGACGTCCACTCCTGGCCGGGGCGTGGGTCGAGGATCCCGTTGGCGGTCGGCAGCAGGTTCAACATTTGCTGCCCGAGCGGGTTGATGCGGCCTGGCGGGATCACGTTCCCGGGGAACGGCAGTCCGGTGAGTGGATCGATAATCGGCTGGATGGTCCCGTTGGTGATGCGCGTCTGGGAGAAGTCCCCCATCTTTTCCAGCGCGGTCGGCATGTTCGCGCGGCTCGTCGTGGTCGGCCGCGCATCGTCGGTGTATTCCTGCGAGACAAAGAAATAGAGCTTTCTGCTTCCGGCTTTGCCGCTGCGGCTGTCGATGAGGCCCGGGATGACGACCGGCCCCCCCACGCCGTAGCCGGAAATGTTGACGCGGTAGAGCGGCTTCGGCTGCCCCGATGCCTTGCGGAAGTAGTCGTTCGAGTTGAAGCGGTCGCGCCGGCCGTTGTACCAGGCCGAGCCCTTCAAGGAGCTCGTGCCCGACTTGGTGACGATACTGATCAGGCCTCCGTTGTTCCGCCCGTTTTCAGCGGTGTACCCGTTGGCGATGACCTGGACTTCGCCGATCGCGTCCATGTTCAGGTTGACGAAGGCGGTGCCGCAGCCGCCTTCGTCGACGATGTTGAGGCCGTCGACCCGCACGTCCTTGTTCTGCGACGGCGCGCCGTTGATCGTGATCGAAATCGCCGATCGCCACTGCGCGAAGTCGCGATTCAGGTTGGTGTCCTGGACCCCCGGCAGGATGGCCATGAGGCCGAACACATCGCGCCCCTTGGTCTGGATGTTCGCGAGATCGTCCACCGTCAACGTGCTTCGCCGTGAGCTGTCTGCCAGCTGCACCGGCGTGATGTCGGATGTCACGGAAACGCTCTCCGTGACGCCGCCAATCTCCAATGTCAGCCTGCCGAGATCGCGCGTCTCCGCGCTCAACAGAGCGACATCCGCGATCTCGAGGGTTCGAAAGCTGGCGAGCTCCACGCTGATCGAATAGCGGCCGGGGTTCAAGGCGGCGAGTCGAAACAACCCGGCTTCGTTCGAGACCGCCGTTCGGACCGAGCCGGTGTTGGCTTCTTTCGCGCTGACGGTTGCGCCGGGAAGCGCTGCGCCGATGCTGTCGATGACCGTGCCGGTGAGCGTCCCGGTTCCCTGGGCAGACGCGTGATGCGCGCTGCCGAGACAAAGCAACCCGATAACGACCAGCCGTGACCACCGCACGCTTCCCATCGCGGACCTCCTTGCTGCCACCCCACGACGCACAGTCCGCGCCGTGGGGACCCCGGGCTGCGCGGCTGTCGTCGATGCCGGTTGTGACCGGATGCGGCGATGAAAATTTTTCACGAGGGATCCGAGGAACCTCCGATCAGATGGCAATCATCGTGGCCGGCCGCTGGTCGGCTTCTCCCGCTGCGCCAAGGCAAACGCAATGTACCCGCGCGGCGTGTCCGGCGGCATCTCCGGAACCGCTGCCGCTCCACGGCCGCCGCGCCCTCCGCCGGCGCCCCGCGGCAGCGCCGAGAACACGATGTACTGGCGGCCCTTCGCTTCGTAGCCGACCGGAATGCCGCTCGAATTTCCCGGCAGCGTGCCCGTCCACAGCACCTGGCCGGTCTCCTCGTCGTACGCTCGCGCCTTGCCGTCCCCGCCGGCCACGAACACCAGTCCGCTCCTCGTCACGATCATCCCGTTGCGCGCGCCGAGGCCGCCGGTGTTGGGCGGACCTCCGCGCGCCAATGTCGTCGGGTCATCGCCTATCGGCACCTGCCACTTGATCGTTCCGGTGTTGAGGTCGTACGCAGTCAGCGTCGTGTACGGAGGACTGGTCGCCGAGGCCATCACGCCGTATTCAGACACGTAGCGAACCGCGGGCACCTGGACTCCCTCGGGGTACGGGATGTTGCCGCCGGTGCCGCCAATGCCGGCGTACGTCAGCGGGAGCTCCGCCAACGTCCGCGGCGGAGGCAGCGGCACGCCGCCGGAAGCCACCACCGGTCCGGGCGGCAGCGGCGGCCCCGGAGGAACAGCGCCGCGGCCCTCGGGAGTCGGCGCGGCGAGAAACGCCAGCACCGCGCTGAGCTCGGCGTCGGTGATGCCCGGAACGGGACGCATCGTCCCTTTGCCGCCGGTGACGGCTGCGCGGATCGCGTCCTCGCCAAGCCGACTGGTGACGTCAGCGAGCGTCGGCGCGAAGGATGACGGAGCACCGGGCTGGTCCGATCCGTGGCAGGCCTGACAGTACTTCTGGTAGGCCTGTGCACCGAAGCTGCCCGGCCGGCCCATCCGCGTCCTGACGTCTTCCAGCTTCAGAATCGCCACCTCGTTGACGTTGACGACGAACACGAGTCCTTTCTTCGGATCGGCGGCAGTCGTGCCCCAGTTCGATCCGCCCTGGTTGCCCGGCATCGAGATGGTGTCCACGAGTGCCGGTGGCGTGAAGATCCCTTCGTTGCGCGCTTTCGCGACGCGCTCGGTCATCACTTCCAGTTGGTCGGGATCGAGCAGCCACGGATTGACGTCGCCGACGGTGAACGACTGTCTCGCGAACGGCGGCGGTTTTGTCGGGAAGGGCTGCGTGGGCCAGGCTTCTTCACCGGGCACGTCGCTCTTCGGCACCGGCCGCTCTTCGATCGGCCAGAGCGGTTCACCGGTCACGCGATTGAAGACGTAAAGAAACCCGGTCTTCCCGGCGTGAGCGACGGCGTCGACGCGCGCGCCGTTGTGTTGAACGGTGACGAGTTGAGGTGCGGAGACGTTGTCCAGATCCCAGAGATCGTGGTGGACCGTCTGGAAATGCCACAGCCGCTTCCCGGTCCGCGCGTCGATCGCGAGCAGACAGTTGGCGAAGAGGTTCGCGCCGTGCCGATCGGCGCCGTAGAAATCGTACGTGGCGGATCCGGTCGGGATATAGATGATGCCGCGTTCCTGGTCGAGCGACATCTCTCCCCAGTTGTTCGTTCCACCAGCGTACTTGTAGGCGTCTTTCGGCCACGTGTTGTAGCCGAACTCGCCCGGCAGGGGGACGGTGTGAAACTGCCACGCGAGCTTGCCTGTGACGACGTCGTAGGCGCGGATGTCGCCCGGCGGCGTTACCCATTGTTCGCCCGCCGCCGACCCCATGATCAGGAGGTTCTTCCAGATCTTCCCCGGTGTTCTCGACTGCACGCGCCGGTCGGTGCCCTCGGCCCGCGCCAGCCCTTGTCGCAAATCGACGAGACCGTTGTCGCCGAACGTCCGAATCGACTCGCCGCTGCGCGCGTCGATGGCCTGCATGTAGCCGTTGATGGCGAAGATCAGCCGCTTGTCTTTCCCGGCGCGACTCTGCCAGTAGTTGACGCCGCGGCTCGTAATCCCGTTCAGACGCTCGTGGATCCAGATCTCCTTGCCTGTCGTGGCGTCGAGCGCGATCAGCGAGCTGTTTCGGCCCAGCACGTACATCACGTCGTCGATGACGATGGGATTGAAGCCGGTGGCGGCGTAGGGATAAAACCAGGCGACTTCCAGCTGGTTCACGTTGGACTTGTTGATCTGATCGAGGTCGACGAAATGCGAGTTGGCTGGATTGCCGCCGAAGTCCCACCACCATTTGCCATTCGGTCCGGTGGCCGCGGCAACGCTGACAAGACCGACGGCAGCGAAGGCGATGAGCCTGCTCTTCATGATCCCCTCAGACGCGTCGATTTTTCCCTTGATCGGCTTCTCCGGCTGGCCTGAGAATGACCGGCCAGAATATAACCCCAAAGCGCCAGGCAGCGACATGACAGAGTCAACCACGGTGGACGCGGAGGACGCGGAGGCTGTTTGCTGTGCGTGACTCGCCCAGTCCATGAATGAGGGACGCATTATGCTCATTTCGAGACGCGAATTCTCCAGGATGGTCGCGGCCGCTGTCGCGGCGTCGCCTGTCGCCGCTCTTCGTGCCAACCCGCTCGGCCTTCCGATTGGCAGCCAGACCTATCCTCATCGGGCGGTGCTCAAGGAGAACTTTCCCGGCCTGCTGAAGCAGTTGGCCGACCTCGGCGTGCAGCAGATCGAGATGTGCTCGCCGTTCGGCTATGCCGACTTCGCCGGCCTTGCCACAGGCGCCGAGGTCAAAAGGGTCATCGCCGATCACGGTCTCCGCTGTGAGAGCGGCCACTTCAGCATGAAAGAGCTCAGAGAGCGACAACCGGAAAGCATCGCCTGGGCCAAAGAGGTCGGGATTACGCAGATGATCACCGCCACGCTCGGCGCCGGGAACAATCCGACCATGGACGATGTGAAACGGGCGGCCGACGAATACAACAAGATCGCCGCGGTGGCGGCGAAGGCCGGCATTCAACAGGGGCTGCACAACGAGGGCTTCGAGCTGTCAACGGTGGACGGCCGGCGGACCTACGATGTCCTGTTCGAGCTGCTCGATCCGAAGCTGGTGAAGTTCCAGTTTCAGATGTCGACGATCAGCCGCGGCTTCGATGCCGCGGAGTACTTCACCAGATACCCCGGCCGCTTCATGTCGATGCATCTGCAGGACTGGAACGCGGAAACGAAGACCGCGGCCGCCGTCGGAAAGGGCAGCATCGACTGGAAAAAGGTCTTCACCGCCGCGAAGACGGGCGGCGTGAAGAACTATTTCATCGAGCAGAACATGGAGATGACGAAAGAGGGCGTGGCGTTTCTGAAGGGGTTGAACGTCTAGCAGATTGCTGACCCCGAACGTTCAACGCAGAACCCGCTGAACCCGCAGAGAATCCTTTAGGTCAGATATACGCGATCACGTCGATCTCGACCAGCGAGTTGCCCGGAATCCCACCGGCCGCCGCAATCGTTGTCCGCACCGGCGGTTCGGGGCCGAAGCGATCCTGGAACATCTCGTTCATGCCCGCGTAATCCTTCAGGTCATTCAGATACACGTTGCATTTCAAGACCTTGTCCATCGAGGATCCGACGCGCTCGAGCTGCTGCTGGATCTGATCGAGGACGTGCTTCGTGTGTGCTTTGATGTCGCCCTCGAAGTGCGCGCCGACGCCCGCAATGAACAGCAGGTTGCCGTAGGAAACAGTGCTGTTGAAGGGCGGCGTCTTGTCCGGCTTGCGGTTGTCCCGGTAGTGAACCTTCTTGACCGGTTTGCCGCTCGTCTCCGTCTCCTGCGCCGCGGCCGGAATCGCTGACGTGGCCGCAGCCGCTGTCAGGCCGCGTCCGATAAACCTTCGTCTGTTCGTTTTCGTCATGCCGCCTCCGAATAGAAGGACACCGGATGCATTTCAGCGCGGTGGCATGGCAGCAAATGTCTTTTCAATATTCTCCAGCACCGCAAGGGTCGAGCGCACACCAGCCTCGAGATAGCGCTCGCCCAGTTCCGGCGTCGATTTGCGCGCGTCGCCCCACGTGCCGGATTTCGTGGCCCAGTACACCGATCCAGGCGAGGTGAAAAAGAACGCCGTGTGGACCGGCGCCATGTTGACGGTGTACTCGGGAAACGGCGGAAACTCGGCGTTCGCGCGCTCGAGATCGACCAGATCCGGATTGATGGCCAGGATCGCCGACGTCTCGGCGGCGTTGGCGTGCAATCCGTTCTTCAGGCCGGAGAACTCGGCGACGTCCTCCGCGGTGAGGCCGTCCCAGTAGTTCACCGGAAACGCTTTCACGTCTTTCGCCATGCGCCCGGCGGCCTCGGCGCACGCGTACGCGATCGCGTAGGTGTTGTCGTAGTGCCCGTTCAGGAAGATGATCCGCTTGAATCCCGACGAGGCGAACGAGGCGCACAGGTCGGCGACCAGCGCCATGAACGTCTCGATACGGATGTGCACCATGCCGGTAAACCCGACGTGCGGGTAGGACAGCGCGTAGTTGATGGGCGGCGCGACCACCGCGCCGATCCGCGGCGCCACGCGGCGCGCGACTTCCTGCGGAATGAGCACGTCAGTCAGCAGCGGCCCATGCGGGCCGTGCTGCTCGGTCGATCCGGTCGGCACGATCACCGTGTGATGACTTTGGAGAAACGCCTCGACCTCGGGATTGGTCATCTCGCCGAGGAACACAGTCCGTGGTTTCATGTTGGTCGCCGGACGCTAATCACCGGTTCAATGCGAGACTCTGCGAATCGCTCATTCTACCACCCGGTCTCTGCACAGGTCCTCGACCCTGAAGCCGACGGCCTCGTAGAGTGCATTCGAGAACGTAGTCACCACGGAGGACGCGAAGGACGCTGAGGATAATCCCGCGGCCGAAAGCCCAGAGCCAAGAGCCGAGAGCCCAAACCCCCGAGCCAGAGCCCGGAGGCGGTCGCTGCGGCCGGTCACGCCGCCCGCACCAGACGCACGATCAGGAGCAGCAGCCCGATCACGGCCGTGCTGAGAAACGCCCAGAAGACGCGGGGAGACACCAGCGTCGGCGGCGAGCTGCCGGCGCCGCCGCCGGATTCGGCGCCGGCTGAGACTTCCCGTGCCGGCGCGCCCATGACCTGCGGCGCGAGCAGCGACAGATCGTATCGGGGCGGCGGCAGATCGTCGCGGCCGTAGGCGAGCCGGAGCTCCGTCTTATCCGGACGGAAAAAGCGCAGACGGTAGGACGGCAGCAACAGCCTCGCGGCGACGACTGGAAGCGGCGCATTGTCGCCTTCGTCCACGGCCAGCAGCAGTTCCGTTCGGTCAACCGTCGGCAGGCGCATGGTCAACGCCGGGGCCGCAGTCTGCTGATCGGCATGCCTCCAGGTGCCCGCCGCGATCACATCGAACCACCTGTCGCGGCGCCGGCGATCCGGTGGCCGCAGGACACCGAGTTCGACGTTTCTTTGAAAAACGCGCGCAGAGGTCTCGAGCGTCAGGGTTCCGGACGGGAGGCGGGGATATGGGAATCGGACGACGTAGATAGAGCGGTTCGTGCCCGGCGACGCCAGGGATGACCCCTGTTTATCGGCAGGCGAGATCGACACCTCGATCGAAAGCGGCTCATCGCGGCGTTCCACCAGATACGGAATCTGGCGGTTCATGGGGTCAATGATCCGCACGTCGGCAAAGCGCGCCAAGGGGCCGCGGCTCCGGCTCAGCACCGCCGTGTCCAGCGGCAGCGCCACCAGGCCGCCGGAAGCATCCGCGACGGCGCGGACGTGACCGAACTTCGTCGCGTCGATCGCCGCGCCGGCCGACGGCAAGGCCGGCGCGACGGCACTCGCGCCCGATTCCGCCAGCACGCGCGGCGCCTGCCAGGTTGCCTCGCGCAGTGCCGATACGTCGATCGAATCGCGCATTGCCTCGAGGTCGAACCGGGGCGGCGCCGCGGTGAGGTCGCCGTAGCGCGCCACGATGGTGACGTCCGCCGCGTCGAAGTAAATCCAGGGCAGTTCGGCGAAGACGGCGGCGGCGCCCTTCAACTCGAGCGGTGGATTATTACCGTCCTCGACGACGAGCTCGAGCTCGGCCTCAGCAGGCGGCGACAGAGGAATGCGCAGCGCCTGCGCGGCGGTGCCGTCGCGGAGAACGCGTTTCAGGGTGACCCGTCCGAGCTGCGCCGGAACCGCTTCGTCACCAGCGAGCCGCGACTCGTTGACCACCGCAGGCCGGAAGACGGGGCCGCCGCCGATGTCGAGGTCGAGCGCAAGGATCGGGAGATGTGCAGCAGGCAGACGGATGCGATAGCGGCTGCGGCCCGGCTCGCTTGGACGCCGTTCGAAGGCCAGCGCTGCGGCGGGCGGCGGGGGCGGCGCCGGGCCGGCCGTGCTGCGCGCGAACACCGCGTGCGGCGGCGGCACGCGGCCGCTGTTCGTATCGTCGAAGGTGACGCGCAGGTAGCGATACCGTCCGCGTCGGAAGGCGAGTGTCGTTTCGCGCAGCCGTTCGTCGGGGAGGTCGAACAGCGTCGCTTCGGATGCCAGCATCGTCCAATGCGCGCGATCACCGCTTCCTTCGAGTCTCACCCGTTTCAGGAACGGCGGTGGTATCCCTTCGAGGCGAATCGCATCGGTGGATTCTGCCCGGCCGAGATCGACCTCGAATCCGCTGGTCCTTTTGGTTGCCACGATGGCGAGCACATCGCCCCTCGTCCACGACGGCTCCTGTGCGGGCGGGTAGATCAGCAGATGCGGCACCGGCCGGCCCTGACTGTCGAACAGACGAAGGTCGGCGAGGCCGTCACGGGCGATGGTGCGCTCCCCGTAGGACGTCAGGTGAAACGGCTTCGCTGCTTCGAGCAGCGTCGCATCAATCGCCAGCCGCTGCGGGCCTGTGCCGGCAGTGGTCACGCTGCGCTCGCGTGTGAAGCGCGGCGTTTGCGCCCGCGCGACGGTGGCGGCGCAGGCCGTGACCGCCAGGAGCGTCAAGGCGGTCACACGCGTCATGCCGTCCCCTCCGGCTTCGAGAGCACGAACCGCTGCAGCACGAGGGCCACGATGACGAGCGACAGGGCGAGCCCCGTGAGTGAAGCCACCTTATACAGCCCTTCGAGCGATCCGAGGTCATAGAGAAAGCACTTCAACGTGGTCACCGCGATCAGCAGCACGGCGGCCATCCGGGCGGCGTGGCTCCTGATCAGGATTCCGGCGCCGAGCAGGATCAGACCGAACGCAAGCCAGCCGATGGTGTAAGTCAAATCCTGTGAGACGGCCGCGCCGAAACGGAACGCGATCGTCGGACCGGTGGCGTAGAAGTCGGCGATCTCGATGTTGAGGAGCAGGAACAGCAGGACCACTCCGGCCGTGCGAAGGATCCGCGACGAGCGTGCAGTACCGACGATCCGATCGTCAGTCGGGGAGAGCCACCAGGCGGCGATCAGGAAGGCGATGGCGCAGCTCAGGTAGGTGTAGAGGTACCAGTTGAAGATACGCAAGGCGCCGCGCGGCTCGTACAAGAGGATTTCCGGATTCATCGCCAGCCTCGCGAACACCGCCGCCAACAGGCCACTGCCGAAATACAGCAGTCCGCGATGCCGGATGCGCCGGTAGAGCCACGCCAGGGCAGCGCCTTCGAGCGCCCAGCCGATTGTGATCCACTGCTGCCGCAGCTGCAGTGGAATCGCCACCGTGACGAACGCGAGCGACGCGCCGGTCACGAGCGCCAGCCTGCCGGTATCGCGCTCGCCGGCCGGCTCGAGCCGCAGCAGCTCGCGGACGAGCAGCGCGAGGCCGCTGGCGGTTGCGACGGGAACAATCCCGATCGCCCAGTCGAGTCCGCCTGCGATGAAGGCGTGCCGTGCGCTGAAGAAGAACATCGCGCTGGCAAGGACCGCGGCGATGTAGGGTTCGCGCTCGCCGCGCGCCCGGGCGCCGAGCGCGAACGGGTAGGCGATGAAAATCGCATACAGCACCGTGGCCAGCGCCAGCAGCTGTTCCCACGCGTTTGCCATCACAAGTGTGAGCTGCCGGCTGTTGTCCGGTCCGGCGACGTCGGTCCAGAGAAGGAGCCCGAGCCACGCCGGCACCACCGCCACCGCCGCCACGTGCTTCCATCGGGCCCTCCAGGCCAGCCAGAGAATTGCCGTGATGTTCGCGCAGTGGGCAGTCGCGACCGCGGGAAAACCTGCCTGTGCGCCGGCATGGGCCGCGGTGACCGCGACATCGCCGACGAACAGACAGACCGCGGCCGCAGCCGCCGCGGTGCGCGCGGCACCTTCTTCTCTGGCCGGAACAAAGATCCAGGCGAGCGCGCAGGCGCTGACGGCAGTCGAAGCCAGCACCGCGATCAGCCCCCACGGCGGCGCACCAATCACGCTGGTCCAGGCAAGGACGACAACGGCTGCGGCGACGATCCCCGCCGCGTGCAGCGATGCCGAACGCACGACGAGTGAGGTGGCGCTGGTCGCGAGCGTGACAACTGCCAGCGCCCCGAACAGCGGCCACGGTGGGATCGACCATTCCCGGTTCCACGCGAACAACGTGAGAAAGAGATGGCCGACGAGCGACAGATACAGGCCCTGACCGAAGGCCGCGCGGCGGCCATCGGCATCGGCGCCGGCACGGCGCGTGTAGGCCCAGGCGTGCCCTGTGAGCGTGACGAGCGTGAGCCCGGTCAGAACGGTCAGCGACGGCAAGGTGCCGATGCTTCCGGCTGCACGGATCCACCAGACGGCGAGGATGAGCCAGGAAAGGATGCTGCCCGCCTGTGAGATGAGGGGCAAGCCGCCGGCGGCGCTTTCGACAAACAAGCCGCCGTTCATGATCGCCAGCAGCAGCGCCATCGCCCACAACGCCGCCGGCCGGACCGGTCCAAGCGAGAGGAACACCAGCAAGCCGAGACTGACGAGAAGGACGGCTCCGCCTCCCCATCCGGGCTGAAGCGGCCGCCCGTACCGGCGCGCGACGAGCGGCGTCGCGATCGCGACGGCGCCGAACGCACCATAGACGAGGACCCCGATGCCGAGTGTGTCGCCGGTCAGGTGCGTGACGGACCACGATGCCTGCGCCGCGACCGCAAAAAACGACGCGATGTAGTACAGGGCACCGTCACGCGTCACGACCGCGCGCCACGAGATCAGGAGCAGGAGGCCCAGCAACACGGCGAAGAGCGCCTGCGGTGTCCGGAACGAAGGCTCGATCCGGGCGAGCACTGGAAAGACGAAAATGAGCAGCGGCGCGGCGAAACGCGCCTGCGCTGCAGGATGGTCGAACCTTCGTCCGAGACGGGCGGCTATCGCGGGTGCAGCCAGGTAGAGGGCCACGAATGCCGCCGTAAAACCGAGCACGACGAGCCGCGCCGACGCGGCGTACGAGGTATCCAGCCACACGGCCATCACGAGGAGCGTGGCGACGGCGCCGGCCGCGTGCAGGACTGCCTGGCCGCGCACGAGTGCAATGGCGAGCAACCCTGCATCGAGCAGGAGGAGAAATCCGAACAGCAGCGAGGCGTTGGTACCGTACGCCGGCACGGCAGCCAGGTAGATCGCGAACAACAACGGGAGCGCCGCGGAGAGCGCAGCGGTGTGCTCGAAACTGCGATCCGCTGCCGCGGCGCCGCGCGGCCGCGACAGCAGCAGCCCGACAACGGCAGCGATCGGAAAGATCAGGAAGACGCCCATCGCCAGCGACAGGCTGCTGGCATGCAGAAACTGCACGACCCAGCCCCACTGGTAGAGTGTGGTCAGGATCAGCGTGAGCCACGTGAGCACCGGCCATGTCTGCCGGTACGCCACCCGGGCGAGGCCGATATTGAGGAGCATCAGATACGCAAAGAGCGGAATCGGCCTGTTCTCACCCGTCGACAGCAGCGCGGGCGTGGCAAAGCCGCCGAGCAGCCCGAGCACCGCGATGAACATCGAGCCGCGGCGGATCGACAGCAACACAGCCACCGCCGTCACCAGGGCAAGTAAGACGAATGCCGCGACCGCCGGAACCAGATGCCACAATGCGTGGGCCGCATAGAAGGTCGCGAACAGAATCGCAATCGCAGCAGCGTCGAGCGCGTTTGCCGTTGTCGGGAAGCGCCGCGCCGCTTTGAGCTCGCAGGCGGCGAGCAGCGCCACGGCCACGGCCACGCCAATCACCACCCGGACCGGCGGCTGCAGCCATCCGTGTTCGATCGAGTAGCGGAGGAAGAAGACCGCCGCCAGCACGAGGGCCACGCCGGCAATGCCGGAAAACAGCTTGACCCCGATCAGATTCTCCCAGTCGAACGCCGCGACGGACGGCCGCGGAGGCCGTGGAGGCGGCGGAGGCGGGGATGGTGCGCCGCGGACTTCAGGGGGAACCGCCACCGTTCGTGGCCCGACCGCCTCGCGTGGCGGCGGTGCCGAGCCGCGTGTCACCGGTACGGCCGGAGATCTTTCTGCCCGTTCAGGCGGCGAAGTCGGTGTCGCGCGCACGTCCAAGGGCGGGGCTACCGGCGGCGTGAGATGCGGTACCGGTTCCGTCGGAGCCCCAGGCGTCTGCGCCGGTTCAGGGCGGACCGGCGGAGCCTTCGGCGTGCCGGCGGCCGGACGTCCCGCTTCTGTCGCCGGCCGCGCTTCGGGCGGCGGCGAAGACGGTGATGGCACTGCAGTACGTGATTCGGTGACCGCTGTGCGTCCGATCCGCTCCAGGCGTGCCGTCAGTGCGCGGATCTCGTCGCTCTGACGATCAACGATGTGCTCCAGATCGTCGATCCGGCGCCGGGTCCGCTGCGCCGACACCCACGCGGAAATCGGCAGGACGAACCAGACGCCGACAGCGATGAGCAAACCTGCCAGGAATTCCACAAGCCCGCCTGTGCAGTCATGTTAGGCGGAATGTCGCCATTTCGGACTGCTCGACAGATCGTCGCCCGGCTGGGCTGAATTTGTCCTGAGCGGTGCCTGAAAAAAGCTGAAATTAGGTTGAGGTCTCGTGAATTGTCACCAGCGGCTAGGCGCAGGCGCGCACAGTGCGCCTGCGAGGGAGCGGCGCGAAGCGGGGCACGCGCGAGCAACGGCGATGGGGGCCGGCGGGACAGAGCCCGCCGGAGCTTTAGCGGAGGCGGAAGCGAGGCAACGGGACCCCGCCCTCGACAGGCTCAGGCGTCCCGAGCGAAATCGGGGGGCGCGAGCGACGGCGTTGGAGGTCCGGCGGGGCGAAGCCGCCCGGTCTAGTTGAGTAAGTTGTCGGGTTAGCTGGATACGCTCCTCGTCGAGGACTCGAAGGCCATCGCTCACTGGCGATCGTAAACGACCTTCGTTTTTTCGCTGGTGGCCGTCGCGGTGCCGGTCTCGGTCAGCGTCTTGCCGTCGGGTGAAGCCGTGTAGACCATTTTGAACAGCTCCTTCCCGTTGTTTTTGATTGTCATGTTCAACGAGCGAGCGCCGGAACCGGCAAGCGCCACCGTCCACCCCGCCGACAGTGTGGGGCCGGTGCACGGGTAGTCCTTTCCATCAAGCTTGCTGTCGCACGTCAGACCCATATCGACAATCTTGAACGTCAAGCCGTCGGCTCCGTTCGGCGTGAGCTCCAGGAGGCTCGGCGAACTGGACTTCATGTTCTTCGCCTTCCATTTGCCCGCCAGTCCCGGACCTCCCGAGACGCGCTCGAACACGAACGTATCGTCTATGGCTTCGCCGTTCGGCTTCGTGCCTTTGGAATTTACCGTCAGGGCTTTGCCGTCCGGCGAAAGCGTCAACGTGTCGGTCGTCAAGACTTTCTCTTTGAGCTTCACGATCCGCTGCCAGCTGGTGGAGCTGAGCGACTTCCAGGCCGCCGTGTTGCCAAACGGGTCAGGGTAGTCCTTTCCATCCAGCTTGAACTTGTAGGATTGGCCGGCAGAGGTCTCCTGCATCTCCCCGGAGGGGAGTTGTTCGTACGCGACCGTGAGCTCCCCGAAATCGCTCTTGGCCGGGTTCATCTTCCACTTCCCGGCGTAAGGCGGGTCACCAGCCGCAATCGCAGTCGCCGCGACAAGAGTGAAGACCACACGAAGCAGATGGTGTGACCGCATGGCATGCGCTCCTTTCGTCAAGCGTGGCGGATGTGCCTCCGCATCTATGGATATTAGCGGACCTGGATTGCGACTGGACCGTACATCGCGCACCGGACCTCGGCTGCACCGATCTCCTGGGTGCGTCTGACCGCCAGAATCCCGTTCCGGCATATAATGCGCCCGTTTCCGCTCTTCTGTGAGCAGCGCTAACGCCGGACGCAATCGGAGGCGTTCCATGAGGCCGCGCTCGATCGATCACTTCCTCCGCGAAGCGCGCATCCCGTTCACCACCTTTCAACACCAGCCTTCGTTTACCGCTCAAGAAGAAGCGGCCGTCTGCCACGTGCCCGGGCGGTCATGGGCGAAGGTCGTCGTCTGCTTCCTCGACGACGAGCCGGTGCTGGCGGTGCTCCCGGCGCACATGATCGTCGACCTGGAAGGGTTTCGCGCCATTGCCGGCGGCTGCGTCGTGCGCCTGGCGCGCGAACCGGAGCTCGCCACCCTGTATCCGGACTGTGAGCCTGGCGCGATGCCGCCATTCGGCAGGTTGTACGGTCAGCGCGTGTTCGTGGATCGAAGCCTTGTCGGCGAGATCGAGATGGTGTTCAATGCCGGCACTCACAGCGATGCGATCCGGATGCACTACGGCGATTTTGCGGAGCTCTCGAATCCCGTGATCGGAGCGTTTGCACGACGGCCGGGACGTGCTGGGGCCGTGGCGGCGGTTTAAAGGGGGAGGCATCCCGCGATGAGGTCAATCAAGGCGATCGTGGCGCGCGAGACGGTGACCGCGAATCCGCAGATGTCCGTACAGGTCGCCGCCCGTGCGATGGCGGGTCATCAGATCGGCGCCCTTCCGGTTGTCGACGGAGAACGGCTCGCCGGCATCTTCACCGAACGCGACATCCTGGGGCGCGTCGTGGCGGCGGGCCTCGATCCGGCGGCCACGCCGGTCGGCGACGTGATGTCGACGCAGCTGGTCGTCGCCGACATCAGTGAGCCGTACGATGTGTGCCTGCAGCGGATGCAACAGGCCCGCGTGCGCCATCTCATTGTGCTCGAGCACGGCCATCTCGCCGGCATCGTCTCACTGCGTGACCTCATGAGCGTGGACCTGGACGAGAAGAACGAAGCGATTACGCTGTTGAACGCGTACGTCCACTACATTCCCGCCGATATGCACGTCAAGACCTGACGCCGCACGTCCGGGCACGCGCCGACCGAGCCGCGCGACCGCGCCAGTTCCGAGACCGGACAGCGATCGCGCCGGAGAGAGGATACGGAGGAAACGGTCATACACAGAGAAACGGAGGAACGGAGGCGAGCAGAGCACGTTGGTGAAGTTTTGAGTTGTGAGTCGTGAGTGATGACTCGGGGTCCCCTGGATGAAAATCTGAAACTCACGACTGAAAACTCAAAATCCAAAACTCAAAACTCAAAGCTCACGATTCAGCACTGACTTTGTCTTCTCCGCTCTCGCTCCGTTGCTCTGCTTCTCCGTTGTTTTACCGTTCCCTCCGTAACCTCCGTTGAGGACTACACCTTCGGTAACATTGACCTACCCTGTGATCCGCAGGCTGGAGGTGTGACGTCGTGACGCGACGAACAATCATCGTGGCCGTGTCGGCGCTGGCGCTGCTCCTGGCCCGGACCGCGCCGGCCGGGCAATCTGCTCAAGACGGCGAGCTGCAGCACCTGGACGCCTTCGTCGACGGCCTGCTGGCGGCACAGCAGCAGTCGTTTCACATCGCCGGCGCCGTCGTCACGATCGTTCACAACGGGCAGGTGGCCTTCGAAAAGGGTTACGGATTCGCCGATTTTGCCGAGCGAAGACCGGTCGATCCCGAGCGCACGCTCTTTCGCATCGGCTCGAACTCGAAGATGTTCCTGTGGACCGCGGTGATGCAGCTCGTGGAGCAGGGCAAGCTCGATCTCCATAAGGACGTGAACCAGTATCTGAACGGCATCCGCATCCCGCCGACGTTTTCCCAGCCGATCACGCTCGAACATCTCATGACCCACACGCCCGGCTTCGAGGACAACGTCATCGGCCTGTTCGCGTCGTCTGCCGATCGGCTTCGCCCGCTCGATGAGCTGGTCACCCGTGACATGCCCCGGCGGGTGTTCCCGCCCGGAACCGTCACCGCGTACTCGAACTTCGGCACGCTCGTCGCCGGGACGATCGTCGAGCGGACCTCGGGGATGAATTACGACAAGTATGTCGAGGATCGAATCCTGGCGCCGCTGCAGATGACTCATGCGGCTATCAGACAGCCCGTTCCGGCGGCCCTTGCCGCGGACATGTCGAAGGGATACGAGTGGACCGACGGACGCTTGAAAGAACAACCGTTCGAATATGTTCCGTGGGCGCCGGCCGGTGCCATGAGCGTGAGCGCTGAAAACATGGGCCGGTTCATGCTGGCGCACCTGAATGGCGGGGCGCTGGGCGACGCGCGAATCCTCAGCACGGAGACGGCGCTCGCGATGCGCGGAAAACTGCAGTCGTTCTCCCCGAAGATCAACGGCATGCTGCACGGGTTCATGGAAATGAACTGGAACGGCGAAACCGTGTACGGCCACGGTGGCGACACGCTCTGGTTCCACAGCATGACGGCGATGTTCCCGGTGCGAAACCTCGGGGTGTTCGTCGCCTACAACACAGACACCGGCGGCCGGGCGGTGCAGCAGTTCTTCCAGGCCTTTGTTGATCACTACTTCCCGTCGCCGCTGGCAAAGGAACCGCCGGCTCCCAGGGAGGCGCGCGACCAATTGCGACGGTTCGCCGGGACGTACTCCGCCGCGCGCGTGTCGGAGAGCGACTTCACCAGGATCGCGAAGCTGCTCTCAGCGCTGTCGGTTGGCTCCGATGGAGACGGGTATCTGGTGACTCGCGGCGGAGGCGACGTCATCCGCTGGCGTCAGGTCGAACGGCTCGAGTTCGTTCAGGTGGACGGCCACCGGCGGCTCGTCTTCCGCGAAAACGATCGCGGCCAGGTTGTCGATCTCTGCACCTCGCCGATCTGCGTGGTCGCATTGATCAAGCAGCCGTGGTGGAAAAGTACCGCGTTCCAGGCGACATGGGCCGGCGTCTGCGTCGGGGTCCTCGCTCTTGCCCTGTTCGGATTTCCCATTGCGGCGATCGTTCAGCGCGGTCAGCCGAAAGTGCTCGCGGCGATGTTCGCGCGTTTCGTTGCCTGGATCACCTCCGTGGTGTTTCTGGCCGGAGTCGCCGAAGTGCTGGTCGGCGGCAGGAGCGTCAACGATATCGTGTTCGGCGTGCCGCCGGCGATGCAGACCGGGTTTGCCCTGTTTGCCGCTGCTTCCGTGTTGTCCGTGATTGTGCTGGCGTTCGCGGCCGGAGCCTGGAGGAGAAGGTGGTGGTACTTCGTTGGCCGCCTGTCCTTTGCCGTCGTGGCGCTTGCCGCTGTGGGCGCTGCGATCTGGGCCTATCAGTGGAACCTGATTGCCTGGAGATAGACGTTGGCGAGTAAGGGCGATGGCCGGTCGGGACGATTACAGGTAGAGATGGCTCGCGAGCCGCCCTTACCGTGATCCACACCCACATGAGGTTCCCACGGCCGCCGCTAGCGCGCCCGACGCCCGCCCGGCCATGGCGAAGCGATCCAATAACCTGCGCCGCCTCCATTATTTGGTTGATCGCCTGCCACTATTTTGTTGATCGGCCGCCAGGCCGGTAGTTAAATGCGCGGTAAAAGCTCAATTCTTTTATGCCGTCGCCGTGTCGCCCTCGTAAACCCTCAACGTTCCCGCGTGAGGAGGCGGCAGATGCGTAGACTCCTGATTGGTTCGGTCCTTTCGCTTCTGTGGGGCATGGCAGTCCCTGCGCTTGCGCAGCAAGGCACCTCCGAAATCGGAGGACGCGTGACGGACGACACCAACGCCGCGTTGCCTGGTGCCGCCATCGTCGTCACCAACGAGCAGAGCGGCGTGTTCCGCGAGACCCTGAGCGGAGCCGATGGCAGCTATTTCGTCCCCCAACTGATCCCCGGGCGCTATCAAATCACCGCGAAGCTCGCCGGGTTCCGCAGCATAGAACGGAAGGGCATCATTCTGCAGGTCGGCAAACAAGTCACCTTGAACCTGACGCTTGCCGTGGGGGCGGTCGAAGAAACCATCACCGTCACCGGCGAATCGCCGATCGTCGACACGACGAGCGCCAAAGTGGGGGGCAACATCGGGACGGACGAGCTGAGTGAGCTTCCGGCAATGAATCGCAATTACTTTTCGGTCGTTGCGCTGCTGCCGGGAGTGCAGTTCTCGCCCTCGAACCAGATGGGCAACGACACGATTGTGGCGTCGGGCCAGACCACGCAGAACAACAACGTCACGGTCGACGGCGGCTACAACGCCGACGATGCACTCGGGACCAGCTCGGGTGCGCAGGTGCGCACACCGCTCGAGGCAATCCAGGAGTTTCAGGTCGTCACGAGCATGTCGGACGCGGAATTTGGCCGCGCCAGCGGCGCCATCGTCAATGCCGTCACCAAGTCCGGCACCAATCAGTTCAAGGGTGTGGTATTCGGTTACGCGGCGAGCAACAAGCTGACGGCAGAGGATTACTTCGTTCGAACGAAAAATCTGACGAAGCCCACGACAACGAAGCGGGAGTGGGGCGGAGTGTTGGGCGGCCCTATCGTCAGGAACAAGGCGCATTTCTTCGCGAGCCTCGAGCGCCAGGTGGACAATCCGAACCGGACGCGAGTGTTCGCGTCCCAGCCGTCGCTGGACTTCTCGATTGCCGAGGATCGCACGAGCTGGAACACGCTGGTCCGCTTCGATCACCAGATCAGCGCCAACCATACCTGGGCGGTTCGCTGGTTGCGCGAGTGGGCACCGCAGTGGTTCACAATTTCACCTCGCAATACACTCCAGTCCTATCAGGACGAGACCGACCTGGATCAGACAGCCGTTGGCACACTCACAAGCGTGCTCGGCCACTCCCGCGTCAATACGGTTCGTGTGGCACGGACGTGGGAGCACTGGTGGCATGGGAACGATTGCTTCCGCAAGCAGGGTCCTCTTGGCGGGCAGGCAGGCTTCAAGTTCGGAGATGAAGCAAGCGGCAATCAGGCCCTCTGCCCGCCACAGCTCGACAATCTGAGCTTCCTCGCGCAGGCGAGCACGGAGGCACAGGGCCCCTGGGATTCCAACTACCAGATCGAGGACGACTTCTCGTGGTTCGTCCCCGGTAAAAAGGGCGATCACGACATGAAGTTCGGGTTCCGGTACAACTACACCGAACTGCGACGCGTGTCGCAGATCAACCAGAACGGCACGTTCAGGTTCAACACCGACAACCCGTTCAATCCCGCCGATCCGAGGACCTATCCCGAACGCTTGACGATTCGCACGGGAGCGTTCAACGAATTCATCAACAACCACACGTACGAGATGTTCGCGCAGGACAAATGGCGGATTACGCCGAGGACGACCATCGGCCTGGGACTTCGCTATGACCTCGAGATCATCCCGATCGACGAAACCGGTAATCCACTCTTCTCATCCGCTACCCGTTATCCCGTCGACAAGAACAATTTCGGGCCGCGGCTGAACTTCACTCACTCCCTCGACGACGCCGGCAAATCGGTGGTTCGGGCCGGTTACGGGATCTTTTACAACCGCACGATCCTTGGGGCCGTCGACGACGTGCTCGAATTCGGCAAGTACGTGACGTCGGCGGTGGTCACCTTCCCGACCAGCGGCCAGGCAGACCCCGGTCCCAGCGCAGGACGGTTGCCGACCGACTCGTTCCTGGTGAACGGTCCGTTCCTCAACCGCGCGGCCCTTGAGCAGCTCTACCCTCCGGGGGTGCCCGTGAAGAACGGCGGGGTCGTGATCTTCGACTCCCCGGATCGGAAGCAGCCGTACGCGCGTCAATTCACCGTCGGCTACGTCAGGGAGCTCATGACGTCGCTCGCCGCGCACGTCGACTACATACGCATGGAGAACCGGGACATGTTCCTCGCGCGCAATCTCAATCCGGCGCTGCGCGTGGACACCAGCCGCACCGGCTCGCTGCAACGCCTCGATGCCTTTGGCGTGCTGGGCGAACGCTACACTCAGCAGGTCTGGCTGATGGAGAACACCGGCGAATCGACCTACGACGGCCTGAATCTTTCGCTCGAGAAGCGCTATGCGAACAACTGGTCCGGCAGGGTCTCGTACTCGCTGTCGTCGTCGCGAGGCACCGCCGACAACCAGGCCGACCGGAATACGTATCAGGCTTTGACGGATCCGAATCTCGACCTCTGGCGCGGGCCGAGCGAGGTCGACCGGCGCCATATCCTGTCGATCGGCGCCAGGACGGAGATCCCGAAGACGCACGGGGTCAATCTGTCGTCGACGATTCGGTACATGAGCGGCGCCCCGTTCACCATCTACAACAGCGCCATCGACGTCAATCGCAACGGTGAGCTCGAGGATCCGGTCCAGCCCGGAACCTACAGCGGCACCGCGCCGGACTCGCTGAAGAACGTGGAGTTCGACGGCCGGCGTAACGGCGCGAGAGGCCCCAATTACTTCCAGGCCGACGTCCGCGCCGGCTGGCACCAGCGGATCAGGAGCAGGACGCTCGAGGTGTTCCTCGACATCTACAACATCACGAATCGGGCGAATTTCGACAATCCCGTGAACGCCAATCGTGACATGCGCGTGACTGACAACTTCCTGGTGCTGACAAACCTCCGCGGCGGCGGCGGGTTCCCGCGGCAGGCACAGTTCGGGGTCAGGTTGGCGTTCTGAGCAGCACTGAGTAATGCCGGATCGCACCGCGGAGGACACGGAGGGTCTATCTGAAACCAACAGGGTTTTGCCTCCGTGTCCTCCATGGTGGGAACTGAGTCGGACAGACTCCTAGCTGGCGCTCGATGTACCGGGTGATGGGCCGGACGCGCGGGTCCCCCCACTCGGGGCGTACGGGCGGCTCCGTCCCGCCTCCGTCCCCAGTCCGTCCCGCCTCCGTCCCGGCTGCGTCCCTGCTCCGTCCTGGCTGCGTCCCGGGTCCGTCCCGGGTCCGTCCCGCCTCCGTCCCGAGTCCGTCCCGACTGCGTCCCTGCTCCGTCCCCGCTGCATATGAGATCATTCGTTCAGGGACACCGGCGGGGCTCGCGAGCCACCCGACCGTATGCTCCTGATCAAGGGGTGACCATCATGACGGATTTGTCGGACTACGAGCTTCAGAGAACGTCGCAAGACTCGTCTCCGGCGGTCCGGACACCAGCCCACCCGGTCGGCGTATGGATCGCCGTCCTGTTGCTC
>JBKPAI010000163.1:0-22951 GCA_046726355.1 Acidobacteriota bacterium | reverse complement strand
GTCCCGGTCAGAGAGACCGAGCCGGTCGCGCAGCACGTCATCGGTGTGTTCCCCGAGCAGGGGCGCCGGTGCTCGCACCGACCCCGGTGTTGACGATAAGCGTACCGGCGGTGCGACCATCTTGATCGGGCCGGCCACCGGATGCTCGCACTCGACAATCGCGCCGCGCGCCGCCACCTGCGGATGCTCGACGACCTGGCCGATGGTATTGATGGCGCCCATCGGGATGCCGGCGGGCAGAAGGATCGATTCCCACTCTTCGTACGTCTTCGTCAGCAGCGCCGCCTGAAGCACGGCGACGAGCGTCGCGCGGTTCGCGCTGCGAGCGGCATTGGTGACGTATCGAGGATCGTCGGCGAGGTGCGCCATGCCGATGAGCGGGCAGAACGTGCGCCACAGTCTGTCGTTGCCGATGCCGATCGCGATGTCGCGCGTCTTCGTCGGAAAGGTCTGGTACGGCAGCAGCGCGCCGTACGCCGTGCCCAGGGGCTGCGGCACAATGTGATCGGCGAAGTAGGCGCCGATCATTCCGGAAAGGATGGCCAGCTGTCCGTCAAGCATCGAGATGTCGACAAACTGGCCGCGGCCGTCCCGCGCGCGCGCGTGCAGGGCCGTGAGGATGCCGAATGCGGCGTACATGCCGGCGCAGATGTCGGCGATCGACACGCCGCAACGTACGCCGTGACTTCCGGGCTCTCCGGTAATGCTGATCATGCCGCTTTCGGCCTGCACGATGAGATCGAGCGCCGCGCGATGGCGATACGGTCCGTCCTGTCCGAAGCCAGAAACGGAGCAGTAAATGATGCGCGGCTGGCGCCGGCGCACCTGCTCGTAGTCGATTCCAAGCTTCGACACTGTGCCGACGCGAAGGTTCTCGAGCACGACATCTGCGGTCTCGGCGAGCCGGAAGAAGAGCGCCCTCCCCTCGGGATGCTTGAGGTCGATCGTGACGCTTTTCTTGTTGCGATTCAGGTTCACGAAGTAGGCCGATTCGGTGCGGTAAAACGGCGGTCCCCAGGCGCGCGACATGTCGCCCTCGGGCGGCTCGATCTTGATCACCGTTGCGCCGTAGTCGGCCAGCATCGTCGAGGCGAACGGGCCTGCGAGCGCGTGGGACAAATCGAGCACAACGACATCGCCGAGTGCCATCGGCATGGGCAGATTGTAGAATCTTAGTCTCAGAGCCCGGAACCCAGAGCCGAGGATCAAAACAATGGATGCCGTCATCGTCTCCACCGCGCGCACACCACTCTGCAAAAGCTGGCGCGGCGCGTTCAACATGACTCACGGCGCGACCATGGGCGGCCACGTCCTCAGCCATGCCATCGAACGCGCACGCGTCGATCCCGCTGAAATCGACGATGTGATCATGGGGTGCGCAAATCCGGAGGGGGCTACCGGACGCAACATCGCGCGTCAGATCGCCATCCGTGCCGGCTGTCCCATCACCACTGCCGGGATGACGGTCAACCGGTTCTGCTCTTCAGGCCTGCAGACCATCGCTATCGCGTCGCAGCGCATCATGGCCGGCGAAGGCGACATCTACGCGGCGGGCGGCGTCGAATCGATCTCGTGCGTGCAGAACGAGATGAACAAGCACATGCTCAACGAGGAGTGGATTGTCGAGCACAAGCCCGAACTCTATTGGCCGATGCTCCAGACCGCCGAATACGTGTCGAAGAAGTACGGAATCTCGCGCGAGCAACAGGACCGCTACGGCGTGGCGAGCCAGTGCCGCGCCACCGCGGCGCGCGCGGCAGGCCGGTTCGACCGTGAGATTGTGCCGATGACGACCAGCATGAAGATCGGCGACAAGGAGACCGGCCGCGAATCGATCAAACAGGTGACGGTCAGTCAGGATGAAGGCATCCGGCCCGATACAACGTACGAAGGCGTCGCCAAGATCAAGCCCGCGATCGAAGGGGGCGTGATCGCGGCCGGCAACGCGAGCCAGTTCTCAGACGGCGCTTCCGTCGCCGTCGTCATGAGCGCCAAGGCGGCCGGGCGAAAGGGCGTCGAGCCGCTGGGCATCTTCCGGGGGTTCTCGGTCGCCGGCTGCGAGCCGAACGAGATGGGCATCGGCCCGGTCTTCGCGGTGCCAAAGCTCCTGAAACAGACCGGTCGCCGCATCGAGGATATCGACCTCTGGGAGCTGAACGAGGCCTTCGCGGTGCAGGTGATCTACTGCCGCGATCGACTCGGTATTCCCGACGAACGGCTCAACGTGAACGGCGGCGCGATTGCCGTCGGCCATCCCTATGGCATGTCGGGGGCGCGGCTTGTCGGCCATGCGCTGATCGAAGGCAAACGGCGCGGCGCCCGACTCGTTGTCGTGACGATGTGCGTGGGCGGCGGGATGGGGGCTGCGGGGCTGTTCGAGGTCGCATAGAGTCTACCGCGGAGGACGCTGAGGACGCGGAGGTGCAATCGAACGGCTTCTCGTGTCCTCCGCGGTGACATGCTCCTGCGCTCATTTCACGACATTCAACGTCACGTCGACCTTCACCGTCTCGCCGCTGACCTTGTCGGTCGCCGACGTGAACTGCGTCGACTGACCATCTTTCAGGATCGCGGAGTTGGTCAGCACGAATGTGCGAAAGGTGGGACTGCCCTTCAGTGTGGGTGGCGATTGATCTTCGGGGTAGACCGAGGTGTCTTCAACCGTCACGGTCAGCTTGTAACGGCCATCCTCCGTCGCCGAAGCGAAGCAGTCGATGTTCGTTCCGATCTCCTGGTACGTAATCGGCCCGGCGATGGGTCCCACCTGCTTTCCATCAATTGTCGGCGTTGCCAGTGACATGACCGGCACTTTGGCGCCCATGCGAAGTCGGGAGATGTCCTGGACGGGGTCTCTCTGGCCTTTCGCGTTGACCGATAGCGCGTAGGGCATGGAGCTGATTTTTTTGTCGCCCTGATATCGTGAAATCGTGACCTGAACTTTGAGAGGTGTCGTCGCCGACTGTGCCGGCGGCGCGGCCGGCGGCTTATCCTGCGCGGTGGCGCTGACGACGCCCACAACTGCGATCGCAATAACGATGAGATGCTTGCTCACGGACGTGCTCCTTCTCCCGGTTCGGGCGCCAGTGGCTGAATGCTCAGGGGCGCGACGACGATCTCGGCCGCCGGCGTCAGCTCGGAGCCAGCGTTGGCAGTGAGATTCGCGAGCGGTCTCACGTTGATGCGGCCGGCAGTCGCGCCGGCAAACAACGCATGCAGGGCATTCGCTTCGCGGATGTCGATCAGGATTTCGGGCGAGGGCGCTCGAGACGCGGGCGCGCTTGCAGCAGTCCGGCGAAAGGCGGACGCGGAGGTCCGGCTGAAGCCGGGCGCTACCTGCGAACGGTGCAGTTCCGCGAATCCTGCAACGGGACGGCTTTCAATCGGCACGAGGATCCGCCGCGTGTCTCGTTGAATCTGGAAGATCACCGCCACAGTGGCCACCACCAGCCCCGTGACCACACCGATGCTCCATGACCACGACCAGGCCGTCGGGGCGGACTCCGGCGCGACGCGCTGCCGCACCCGGGCGACGAAGGCCGGCGACGGATTGACATTCAGCGCCGCCGCGATCTCGCGATCGAGATCGTCGTCGGTCATCGGCTCGGATCCGAGAGGCTGCATCGCAATTGCTCCTTCAGTCGCTGCCGCGCACGAAACAAACGCGACTTCACGGTCCCTTCCGGTACGCCCAGGAGGCGCGCCAACTCGCGAACATCGTGGCCTTCGATGCCGGCGAGGACGATGACGAGGCGAAGCGTGTCGGGCAGTCGATCGATGGCCGCCCACAACTGATCGGCGCGCTGACGTGCCGCTACCTCCTCCGCCGTCGTCAGCGCCGGCGGTGACCAATCGACGCGATCGCTCTCGCGCTTCTCCCGGCGCCGGTTCGAACGCTGGCGATCGAGTGCAAGCCGCCACGTCATGCGCACGAGCCAGGCCCGAAACGCGGCGCGGTCGCGCAGCTGGCGGAAGCTGCGATACGCCTTCGCGAAGGCTTCCTGGGCCACGTCTTCAGCGTCTTCTCGCTGACGAAGCACGCTGTAGGCGACGCGAAAGGCCAATGTCGACGTCTCGGTCAGACGGGCTTCAAACTCGTGTTCGAGCTCGGCGTCCACAATCACGAGACCGTTGAGGGTCCACGCCTGTCGATCGTCCATCGCTCTGCGCCCGTCACGCCTTCCCTGATAGAGCCAGACGCCGCCGTCGGCCAGCCGGTTCACCGCAGGTCGGGGCGCGCCCCCATGCCGTTACGGTTGATCTCAGGAAATCATGAGCGTCGCCTCTCGACACACTGCCTCAGGAGTGAGACCCATGCCTATACGGAGCGGATCAACCAGATTGATCTGAGGGTCTCGAAGACATTCAAGCGCGGTCGCGTCAGCGTGTCGCCGACGCTCGAGGCGTTCAACCTTAACAACTCGGACGCCGTGGTCAGCGCTGTCTCGACCAATGTCCTGGCTTCGTCGTATCTGCGACCCAACAGCATTCTGCAAGGCCGCATTATCGGCATAGGTGTGAACGTGCGGTGGTGATCGCTGCCGGGCATTGCCGCCGCCGCCACCGTGACCGGCCGTCATCGCCGGGCGGCGCGCGCCATGGCGAGGTTTCGCTTTGCGTCGGTGAAGTCGGGCCTGATCCTGAGAGCTGTCTGAAATTCGGCAATCGCCTGGTCGAATTCTCCCTGCGATCCGAGAGCAATCCCGAGATTGTTGTGCGCCTCCACTGATCCCGGCGCCAGGCGAATCGCAGCGCGGAACGCCGCGACGGCCTCATCGAGCCGTCCGGCTTCGAGCAGCGCGCTGCCGAAATCGTATTGAATCGCCGCGTCGCTCGGAGCCAGTTGCGCGGCGCGCTGGAGATGATCGAGCCCTTCCTGCCGTGCCCCGAGCGTCATCAGCGCGTCACCCAGGTTGCGATGTGCCTTGATCGACGCCGGCTCGATCGCGAGCGCACCGCGGAAGTGCGCGACGGCTGCTCTGACCTTGCCCGCCGACGCCAGGGCAGTACCGAGATTGTTGTGCACATCCGCCGCGACCGGCATCGATTGCATAGCGACCTCGAATTGTTCCGCAGCGTCGTCCGGACGGCCTGACTCGAGAAACGCATTTCCGAGGTTGTAATGAGCTTCGGGGTAATCGGGCCGGAGCTCCAGCGCACGCCGGTAGGCGGCCAGCGCATCGTCCAGCCGGGCCCTGGCGCGGAGCGTTGAACCGAGGTTGTTGTAGGCAGGCGCATAGTCCGGCCGTATCGCGATGGCGCGGCGGTAGTGCGCGATCGCTTCATCGAGCCGGCCGTCCGCCTGGAGTGCTGCGCCGAGATTGTGCTCGGTCACCGCGCGATTCATGTCCGTCGACAGCAATGGCCAGTTCGAGATCACGGCAACAGACCCGAGCACCGCGAGTGCTGACGCAATCTGTGTTCGGCCCCGGCGACCATCCCTGTCCACAACGGCTGCGCGACCCTTCGTAACCGCAGCGGCAGCGAACAGCATGAGGAATGGCACAAGGGGATAGCGATAACGGGCAAAGACGTAGAACAGGAGGACGCTGGCCGCATAACCTGCGAGCAGCGCGTACACGATCGTCAGGCGTGACCGGTTCGGCCACGTCCCGATCAGGCCGATCGCAGCCAGCGGCACGAGCACGCCGAAGTGTCCGACGACTGAAGCCAGCTTCAAGGGCACGGACCACTCGGCGTGCGACTCCAGGCTCTCGGTATCGAGCATCTCGGTCGCGTTGACGAGCAGCGCCGCCTTCCGGCCGACCAGCTTCAACCACAGGCCCGGGCTGGAGGTGATGAAATCCAGCGCCCGGCCGGTCCAGTACCCCGAGACCTCCGCCGGCGTCAACCGGCGGCCGAGCGCGCGTTCGGCGATCTCGGTCGCATCCTGGCGTTCGTATTCGGGCGCGCCGCGGCCGAACCGCAGCGACTGATACGTTCCGTCGGACTGCGGATTGTTGCCAATGTAGAAGTTCGGGCCGAACTGGGACGTCGTCACGTAGAAGCCTCCGCCGACGAGACTGTTGCGGGCAGCCACAGGGAGGAGGACGATAGTTGCGCCGGCGAGGAATGTTACGACCGCTCGCGGCGCACGCGACGCGGCCCAGGCGGCGAAGAGGATCGTGAACACTATCGCGTTCTCGCGCGTCAGGCTGAGTCCGCCGATGGCCAGGCCGAGCGCGAGCCAGTTCCAGTCGATGACAACGCGGCGTCGCCCGGCACCCGGAGAACCGGCCTTCGGGCGCGCGGTGATGATCAGTGCGGCGAGATGCAGCGCCAGACAGACGAAGAACACATCGAGCACCGACTTCTGAATCAACCCGTCGAAGAAGATCGCCGGTGCGTAGAGCGCCAGCATCAGTCCTGCGGCAAGACCGGCCCGGACCGATAGCAGTGTCCGAACGGCGAGTCCCAGGAGCAGGCAGGAAGCGGATCCAATCATCGCCTGCACCACGCGTACCAGGAGAAGCGAACGACCGGCGGCGCTGTAAATCATCGCCAGAAAATATGGATAGAGCGGCGCCTGATAGAAGACCTCGTGACCGACCCAGTCGCCGCCGGCGATGCGCTGCGCCCACTCGTCGTAGGCGCGCGAGTCGCCGAGCAGCACGGTGAAAAAGGGCGCGCGGCGGATTTGCCAGATGTGGGCGACGCGAACCGCGAGGGCGACGGCGAAGATCGCGACGCCTTCGCGTGTGAATCCTGACGCAGCGACGCGATCGGCGTCGCGGTCCGTGGATCTGGCCGGGGCGGCTCGTCCGGTTGTGTGGCGCAGCAACCACGTTATGCTACTGCACACATGATTCCGGCCATCGTCGCGGCGACGCTGGCGGTGACGTTCAACAAGGACATCGCACCGATCATCTGGAAACGATGTACGAGCTGTCATCGTCCCGGTCAAAGTGCGCCGTTCAGCCTGCTCACGTACTCCGACGTCAAGCAGCGCGCGTCGCTGATTGGCGCGGTGACGGCGCGCCGCATCATGCCGCCGTGGAAGCCCGAAGCTGACAAGGGTGAGTTCGAAGATCCGCGGCGGCTGACGGATGAGGAGCTTCAAACGATCCAGCAGTGGATTGAAGATGGCGCTCGAGAGGGCGACGCTCGAGATCTTCCGCCTGTGCCGACGTGGACAAGCGGCTGGCAGCTTGGCGCGCCCGACCTCGTCGTCACCCTGCCGGAGCCTTTCACGGTGCCCGCGAGCGGCAGCGATGTGTTCCGAACGTTTGTCGTTCCGGTCCCGGTCCCCCGAACCCGATACGTGCGGGCCGTCGAGCTCCGGCCCGGCAACGGGCGCGTTGTCCATCACGCCACGCTCGGCGTCGACCGCACCCGATCGTCGCGGCTTCTGGACGAACGCGATCCCGGGCCCGGGTATGCTGGCGGAATGGTGGCCGACGCACGCTATCCAGAAGGACAGCTCCTCGGCTGGACTCCGGGTCAGGCGGCCCACGAGGGCGCGCCGAAAACGGCCTGGCGCCTCGAGCCTGGCAGCGACCTGGTTGCGCAGCTGCACCTGCAACCGAACGGACGCGCCGAACCGCTGAACATCGCGGTCGGGTTTTATTTCACCGACGACGTTCCAACGCGTACGCCGGTGGGCCTGCGGCTGGGTAGTGAGACGATCGACATTCCTCCCGGCGACAGCAGCTACACGATTGCCGACCGCTACACCGTGCCGGTCGACGTCGAAGCGATTGCCATCCAACCGCACGCGCACAACCTCGCGCGGCGCATGACAGCCGTGGCGAGCCTCCCGGACGGCAGTTCACGATGGCTGATTTCAATTGCGGACTGGGACTTCCGCTGGCAGGAGGTGTACCGCTACGCGCGGCCCGTTGCGCTGCCGAAAGGGACAACGATCTCGATGCAGTTCACCTATGACAATTCTGCAGCCAACGTCCGCAACCCTCATCATCCGCCGGTCCGTGTGGGTTGGGGCCAGAACACAACGGATGAAATGGGCGATCTCTGGATCCAGCTGCTGCCGCGCGCGGAGGCCGACGCAGCCGCGTTGAGCGCGGACGTCCAGCGCCAGCGCAGCACGGAAGATCTGGCCGCGTACAATAACCTGCTGCGCGCGGATCCGGCCAATCCTCTCCGGCACGACGCGGTCGGTGCGTTGTATCTGGAGGGGAGTCAGCTCGACCGCGCGATCCACCATTTCCGCCAGTCGCTCGCCCTCAATCCGCAGTCGGCACCGACCCATTACAACCTCGGGTACGCGCTCGCGCTGCAGGGCCGGCGCGACGAAGCGATCGCCAGCTTCCGGGCCGCGCTGCGGATCGACCCCGACTACGCGCAGGCGCACAACAACCTTGCCGCGATGCTCCAGCTCGCAGGCCTGACCGACGAAGCACTGGCGCATTTCCGCCGCGCCGTGACGCTCCGGCCGGACAACCTGGAAGCGCGATCGAATTTTGGACAGCTGCTCGCGGCCAGGCATCAGGAACGCGCCGCGGCGGAACAGTTCCGCGCCGTCCTCGCGCTGCGCGAGGACACTCCGCAGGCGCTCGCGGGGCTCGCGTGGATTGCGGCAGCGTCCGACGATTCGTCGCTGCGCGATCCACCGGAAGCGGTCCGACTCGCGGAGCGCGCGGCCGCCGTAACCCGGCGGCTCGATCTCACCGTGCTGGACGCGCTCGGGGCGGCCTATGCGGCCGCCGGCCGGTTCGACGATGCGATCGCCACCGTCCAGGAAGGCGGCGCGCTCGCGCAGTCGGAAGGACGCGTGGAATTGGCGGAGCGGTTCCGGGAGCGGGCGAGGATTTATCAGGAACGACGACAGCGCTAGGAATTCAGAATTAGGAATTTGGAATTTGGAATTCGTACTCCCATTCCTCATTCCGAATTCCTAATTCCGAATTTCACCATCGCATATTCAGTCCCAGTTGCACGATGCGGCCCTGGATGACCGTCGCCGGCTGGAAGTAGGACGATGTGCCGAAGTTCAGCGAGCGGACGGCGACGACGTCGCCGCGGTTGAGCGTGTTGAAGATGTCGAGCCGCGGCTGGACCTGGACGTTCGCGACCTTGATCCATTTCCCGACGTTGATGTCGAGCTGATTGACGCGGTCGGACAGCTCGGTGGCCGGCGCGACGAGCGGCACCGCCATCGACGACACGGTCATGCCGGGGTTGACCAGCGCCCCCGGTGTGCACGGGCCGGTGCAGTTTGCCGCGTACCGGGTCGTCGGCGTGATCAACCACACCGTCCCCGCGCCGTTTGGCGCGGTGGTGTTCACATTGGAGCTCGTTGCTCCGTAGAACCCGTAGAGCGGCAGCGTACTTGGCGCCGGGGCGTTGGCGTTGATGTAGCCCGGCAGGCTCTGGAACGAGACGCCCGCCTGGATGCCGTACTTCACCTGATACGTGCCGGAGAGCTTGAACTGGCCGCGCCAGGGAATGCCGCTGTCGCGCTGGTCGCAATACAGCAGGTAGTTCGGGTTGGACGGCTCGTCGCAGAGCACCTCCAGCACCCGCTCGGTCGTGTAGCCGCCGAACAAGGTTCCGCCTCGCGGCAGCCGCGCGTTGAACGTCGCTTCGAAGCCGTTGTACCAGGCCTGGCGGTCAGGCGCCGTTCGATCCACGGTTGCCACCAGATTGTTCTTCGCGGCGGCGACGTTGTAGATCGTGATCACTTTTCCGTCCAGCGGACTCACGATGTCTTGGGGGGTGTAGTCCGATGGGCGGACCAGCGTGTTGTCGCGCAGCCGCAGGTTGTAATAATCGCGGTGGAACCATCCGGCGTTCAGCGACACGCCGGGCAACAGCTCGTGCTGCACCTGGATGTTGGTCTCGACGTTGTACATCCGTTTGATGTTCGGATCGACGACGCTGAGGTTGGCGGTGCCGAAATTCACCGGCAGCTGGCCTCTGGTCGTCGCATTGCCTGAGACGTTGATCTCGCAGCCGGGCGTCAGGTACACGCAGCCAAGCTCGCCCTGCGCGATGTCGTCGCCGTTCAGATCGTTCCAGTTGACATTCGCCGTCAGGAGAGCCAGCGGATTGTACGAGTTGGCGAACGCCATCGTCCCCGCCTGCTGATACGTGCTCAGCCCGAACTTGATCGCCGTCTTGCCGTTGCCAGTCAGGTCGTAGACGACGCTGCTGCGCGGCGAGAACGTCTTCCACGTCGGCATCTTGATCGGGCCGAACTCCCGCTCCTTCACGAACCGGCCGACACCGGACACCTCGTGCGCGACTTGCGACGCGAAGTACTCCCACCGCGCGCCGTAGTTCACGGTCAGCCGCCGGAAGTTCCAGGAGTCCTGCGCGTACAACCCGATGTCGGCGGTGAGGTCGTCCTCGAACCGCACCGGCGTATTCAGGATCTGGACCTGGAACGGCACACCATTCTGATAGAACTGGCGCAGATCGGCGTTGGCGCCGCGGAACTGCTTGTAGGTGCCCCACGTGTCCTGGAACCCGAACTTGTAGCTGTGCGTCCCGGTGACGTACGACATCGACAGCTGCGTGTTGAAACGATCGGGATACATGCCTTGATTGGTCCTGCCGGCGCCGTATTCGGTGCCCCGTGCCGAATCCTGCTTGTTCACGACGCGGTACCAATCCGGCGTCCCGAACGGCTTTTCGAGGCCGGGCTGGTACAAAGTGTTGTAGCGCTCGTAATTGGTCGAATATCCCGCCTCCAGCATCAGCCTGCTCGTGACCGTGGACGTGAATTTCGCCGATCCGGTCAGGTACAACGGCGACGTCCAGACAATCGATGATTCGTTCGCGTCGTAGCCGGCGGTCATCGCGTGGCCGCGGTTCTTGTTGATCTTGTCGGTGTACACAGCAAACTTGTTTCGCGGGCTGATCTGCCAGGTCAGCCGGCCCTGCGCGCTGTTGATGGATTGATCGTCGATGCCCTGCTCGCAGTTGACGTTCGCCTGCTGGCAGACGAACACGTTCTGCCCGGCCGGCGGGATGAAGGCGTCGGCAATCGGGACGTCGACGCGGAAGGCGCGGGCCGACAGGAAGAACCAGAGCTTGTCGCGCTTGATCGGCCCGCCCTGCGATGCTTCGACGTTGTAGACCTTGTCAATCTTGCCGACCGCTTTGAGGCCCCGGTCCTTCAGGCTCTGTGAAAGATTGTCGCCCTGCCACTCTTTCGGCTGATAGCCGGAGTTCAGGCTCCCGCTGAAGCGGTTGCCGCCGTCCTTCGGGATCATATTGAGCTTGATGCCGCCGCCCGACACGTCGGCCATCGCGCCGCTGGTCTGATAGACCATCTCCTGGCTCATCGAGCTGTTGAAGTAGTTCTGGACCGCACCGTCGACGTCGACGCCGTTGACGAGCATGCCGTCGACCTGCACGGTGACCTGCGAGCTGATCATGCCGTGGGCCGACATGTAGGTCTGCTGCATGGCGCGCGTGCCGCCGACGTCCGGCGTGCTGAGCGTGATGCCGGTGACGAGCTGTCCCAGGCCTTGAATGGTGCGTCCCGTGGGCACAGAGTCCAGGACCTCGCGCGAAAGCACCTGCGCCTTCGCTGCGGTCTGGACGTCGACCACCGGCGATGCGCCGGTCACCGTCAACGTCTCTTCGAGCCCTCCGATCTTGAGCTCGCCATTCACAGTCATTGTGAAATTGGACGGCAGTTCGAGCCCTTCGCGTTTGACTGTCGCGAATCCGGGGAGGCTGAACGTCAGGGTGTAAACACCCGGCCGCAGGTCGACGATCTTGAAGTTGCCCTGCGTGTCGCTGACGACCGAGCGGCTTTTTTCGATCAGGACCGGGCTGCTTGCTTCGACGGTCACTCCGGGCAGGATCGCGCCGGTCGCGTCCTTGACGGTTCCGGCGATGGCACTCTGGGCATGTGCTGAGGCCGGCATCAAAATCAACGCAGCCAACGCTGTGAACAGCGATCTGGCGACGACTTTCCTTCGCATGCTACCCTCCGTCAAATGTCCGGCCAGCCAGAGGCGGGGACCGGCAACGTGCGGGAGATGGGACACATCCTAGGGAGCATGAGCTCACCAGGCAAGACACTTTTCGGCGCAGTCCGAGGAGCCGGCGCCGGCGACATCCAACTTTTCGTAACCACCGCCGCTTCGAAGCGGCCGCAGCGATTTCGGTCTGGATGTTTGGTTGGGGTAGCGGTAGCCTCCATCTGATTAGGACGGAATGCCTCTTCCCTTTCGCGCCAGGGTCAGGCTGCTCGCGGTGATGCTGGTGGGTGCGGCGGCGGCGGCTTCGGCGCAGCCGCCCGTGCGCCTCGATGGCAGCGACTCCGACCCGCGCCGTGTGCCCGCTGGTGTCAAGGCGCTTGTTTTTCTGTTCATGAGCACCGATTGTCCAATCTCCAACCGGTACGCGCCGGAAGTGCGGCGGCTTGCGGCCAGATTCGGACCGGAAGGGGTGATGTTCCGCCTGATCTATCCGAATCCCGGCGACCGGCCTGATGCGATCCGTGATCACATGGCTGATTTCGGCTATGCGGGCGCAATGCAGGCCTTCCACGATCCCGAACAGGCGCTCGCGACATTTTCGGGTGTGACGATCACGCCTGAAGCGGCAGTTTACGCCGGCGGTCGTCTGGTCTATCGGGGCCGCATCGACGACCGCTACGTGGATCTGGGCCGCGAGCGGCCATCGGCGACGGTGCACGATCTCGCCGACGCCTTGACGGCCGTACTGTCGGGGAACCCGGTTTCCCATCCGGTCACGCCCGCGGTCGGCTGCTTCATTGCGGACTTCAGACGGCAGGGCGGGTAAGGCGGGTGGGTTCGGCAGGGCGGGTAGGTCAGGTGGGTCACGTGGGGCGGGCAGGGAAAACACACGCAATCCGCATCTGCGTCGCGACAACGCTGACGTTCCTCTCCGGCCATGCGGGAGCCGCTCCCGTCACATACACCAAAGACATCGCGCCGCTGCTGGCCGATCGCTGCGGCATGTGCCATCACACGGGCGGTCCTGCTCCGTTCAGCCTCCTCACGTATGCCGAAGTCAGAAAGCGCGCCACACTGATCGCCGCGGTCACCGCGAGCCGGTTCATGCCGCCGTGGAAGGTCGATCCGGACGATGGTCCGTTTATCGGACAGCATCCGCTCAACGACGCCGAGATCGCGCGCATCCGGCACTGGGCCGAGCTCGGCGCCACGGAAGGAGAATCGCGCGATCTTCCGCCCGTGCGCCAGCGGACGGAGGGATGGCAGCTGGGCGATCCCGACTTGATCGTCTCGCTTCCCGAGCCGTACTCGCTTCAGGCCGACGGCACGGATGTCTTCCGCATTTTTGTGCTGCCGCTGCCGGTCGCGCGGATGCGATTCGTGCGCGGGCTCGAGTTCCGGCCGGGCAACGCGAGAGTCGTTCACCACGCCAACATCCGCATCGACCGAACCGGAGCGTCGCGAGCGCTCGATGCGGCAGATCCTGATCCGGGCTACAGCGGTGTGATTGCGCACTCAGCGCAGTACCCGGACGGACATTTTCTCGGCTGGACACCGGGCCAGGTGGCGCCGCTGCTGCCTGATGATCTGGCCTGGGGCCTCGATGGACCGACCGACCTGGTCGTCGAGATCCACATGCAGCCAAGCGGCAGGGCGGAAAACGTGCAGCCCTCCATCGGCCTGTATTTCAGCGACAGGCCTCCGGCGCGAGCGCCGGCCATGCTGCGGCTCGGACGCCAGGGGATCGATATTCCGGCCGGCGAGCCGTCGTACACAATTACCGACGAGTACGTGCTGCCGGTCGACGTGGAGGTCCAGGCGCTGCAGCCGCACGCGCACTATCGCGCCCGCGATATCCGCGGCGACGCGACACTTCCGGACGGATCGGTGCGGCGCCTGCTGCATATCGGCGACTGGGACTTCCGCTGGCAACACGTCTATCGTTACGCGACGCCTCTGCACCTGCCGAAAGGCACGAAACTGTCGATGCGCTACACCTACGACAATTCTGCGGGCAACGCGCGGAATCCGGAGCGGCCGCCGAAACGGGCGCGGTGGGGGCAGCGATCGTCCGACGAGATGGGCGATCTCTGGATCCAGGTGCTGACGCGCTCAGAAGCCGATCTCGTCAGGCTGTCGGGCGAGTTCCGCCGGAAGGCCGCGGCAGAGGATGTGATCGGCTACGAGACGGAAATCGACCGTCAGCCGGACGATGACGGGCTGCACGACACCGTCGCGATGCTGTATCTCGAGATAGGCCGCGCAGATCGCGCGGTCGAGCACTTCAGACGGTCGCTGGCGCTGAAGCCCGATTCAGCCGTGTCGCATTACAACGTCGGTACCGCGTTGACGCTGGCGCACGAGCTCGATGAAGCCGCCGAGCAGTACGAACAGGCAATCCACCTCGATCCAAAGTACTCCAGGGCTCACAACAACCTGGGAAACGTCCGGCTCGCCCAGCACAAGGTCGATGCGGCGATCCGTGAATTCGAAATCGTCACCCGGCTGCAGCCGGATTCGGTAGACGGATTCATGAATCTTGCAGCCGCGTATGCGACTGCCGGGCGATTCGACCACGCCGTGAACACCATCGACGCCGCCCTCCGGCTCTCGCCGCCCGAACCGGCGGCGTCCGAGATCCGCCGCAGGCGTGACTTGTACGCTCAGCGCAAGCGGCCGGAATTCGATTGACGTCTCACGACATTCAACGCAGAAACCGCAGAACTCGCAGAACAAACGGGTCTTGCTCTGCGGGTTCTGCGAGTTTGCGTTGATCGTCGTGACTCGAGTCAGTTCCGCCGCGAGACGACCCATTCCGCGATCCCGGCGAGGTGGCTGCCGCCCAGACCGGCGTCGGCGAGCACCTGCCGCGCACGGCCGGCGCATTCTGCAGCGAGGGCGCGGGAGACATCGAGTCCGTACAGCGATGGGTAGGTCGGTTTTGCCCGCGCCGCATCCTTGCCGACGCTCTTTCCAAGCTCTTCCCGCGTTCCTTCGACATCCAGCACATCGTCGACGATCTGAAAGGCCAGACCGAGATCGGCCGCAAAGCGATCGATGGCGACGATCACGTCATCGCCGGCCCGCGCCATGATGGCGCCGCTCACCGCAGAGGCGCGAATAAGTGCGCCGGTCTTGCGGGCGTGCATCTCCCGGAGACCATCCCGGTCGACGGTCTGGCCGTGGCCGGGGACCTGGCCGGCTGCGAGAAGATCGATCGCCTGGCCGCCCACCATGCCTGCCGGTCCGGCGGCCTCTCCGATCAACCGAATCACGCGCAGCTTGCGTGCCGCAAGATCCGGGTCGGCGTCACGAGAAGACGGCTCGCGGGCGAGCAGCGTAAATGCCTCGGCGTGCAGGCCGTCGCCGGCAAGAATCGCGATGCCATCTCCGTAGATCGTGTGGAGTGTCGGGCGGCCGCGCCGCAGCGTGTCGTCATCCATGGCGGGCAGGTCGTCGTGGATGAGGGAATAGGTGTGAATCAGCTCGATGGCGCACGCGGCCGGGAGGGCCAACGGAATCGTGTCCCCAGTCGAGACCGCATCGGCAGCCGCCAGCGTGAGCACCGGACGCAGCCTCTTGCCGCCGGCGAAAACGCTGTAGCGCATCGCCTCGCTGACGATCGCCGGACACCCCAGCGGACGCGGCAGACAGCGATCGAGCGCGTCGTCCACCTGCGCACGCATGCGCGTCATGAACTCGGCCAGCGACTGGCGGTCGGCCACGGCGCTGCTAGGGCCGGTTGGACTCGTCGCCCACCAGCGAGGCGGGAGCCGGCTTCAGCTCGCCGCGCTCGTTCAGGATTTCGATCCGCCGCTCGGCGTCCTCGAGCCGTGTGTGACAGAAGCGGGAGAGCTGCACGCCGCGTTCGTACAGCGCGAGCGACTGCTCGAGCGCCATGTCGCCTTCTTCGAGCTTCTTGACGATCGTCTCGAGCTCCGCAATCGCGGCCTCGAAATCCTTTATCGACGGGTCAGCCATATAGTTGTGAGTTCTGAGTTCTGAGGTGGACCGCGAATTCGACGCTCCCATTTGGTCCCGACTCACGAACCGGTTGTGATGATGTTCGCCGGCCGATCGGTGGCTGCCTGCACCTCACACTGCAGCTCGCCGCGCGCCAGGGTGACGTTCACGCGCTCGCCTGGACGCGTCTGGTCGACATCACGGAGCACGCGGCTCTTGTCGGCATTCCATGCAACCGCGTATCCCCGGCCAAGGACCGCGAGCGGGCTCAGCGTGTCGAGACGGCCGGCGGCGTGGCGAAGCTGTGCGCGGGCACGGTCCTGGCGGCGCGAGACGGCCGCCCGCATCCGGCCCCGGGCTTCGACCAGACGCGTACGGAGCGCCGCGAGGCGGCGTCCCGCATCGAACATGGCGAGCTGGCGCTCGAGCTGCACGAGCCGTCGGTCGCGCGCGGCCAGGCCCGATCGGACGAATCGCGCGAGCGCGTAGGTGAGCTCGGCGGCATGCCGGCCGCGCATCGCCACGCGGCCCGGAAACCCGGCGAACGGCGGGCGGCTGCTCGCGATGTGGACGCGGCGGCTCAGACGCTGCACCGAGCCGTGCGCCGCTCCGCGCAGCCGGTCTCGCAGCCGATCGATCCGGCCGCAGAAATCATCCTTCCGGGCGACGACGAGCTCGGCGGCGGCCGATGGCGTGGGCGCGCGGACGTCGGCGACGAAATCCGCAATCGTCACATCGCTCTCATGGCCGACGGCCGATATCACCGGCACCCGCGAAGCGGCAATGGCGCGGGCGACGATTTCCTCATTGAACGCCCACAGGTCCTCGATCGATCCACCGCCGCGACCGGCGATGACGACGTCGACGCCGGACACGCGCGCGATGACGCGCAGCCCGCGCGCGATATCCCGTGCCGCGCCTTCTCCCTGCACCCGCACCGGGCGGATGACCAGATGCGCGTTCACGTAGCGCCGGCCGAGCACCTTGATGATGTCGCGGATCGCGGCGCCGTCGAGCGACGTCACAATGCCGATTTTGCGCGGCAGGACAGGCAAGGGGCGCTTTCGCGCCGCGTCGAACAGGCCCTCCTGCTGCAGCCGCTGTTTCAGCTGATCGAAGGCGAGCTGCAGCGCGCCGAGACCTTGCGGCTCGAGATGCTCGCAGACGAGCTGGTACTCCCCTTTGGGCTCATAGACGGAGACCCTGCCGCGGGCGATCACGTGCAGACCGTCGGCCGGTTTGAATTTGAGATAGCGCAGGCTCGATCGAAACATGAACCCGCGAAGCTGCGACGAGGCATCTTTCAACGTGAAGTACAGATGCCCCGTGTTCCAGATTTTGCAGTTCGAAAGCTCCCCTTCAACCCAGACTTCGAACAGTTCGGCTTCGAGCAGATCGCGTACCCGCAGCGTCAGGTCGGTGACCGACAGAATGCGGCGCGCTGGCGGCGCTTCCGGCGGCCCCGGCTCGGACCGATCCGGCATCAACTCCGGGCTCTTGTCCTCGTCCTCCTCGAACGGGAGATCGAATAAGTCGGACATGGAGTTTATGCGCGGCGCGGCGCGGCCGCTGCGCCGTCGCGATTTCGTGCGGCTTGGTCCAGGTCCGCGGAACGCGCGAGCGCCTCGATTTCGTCGGCGCTGTAGGACAGACGCTCGATGCCCAGAGCACGGCCGGTCTGCAGGTCCGCGTCGATCGCGACCGCGTTGAGACGCGGATTGCCCGTGGCGGTCTCGAATTTGGCGGGGAGGGCGGTGCGAAACCGTCCGAGCGCAGCCTCGATGTCCACACCGATGATCGAATCGTGCGGCCCGGTCATGCCCACATCCGTGAGGTACGCGGTCCCTTTCGGAAGGATCCGCTCGTCTGCCGTCTGCACGTGTGTGTGGGTCCCGATCATCGCGGTCACCCGCCCGTCCAGATGCCAGCCCATCGCAATCTTTTCCGACGTGGCTTCGGCATGGAAGTCGACGAAAATGATACGCGTCTGGTCGCGGAGCCGTTCGATTTCTTGGAGCGCGACGGCGAACGGGTCGTCGATGCTCACCATGAAGACCCGTCCCATCAGGTTCAGCACGCCAACGCGGGTGCCGTCTGCCGTGCGCGCGACGTACGAGCCTCGTCCCGGCACGCCCGCTGGATAGTTGGCTGGCCGAATCAGACGCGGCTCGGCGCCGATGTAGTCGAGCGCTTCCTTCTTGTCCCAGATGTGATTGCCGGAGGTCATGACCTCGACGCCCCAGTCGAGGAGCTGATCGCCAATCTCGCGTGTAATGCCGAACCCGGCGGCGGCGTTTTCCGCATTCGCGATGACGAGATCGATGCGGTGGCGCTCGACCAGCGCGGCGGTCCCCCGGCGCACGAGCTCACGGCCGGGCCGGCCGACGATGTCGCCGATGAAGAGGAGACGCACCATCCGAATCATGAACCAGCCGGCGGGGAAACGCCACCGTCGGTGTTAGGGGTGTGTCCGAGCAAGCGTTCGTCACGGAAGACACGATGGACACGGAGGCAAAATCCTGTTGGTTTTCAGGATTGACCCCTCCGCGTTCTCAGCGTCCTCCGCGGTGCGATCGGCATTGACTGAGAACGCTCCTAAGCAGGCGGCGCACCCATCGGGATGACGCGCGCCTGCCCTCGCCGCTCGACGATTTTCGGTACGGTCACGTGCAGTTCGCCACTGATCAAACGTCCGTGGGCGCGCGATACGTCACACGGCCGGTTGAGGCGAACGACGCGCGCGAACCGGCCATAGCCGCGCTCGACGAGGTGAAAGCTGGATTCGCCGCGCACCCGGCGAGGCGCCTTCTCGCCCGCGATGAGGACTGAGTCACCGCGTCCCACGAGCCGGACGCTCTCGGCAGCCACGCCGGGCAGATCCACGACGATCTCCAGGGCCTCGTCGGTCTCGTAGACGTCCACGGGCGGCAGGCACTCGCCCGCGAGAGATTCCTCGCCCAAGGCGCGGCCGAGCTCCGTGAACACCCTGCGAACTTCGTCTGCAAAGTCCCCGATTTCCGACGCCAGTGCGACGGGGTGGATACGTGACCGCATGGGCTGCATGATGGCACAGCGGTGCGTGCGGCGTCACAGTCACATCGGATCGCACCAGGGTCACAGGGCGGATTTTGGACGAGCTGGGCGTGACATCTTGCACGACAAGCTAGAATATGAGTGTCTTAAGCTAATGAAAGCTGCTTGACAGGCACTAAGACTCTGGCTATACTGGGACCAACTTCAAAAGAAGCGAGGACGTTCAATCAATGGCACGTAAAGTCATCGGCATCGACCTCGGAACCACGAACTCCGTTGTTGCCGTCATGGAAGCGGGCGAGCCGGCCGTCATCGTGAACCAGGAAGGATCCCGGCTCACGCCCTCGATCGTCGCCTTTACCAAGGACGGCGAACGGCTGGTCGGGCAGGTCGCGAAGCGGCAGGCAGTCACCAACCCTGAGAACACCATCTACTCAATCAAACGCTTCATGGGGCGCAAGTTCGACGAAGTGGAGAGTGAGCGGTCCCGTGTCGCGTATCACGTGGTCGCGAACGCGAACGGCGACGCCTGGGTCGAGGCACGCGGCAGGAAGTACTCGCCGCCCGAGATCTCGGCGATGGTCCTGCAGAAGTTGAAGCAGGCGGCAGAGGATTATCTCGGCGAGAAGGTCAGCGACGCCGTGATCACCGTCCCGGCGTACTTCAACGACGCTCAGCGCCAGGCCACGAAGGACGCCGGCAAGATCGCCGGGCTGAACGTGCTGCGCATCATCAACGAGCCCACCGCGGCGGCGCTCGCCTACGGACTGGACCAGAAAAAGGACGAGACGATCGCAGTCTACGACTTCGGCGGCGGCACCTTCGACATCTCCGTCCTGGAGGTGGGCGAGGGCGTCGTCGAAGTCAAGGCGACCAACGGCGACACGCACCTGGGCGGCGACGATCTGGACAATCGGCTGATCGAATGGCTGGTGGCCGAGTTCAGAAAGACCGACGGCATCGATCTTTCCAAGGACCGGATGGCGGTCCAGCGTCTGAAGGAAGGCGCGGAGAAGGCCAAGATCGAGCTGTCTTCGGTGTTCGAGACTGAAATCAACCTCCCGTTCATCACGGCGGACCAGAGCGGCCCGAAGCACCTGCAGGTGAAGCTGACCCGCGCCAAGCTGGAACAGCTCGTTGACGACCTGCTGCAGCGGACGCTGGCCCCGGTGAAACAGGCCTTGTCGGATGCCGGGGTCGATCCCAAGAAGATCGATGAAGTCGTCCTGGTCGGCGGGTCTACGCGCATCCCCAAGGTCCAGCAACTGGTTCGCGAGCTGTTCGGCAAAGAACCGCACAGGGGCGTGAACCCGGACGAAGTGGTTGCGGTCGGCGCCGCGGTGCAGGGCGGCGTTCTGACGGGCGACGTGAAGGACGTGCTACTGCTCGACGTCACGCCGCTGTCGCTCGGGATCGAAACGCTCGGCGGCGTCATGACCACGCTGATTGGGCGCAACACGACGATTCCGACGCGGAAGAGCGAGATCTTCTCGACCGCTACGGACAACCAGACCAGCGTCGAGGTCCATGTGCTGCAGGGTGAGCGCCCGTTTGCGCGGGACAACCGGACGCTCGGCCGCTTCCATCTGGTCGGTCTGCCGCCGGCGCCGCGCGGCGTGCCGCAGATCGAGGTCGCCTTCGACATCGACGCGAACGGCATCGTGAACGTGTCGGCGAAGGACACGGCGACGGGGAAGCAGCAGAACATCACGATCAGCGGGTCGAGCGGGCTCTCGAAGGAAGAAGTCGATCGCCTGGTGAAGGACGCGGAGAGCCACGCCGCCGAGGACCAGAAGCGGCGCGAGGTGATCGACGCGCGCAACCAGGCCGACTCGCTCGCCTATCAGGTCGAGAAGACCGTGAACGAGAACCGCGAGAAGCTGCCGGTCGGCGATCTGACGAAGGTCGACGCGGCCATCGCGGACGTGCGTGCAGCCATCAAGGGGGACGACCTCGCGGCGATCACGGCGGCCAGCGAGGCGCTTCAACGCGCGTCGCACGCAATCGCGCAGCAGCTGTACCAGGCGGCGCAGGGTGCGCCGGGCGGACGTTCTGAAGGCTCCGGGAGCTCCGGCGCCGCGAACGTCAAGGACGCGGAAGTCGTCGACGGAGAGTACGCAGAAACGAAGTAGCAACAACGGGCGATGGGCTCTCGGCTCCGGGCTTTCGGCTTCGGACGCGCCAAAGCCCGAAGCCAGAGCCAAGAGCCAAGAGGCAAGAGCCAACAGCCAACAGCCAAGAGGAGGAACCATGACTCTCGTTCGCTGGGATCCATTTCGTGAGTTCGCGCAGATTCAGGATCGGCTGAACCGGGTGTTTTCCGAGGCCTATGGCCGCGGGCCGGCCGATACCGATGAAGGGTTGATGACAACGGGCACGTGGGTGCCGCCGGTCGACATCTACCAGAACGGCGATCACGAGCTGGTCATCAAGGCGGAGCTGCCGGACATGACGCGCGAGGACATCGACATCACCGTCGATAACGGTACGCTGTCGATCAAAGGGGAGAAGAAGCTCGCGAGCGAAGTGAAGGAGGAGCAGTTCCACCGCATCGAGCGGCGCTACGGCCGGTTCAGCCGCTCGTTCTCGCTGCCGCAGATGGTCGACCCAGCCAAGGTTTCGGCAGAGTACAAACAGGGCGTCCTCACCGTGCGCCTCCCGCTGCGTGAGGAAGCCAAGCCGCGGTCGATCAAGGTCGACGTCGCCGCGTAACGATAGAGATGGGCAGGTAGGTCGGGTAAGGCAGGTAGGGGAGTTATGCCTCCGCGACGTCCCCACCCGACCTACTCGACCTACTCGACCTACTCGACCTATCCGACCTATCCGCCCCGTCAGCTCGCATGCTACTCTCTACAATTGCCATGGAAGAGACGATTCCAGACGCCACCGAACAGGCCGAGGCGGCGGTGGTGCCGCCTGAGCCGTTGCCACCGATTCAGAGCCGTTTCCTCTTCGTCGACGTGGCGGCCTTGCGCGCGAAGCAGCTGCGGCGCGGTGCCCGCGTCCGCATCGACGATCCGGAGCATCTGCCGAAGAAAGCCGAACGCGTTGCGATGGAGGAAGTCCGTCGCGGCTTGGTGTACTACGACGTTCCGGACCACAAGTCGACCAGAGGGGAATAAGCCATGAGTGACGCCCTGATGCTGGCCATTGGTGCGCTGAAGGGCTTCACGTTCAGCAGTCTGTTCGTCCTGGCGCTCTTCATCGGGTTCTGCGTCATCGTCGGATTCACCAAGTTGAAGAAGACGGCCGGCGGCGACGCCCGTGTCGTCAAAAGCCTGGACGAGCGAGTGACGAAGCAGCCGATGGTCTACCTGCTTCCGACTGCGCCGCGAGGGCCCGCCGATCCCCTGGAAGGGTTCGGAACCCGGCGGTCGACCGGCACGTAGATCCAGGTATGCTGTCGCTCCTGACGCTGCCGTTCCGGCTGGTGTTCGAGATCCTCTTCAGCGTCCTCGCCCTTCCTTTCGCACTGCTCGGCGCGCTCGTGGCGCTGCCGATCGCGGTGCTGATGCTGCCGTTTCTGATGTTGCGGGCGCTGTTCAAAGCCGTTGTCGGACTGCTGGTGTTCCCGTTCGTGTTGCTGGCCGGCGTCCTCGGCATCGTCGTTCTGCTGCTCACTGTTTCGTTCAGCGTGATTGTCCCGTTGATCCTGCCGATTGCTTTCGCCGCCTTCTGCATCTGGATCGCGCTCAGGCTCGCCTCGCCTTCGGCCTCGGCATAGCGCAATCTACGGTTCCTACCCGACCTACTCGACCTACCTGACCTACCCGATCCACGCGACCTAAGCGACGTTCTCGGGCTGCCACCGCAATCCGAGGTTGATGATGCGCTGGAGCACCGCTTCGTAGCTGAGACCGGCTTTCTCGGCCGACGCGGCGAAATCCTCGCCGCGTGCGATCTGGGGGTTGGGATTCGCCTCGATGACCCACGGATTGCCGGCTTCGTCGAGCCGCAGGTCGATGCGCGCGTAACCGCTCAGCTCGAGCGCCCGAAAGGCGCGCTTGCACAGGTGCTGCAGCTGATCGCGCTTGGCATCGGTGAGCTCGTGCGCCGGCCCG
>JBKPAI010000162.1:0-37239 GCA_046726355.1 Acidobacteriota bacterium | reverse complement strand
GGAAGGGCCTGGGTTCGGTAGCGCGGCCGATGCGCCGCAGCGCGGCGGCCGGGCCGGCGGGCCGGGCGCAGCTGAAGGCGGTCGCGGCGGGGCGGCACCGGCCGCCGCAGGCGCAGGAGCCGGAGGAGGCCGCGGCGGCGGGTTCGGCGGTCCGGGACCTCAGGGTCTGTCCCTAGTGAAGCCCCCGTACGGGGTCGTCGCGGCTGTGAATCTGGATAAGGGCGAGCTGATGTGGCAGACGCCGCACGGCGATACGCCCGACGTGGCGCGCAATCATCCGGCGCTGCAGGGCCTCAATATTCCGAAGACCGGGCAGACCGGGAGCGTCGGGATCGTCGTCACCAAGACGCTCGTGGTCGCCGGCGATCCGCAGGTGACGTCGCCGCCGGGCCGTCCGCGCGGCGCGATGCTGCGGGCCTACGACAAGCAGACGGGTCAGGAAGTCGGGGCTGTGTGGATGCCGGCGGCGCAGAGCGGATCGCCGATGACCTACAAAGGATCCGACGGCCGGCAATACATCGTTGTCGCGGTGAGCGGCGGAAACTACTCGGGTGAGTACATCTCGTTCGCCCTGCCGCAGGCGGAAACGCGCACGTCGTTGCCGTAAATCACGATCGAACGCAGAGGCCGCAAAGACCGCAAAGTACGCCGGGATTTCTTCGCGGCCTTTGCGTTCATCCTCTTGTTCAAGTCAATTCATCATCGATTCACCACAAAACGGGATTGATCCTTTGTGTCCTTTGTACCCTTTGTGTCCTTGATCTCGACCAGGGCGACGCGGTTCACCCCGCTGCAGGCCAGGGCGAGGTTACCGTCTCGGGTGACCGACACGTTGCGCACGACACCGCCGCCTGACGGGATCGTCCACGTCTGGAACTTCTCGGCCTTCGGATCGAAGCGGACAATCGTGTTGGGCTTGACGCCGGATTCGCTGTACCAGATGACGTCATGGATCGAGGCGATCCCGTACGGCAGCGATTTCGGTCCCCCTGGCGACGGCCACTCCTTCACGCTGCCGGTCTTCGGATCGAGCCGGCCGAGATAGCCGCGCGCGTAATCCGAATACCAGATCGCGTCGTCGCTGGAAATTCCGATCCGCCGCGGCCGCGCCTCCGCGGCGGGCAGCTCGTATTCCTTGATCGCCATCGTCTCCGGATCGATGCTGGCGATCTTGTTGGCGCCGAACTCGCAGAAAAACGGGATCCCCTTCGAGCTGACGACCATGCCGTAGGGATTCGACCGCGGCGTCGGCGAGGTCGCCAGCTTCATCTCGCCGGTCTTCGGGTTCAGACGGGCGATCATGTTGGCGCCCTGGAGCGTGAACCAGAGCGTGCCTTTCTGGTCGAAGATCGGCGTGTGCGGATCGCGCGCGGCGGGATCCGGCGTCGGATATTCGGTCACCTCTCCGGTTTTCGGATCGAGCTTGCCGACGTATCCCTTGAAGTTTCCGGTAAACCAGATGTTGCCGTCCTTGTCGGCAGTCAGGCCGTGCGGCCCCGATGCGGGTGTTTTCGTCTTGTACTCTTTCATCTCGCCCGTTTTCGGGTCGAGCCGGCCGATGACGCTGGCGTACTGGCCGGTCCACCAGATCGCGCCGTCCGGCGTCGCCAGCGGGTCGTGTGGCCGCGAGCCGAGACTCGGAACGATCCACTCCTTGATATTCACTTGCGCGGGCCCGGAGATCACCACCGCGCGCGGCCGCGGTTTCTCGGGAAAGTTCTTCGCCAGGTAGTCCGCGACGGCGCCTGCTTCGTTCTGCGGCAGCGCCACCATGCTTGAGAACAGGTTCGCCCATTCCTCGCGCGAATAGCCGGAATTCGCAATCAGCCCCAGGTTGTGGCAGGACGCGCATTTGGCCTCGACGAGTTCCTTGCCTGGACCGTCGGGCAGCGTCACGGGCCCGCCGCGTCCCCGTCCGCGCTCCTGCCCTGAAAGCGGAAGCGTTGTGATAGTGATGGCCGCTGTGACGAGCGCCAGAGCGTGGACTACTCTCCGCGACATAAGCCCTCCTCTAGAACCGCTCGCATGATGCCATTGTAGATCCGGGGGCTTCGCCTCCGCGGGCCCCCCACGCCTTCCCACCCCCCGGCGCACAGTCCGCGCCGTGGGGGCCCCCGGGGTCGTCGCGGGGACCCCATTGCCCCGCTTCCGCCTCCGCTAAAGCTACGGCGGACGCGCCTGTGGCGCGCCTACGCCTCAGCGACGTCTTTTTTCCGCTGACCGCTGCGGCGCCGTTGACTGCCGGCGCAGGCGCCGGCGGGCAATCACGACGGAGCCGGCCGCGGCGATCGCAATGATCGCGAGAACCACGAGGGAGTACTCGAGCGAGTCATGTCGCTGTGGCGCGGGTGGCGCTTCGATCGCTTGCCGCGCCTCGTCGAGCTCCGCCAGGTCTGCATCGGCTTCATCGAAATTCGCCAGCAGCTCGCGATAGTACCGACGTGACGCGGCAACGTCGCCGAGCGCGCCATGCGCACGGGCGAGACCCAGGATGGACAACGATCGGTTGCGATTGCGTTGCAGCGCCTGTTCGAACGGCGCAATCGCTTCGCGCGGCCGGCCGGCTTCGAGGAGGACCTCGCCCAGGAGCTCCGGCGCCGGCTTGACCGGTTCGGGAAGACCAAGCGGCGCAGGCAGTCGCAGCTCAGCGGCGGCTGCCGCTCGCAGCGTCTGAATGGCCTCCTCGGTGTGTCCGCCGGCGAGCGCGATCAGCGCGGCAACCTCCCGCTCCATGATGGCGATCGCGGGACGCAGATCTCCTTCGCGCTCGGACTGCGCCCGCGCTGCGAGTCCGTCGCGCGCCATCTGCGCCAGAGCGTCATTGCGCCTGCGCGCTGCGCTCATTCCGATGGTAAAGAGATCGTCGACGTTGGCGAAGTTGCGTTCGCTCGCCATCAGGTCCCAGCGGCGCGTTTCGACGACGAAGCGGGCGCGCATGGAGGAGAGATTGCTGAGGAGGGACACTTGTCCGGTTGTCTTGACGACCGGCTCGAGCTCGCCGATCGTGTTCCACGCATCGCGGTATCTGCCGCGCTGCAGCAGTTCGTACTCGAGCCAGGACAGAGCGTGATAGTTTCGCAACCCGGGGCCGAACTGCCGGCGAGCGGCCCATACCGCCGACGTCTCGAAGGCCGCCCGATCCGAGGCGGCAGCGTCGCGCCACATGCCAAGCTGCAGGAAGATGTGCGACGGCATGTGCCGGGCATGGCTCGATTCCGGCGCGGCCGCCGCCAGTCGACGCGCAGCGTCGAGTCCAAGGGAGGCGTGTCCAGGATCATCGTAGTTGTGGAGCAGGTAGTGCAGGGCGCCCGGATGATCCGGATGTGTCTTCAGCACGCTGCCGAGGATTTCTGCCACCTGCCCCTGCACGTCGCTTCCGGCCAGGCCATGCACGTGCCCTTCGTGCGCGTCGTCGTACCCGATCAGCCCGCGCGACATCGTCCCCAGCAGCGAGAGGGCGTAAAGGACGGCGATGTCCGGGTCGGCCCGAGCCTGCTCGTGTGCGCGACGCATGGCAGCAGCGTAGCGAAGGTGCCGCGCGGCCGGCTCGCCGGCGCCGAACAAAGTCTCGACTGCCTCGACGAGCGCCCGTTCGATCGGCGTGCCGGCCAGGGCTGAACGTCCGGAACGCGAGGCGCTCAGGCGCGCGAGCGCGCGGCGGGCCGCGGCCGGATCCTCCCTGCGCCAGAGCGTCTGGTTGTAAGTCATCGCTTCACCCCAGTACGCCAGCGCAAAGCCGGGATCGAGCCGCTCGGCGCGGCGGAAGGCTTCGTTCGCGTCCTCGTATTCAAACAGATGGAGCGCTCGAAGACCTTCAGTGAACGCGGACTGCGCCTCAGCCGAGGCCGAGCGCGGAAGAGTTTGGGAGCAGACCGGTAAAGAACCGCGAAGAACCCACAGGAGGCAGATGCACAGGACACTGCGCAGAGTTCCTACGGGTTTCGCGCGGGTCCTTCGTGGTGTCCGGTCGTCCATGATTTTGTATTTCCGCCGCACGCATCGCAAAAAATCGCCCGGCCGGCCGGCCAATCGGTCTAGGATACGTCTCGCGTCATCACTCTAGCCGTGCTCGCACGGCATGAATGTGTACAAACGTGTCAAGTTCGCCGTGCAAGCACGGCGTAGGCGCGCGCAGCGCGCTCGCGGGGAGCGGAGCGCGGCGGAGGGGCCCCCCGCGAGCGACCGAGCCGGGGTCCGGGGCAGAGCCCCGTGTAGTCATGTCTTCGACCCGTCACGCGATTCGGAGGATGGGGAACGGTCCACCATTCGAGGAGGTCGACCCATGATCGGACGTGTGTTCCAGAGCGTCGTCTGCACGCTTCTGCTGCTGGCGAGCGCGGCATCGGTGGGCGCGCAACAATTTACCGGGGGCGTTCGCGGCGCAGTGAAAGACGCCAATGGCGTCATTCCCGGTGTGACCGTGTCGCTCACGAACGAGGGGACCAACATTTCGCGTGAGGTGGTCACGAATGACGTTGGGGAATACAACTTTCCAGCGGTTGCTCCCGGCACCTACACGCTCAGGGCACGGCTGCCCGGGTACAAGACTTACGAAAGCAAGGGCCTCGTCGTCGGCACGCAGCAGTTCATCACGCTGGATGTGATGTTGGACGTTGGCGCGATCGAAGAGGCAATCACCGTGACCGGCCAATCGCCGCTGATCGACACCTCGAACGCATCGACCGGCGCGGCCCTCGACCGGCAGGCGCTGGAGTCGCTGCCGGCGCCGGGACGCAACGCGTTTCTGATCGGCGTCACCGTGCCGACGGTGATGCCGGTCGGCGATCCGCAGTTCAACCGGCAGCAGGATCAGACCAATGCCTCGCGTGTGTCGCTGGGCGGAGGAGGCATTCGCGCGAATAACTACCTCATCGACGGTGTGCCGGTCACCGAACTGCGCGGCCGCTCGATCGTCAATCCGACCATGGAGGCGCTCGAGGAAGTCAAGGTGCAGGTGCACACCTACGATGCCGAAATGGGCCGCACCGGCGGCGGCGTGTTCAACGTGACCGCCAGGTCGGGCGCGAACAGCTATCACGGAAGCGGGTTCTATCAGACCCGTCCGGTCTGGGGGCAGTCGGAGAACTTCTTCAACGCGGTGGCGGGCAAGACGAAGGAAGAGACGGGCCTGGCGAACGCGTACTATCGCCTCTACGGCGGCGGCGCCGGCGGACCGATCGTGAAGAACCGGACGTTCTTCTGGAGCGCGGTGGAGGGATACCGGTCGGGAACGACGAGAAACATCAACGAGATTTGGCCGACGGCCAACCAGCGCAACGGCGATTTCTCGCGCTCGGCCACCGCGCTGTTCAACCCGTGGTGCCGCGGCGGCGTCGCGAACGCCCGCTGCCCGGCCACGGGGACGGGGTCGATCGCGACCAACGGCGAGTTCTTGAACCGGATGATTCCGCTGACGCATCCCGCGGTCAGCCAGGTCGGCCTCAATATTCTCAAGCTGTGGCCGACGGAGACGATTCAGGGCCCGATGCAACAGAACGAAGACGGCAACACGAACGCCAATGGCACCGCCTTCATCGTCGACAAGGCGTTCATGTGGACGTTAAAGGGCGAGCACAAGTTCACCGACAAATCGTCGCTGAGCGGCCTGTACATCTACAACAAGACCGACGAGCCGGGCAGCACGATCATGAATCCGGACAAGCTGTTCATGGCCGACCAGGATCAGTGGTTCGGGCCGCTGCGGCGCCGGCCGCACGCGCTGGTCTTCAACAACACCAACGTCATCAACGACAGCACCGTCCTGACGCTTCGCTACGGCTGGACGACGTGGCAGGATTCGTGCGACAAGCAGCCGTTCACCGCCGGCCTTCAGTCCCTCGGGTTCAGCCCGTCGTACGTGAACGCGCTGGGTCCCGGCGGCAGCGATACGTTTCCGTCTCTGTCGTTCGACGAGACGGAAAGTGTCGGCGGCTGGGGCGGCATACCGGTCCGCTGGAAAGGTCCGTACGCGATCAACGGGGCATTGACGAAGCTGGTGGGCAGCCACAGCTTCAAATTCGGCGCCGACATGCGGCGGCTGGGCGTCGCACTCGCGACGGCCATCGAGTGTCCCAATGAGGTGCCTGCGCTGGGCGGGTGTTTCCGATTCAACCGGCTGTTCACCAGCCGGAACGGCGTGGGCGGCCACGAAATCGCGAGCCTGCTCCTCGGCCTTCCGTTCGCGGGATCGGTGCCTCACGATCCGGGAGAATTCGAATGGTACACCCGTAATTATGGCGGGTACTTCCAGGATGACTGGCGCGTCACGTCGCGCTTCACGCTGAACTACGGCATCCGTCTCGAGCACGAGGACGGGCTGCGTGAAATCGACAATCGTCAGACTGTAGCCTTCGATCGGGACGCCACCAATCCAATCGATGCGTTGGTGCCCAAGGCCGGCACGCCGCTCGCGGGAAAGACATTGAAGGGGGGTCTGGTCTACGCCGGAGTCGATGGCGCGCCGGAGGAGCAGGGCAACCCGAAGAAGGTCAAGCCGGCGCCCCGCGTCGGCGCGACGTTCGCCGTCGATTCCAACACGGTGCTGCGCGCCGGCTATGGTCTGTTCTGGGCGCCGTGGAACTACCATCCGACGCAACACGGTCAGGTCGGCTTTGCTCGATCGACGCAACTCAACCAGTCATCAGCAGAGAGCGAAGTGCCGATCACCGTGTTGGACAACCCGTTCCCGGCGGGTCTGGTCACGCCAATCGGCAGCTCGCTCGGCCTGCTGACGAATGTGGGCAGTCAGGTCGACTTTGTCGACCAGAACAAGGGCAATCCGAAAGTCCATCAGTATTCCGCGGACCTCGAGAGGGAGCTTCCTGGCTCGATAGCGGTCAGCGTCGGATACATCGGCGCGACCGGCCGGGACATCGGCTTCTGCGGCACGAACGACTGCTCGATCAACATCAACCAGATCGATCCCGCGCTGGCCCGGCAGCTGTTTCCCGCCGCGGGCGGCGGATGGAATCCCGTGCCGCTGCGCGAATCGGTTGCCAATCCGTTCTTCGGGGTCGCGGGCGCGGGCGAGCTCGGGGCGCGGGCGATGGTTCAGCGCGGCCAGCTCTTACGGCCGTTCCCACAATTCGGCGACATCTTCATGCATGAATCGACGGCGGGTTCGAAGCGGCAGTATCACGCCGTGTCGCTCCGGCTCGACAAGCGCGTCGGCGGCACCAGCTGGTGGGGTGGCCGGTACAGCTACACGTGGAGCCGCTCGAAGGACAACCAGTGGGGCGAGAGCAACGTCTACGCCTGGCGCACGAACCTGCCGCAGAACAATTACGATCTGGATGCCGAGTACGCCACGAGCATCTACAACTCGCCGCACCGGATCATCCTCGCGCCCATCGTGCGGTTGCCGGGCCCGTCGAACCAGGGCGGAGCGGCGCGCGCGCTGAGCGGGTGGAACGCCTCGGCGGTCGTCGAGCTCGTCAGCGGAGGACCACTGAACGCGGTTTTGAGCGCCGGAGCATCGGATGCGAACCTAGGACTCTTCGGCGGCCGTCAGCGGCCCAATCTGATCGGCGACCCGAGCACGTCCGGCAGCGACGAAGACCGTGTCGCGTCCGACGCACATCCGAGCGCGCGCTACTTCGATTCGGCCGCATTCGCGAATCCCGGCGCCGGTCAGTACGGCAACGCGCCGCGAACGATTGACAGCGCACTCAACCAGTTCCGCCGCAACATCGATTTCGTCCTCTCGAAGGAGACCCGGTTTGCGGGCGGGCACATCGGGGAAATCCGGTTTGAGATCCTCAATCTCACGAATTCCCCGAAGTTCGGGAACGAGGCGACGAACAACGCGATAGACACGGCAAGTTTCGGCCGGCTTGCCACGCAGGCCGGCTTCATGCGGATCTGGCAACTCAGCTTCCGCTATCGGTTCTGACGTAGAATCTGGAGGCGTGTCTGGCATGGATTCTCACCACGGAGGGCGCGGAGGACAGGAGGAAAATCCGGATTTCATCGACCTGGCTCAAGATGCCGTGAGTCCACGCGAGCGTGAGCCAAGGGTTCAAGGGGCAGGATTTGACCTCCGCGTCACCCGCGTCCTCTGTGGTTGACGTTGACGCTCCAGGCGCGAAATTTGCTGAGAGTCGCTCGGTGATTAGAGAGAGGTGACATGAAGGTTCAGCTCGCCGCTGCCGTTCTTATCCCGATGGTCACTATTGCCGGGCTCCGTACCTCCGTGCACGCGCAACCGACGAAATCCGTCTGGGACGGCGTGTATACGGAAGAACAGGCCAAGCGCGGCGCCCCGTTGTATTCGGAGCAGTGCGCCTCGTGTCACGGGCCTGAGCTGATGGGAGGGGAGATGGCCCCGCCACTGGCGACCGGCGATTTCCTGGCCGGATGGGACGGGCTGACAGTGGGCGACCTGTTCGAGCGGATCCGGATCTCGATGCCCCAGAACGCGCCCGGCAGCCTGAGCGGGCAGCAGAACGCCGACATCCTCGCCTTTATTTTCAGCGCCAATAAGTTCCCGGCCGGCTCGGCGGAGCTCGCCAGTCAGATGATGATGCTGAAGGACATCAAGTTCGAGGCAAAAAAGCCGGGCCAACAGTAAAGCCGCCCGACTGAGCACTCACGCTCCACAACAGCTACACGCAGAACCCGCCGAAACCGCAGAAAAAAGTGTTGTTCTGCGTGTTCTGCGAGTTCTGCGTTGATCGTCGTCCGCGCTTTCGCTACGGCGAACTGGAGCGTCGCGCAGCTGCTCCATTTTTTTGGTCCAGCTCCTCTTCTTCCTGCCTTTTCCGGCCGATTCCGTGTTGCAACACCTGACTGGTTGACCCTAGAATCCGCGTCAAATCCATCCAGGTCCGGGAGGCCGATGATGAGAATACGGGCTGCGCTCGTGCTGGCGACAGTTGTCGCCTTCGCACATGCGGGCGCTCTGTTCGGACAGGGGTTCCAGGGCGGGCTGCGCGGAGCGATTAAAGACCAGGGCGGTGTCATTCCTGGGGTCGAGGTGACGCTCACCAACGAGAAAACGAACATCAGCCGCACTACCACCACGAACGAAAGCGGCGAGTACGTCTTCTCGAACGTCGATCCCGGGACGTACACCGTCAAAGCGGTCCTGACGGGGTACAAGACGATCGAGCGGCGCGAGGTGCCGATCGGCACTCAGCAGTTCCTTACGCTCGACCTGCTGATGGAAGTAGGCGCGATCGAGGAAAGCATCACCGTAACCGGCCAGTCGCCCCTGATCGAAACGTCGAATGCCTCGCAGGGGACGGTGCTTGACTCGTCCGCGCTGCAGACGCTGCCGTCACCCGGCCGCGCGGCGTTCCTCATCGGCACCACGGTTCCGACCGTGATTCCAACCGGAGACACCCAATTCAACCGGCAGCAGGATCAGACGAACGCCTCGCTGCTGTCGCTTGGCGGCGGCACGCGCCGCGGCAACAACTACACGCTGGACGGCGTGCCGATTACCGACATGCGCAACCGTGCGAGCGCCAATCCGACCATCGAGGCGCTCGAGGACATGAAGGTTCAGGTCCACACCTACGACGCGGAAATGGGACGGACAGGCGGTGGCGTCTTCAACACGACGTTGAAGAGCGGCTCGAACAGCTTCCACGGCACCGGCTTCTTCCAGACCCGGCCCGTCTGGGGACAGTCAAACAATTACTTCAGCCAGATTGCCGGCATCCCGAAGCCAAAGAGCACGTACTACCTCGGTGGCGGCGGCTTCGGTGGTCCGATTGCCCGCAACCGGACCTTCTTCTGGTTCTCGTCCGAGGACTACCACGACGTGCAGACCCGGAACGTCCCCGTGCGGATGCCGACGGCGCGGGAACGGCAGGGGGACTTCTCGCAGACGACGAATGCAGCCGGTCAGTTGGTGGCCATCTATGATCCGCTGACAGGGCTGCCGTTTCCGGGCAACGTGATTCCTGCGGAACGCATCAACCCGGTCGCGAAAGCAATCCTGCAGTATCTCCCGCCCGCGGACAGTAACGTGTCGAATGGCGGCAACAACTACAACCGCACCTCGCTCATCAACAACAAGTTCGAGCAGATGTATTCCGGCAAGGTGGAGCACAAGTTCACCGACAAGGTGTCGTTGACCGGCTTCTATCTGTACAACCGGACGGACGAGCCGTGCGCAAACTTCTTCTCGCCAAATCCGGGCACACCAGGGGACCAGACCGACCCGAACCGGTTTGCTGATCCAAACGATTACCTGCTGAAGCGGCGGCCGCAGGTCGTGGCACTGAACAACACCTGGGTCCTCAGCGACAACTCGCTCATGGCGCTGCGGTTCGGGTGGACGGATTTTCCCGACAACAACACCCTCACGGCCGATTTCGATCCGAGGACGCTGGGGTTTTCGCAAACCTTCGCGAATCAGATCGCCCTGGACAAGTTCCCCCAGGTGCGCATCCGCGATTACGACAACGGCAACGGCACGCGGACGCTCGGGGCGATCAACCCGACCGAAATCAACTGGAAGTCGTTGAGCGCCAACGGCGCCTACAACCGGTTCGTCGGAACGCACACGTTCAAGTTCGGCGCTGATTTCCGTCGCATCGGCGTCGACACCTATATTCCGGGCAACGGAGCCGGTTACTTCGAGTTCGACCGCGACATGACCTCGTCAAACGGGACCAACACCAACTCGATTGACGGCAGTCCGTTCGCGTCGTTCCTGCTCGGCTACCCCTCGGCGCTGCGGGAGAGTCAGCTGACGGTCTCGACACCGCTGAACCTGTTCACCTATTACTACGGCGGCTATGCGCAGGATGACTGGCGCGTCAGCTCCCGGTTCACGCTCAACTACGGCCTCCGCATCGAGCACGAGGACGGGCTCCGCGAGCAGAACAACAATTTCACGGTCGGCTTCGATCCGGCCACGACGAGCAGCCTGTCGACGGTTGTCATCCCCGCGGATCCCGTTGCCGGGACACCGGCGCGCAACGTGAGCGGCGGCCTGATGTACGCGGGCGTGAACGGGAACCCGGTCACGCAGGGCAACCCGCAAAAGGTGAAGTGGTCGCCTCGCGTCGGTGCCGTGTTCTCCCTCGATACGAAGACCGTCGTCCGCGGCGGGTACGGGATGTACTGGGCGCCGTTCAATTACCCCGTTCCGGATCCCACCAACAACAACTACGGACAGGTCGGCTACACGAACAATACGACTCTCGGCACCAGCCGCGGCAACCCGACGTCGATCAGCAACCCGTTTCCCACCGGCATCCAGCCGCCGAGCGGCAACAGCCTGGGCGCACTGACCAACCTCGACTCCAACATCAGCTACGTCGATCAGAACAGGAAGGCGCCGCGCGTGCAGCAGTATTCCGTCGACGTGCAGCGTGAGCTGCCGGGCAACATGGCCTTTACGGCGAGCTACGTCGGCGCGCGCAGCGACTTCATCGGCCTCGGCGGATCGAATGACGTCGCGATCAACATCAATCAGCTCGATCCGAAATACCTGAGCCTTGGCGCGGCCGCCCTCGGCCAGCAGCTGCCGAATCCCTTCTTCGGCAATCCGAACGTGCCGCGATCGCTGTCCACGGCGGCGACGTTGTCGCGCGCCCGGCTGCTGACGCCGTTTCCGCAGTACCGGCAGATCAACGCCCGGCAGGTCACCGAAGGGCGCAGCCGGTACAGCGCCGGCGTGTTCGAATTGATCAAGCGGATGTCACACGGCATCGCCGGACGCTTCAGCTACACCTACAGCGTGCTGAAGGACAACCAGATTGGCGAGAGCAACTTCTACACGGCCGTGAGCCCCGCGCTGCCGGTGAACAACTACAACTACCTGGCATCGTATCCGGCATGTGCCGGTGGCCAGGCGTTCACGACAGCCTGCTACGATCCGCTGTCCGAGTACGGGTATAGCACCCTCGATGTACCGCATCGCGTGATCATTGCTCCGATCGTGGAGCTTCCCTTCGGCCCCGGCCGGAAGTGGGCGAACGAGAGCCGCGTCGCCGATCTGCTCATTGGCGGCTGGACGATTTCCACCGCCATCAATCTGCAGAGCGGTTTCCCGCTGAACGTCCAGCAGAACGCGGATCCCAATCTGAGCCAGGGCGGCAACACGACCGCGAATCGTCCCAACCTCGTATCCGGCGCGGATCTGGCGACCCCGGGCAGTTTCGAGGACCGGCTATCATCAGCAGATCACCCGACGGCGACATGGATCAACCGGAACGCCTTCACTCTTGCGCCTGCGGGCACGTTCGGCAACGCGCCGCGCACGATCACCGATCTCCGGACACCGCCGCAGTACAACGTGGACGCGGTGATTATCAAGAACTTCAGATTGACCGGTACCAGAGTCGCGCAGGTGAAGTTCGAGATCCTGAACATGTTCAACCGGCCGAACGTCCGTGCGCTTCAGAATGCCAATAACTTCAGCAACACGAGCTTCGGCCAGACCACGATTCAGGCCGGGTTTATGCGGATCACACAGATCATGTTCCGCTATTCGTTCTAACGGCGATCACAGCGGCGCGGGTGCGGAGACACAAGGTAAACTGCTGCTTTCCAGTGTCTCGCTCTTCCCGCGCCGTTGCCGCCTGTGCGCTGTTCTACTGCTGCCTTCGGGCTTCTGCGCAGACGCCGACCCCGTCCCTCGGTACAATCACCTTTCCCAACTCCGGATCCGCCGCGGCGCAGCCCGCATTTATCCGCGGCCTCCTCCTCCTCCACAGCTTCGAGTACGACGAGGCGATTGAGTCGTTTCGCCAGGCTCAGAATGTCGATCGCGGCTTCGCGCTCGCGTACTGGGGTGAGGCGATGTGCTACAACCAGCCGCTCTGGTACAACGAGAACGCCGACAGGGCGCGCGCCGTGCTGGCGCGGCTCGCGCCGGCGCGGGACGCGCGTCAAGCCAGGGCGCCCACAGCCCGGGAGAAGGGATACCTCGACGCCGTGGACCGCCTGTTCGGAGCCGGCGACAAGATGGCGCGCGATCGCGCCTACGCCGATCGGATGGCCGCGCTCAGCCGCCAGTTTCCGGACGACGATGAGGCGGCGGCCTTTCATGCCCTGGCACTCCTGGCGACGATTCCATCCGGTCAGCGGAACCCGGAGGTCTCGCTCAAAGCGGGGGCGATTGCGACCGCGATCCTGAAGAACAATCCGGAGCACCCGGGCGCGGCTCACTATGCCCTGCATGCGTTCGACGACGGGGAACATGCCGCCATGGGCCTGGAGGCCGCTCGCACGTACGCGCGCATTGCGCCCGCCTCGAGTCATGCGCGTCACATGCCGTCGCATGTGTTCGTGCCGCTCGGCCTGTGGGACGAGGCGTCGGCCGCCGACGAATCGTCGTTTGCGGCGTCGGTCGATCGCGTGAAGCGCCTTGGTTTGTCGATGGCGCAGGCCGATTTCCACAGCCTGTCGTGGCTTCATTACGAATATCTGCAGCAGGGGCGCTTCGCGAAGGCGCGAGACATCGAGGAAGTCGTAAAGAGGGCATCAGCGGGTGCCGGGGGGCAGACCGGCGGCAGCCATCAGCACGCCGAGAGCGAAATCGGCCGCGGGTTCAGCTCCACGACGCTCAAGAGCGAGCTTGGATCGATGCGGGCGCGCCGGGTTGTCGAGAGCGGATCGTGGGCCGACATGAAGGGGCAGAGTTCGTTCGAAAACATCGACGAGCTCTTTGCGCTCGGGATGGCGAGCGTCAGGATGGGCGATCTCGCCCGCGCCGAGGCCGCGCTCGAACACCTGGGCACGGCGTCGCAGACCGTTCCGGATCGCGAAGCGCGCGAGATTGCCGCCATCATGCGAGCGGAGGCGGACGGCCTGCTCCGCCTCGCACGCGGCGACCGGCAGGCTGGCTTTGCGGCGCTCGCGCGCGCGGAGGCACTCGAAGCGAAGCGTCCCCGCCCGATCGCACGGCCCTATCCGATCAAACCGGCAGGGGAGTTGTACGCCGAATCGCTGCTCGATGGCGGAGACGCCGCGACGGCTGTTCCGCAGTTCCAGAAAGCCCTGGCGCGGACGCCGCGGCGCGCCGCTTCGCTGTTAGGCCTGGCACGCGCCGCTCAGAAAGCCGGACGGCGAGAGCAGGCCGCAAGGACGGCGAAAGAATTCATCGCGCTGTGGCATGTCGCCGACGCGAACAGACCAGAGCTTGCAGAAGCGAGAGTCATCGAACGACGGTAGTGTCCGGCTTTAGCCGGACTCTCGGTCTGTGCAGCTGGCCGGGCGCCAGTCCGGCTGAAGCCGGACACGACCGGAATGGTCAAATCTGATCGATCTGTATCGCACGCGCGTAAAAAAAGATATCCAGGCGCCGCGTTCTGATAGCCGGATCGTCCACCCGTAGAACGATGTCGTAGCGCCCGGGTTCGACAGGTCGCCACGTGTGCGTCCACACCGACCATGTGGCGGTGGTCTTCGGTAGCGGGCAATCTTCGACCCGCGCCCACGGCGCGCCCGCGCGAAAGCGGATCGACAGTGCATTGGTGGGCGTCCGGCCTCCCCACAGCAGGCCGATGATGCGGTAGAAGATGCCGCCTGGCTGCAGCCATTTCTCGACGCGCACCGGCATGGCGCAGGTGTCGATCACCGCCGGAACGAACTCCCGCGCAAGCGCCGGGACGCCGTTTTGATGCGTGCGCGACGCGAACTCCCGCATCTGTGCCGTCGCTTCTGCATCGTCCGGCACCAGCTCGATCCGGTTCACCCACTTGATGCACGCACACCCGTACCACCCAGGCACGATGAGGCGGACGGGAAATCCATGATCGCGCGGCAGGGGAGCGCCGTTCATCCTCAAAGCCAGTATCGCGCGCTGAAGATCGTCGCGGCTGAAGATCCAGCTCGCGCCCGGAACAGATGTCTTCATCGCGTCTGCGTCATCGTCCAGGCCGGATACGAGGACGCGCCACGGCTGCGGCGATGGGCGAACGCGATCCAGTAAGGCGGCCATCGGTACTCCGTCCCAGTCCGCCGTGCTCAGCAGCCCGTAGTTCGCTGGATCAGTGTTCCCCGAGCACTCGAGGAGGTAACGGCCGCTCTGGACGGCCACCGGCTGGAGCGACGCGAGTGAAAGCCGTACCGGCGAGTCGACGAGGCCGCCGACGTCAATCGTCCATGTCGCAGGATCGGGCAGCGGCGCGGGGCAGGCGGTGCGGACGAAGAAGCTGTCCGTCGGTGTGGTGGCCGCCTCGGTCGAATCAGGAGTGATCGTCGACAGGTCGGTGAACCGCCGCGCGCTCAGGCCGCGCCCGAGCAGGCGGTTCAACGGTGTTGCCGGCGCGCCCGCAGGGTTTCCGAGCGGGACCGTACCAAGGAGTCGGGCCCCGGGATTCTGACGCGTGAACGCGAGAGCTGGCGCGATCAGACCCGCCGCTAGAAACTGTCGACGACCTACGGCATGCACCAATCCACTCGACCCGGCCTCCCCACTTGACCCACTTGACCCACTCGACCCGCTCGACTCAATGCTGCGACGTCGTCGTGGTCGGCCAGACCGTTCCCTGCACTTTCTTCGTGACCGGTCCGAGCCCTTTGTAGAGGAACTTCTGCACGCGGCGGCCCTGGTAGGTTTCAGTCGTGTAGAGGTTGCCTTTCGAGTCGACCGCGATGCTGTGCATCGAGTAGAACTGGCCCGGATAATGTCCGCCCTCGCCGAAGTTCGTCAATTCCGCCAGCGACTGACGATCGAAAATGTGCAGCTTCTGGTTGCGGCCGTCTGCGAGATACAGGTACTTCTGCTGCGCGTCCTTCGAGAAGGCCACGTCCCACGTCGATCCGTCGCCGAGGGACTCGGGCTCGACGAAGATTTCCTTCACGAACTTGCCTTCGCGCGTGAACACCTGCAGCCGGTCGCTGGTGCGGTCGCACACGTACACGAGGCCGTCGACGGACATGTCGGCGCAGTGGACGGGGCCCCGGAACTGCTGCAGCGGCATCGATCCCGGCGTGTAGCGGTACGGCGGCGGCTCGTCGGAGGGCTTGTTGCCGTACGCGCCCCAGAAGCGTTTGAACTTGCCGGTATCAGCATCGATAACGACGACGCGCCGGTTGCCGTAGCCGTCGGCGATGTAGGCCTCGTTGTTCTTCCCGTCGATCGATACCTTGGCGACCAGGTAGAAACGCTCCTGTGAATTGCTGTCGGGTCCAAGGCCCGCCTGTTTGGTGCCGACCTGCATCAGGAACTTACCGTCCTGCGTGAACTTCAGGACATGGCCATCGTTGTTCGCGCCGTTGCCGCCAATCCAGATGTTGCCCTTGTGATCGATGGTGAGGCCGTGATTCGACGCCGGCCACTGATAGCCGGGCCCGTCCTTCCCGCCCCAATGACGGAGCAGATTGCCCTGCTGATCGAATTCGAGGATTGGCGGCGCCTTCCGGCAGCAGGCGCCGGTGCCTTCGTCTGCCGCCGCTTCGACCGCGTCGAGCGAATCGGATCGGTGAATGATCCAGATGTGGTCCTGCGCGTCGACCGACACGCCGATCGTTTGACCGAGGTACCAGCCGTTCGGCAGCGGCTTCGGCCACATCGGATCGACCTCGAAGCGCGGCGCCTGGGCCGCAGCCTGCCCCTGCGCCTGTGCCGCCTTCTGCAGCACGCCGGCGCCGAGACCGAACCCCGCCAGCGCAGCGATCAGCAGGGCACCGACGAAAAGGTTACGCTTCATGGCGATTCTCCTGCGTTACCGCGTTAGCTCGATGCGTCGCGTCGAATCGACACGATCCTCAAACACAAAGGACACAAAGAAATGCAGTCTTCTTTGTGAGCTTTGTGCTCTTTGTGGTTCCCCTCAGGTTCCCCTTCACCGTCATTGTAGTTCTCGGTGCTTAATTACCGGCTCGCCACCCATTTCTGCACGCGCTTCCCGTGGTGCTGCTCGCCGGTGTAGAGGTTGCCGCGCGAATCGACGGCGACCGCGCTGACCGCGAGCAGCTGTCCGGGCAGCCGGCCGCCGGTCCCGAAGCTGCCTGCTTCCGCGAGGGTGTCGCGCTGCAGCACGATCACTTTCTTGTCGTGACCGTCCGCGACGAACAGGTATCTCTGCTGCGCATCGTTCGAGAAGGCGACGTCCCACACCGAACCCCACGACGACACCACGCCGAACTGTCCGGTCACCGTCGCGCCCTTCGTATTCTTCGAGACGATCCCTTCCTTCACGAACTTCCCGTCCTTTTGAAAGACCTGGATACGATTGCTCGTGCGGTCGCAGACATACACCAAACCGTCTCTGGCGATCTCGACGCACGTGACGTCGCGGAACTGCCGCGCCGGAGGCGCCGCGGGATCGTACGGTCCGCCGCCGGCCGCGACCGGCTTCTCACCGTACGCGCCCCAATGTCGCTTGTACATCCCGGTCTCGGAATTGAAGACGACAATCCGGTGATTCCCGCTGTCGGCGACAAACACTTCGTTCGCCGAGGTGTCCACCGCGACCGCCGCCGGGCGATTCAACGTGGTCTGGCTGTCGGGCCCTTCCATCCTGCCGGGCGTGCCGATCTGAAGGAGAAATTTTCCGTCCTTCCCGAACTTGAGTACGTGCGCGTCCGGAGGTCCGGCTGGCGCCGCGGGACCGCCGCGGCCACGCCCGGCCGCAGCATCTCCGCCTCGTCCGGCCGCATCCGGCGCAGCGCCGCGACGTCCCCCGCCCACCGCATCCGGATCGGCCGTTCCGCGTCCGCGGCCGCTGCCGGGCGGCGCCGGCTCGAGTCCCGCACCCGTAATCCACACGTTGCCTCTGGCGTCAACGGTGATGCCGCCCGGCGACTGCGGCCATTGATAGCCCTGCCCGGGGCCGCCGAAATTGGAAAGAACCTTGCCGCTCGCGTCGAGCTCGAGGACGAACGGCGCCGCCGTGCAGCACAGCGTCGATGTCGGCGGGTTGGCCATCATGCCTTTCTCGTTGCCTTCGAGCGAATCGGCTCCGCGGTGCGTGACCCAGACGTGATCCTGCGCATCGACGGCGACGCCGGTGACTGACCCAAGCACCCAGTGATTCGGCAGCGGCTGCGGCCATAACGGCACGACCCGATAGCCCGGAGCCTGCGCGCTGCCAGTGAGAGTCAATAACGTGACGAGCGCGATCGCGGCGACGAGACTGCGCTTCATACGCCTCATCCTCCATAAGGATGTGAGCGGAGTAGAAGAGGGGGTGTCTTCGCGGGGGAGTATACAGCGGGGAGAGGCGAGGGAGGAATTTCTGCGTTGTGGGATCGTGTCTCAGCAACACCACAGAGGACGCGGAGGACAGGAGGAAGAATCCTGTGATCCTTCAGGATTTGAGCCTCCGTGTCCTCGGCGTCCTCCGGAGTAGGTTCTTGGAACCCGAGACCCCCCCGGGATTAATGCGTGGTCCGCGTGGGCCAGACCGTCCCCTGGTTCGGTTTTGTCACCGCCGCGAGACCTTTATAGACAAACTTTTGCACCCGTTTGCCTTCGTACGTCTCAGTGGTATAGAGATTTCCCTTCGAGTCGGTCTCGATGCTGTGGACGGCATAGAACTGTCCCGGCTGCCGGCCGCCATCGCCGAAACTGGTCAGGATTTCCAAGGACGCGCGATCGAACACGTAGATCTTCTCGTTCGCGCCGTCTGCAAGGTACAGGTACTTCTGCTGCGGGTCCTTCGAGAACGCGACGTCCCAGACCGCGCCGTCGCCAAGCGTATTTTTCGCGACGAATACTTCCTTCTGGAACTTGCCGTCCTTGGTGAACACCTGGATGCGATCGTTCGGACGATCGCAGACATACACGAGCCCGTCTTTCGATGGCACGGCGCAATGGACCGGGGTGCGGAACTGCTTGGCAGGCGGGTCAGACGGATTGTACCGGCCGAGATTCGTGTCGTCCGGCTTGTTGGCGTAGGCGCCCCAGTACCGCTTGATCTTGCCGGTGTCCATGTCGATGACCGCGACGCGATGGTTGCCGTATCCATCGGCGACGTACGCCTCGTTGGCGCCCTCGTCGAGCGAAATCTTCGCCACCTTGTTGAACGCCCACATGTCGTTGCTGCCGGCGTTCGCGTACGCAAAGCCGAACTGCTTCACGAACTTGCCCTCTCGTGTGAACTTGAGGATGTGTCCGTCACTCGCCCCGTTGCCGCCAATCCACAGGTTGCCTTTGCTGTCCGGCGTGATGCCGTGGTTCGATTCGGGCCACTCGAATCCTTCACCCGGACCGCCCCACGACTTGACCAGGTTGCCCTCGGCATCGAACTCGAGGATCGGCGGCGCCGCCACGCAGCACTCCGATGCCGGCGGACTCGCCATCGCGTACTTTTCTTTGGCGTCGAGCGTGGCGGCGCCGCGATGAATGATGTAGACGTGGTCCCGGGAGTCGACGCCCACACCGATTGTCATTCCGAGAATCCAGTGATTGGGCAGCGGCTTGGGCCACATCGGATCGACCTCGAACCGCGGCGCCATCGTCTTGCCGTTGGTCTGCGCGGCGGCGGCCTTTTCAAGCAGATTTTGTCCCACGCCGAAACCAATCAGCAGGACGAGCAATGCGCTCCCGATAAGAACGTTTTGAACGTTCAGCCTTCGCCTCACGTCATCCTCCCTTCAAGATAGCGGCCGACAGTATACAATTTCCGGAGTGACAGGGCGCATGAGCCGCATTTTCGATTTTCTACCACGGAGGACACGGAGGACACCGCGGAAGAATCCTGCAGCGAACGCGTCATCAGGACCCGTGGCGCGCGGGACAGACGCCGCCCGGGGCCGGGTTTTCGCCGCCCTGGCAGCCTGGAAGGGGTTTGTGCACCATCAGGGCTTTCCCTCCGCGTCCTCGGCGGTGAGATTCCTTGCGGCGACGACGATCATCGCAGTCGCGGCCCTGCTCTGGCCCGCATCACCGATCGCCCACGAAATTCCCAGCGACGTCACTGTTCAGGCCTTCGTCAAGCCGGAGGGCCACACCCTCAGGCTGCTCGTGCGCGTGCCGCTCATGGCCATGCGCGACATGGATTATCCGAAGCCGCCGGGCGGGGCCAACGCAGGCCTGCTCGACCTGTCGCGCGCCGACCAGACGCTCAGCGATGCCGCCACGCTCTGGGTGTCGGACGATGTCAACGTGTATGAAGAGGACCGGGTGCTGCCGCACCCGCGGGTCGTCGAGGTGCGCGCGGCGCTCGCGGCGGACCGATCGTTTGCTTCCTACGACGAGGCGCTGGCACACGTCACCGGCAGCCGGCTGCCGGACAACACCGAGTTCCTGTGGAACCAGGGCCTGCTCGATGTGCTCTTCGAATACCCGATCGAATCGGATCGGTCGCGCTTCTCGATCGAGCCGAAGCTGGCGCGGCTCGGTCTCCGCACCGTCACGGTGCTGCGCTTCATGCCGCCCGGCGGCGCGATCCGGGCCTTCGAATTCCAGGGCGATCCCGGGATCGTGCGGCTCGATCCGCGCTGGCACCAGGCAGCGCTGCAGTTCGTGAAGCTCGGATTCGTCCATATCCTGGACGGCATCGATCATCTGCTGTTCCTCTTCTGTCTTGTGATCCCGTTCCGGCGCCTCCGGTCGCTCATCGCCGTGGTCACGTCCTTTACGGTGGCGCATTCGATCACGCTGATCGCCTCGGCGTACGATCTCGGACCGGACGCGCTGTGGTTCCCGCCGCTCATCGAAACGCTGATTGCCACGTCAATCGTGTACATGGCGCTCGAGAACATCGTCGCGCCGCAGCTGAAGCGGCGCTGGATGATCACGTTCGGGTTCGGCCTCGTGCACGGGTTCGGCTTTTCGTTCGCGTTGAAGCAGACGCTGCAGTTTGCGGGCTCGTACCTGCTCACGTCGCTACTGTCGTTCAACATCGGCGTCGAACTCGGTCAACTGCTCGTCCTCGGGGTTCTGGTTCCCGGCTTGTCGCTGCTGTTCCGGTTCGTCGTGGCCGAGCGGCTGGGTACCGTCATCCTTTCGGCGATCGTGTCGCACACCGCCTGGCACTGGATGACGGAGCGCTTCGACGTGCTGCGCCGCTACCGCTTCGAGTGGCCGGTGATCGACGCGGCGTTCTGGGTCGGTGTCATGCGGTTCGGCATGATCGTGGTCGCCGGTGTGGGCCTTTACTGGCTGGTGTTCAGCGTCTTCAAATCGCCGCACCGGGCCCGCGATCCGGCGTCCTCGCGGACCTCTTCCTGAGCCCGGCGGGTCCTACCTTTTGATGGGGCCCAGCTTTTCGTCCACTTTCACCTGAAATCGCCGGAAGCGGCTGTAGGTCGCGAACCCTTCAATGGTCGAGTTGTCGCGCAGGCGGTCGTAGCGCTCCCGCATCTCGAACGGCGTGAGCAGTGCCAGGAACGGCACCGACTGGTAGTTGACGTTGATGATGCCGCGTACGAAGCGACCCTCGAGGACCACCTCGCTCATCAGCACGCGTCCTGTTGCGGGTTCGATCCAGAACCGTCCGCGCGCCGGCAGGTCGCGGAGCGCCGTCGTACGGATCATCGTGTCGTGCCTGCGCTCGCGGAATTCCACCGCCCACACTTCGGTCGTGACGCGGAAGTGCCCGGGCGGCGCTGGCGCCTGGGCCGTCATCCTGTCGGGACCGGCGTCGTCCGTCCGTTTGAAGCGGAACCGATCCTGGTTCTTGGGTTCGAGGAAGAGTCGCGCCAGCAGCGGCGTGTTCACCGTACGCTCGACCGCCCCGATGTTGTAACGTGCACTCTCGCGGAGGATGGCTGCCGCCTGCGACCGCGTGGTCTCGTCCGGGTTCAGAAACAGCCGGAACAGACGCTCGTCGCGGTCGCGAACCGGCTCGCCATCGACGGAAAAGACGTCGCGAAACTGCATCCAGTCCTCACCGCCGGCCGGCTTCACGAGCAGGAGGTCCGAGCGGATCCGACGCGTGAGGTTCATGCGCAGCGGATAGCCCCTGGGAACGCGCACCTGCTGAACATAGTCCTCTTCGGCGACGATGCCCGACATCTGCCGCTCGAACTCCTCGACGTAGACCGCCGCGCGCCCGAGCACCTGCTCGAGGGTCGGCGCCTGCTCCGCGACGAGCACTGCGCACGCGATGGCCCAGATCACTCCGAACAGGGCTGACTCCACGCCCAGCGTCGTTAACGTGTTTCCTCGATGCCGGTCAGTAGCTGAATCGCAACGTGATCTGCGCCAGCCGCGAGTAATTCCCCTGCGTCGCGACCTGCGCGAAATTCGCGGCGTTCACGTTCGTGGTCGAGAGTGCCGCGAACCACGGCGTATTCGTCAGGTTGATGATTTCCACGCGCAGCGTCGCCTTCATCGATCCGGCGAGCGGCAGATCCTTGTTCATGCTGACGTCGACGCTGTTCCGCCACAGTGAACGAACCCCGGGCAGAATACGCGGGCCGGTGCCGAACGAGAACGCCGGTGCCAGCGTGAACGACGACGGGTTGAGGAACTGGTTGTCGCCCGGATTCGCTTTGAGTCGGTCGACGATGTTGCCCGGTACGAGCGGGTCGGCGCCGGTGTTCAGGCTGGGCCGCTGCGCCCCGCCGTTCAGGTTGAGCGTGCTGGTGGACTGCGCGACGCCAATCGGGAAGCCGCTCTGGAAGCTGATGATGGACGCGAACGACCAGCCGCCGAGCACGTAGGCGAGCGTGCCGCCGCGGTTCAGGTGCGCGCGCCCTTTCCCGAATGGCAGCTGAACGATCGGCGACATCGAGATTTTGTGCGGCTGATCGAGCAGGCTGAGTCCGTAGTCGACGTCCGCGTTGTAATACGGCGAGCCCTCGATGTAGTTCCAGTTGTTCTGAATCATCGGGGCCTGCGTGTAGTAGTTGGTCTGGCCGATCTGGTTGTCCTGCAGTCGGCTGTACGTGTAATTGAAGTTGCCACCCCACCACGTGCTCACCCGCTTTCGTACTTGAACGACTGCCGCCTGGTACAAGGACCGGGCGCCGTAGGCGGTCATGTTGACCGCGCCGGTGCCATACTGCGGGAACGGCGCGAGCAGCACGAACCGCTGCACGTTCTGCTGCGTCGCCAGCGATCCGGCCAGCGGATTTCCGAAGAACGGATTCGGCACCGATTGCGTGAGCAGCGAGCCCAACTCGAGGTACTTCGGATCGAGCTGGTTGAGGTTGATCGTGTCGCCGAATGACAGGTGATTCCCCTTGTTGCCGATGTAGCCGACGCTGATGCTGGTGTTGCCGGGCAGCTCGCGTTGAACGTCGACTGACCATTGCTGAACCCGCGGCGCGCTCGCGTCCGGATCGGTGAACGCGACCGTGCTTCCCAGGCCGGACGCCAGGCCGAGCGCGTTGCCGGAAATCGGCTGCAGGCCACCCGGGAACGGATTGTCGAGCGTTGATATCGGCCTCGTGTTGAGCTGCGGCATCGTGGTGGTGGCGCTGTAGCCGGTGGGCTGGCTCACGGTGTAGTTGATCGGCGCCCAGAACATGCCGTAGCCGGCGCGCAGCACGGTCCGCTCGCTCGGGCTGAAGACGACGCCCACGCGCGGTGATGGCTTGATCGGGGGCGGATCGCCCCAACGCGTCTTCGCGCCGTCGACGCCGGCATACACGAGGCCGCCCTGCACCTGGCGCGCCGCGGTCGGGTTGAGCGGATCGATGCCGGCCGGAATCGTCACCTTCACGGGATTGACGGTCGTCCTATCGAACCCGACGATCAACTGGTTGTCACGCTCGGCGAGGCCCGTTTCGTGCTCGAGACGAAGGCCGTAATTGAGCGTCAGGCGGGGGCTGACCCGCCAGTCGTCCTGGACATACAGGCTGGTGTAGCGGACGAAATCATCGAACTCGGACGGCACCGTGATAGTGGCCGAACTCGGATATCCGAGCAGCAGGTCGGCAATCGCGTTGCGCCCGTTGTTGCTGGTCGGCGTCTGTCCCGTGAACTGGCCGTTGAAGGTGTAGGTGCCCGCTGATGCGCCGTACGACAGCGCCCGGATGCCGAGCAGCCGATAGTCGGCGCCGAACTTCAGGCTGTGCTCGCCGGCGAGCGTCGTCAGCGAGCCGTTAATGCCGTCGGAGTAGTACCGCCGGATGGCCTTGCCCGTGAAGCCGGTCCCGTTGTACCCGGTCAGGGTGAACGTCGGGAACTTCTGCACCTGGATCGCATCGGCAAAGGCCTTGTTGAAGCCGAGCGTGTGCGCGTCGAAATCGAACGGGAGGTTGTTGTTGTCGTTGAAGATGTTGCGGCCGTAGCGGAGCGTCAGCACTGTCGACGGGCTGACGATGTAGGTGTTGTTCAGCACGAACACCTTGACGCCGCGATCGAGCTGATAGCTCGGCGCCGCGAATTTCGCCTCGGGAAAGTAGTTGTTCTGGGGCTCGTGCGAGTTCTGGCCCAGGAAGACGCCGCTCAGTGCGATCTTGTCGTTGAAGTGATGATCCACCTTGACGCTGGCCTGCTGGGCCGCATCCTTGACGGTGTCCTGCACCGCGTAGTTCGCGCTGCCGTTGTCGATGCCCGTGTTCCCGATGTTCGGCAACGGCAGGTATTTGACCACGTTCAGGCCGACCGGGTTGAGACGATTCGGCGGAATGCGGTTGTTCGGGAACGGCGTCCGGCCGTTGCCGTTGGCATCCCCGGTCAGCGGGTCGTAAATGGGAATCATCAGGCCGCTGGCGTTCACGAGTCCGGAAAAATCGCCCGCGCGTTCGGCCGCGGTGGGGAAGTGCAGCGTACCGTTCTGGGTGAGTCCGTCGCGATAGGCTTCCGTCGCGAAGTAAAAGAAGGTTCTGTTCCGGAAGACCGGACCCCCGATGCCGGCGCCGCCCTGATGCCAGAACTGGTCGGCGTTCGGGATGTGCTGAATCTTCAGGAAGAAGTTCGAACCGGTCAGCGAGTTGGGCCGGATGGTGCCGAACCCGGTGGCGCGGAACGTATTGGTTCCGGACTTCGCCGTCGAGTTGAACACGCCGCCGCCGGTCCGGCCCATTTCCGCATCGTAGGTGTGGATCTGAACCTTCACGTCTTCGAGCACTTCGATGCTCGGATTCGTCGCCGACCGGTTCTGGATGTCGGTGATTGGAAAGCCGTCGAGCAGGTAGTTGTTGCCACGGACGGTCCCGCCGCCGATGGACAGCGAGGACGCCCCGCTCTGATCCTGCATCCGGTTCCAGTGGGTGTCTCCGCTGCTGACAACGGTCGGGACCGTCACGCTGAGGAGGAACGCGTTGCGGCCGACGCTGGGAAGTGATTCGAGAGTCCGGGTATCGAGCACGTCGCCGGTCGAGGCGTTCGAGGTCTCGATCAACGGCGATTCCGCGGTGACGGTGATCGTCTCTTCGATCGCGCCGATCTCCAGGACGATGTCGAGCGTGACGAACGACTGGGTCCCGATCCGGATGCCCTTGCGCTCGAACGTCTTGTATCCCTGCACCACCGCTTTGATGGCATAGGCCGCCGGATCGACGGCAGGGAACGAGTACTCACCGAGGCCGTTGCTGATCGTCTCGCGCGCGACGCCGCTCGCGTCGTTGATCAGCGTGACCGTTACGCCGGGAATGACCCCCTGCGCGTCCCTGACCGTGCCGCGCAAGCCGCCTTGAAACGATTGGCCGTGGATGATCGCCGGCGCCGCCGACACGAAGAGCGCCCCCAGCCCGCAGGTGGCAAGCCTGGAAAGAAACCTCCGCATCATCCCCCTCCCTGAAAAACGTACAAAGGAGGGTTCTTCTTACCACTTTTTTGCGAGCGCGAATCACGCTTTTCCAGCGCGCTCGCGCCTCCACTCACGCTTCGACGACGTCCGCCAGATCGATGGCCGGGATGCGTCCGGTGAGGACCTGCAGGCTGCGGCGAGTGGTGGCGACCAGGATCACCACGGCGCAGACCAGCATGATCACCGTGCAGATAGTATTCACGTAGCCCTGCACGTGCAGCGCCGGATCCGGTCCGATCGCCATCGGCCAGAAGTTGTCGCGCACGTTCATGTATCCGGCCGTGAGCGTGGTGATGGCGACCCAGCAGAGCGGCAGGAACGTCACCCAGGCATATCTGGCGCGCCCGACGTTGATCAGGATGGTCGTACCGACCGCGAGCGCAACCGAGGCGAGCAGCTGATTGGCGACGCCGAACATCGGCCAGATCGCGTTGATGTTGCCGGTCCAGATGAAATAGCTCCAGCCGAGCACGATGACGATCGTCGTGCCGTAGGCGCCGGGCGCCCAGTTCGTTTCGCGCAGCCGCGGCCACAGGCGGCCGCCGAACTCCTGCAACAGGAAGCGGCCGATGCGCGTACCCGAATCGATCGTCGTCAGGATGAACACGGCTTCGAACATGATCGCGAAGTGGTACCAGTAGGCGATCAGGTTCCGCATACCCGGGAGGCCGCCGAAGATCTGTGCCATCCCGACGGCGAGCGCGACGGCGCCGCCCGGGCGGCCGGCAACGATTTCACCGATCTGCGACTGCAGGACCGGAAGGTTGACCGGCGTCAGGCCGAGATTGCTGTAGACCGCCGGCGTCGTGCTGATGGCGTAGTAATCGTTCGGATGGAGCGCGCACGCGGTGATGATCGCGACCACTCCGACCAGCCCTTCGACCAGCATCGCCCCGTATCCAATCGGCCGCATGTCGGTCTCGCAGTCGATCATCTTCGACGTCGTGCCGGACGAGACCAGCGCGTGGAAGCCGGAGACGGCCCCGCATGCGATGGTGATGAAGACGAACGGAAACAGCGGCCCGGGAATGACCGGTCCGCCGCCGCTCACGTATTGGGAGAAGGCCGGTGCCTGCAGCTTCGGGTTGAGGATCATCACGCCGATGACCAGGAACGCGATCGTCCCAATCTTCATGAACGTGCTGAGATACGCGCGCGGCGTGAGCAGCATCCAGACCGGCAGTACGGATGCGGCGACCGTATAGAGCGCCATCGCGACCGTGATCTGATGTTTGCTGAGGAGGAACCAGTGGGCGAACGAGGACTCGGCCACGTTCTTCCCGAAGACGACCGCGAAGCCGAGGACGGCGAGCCCGATGATCGTCGCCTCGCGAATCCGCCCCCTGCGCCAGCGGAACATGTGGAAGCCCATGACCAGGGCGATTGGGATGGTCATGAAGATGGTGAACGTGCCCCACGCGCTCTCGGCCAGCGCGTTGACGACGATGATGCCGAGACCCGCCATCGCGATGATGAGGATGAACAGGACGGAGATGGCCGCGGTCGTGCCCGCCACCGGCCCGACCTCGGTGCGCGCGATATCGGCCAGCGACCGGCCACCCCGCCGCGACGAGGCCCAGACCCAGAAGAAATCCTGCACCGCCCCGGCGATGCAGACGCCGGCGACGAGCCACATCAATCCGGGCGCATAGCCGAATTGCGCGGCGAAGACCGGACCCACCAGCGGGCCGGCGCCGGCGATCGCGGCAAAGTGGTGGCCGAACAGCACCCAGCGGGTCGTTGGATGGTAGTTGGCCCCGTCGTAGCGCGCGTGCGCCGGGGTTGTCCGCGTGTCGTCGAGCGACATGACCCGCGTGGCGATGAATGCGCTGTAGTAGCGATATGCGAGCGCCAGGATCGCGAGGACCGGTACGATGATGTACAGGGCATGCATGAGGTGTCGATTTTACCAGCTTCGACCCGCAGGCGAAGGTGTAAACGAACCATCAGGGAACGGCAGACTATACTCCCAGAGTGTCCCCCCTCAAGCGGCTGGTCCGTTACGCGCTCCGTTACCGGCAGGCATTTCTGCTCGGGCTCTTCTGCGTCGTCGTTACCCAGGGCGTGGCGCTGGCGGCCCCTATCGTACTCCGGTACGCCGTTGATGACCTGACCCAGAGCGTCACCCGTGCCAAATTGATTCAGTATGCCGGCCTGCTCCTCGCGATCGGGCTGGTCGGCGGCGTCTTCCGCTTTCTCATGCGCCGTGTCCTCATCGGCGCGTCCCGTCAGATCGAGTACGACATGCGGAACGACTTCTTCGCGCATCTGGAGAAGCTGCCGCCGGCGTACTTCCAGACCCACCGCACGGGCGACTTGATGTCGCGCGCGACCAACGATCTCAACGCCGTGCGGATGATGATCGGTCCGTCGGTCATGTACTCCGCGAACACGATGCTGACGTTCGTCGTCGCCCTGGCGATGATGGTGTCGATAGACCCGTGGCTCACGCTCGCGTCGCTGATTCCGCTTCCGTTCGTCTCGCTCTCGGTGAAGTACTTCGGCAGCCAGATACACAAGCGGTTCGAGCAGATCCAGGCGCAGCTCGCCGACGTGAGCGCGGTGGCGCAGGAGGCGCTGTCCGGCGTCCGTGTCGTTCGCGCGTACCGCCAGGAGGCCGCCGAGCTCGAGCGGTTCCGGCGGTCGAACGATGAGTATCTGCGGCGGAACCGGCGTCTGATCACGCTCCAGGGATTCTTTTTTCCGAGCATGTCGTTTTTTCTCGGCCTCGGCGCGCTGCTCGTGCTGTGGCTTGGCAGCCGTGAAGTGATTCGCGGCCGCATTACGCTGGGCCAGTTCGTCGCATTCAATGCGTACCTGACGATGCTGGCGTGGCCGATGATTGCGTTCGGCTGGGTGACGAACATGCTTCAGCGCGGCATGGCGTCGTGGAAGAGGATGCTGGAGGTGCTCGAGACCGAGCCCGCCATTGCCGACACGGCGGACCTGAAGGTCCGCACGACAACTGATGTCGTGCAGGCCTTCCCGCCTTTGCCCGGCTTCGGCGCGGCGCGCCAGAGCGCGGAGCGCGGAGGCGGCAGGCCTGCCCGGATCCGTGGCCGCATCGAGTTCCGCGACCTCGTGTTCGGGTTCGACGGCACGCCGGTGCTCAATCACGTGTCGGCGACCGTCGAAGCGGGACAGACGGTGGCCCTCGTTGGCGTGACGGGTTCCGGCAAGTCCACGCTCATCGCGCTCCTTGCTCGCCTGTATGATCCGCCGCCGGGGACGGTGTTCGTCGATGGCCGCGATGTCCGCGAGTGGCGCCTCTCGGATCTCCGCGGCGCAATCGGCTTCGTGCCGCAGGAGCCGTTTCTGTTCTCCGACACGCTGGCAGACAACATTGCCTTCGGGCTCGACGCCATCACCACGGCAGGTGGGCCTGGTGGGTCGAGTGGGTCAAGTAGGTCAAGTGGGACAGGTGCGTCGGGTGGGGCTGGTTCGGAAGGCGCATTCGATCGCGAACGCGACGAGAAGATCCGCGCCGCAGCCGCGATTGCGCGTCTCGACAAGGATGTCGCGGACTTCCCGAACGGCTACGAGACGATGGTGGGGGAGCGGGGCATCACGTTGTCGGGCGGTCAGAAACAGCGGACGGCGCTCGCGCGCGCGGTCGTCATCGATCCCCGGATTCTCGTCCTGGACGATGCGCTGTCGGCGGTTGACACTTACACAGAGGAAGAGATTCTGTCGAAGCTTCGCGGCGTCATGCGCCAGCGGACCTGCATCCTCGTGTCTCACCGCATCTCGACCGTGCGCAACGCCGATCAGATCCTCGTCCTCGATCAGGGCCGCATCGTCGAGCGCGGGACGCACGACGAACTGGTCGGCCGCGGCGGGTTGTACGCGGAGCTGCACAAGAAGCAGTTGTTGGAGGAAGAACTTGCCGCTTCGTGAGGATCTTCACCACGGAGGACGCGGAGGACGCGGAGGTCGAACCCTGCAGAGTCGATTTGCGGTTTGCGTTGAGTCATCAAGGCGCTCCGGGCAGATGATCGGTACGGCCAAGAACGGCCTCCATTGGACGGCAGAATTGTTCCTCCTGTCCTCCGCGTCCTCCGTGGTAGGTCTTCTGTGACGAGCCCTCACGAAGACGAAGTCCTGGGGAAAGCGTACGACGCCCGCCTGATGCGGCGCCTGCTGCACTATCTCTTTCCTTACTGGCGCCAGGTCCTCGTCGCGTTCATCGCCATTATCTCGGGGGCCGCCGCGTCGCTGGCGCAGCCGTACCTGATCAAAATTGCGATCGATCGCTACATCGCGCTGGGGCAGCTCGAGGGCCTCGATCGGCTCGCGTCGCTCTACCTGGCGATTCTGATCGCGGCGTTCGCGGCCGAGTACCTGCAGACCTGGATGATGCAGTTCACCGGACAGCGGATCATGTTCGACCTGCGGATGGAAGTCTACCGCCACCTGCAGCGGCTCGATCTCCGCTACTACGACCGCAATCCGGTCGGCCGCCTCATGACCCGGGTGACGTCCGACGTCGACGTGCTGAACGATCTGTTCACGTCAGGCGTGGTGACTGTGTTCGGCGATATCTTCTCGCTGGCCGGGATCATGGCGATGATGCTGTGGATGAACTGGCGGCTGGCGATCGTCGCCTTCTCGGTCCTGCCGCTCATCGTGCTGGTCACGCAATGGTTCCGGCGGAACGTGCGCGAGTCGTATCGCGTTGTTCGCGGGCTGATCGCCCGGATCAACGCGTTCCTGCAGGAGCACATCACCGGCATGACCACCGTGCAGTTGTTCCGCCGTGAGGCGCTCAGCTTCGCGCGGTTCGACGACATCGATCGCCGGCACCGCGACGCGAACATCGATTCGATCTTCTACTATGCGGTCTTCTATCCGGCCATCGAGGCCATCAGCGCACTCGCGTCCGCGCTGATCATCTGGTACGGGGGCGAGAGTGTGCTGCGCAGCACGCTGACCCTCGGCGCCCTGGTGGCCTTTCTCCAGTATTCGCAGCGCTTCTTCCGGCCGATCAGCGACATGTCCGAGAAGTTCAACATCCTGCAGGCGGCGATGGCGTCGTCCGAGCGGATTTTCAAGCTGCTCGACGAGCCGGTCGCGATTGCCTCGCCCGCGCGGCCTCTGCACCGGCCGGCTCCCGCGCCGGGCCACATTGTCTTCGACCACGTGTGGTTTGCCTACAACGGCAAGGCGTCTGCCGGCGGAGCCGCCGGGCCCGGACTGGAGGCCGATGCGGGCGGGAGCCCGGGACCGCGCCGCGACGAACCGTGGGTGCTCAAGAACATCAGCTTTGAGGTGCGCCCTGGCGAGCGGGTCGGCATCGTCGGCGCCACCGGTTCGGGCAAGACAACCTTGATCAACCTGCTGCTGCGGTTCTACGACGTGCAGCGCGGGCGCATCGCCATCGACGGCGTCGACATCCGTCATCTGGATCTCGCCGACCTGCGCGGACTGTTCAGCCTCGTCCTGCAGGACGTGCACCTCTTCTCGGGCACGATTGCCGACAACATCCGGCTCGGCGACACCGCCATCGACGACGAACGGGTACGGCGCGCGGCGGCCGCCGTGCATGCCGACCCGTTCATCGCGCGGATGACGGACGGCTACGCCAGCGCCGTGGCGGAGCGGGGATCGACGTTGTCGGTCGGACAGAAGCAGCTGCTCTCGTTCGCGCGGGCACTCGCCTTCGATCCGCGCGTGCTGATTCTGGACGAAGCGACGTCGAGCGTCGACACCGAAACGGAGATCGTAATACGCGACGCGCTGCGCGTGCTGATGGCGGGCCGGACGACCATCGCCATCGCGCACCGGCTCTCGACGATCCAGGACATGGACAAGATCCTGGTGCTCCACAAGGGACAGATTCGCGAGTCCGGTACCCACCAGGAACTGCTCGCGCAGCGTGGTATTTACTTCAAGCTGTTCGAATTGCAGTATCAGTCGTCGCGTCAGGACTCAGAGCAGGTCGAGCTGAGGGCGCAGAACTGAGAGTATCTGTATTTGGAAACGGAGAAGACGGAGGAAACGGCAGAACCACAGAGGAGCAGAGGAGCGGAGACAGAACGGAGAACAAACCCCAGTTTGTTGTTCTTCTCCGCTCGTCTCCGTTGCTCCGTTTCTCTGCGTTGATACCGTTTCCTCCGTACCCTCGGCGATCCCGGACCGCCGGAACACCAAGAAAGTGCTCCTGTCTTCTTTGTGGGCTTTGTGGTTTCTTGCGGCTATACGCTTTGTGGTTCCGGGTCTGGCAGCTGTGCTCCGTGGTTCAGTTCTGGCTGGCCACGTCCACGTCCGGCGGTGCGTCAACGCTCACCTGCTGCGGACGCTTGAGCATGCGGTCGAAGAACGTGGGCGTCGTGGCCCGCGGATTCCATCCAAGTCGCAGCACGTTGAGATGCACCGGCTTGCGGCCGAACTGGAGCGCCTCGTTGCAGTTCCACATGTAGAGATCGATCTCGCGCCCTTGAATCGCCGGTCCGGTATCGAGGATCGTATAAATGCCGCTGTACTGCGACGGTACTGAATCGATTCCTACGACGGAGCCGACCGGCAGCAGCTCCGGATCGGCGGCGGCCACACCCCGCTGCACGGCGACGCCAGACTTCGTCTGCATTCCTTTGCAGTAGGCGGTTGCGCTGAAGGTCAGGCGCGCGCCGGGCGCCGGCACCGCTGTCGTTTCGCGCAGCACCGCCTGGCGCGCGGCGTACTTCGAGTCGAGCGTCGTCACCTCATACAACGACACGAAGCCGCCGGCGGCCACTGCCGTCGCGAGGCTCTTTCGCCAGAAGGACGTTGAGATGAGCATCATGATCCGCGCTTGTGATGATGGACCATGATGTCATGAATCCGCCGGCGACTTGTCACGAAAGCCAGCGCCAGTGGATACGCAAGAGCAGCCAGGAGCACCGCGCCAAGTGTCGATCCAACCGCGTACGGCCACAGCAGAGGTCTCAGAAGTGTGATCAAGTGCTCCCAGAAGTCAGTTTCGAACAGCGAATGTTCAAATAACGCACCGAGCTGTGCCTTGAAGGCGGGCGGTACTCGGTGTCCGGTCATCCTCGTCCCTGCAACGGTGACAAATGCGTAATACGGCGCAATGACCCACGGCAGATTTGAGTACACGCCGAGCAGGACCGCGACACGATTGAGATTGAGCAGAAACGCGAAAAGGATCCCGAGCAGCGTGTGGAAACCGAGAAAAGGTGAGAAGCCGAAGAAGACGCCGAGCGCGAACGCCGACGCCGTGCGTTCCGGCGAGTCATCGATGTGCAGCAGCGCATCGAACCAGCGCCGGACGAGCGCGCGCGTCAGATGAATCATGCTCCGAAGTGTAGGTACCCGCCGCGCGGCAGAACGGCTTCCACGCCGCCGCGCTTCAACACCATCGCCCCTCCCGCCGTGCACGCGCCGATGCGCGTCAGCGGAGCGCCGCCATGCCGCGCAGCGGCCGAGAGACGCGACCGTGTCCGCGGCCGCACGGCGATCAGCAGCTCGTAGTCGTCGCCGGCCGTGATCGCTTCGGTGACCGGGTCGAGGCCGAGCGACCGGAACACCGTCGCAGCCCCCGGGTCGACCGGCACCGCGTCGGCATCGATCACCGCGCCTACAGCGCTCCGTTCGGCCATTTGATACACGGCATCGCTCAGCCCGTCGCTGAGATCCATGCACGCGCTCGCCGCACGATTCCGGCCGAGGACCACGCCGAGCCGCAGGCGCGGCTCGGGGCGCAGATATTTTTCCACCAGTGACGACAGCGAAGACGCGAAGGGCGAATCACGTCCCGCGAAATCGTGCTGGAGCCGCGCTGCTTCGGCCGCGGGGTTCGAATCCATAGCGGCTACGGCGGCGCGCTCGCGCAGGACCCGCAGCGCAGCGGCCGCTCCGCCGATCGTACCACTGACGTACAGCTCATCACCGGCACGCGCGCCGCCGCGTACCAGCGCCTGCCGGCGTTTGACCGTGCCCACCACGGTGACATCGATCATGAGCGGGCCCGGAGACCGCGTCAGGTTCCCGCCAACCACCGGGAGCCGCGCGCGTGTGGCGAGCGCTGCGAGTCCCTCGAGCATGGCGTCGAAATCGGCAACCGGCAACACCGGAGGCAGGACCAGCGAGAGCAGCGCCAGGCGCGGCGCCGCGCCCATTGCCGCCAGATCGGACAGGCTCACCGCCAGGGCGCGGTGGCCGATGGCGCCGGGTGGCACGAAGGCCCGATCGAAATGCACGCCCTCGACGAGGGCGTCAACACTCAGCACCTCGACCCGGTTGCGCTCCGGCTCGACGACCGCGGCGTCGTCGCCGATGCCGACGAGGACCCAATCGGGCGCCGGCGGCAGGCGCTGCCGGAGGCGGGCGATGAGATCACGTTCGCTGACGTCGCCGATCTGGCTGACCGGGCGATTGGAGACCGGGGGGCGGCTCGGGTCCGGGATCTGGTGGCCTTCCGAATCCGCCACCATCACCTCACTTCGCGTAGTCCACGGCGCGGGTCTCGCGAATGACGGTGACCTTGATCTGACCCGGATATTCGAGCTCGTTCTCGATGCGCCGCGCGATGTCCTTCGACAGCCAGACCGCTTCCTCGTCGGAGATCTTCTCGCTCTCCACCAGGATCCGGATCTCGCGTCCGGCCTGCAAGGCAAAGGCCTTGGACACGCCCTTGAACGAGTCGGCGATGCCTTCGAGCTTCTCGAGGCGCTTCACGTACGACTCGAGAATGTCGCGGCGCGCGCCGGGACGGGCGGCGGAAATCGCGTCGGCCGCCTGGACGATCATCGCCTCGAGCGACGGCCAGTCGATGTCCATGTGATGCGCGGCCATCGCCATCACCACCCCTTCGCTCTCCCCGTGTTTGCGCAGGAAATCGATCCCGAGCTGGAGATGAGTGCCCTCCATCTCCCGATCGATGGCCTTGCCGATGTCATGGAGGAACGCGGCGCGGACCGCCATGTGGGCATCGAGGCCGACCTCGCGCGCCATGATGCCTGCGAGCCGCGCAACTTCGGCTGAGTGCGCCAGGACGTTCTGACCATAGCTGGTCCTGAACTTCAGCCGGCCCATCAGACGCAGGATTTCGGGGTGGAGATCGTGCAGCCCGAGCTCGAACGCGACGGCGGCGCCTTCCTTGCGCACTTCCTCTTCGGTTTCGTCCTTGACCTTCTGAACGACTTCTTCGATGCGGGCCGGATGGATGCGGCCGTCGGCAATGAGCCGCTCGATCGCTTTCTTGGCGATCTCCCGCCGATATGGATCGAACCCCGACAGGATGATTGCGCCGGGGGTGTCGTCCACGATGAGATCGACGCCCGTCGCGAGCTCCAGCGCCCGGATGTTGCGGCCTTCGCGGCCGATGATCCGCCCCTTGAGATCGTCGCTGGGCAGGTCGACGACCGACACCGTTGTCTCGATCGCGTGTTCGGCGGCGCAGCGTTGAATCGCTTCGGTGATGTAATGCTTGGCGCGATCCAGCGCGGTCTCGCGGGCTTCGGCATCCAGCCGTTTGAGCAGCGTGGCGGCGTCGTGACGCGCCTCGCTTTCCATCTGCTTGACCAGGAGCTCCTTGGCCTCCTCGGACGTCAGACCGGCCACCCGTTCCAGCTCGCGGTGCTGCGCCGCGACGAGCTGCTCATAGCGGGCCGCGGCCGCGGCGGCGGCCTGTTCACGCTCGCTGAGGGATCGGTCGCGCCCGTTCAGCTCCCGTTCGAGCCGCTCAATCGCGGCCTGGCGTTCGATGAGGGCCGCTTCGCGGCGGGTGAGGGTCTGTTCGAGCGTCGCCGACTGCTGCCGCTCCTGGCGCGCCTGGCGGTCGGCTTCGACCAGGACGTCGTGGGCCTTCTCCTTGGCTTCGAGCAGTGCCTCCTTCTTCATCGTCTCGGCGTCGCGCTCGGCGTCCTTGACAATGCGGAGGGCCTGCTGCTCGGCGCGCCCCATCGTCTCGGCGGCGATCCGCTTCCGGTTGGCGACCCACGCCGCGAAGACTGCCGCCCCCGCGACAAGCGTCACGATGAAATTGATCAGCAGCCCGAAGGTCGACAACACGCGTGACGTCCTTTCCCGCGGGCCCTCAATGGGCTATGTCAGGTCGGCGCCGCGCTACGCGAGGGGAGGAAATATAAAGAAAGGCCCCGCTTTGCCGTGTGGGGAGGTCGATGAACCTGCGATAGCAGGTGGAACCGCTCGAAAAAGCCGCGCTTCAGGCTTCCTCGCTACAGAGGCATGCACACCACGCGGCGTCGCGACTCACTTTGGTGATACGTTGGCTCAAACGAGCCTGCCGCCATCACGCGCAAAGCAGGGAACTCAAAAATTCCAGAACGATCTTAACGGTTCCGCGTCCAAGGTTCAAGGCTCGGCCCCGTCAACCGCGAAACTTTTCGGCTTGACTTTCGGTGTCTGTGCAAGGGCCTGCAAATCGAGACTGCGAGCGCCCGTCAGGTGCGCGGTTGCAGTGCAGGACCGCCTTCGCTAAAGCGACGGCGGACCTCCGGATGTGATTAGGCCTGCCGCGACCTGAATCTGGGGGACCTGCCGCCTCCGCGCTTCGGCGAGCCTCGCCGTAGCGAAGCGAAGACGGGAGGGTTCGCATTACATGAGACAACCCCGGCTCTACGCCATCAGCATGCGGTCGAGCAGCCGTTCGAGCTCCCCGGCGCGTTCGGCGAGCTCGCCATCGTACTCACGCTTCAAATCGCGGCACCGGAAGAGCTCGTCGGCGATATTGAGCGCCGCCAGGACGGCCAGCCGCAGTGAGTCGCTCGACGGCGTCTGCTCGGCGGCGGCGCGCATCTTCTCATCGACGTAGAAGGCAAGCCGCGACACGTAATCAGGTTCCAGCGAGCTGCGGATCGGGTACCGCTGTCCGTGAATCTCGACCGGAATCACGCGGCCTTCCATAAATTGGTCATTGGGCCCTGGTCGTTGGTCCTTGGTCGTTGGTTTGGCCGGGTTGGCTGGCCCGGGCCAATGGGCGCGAAACCCAATCCCACGAACGACAGGGATGCGCCCGAGGACCGACGACTAAAGACCAACGACTAAAGACTACAGATTAAGGCCTTCCAGCTGTTCGAGCATTTCGGTCACGCGTGTCCGAATGACGTCGCGTTCTTCCTTCAACGTCGAGAGTTCGGACGCCAGGCTGTCGTTCGTCGCCACGCGGGCGTTCATCGCCTCGAGCTCGCGCGTGAGCCGCTGGTTCTCTTCGGCCGCACGCGCAGCCTCGTCTTTCATCCGATCGACCATGGCCACGAGCAGCTTGAGCTTTTCCTCGAGGCGATCGATCGGTTCGAGCTCCACGGTGCGGGTCGCTGTTTTCGGCATGTCCGCCCTCTAATATTTACGGGGCTCCGCCCCGGCCCCCGGCTCGGTCACTCGCGGGGACCCCAACACCCCGCTCCGTTCCCTCGCAGGCGCGCTGCGCGCGCCTTGTGACGGTTCCGCCGCGGCCCCCGGCTCGGTCACTCGCGGGGACCCCAACACCCCGCTCCGTTCCCTCGCAGGCGCGCTGCGCGCGCCTAGTGGAGGGTTCCGCCCCGGACCACGGCTTGGTCATAGCGGGGACCCCAACACGCCGCTCCGTTCCCTCGCAGGCGCGCTGCGCGCGCCTTGTGAGGGTTCCGCCGCGGCCCCCGGCTCGGTCACTCGCGGGGACCCCAACACCCCGCTCCCTGTCTCTTATACACATCTGACGCTGCCGACGAGTTCCGAACGG